>NZ_FNCU01000001.1:0-937657 GCF_900099855.1 Bradyrhizobium sp. Rc2d | reverse complement strand
TCCTCGGGATCAGGCCGCTGATCGCCGCGATCGCGGCCTGAGGTCGGTCCAGTTTTGACGGCCCAGTAAGGCCGTTTTTACACGGCCAAGACCCAGAGCCGACATCACCCCCTCGGCACCCCGGCCAAGTGAAACCCTTTTACCGCGCGCTTGGCACCTGCGAGAAACGCCGGATTGTCGCTTACTGAAAAGCTCTTGAAGCGTTTGATAGTAAACGTCGGATTCAGCGCAAGCCCCACCTGCACGGCAGCCCACGCCTCTTCTTACCGAGAAGCGCGAGCGCAGCAGCCAGCCCAAAATGCGAGGTGGGATGATTACGGTTGGCCTCGATGCTGCGGCGGAACCAGCCGAGTGCTTCGGCGTCGGCGCTAACCTGCAACTTGGCGAAGCCGACCATCATAGACCACTGGAAGCTGAGGATATCGCGAGGAGAGAGACGAAATGCATCACTGACATGAGTCTCGGTCTCTGCTCCGCGCCCCATAAAATATTTGGCCCAGCCGATCAGCGCGTGCGCCTCAGCTATATTTCGATCCAGCGCCAATGCCTTGCTCACGAGTGCCACCGCCAAGGCTTCTGAAGGTAACTCGATTTATTGCGCCGCGTAAGTCCGGATATGTGCCCGAAGGCGAGGGGCGTGACGGCGCGCGGCGTTTCAGCCGTCGAATGCAGACCAGACATGGCTGAGACGCGGCCAAGTCGACGGGAATGATCCGAAGCGGATACGCCCAGACGGCGGCCAATGGGGGTTTTTACTAGCGCGGGTCCAATGCATATGATTTGCTTGGGTGAGGTGACGGAGGACACTTTCGTGGTTCGCGCGCGCGTCGAGCGCCGGCTGGCGGCAATTCTGGCGGCTGACGTAGCCGGCTATTCACGGCTTATGGGCGACGACGAAGAAGGCACTCTTGCCGGATTAAAGGCGCACCGCCGGGAACTGGTCGATCACAAGCTCAAGTCGCATCGCGGGCGTCTTATCAAAACGACTGGTGACGGAATGCTCGTGGAGTTTTCGAGCGCTGTCGAAGCGGTGAAGTGTGCAGTCGAAGTTCAGCGCGGGATGATCAGTAGGAACGCGAGTATCCCTCCTGACCGACGGATTGAATTTCGCGTAGGTATAAATGTCGGGGATATCATAGAAGACGAGGGGGATATCTTTGGCGACGGCGTCAACGTAGCCGCGCGGCTTGAAGGCATGGCGATGCGCGGCGGCATCTGCATTTCCCGTCAGGTCCTCGATCAGGTCGATGGCAAGCTAAAGCTTCGTTTTCGCGAGTTGGGCCGGCAGAACCTCAAGAACATCGTACGGCCGATCGAGGTCTATGCCATCGATCTGGACAAGAACGGATCGCCCGCAGCGCGTGTCCTGTCGGCGGCTAATCTCAAACAGGACATCCGTTATTGCAGGGCCACGGATGGCGTGCGGTTGGCCTATGCGATGGTCGGAAGTGGACCAGGGCTGTTGAGATCGGCGCATTGGCTTGGCCACCTGGAGTATGACTGGAACCTTCCACTCTACCGTGATTTTCTGCTCGGGCTTGCCTCGTCATTCACGCTCGTCCGGTACGATGCTCGCGGCAACGGCCTCTCGGACTGGGACGTCGGCGAGCTCTCGCTTGACGCATGGGTCAAGGACATGGAAAGCGTAGCCGACGCGGCCGGCCTCGACAGGTTTCCGCTTCTCGGATTCTCGCAGGGCTGCGCCGTTTCGATTGCGTTTGCGGTCCGGCATCCCGAGCGCGTGTCGCACCTGATCCTGTATGGCGGGTTTGCTGTCGGCGCCAACAAGAACCCAAATCTTTCGGCCGCCGATCGGGAGCGGTTTGCGGCAATGAAAACGCTCATGAAGCTGGGGTGGGGCGCGGATGAGCCAACCTTCCGGCAGCTCTTTACATCGTCGATGTTACCGAGCGCCACAAAAGAACAGGTCGACGCCTTCAATGAACTTCAGCGTCTCAGCGCCTCGCCGGAGTCCGCGGTGCGTTACCTCGAAACGGTAGCTGATTTCGACGTCCGTCCCTTGCTCAAACAAGTTAAGGCCCCTACGCTCGTGATGCATGTTCGAGAAGACCGCAGGGTTCCAATCTCTTCGGGCCGAGATATGGCCGCGGAAATTCCGGGCGCCAGATTCGTCTCGCTGCCTGGTCAAAATCATATGCTGCTGTCGCAGGATCCTGGCGCACCAATTTTCCAGGAGGAGGTGCGTAACTTTCTACTCTAGTTCGTGCGGCCGTATGCGTTACGAAAGTAGCAACTGCAGGTCGCTTCTGCTTGGACTCTCAGCAACCCAGTGATGTCGCCTTATCCCGGAGCCGAAGGTCCCGTGGGCGTTGTCGGCGTCCGTTGTGGGGCGTAGAGAGGACGCTGCGGAGGTCAGCCATTACCGGGAGCTCATGACCCCATAGTAGACTTTGTGCGCATCGCGTGCAGTTACGGATATCAACCAATATCGCAATTGATACACTTCGATCTGCTCGGCAAGCTTTTCTTTGGAACCAGCCGATCAAACTGCAAGGCGCGGAGGATTATGTCTATGTACCTCCTCACCGCCTGTCTGATCGTGGTCGTCTTGAGTGCCGCGATATCGTTTCGTCGATGCAGGCTTCTATCACGGAACCGTCAGGGACGGCTCGCACTCCTTGACCTGAGCGCCCCTTGCCAGCTTCTCGCACTGGCGGAGCCGGAGCACGGCCGGACCATTCCATTAGCGGTCATGGCAAACGTGATGGACACAGCCCGATTTTGAGCCATAGACTGCCCTGATACCACCCTGCTGGACAGGAGCGCACTAATGGCCGAGGCGCGGATCGAACGCCGGCTTGCAGCCATTCTGGCAGCCGATGTCGCAGGTTACTCGCGGCTAATGGGAGCCGACGAGGTCGGCACTCTGGCAGCCCTGAAAGCCGTGCGCCGAGAGGTCGTCGATCCCGCGATTGCCAAGCATTGTGGCCGGACTGTCAAGACGACTGGCGACGGCATGTTGGTGGAGTTCGCCAGTGCCGTCGATGCGGTGAATTGTGCGGTGGGCGTGCAGGCCAAGATGGCGGAGCGCAACAGCGGCGACCTTTTGCAGAAAATTACGTTCCGCATCGGAATCAATGTCGGGGATATCATCATCGAAGGCGACGATATCTTCGGAGACGGCGTCAATGTCGCAGCAAGGGTCGAGAACGAATGCGAGCCCGGTAGTGTTTACCTATCCGGTAGTGCATTCGAGCATGTGAGAGGCAAGATCAGCTTTGCGTTTGACGATCTCGGGGAAAGAACGCTTAAAAATATCGAACGCCCAGTGCGGCTCTACGGCTCGCGAATTGGGAGAGCGATACCTAAGAGCCCTAATTCATCTGCCGAGTTGAACAAACTTCCGCCGCTGCCGGATAAACCCTCGATTGCTGTTCTACCGTTCCAGAACATGAGCGCCGATCCCGAGCAGGAGTATTTCGCGGATGGGATGGTTGAGGAGATTATCACCGCACTCTCGCGGTTCAAGTCGTTGTTCGTTATCGCGCGCAATTCGACCTTCACTTACAAAGGCAGGGCTATCGATATCAAGCAGGTCGGGCGCGAACTTGGGGTGCGGTATGTGCTGGAAGGGAGCGTGAGAAAGGCGAAAAATCGCCTTCGCATTACCGGGCAGCTCATAGAAGCTGAAACCAATCGGCACATCTGGGCAGACAAATTCGACGGTGCCCTCGAAGACGTGTTTGACCTTCAAGATATGATCACCAGCAGTGTTGTCGGTTGTATCGCTCCTAAGGTCGAATTAGCAGAGATCGAACGCGCCAAAAGCAAGCCAACGGATAAATTGGACAGCTATGATTGTTATTTGCGCGGCGCGGCTTCCTTTTATCAGAAGGCTCCTGTACTTGATGCCTTCCAACACTTCAAAAAGTCGATTGAGCGCGACCCTGAGTTTGCCGCCGCCTACGCTATGGCCGCCTTTATGCTGCAACGTCAGCAGGCGGATTCCGGCTTACCACTAAGTGCGGAAAAGCGGGCCGAAGCAATTAGCCTTGCCCGGCAAGCGGCTAGAATGGCAACTGATGACGCCTTCGCACTCGCAAGATGTGGACACACATTGACATACCTTGCGCACGAATATGACCGAGGAGCGGCACTGGTAGAGCAGGCTGTTACACTCAATCCAAATCTCGCCGTGGCATGGTATTCTCGTGGATGGGTTGCACTAATGAGCGACGAGTTCGAGCGTGCCGTTGAGAGCTTTGAAAGAATGATCAGGCTTAGTCCCGTTGATACATTGCAGGCGCACGCTTTGGCAGGTATCTCTATCGCATTGTTTAGTCTGGAACGTTACGAAGAAGGATGCGCGTCCGCGCTGAAGGCAATTCAGTATGCCGCAAACGTACACACATTAGCAGCTTGCACTATCAATTCGGTGCGCGCTGGACATAGGGCAAAAACCCAAGAGGCGATTGGCCAATTGTTGGAGCTTCATCCGGATTTCCGCCCTTCTAACGTTCAAGAAATCTTTCCGATACGTTCTGATCAGGCGCGCAGTCGGATAGTCGCTGCGCTCCGCGATGCAGGATTGTTGGATTAGGATGACAAGAGAAATCAAACTCGCACGAGTTGATCGAATAGGGCGCATCTGCTGCGGTGCAAGAGTCCGGAAATGGCCCTAAAGGCGAAGACCTTCGGAAGCCCGTTCAGGTCTGCTGGTGGAGGTAGACCGGAGCTCGTTCGTGGTATCCTCGACCGGAGCTTTTGTGACCCGAAGGAGACGTTCGGGTCAGCGCGACCGGCATCCCCATCATGTCTTTCGGGCGCATAGAAACGTGATAGTCTTGGCAAGAGCCTAGGGCGTCCAAGAAGAGTTCATCTGCGCAGGTTTGGTCCTGCTTCCGAGTCGATAGGGAGGGAGTTATGGCAGACCAGGTTCAATGGCAGCTTTCCGGCGATTATTTCGAGAATTGCAGTTGCAGCGTCGTCTGTCCGTGTCTCGTCTCGACAGCGGCCCCTCTAACTTCAAAGCCGACAGAGGGTGTGTGCAACGTACCGCTCATCTTCCACATCGACAGCGGCAAGTATGGCAGCCTCGCGCTCGACGGCCTCAATGTCGCCCTCGCAATCCAAACGCCTGGACCGATGGCAGAAGGCAACTGGTCGGTGGCGGCCTATATCGATGAACGTGCCGACGCCCAGCAGACCGAAGCTCTCGGTGCGATCTTTACTGGCGCTGCCGGAGGGCCCATGGCGGCGTTTGCGCCGCTGATCGCCAAGAATCTCGGCGTGAAGAAGGTCCCGATCACGTACCGCGTGGAGGGCAAGACACGATCCGCGGAAATTCCGGGTATCCTGCACATGTCGGTCGATCCGCTGCCGACCGCGCATCCGAGCGGCGAGATGTGGGCAAACACCGGTCATCCGGTGAGCCCCGAAAAACTGGCGCTCGCCGTGGGAGCATCGGGGAATAGCTTCACCGATCACGGCATGCGTTGGGACAATTCCGGCAAGAACGGCCACTACGCGCCGATCCGATGGACAAGTCAGTTGTGATATCGTGACACAGCCCGCCGGCGGCGACATTCATCACAAATGACCGACAGCACACTGGAAGAGGTATTGCGGCGAGATCGCCTGCTCGTTGCCGGAGCGCTCGGCGCGACCGCAGCGCTGGCCTGGGGCTACGTGCTTTGGCTTGCGGCCGACATGGACATGGGCGGCATGGACATGACCGGCTTCCGCATGATCCCGGCCGGCCTGGGATTCATGGCGCCGGCGAACGCGCCCTGGGGAGGGATCGAGTTCGCGTTCGTGTTTGTCATGTGGGCTATCATGATGATCGGCATGATGGCGCCGTCGGCAGCACCCATGCTTCTCATGTACGCGCGGGTGGGCCGACAGGGAAACGTTGAGGGCAAGCCGCTCGCGGCGACGGGTTGGTTTGCCGCTGGCTATGTTCTGGCCTGGACGGGTTTTTCGCTGGCGGCAACCTTGATCCAATGGATGATCGAACGGGCGGCCTTGCTCGATTCCCGGATGGCCAGCGCGAGCAATGTGCTTGGAGGCATCGTGCTGATTGCGGCGGGCGTCTATCAATGGAGCCCGCTGAAGGACGTATGTCTCGCCCGATGCCAGAGCCCGATCGGTTTCCTGATGCGCTACGGCGGCTTTCGCCGCGATTTGTCGGGCTGCCTGCTCATGGGCCTTCGCCACGGTGCATATTGCATCGGCTGCTGCTGGGCTCTGATGGCGCTATTGTTCGTGGGCGGGGTGATGAACGTACTTTGGATCGCTTTGCTGGCGCTGCTTATCCTTCTGGAAAAGCTGGTCCCGTTCGGACGGTGGATCGCGCGTGCCGCCGGCGTGGCTTGCGTCGCCGCAGGTGCCGGGATGCTGTTCTTCAGGTAAGCGGCTCCTGTTTGTGGTCAAGCGACTAAAATCGCAGTGCTAACGCAGCGAAGTCCCGCGGTGTCACTGTAAGGGCCGCAGGGCCGATGGAGGTGCGAGATGTCGCGCACGCTCATCATCTTCGGACTTGTGCTGGTCGCCGCTGGGCTGCTTTGGCCTGTCGTTGGCAAGTTCGGGCTCGGCCGGCTACCCGGCGATATTTACGTCGAGCGGCCGAATTTTGCCTTCTACCTTCCGCTGACGACCTCGCTCGTCATCTCCGTGGTGCTAAGCGTGATCCTGTGGCTAGTGAACCGATAGGGCGCGTCCTCAGTATATCGCGGCGGCCGGATCGTTTTGGCGAGGCCGCCGCGAAGAAGGGGTGGCGATGTCTCGGAGCGGAATGGAACGAATGGGTTTGCCGCGCGTCGAATCCCTGCCCCCGGCATCCCCCTAAAGCCCCGCCGGGGGAAAACCTACCCACCAGGTTGGCGGTCCTAATTGCGCACTATAGCGCAAGGACCGTTTGCGCCCGGAGGAGGGAGCAACGAGCAATCGCATATCGGAGCGGAAGACGCCGACCGCGGCCGAACGGGAAGCTCGAAAGGTCTTTCGAGACGCGGACGCCAAGGTGGCAGTGTCGGAGCACGAACGCGCCCAGCAGGCGTTCCATGCGAACCGGGAGCGGCTGAAGGCCGGGCGGCTGGCTCGCGAGGCGGCAGCGAAACGAAAGCCCCAGACCTGATGATTGCGCCCGGCGCCAGTGACACACTCCGCAGGGACCGGGCCCTGGCCGAAGTCCCGCGCCGATAGCGGGAGTTCACCGCTGCCGCCCTCCCTTGTTGCTCTCATGCTTGATTTGAAGAATACTCCTTCACGTAGCGCAGGGGGCTGGCCATGGCTGAACTTGCATTGCCCGAGACGCAATATGCCCAGAGTGGCGACTTCAGTATCGCATACCAGGTGATGGGCAGCGGCCCGCTCGACATCATCCTGGTGCCCGGCATCATCTCGCATATCGACTATCAGCATGAACTGCCGGGGTACACGCAGATCCTCCGCCGGATGGCCAGGTTCTCTCGGGTCGTTACCTTCGACAAGAGAGGGCAGGGGTTGTCCGACAGGCTTGCCGATGTCCCCTCTCTCGACGAGCGCATCGACGACATTCGCGCGGTCATGGATGCCGTCGGATCTCGGCGTGCCGTGTTGGTCGGATTCTCCGAAGGCGCCTCCATGAGCGTGTTGTTCGCGACCACCTATCCGGACCGTGTCTCTCACCTGGTTCTTTTCGGCGGACTTGCTCGCATCGCCGACCTTTTTCCGCCGAACTGGTCGCCGGCCGCCGCCGAAGAAAGACTGGCGAACCTCGTCAAAGTGTGGGGCAATGGAGCCTTTCTGGGCAACGTCTTCGCGAGCGACGCCTCCAATCCGGAGGCTGCCGCGCGCATCGCGAAGTTCGAGAAGCTGGCGAGCAGCCCGGGCGCCATCAAGTCCTACATCATTTCGAACCGCCGGATAGACGTCACCGGCATTCTTCCGTGTGTCCGGGCCCCCACGCTGGTGCTGCATCGGGCGACGGACGCGCAGGTGCCGGTCGCCCTGGGCCGTCGGATGGCGGCGGAAATCCCGGGCGCGAAGTACATCGAATATCCGGCGGGAGATCACGCCTTCTGGACGGGCGACACCGAGACGGTGGTCGGCGACATCGAGGAGTTCGTGACGGGGCATCGCGAAGCGGGGGACGCCGATCTGGAGCGCATTCTCGCCACCGTCATGTTCACGGACATCGTCGACTCGACGCGGCAGGCCGCCGAGATCGGCGACCAGCGGTGGCGGAGCCGACTGGACCAGCACGACGCCCTTGCGCGACAGCTAATCGAGCGGCACCGCGGCAATCTGGTGAAGACTACCGGAGACGGCGTGCTTGCCACCTTCGACGGGCCAGGTCGCGCGATCCGCTGCGCGCTGTCCTTCAGCAATGCTGCGCACCAGATCGGACTACCGGTACGCGCCGGCTTGCATACCGGAGAGATCGAGATGCGGGGGAGCGACATCGGCGGCATCGCGGTCCACGCGGCGGCCCGCGTCATGTCGCAATCGGGGCCTGACGAGGTGCTGGTTTCGCGAGTGGTGACGGATCTCGTGGCCGGAGCGGGACTGCGGTTCAGCGAGCGCGGTTCGTATGAGCTCAAGGGGCTGCCGGGCAAGTGGGATTTGTTCGCCGCCAGCGCTTGAGCCCCGCCTCAGACAAAGGCTCTGGCGTCGAACGGCTGACATGGATCCGGATTGCGTTGGTGTGGAGCGAACTCACACGCCTGCGGCCGGCCGCGAGGAGTCTCGGTTGGACGGAAGAGGCCGCCTAGTCGGGCCGGCACTCCGGGCAGGTGTCGCCGATCGAATCCAGAACATCGCGCACCTCGGCCGCGGCTTCGTCAGGAGAGACGCCGGGCGGCTGATCCTGCCGAGCGATCTCGAACGCGCGCTCGCGGGCATGCGGATCGGCGCGGTCCTGCACCCAGCCGTGCTCCTCACACTCGCGGATGGCGCCGGCTTCCTGCAGCACCGATATCGCCCAGCCTCGCAGCGTCCGAGTCACGGGCCGCCGTTCCTTGAAGATCAGCATCGAAATAGCTCCTTGGCCTTCCACGAATCCTTGTCGGCCGCCGTGCGTTCCGCGCTGCTATCACAGCCCAGGGATTCGAAATCACCGGGGCTGCGCTTTTCCACGTGTTCCCCGGTGTGCCGACAGAGGAACAAGGCGTCCGTGCGCCCATTGAATCGGCGAGTGCGAGTTGCGTGGAGTTGGCCGATGACCGCGGAAAAGCAGGTACTGGAAGCCGTCGAACGGGCCCAGGCCATCCTGGCGACCTACGTGGAACCGGGCGAGCGGGACTGCGAGCGGACCGTCAACGACCTTCTCGACGTTCTCGACCGCGACGAGGTCGTCGCTGCGGTGGAGGAGCTCGAACGACGCGGCGAGGCCGTCGATGAGCTTAGGCGCCTTCTCGATCGAAGTCCGCCTTCTTGGAGTTCGCCGCCCCGGAATGCGGCCGATCCCGACCTGCCGCCGATGCCGCCCGAGAAGCGGCCGCAGGATCCGGCCATGGACGGCAGCGACATGCGCTTCGAGGGCTACCGTGTGGAGACCAGAGAGCACGCCGGCGAGTACCCCGACACGATGCCGCAGGTCATCGAAGTCACCGACGCCGAGGGCCGCAAGGCGGCGTACGTGCCGCTTAGCCGCGACGGCAAGGTCGTCGAGAGTTCAGCGGTCGTGGACAAGCTCAAGCAGTGCGAAGACAGCGACTGAGACTTAGGCGGCGGCCGGCGCGGAATCTTCTTTGACGCCGCGGGCGACGATCCGGAGGGCCCCGTCTGGAAGCGGCCGCTGCAGCCTCAGAGCCTCGTTTGCCGGCGCGGTCATCCAGGTCTCGACCTCTTCGGGCGTCGTCAGGATCACGGGCATCGCCTTCGGATGGACGGCGAAGACTTCGGCATTCGCCTCAGTCGTCAGAAACGCATTAAGGTCGTTGGTGGTCTCGCCTTCCTTGATCTTCCTCACCGAGGTCCAGTTGGCCCAGATGCCGGCAAAGCAGGCGAGGGGACGGCTCTCGTCGAGAGCGAACCAGATGTCGCCTCCTTCGGCTTTGTTGAACTCGCTGAATGAGTTAAACGGCACCACGCAGCGATGCTCCGGACCCAGCCAGCGCGTCCAGTGTTTGCTCTTCACGTTGCGGATGTTGGTTGTACCGCTGTCCGGCTCCAGCCGCAGCAACTCCTTGAAGTCGACCGTCTTGCCTTTCGCCTGCAGTTTCTCGGCTCGTTTTTTGGTTGCCTGCAGGAGGGCTTGGCTCGAGGACGGCATGCCCCACCGCGCGGTTGCGAGCTCCCGGCCGTCAGCGCCGTTCCGGACGATCGGCGCCTTGTAGTCCGGAAACACGCCAGGCATCGGCGCCAGATTCCCGACGTAGCGGTTGACGACGCGGAACAGCGCGCTGATGGCGGCCTGGTTGGTGGTGATCGAATAGAGATTGCACATCGTCAGGTCTCCGGGGCGGCCTGGCGCGGGCGCTGCGCCAACTGTAGCAGCGTGGCCGCGGGTCGCCGCACATAACGATGCCGCCGAACAAGACTTTCCGAGGAAGATGCCGGCGGACGCGTGGTTCGGGTTCAAGGGGTGTGATCGCTTCGAGATCGAGGAGCAATCCTTCCGGTTGCCGGATGATGAAGTTTTGACGATCTTGAAGCTTCCGGACGAAGCAGTGGCATGATCGACAGGAAGGCTCGGGCACCATCGTAAACCTTGAGGCAACTTCGAGGGTGAGCGATCACCGCTTTGTGCTCTCCTGAGCGAAGATGCCATTTCCGATTGAACTTCAGAAGACAGTGAATAGCCATGACGAACGATGGGCCCGAGCGAGTCGCGGTCGATCACCCGTACCGTTCGTCGAATAAGTCCATAGGAGAGGAGAGCGTTGACCAGCGCATCCGCGCAATTCGGAGACGCTCCTCGGGCAATGCGCTCGAATGCTTCAAGGATATCGTTAAAGAGGCCGTCGCAGGGATGATTGGCTGACATCATTTTCGCTCCTCTCGATCAAGAGAGTCACAGCGATACAAAAATTGCAAGGTCGAGCAGAATGAGGACTGTTGAAGCTGCAATATCGGCGAGAGAGACCATTGGAAAAATGAAGGCAACCGTCAAGACAAGGGGAGGAAGCAAATGGTGCCCTGCTGCTACGATTCCGTTGCTTTCGATTTCTACCGCGAGATCCAGCGCCTGCTGGACGGCGCCGGCCGATAGTTCAAATTGCCATCATTGGGCGGCGGCGTAACGCCTTTTCTGCCACAGGCCTCCGGAATCAGGCTTTTTCTGCCGGCCTAGTGCGTTTTCTGCCGGCGGCCCTTCGAATAATGTGTTTTCTGCAGCCCTAACGCGATTTCGGCGTGGGCGCCGGCGCTTGGGGTAAGGAAATCAGGGCAGGAATCGATTTCGGCCCGACTTCCTTACCCCGTGGCGGGCGCACCGCGTGTAAGGAAATCATGACAGGCGCCGCCCGGTGTCATGGCTTCCTTACATCCGGCGCCGCAAGCCGGCCTGGGCCATTTGGGAAGCTAAGTCAGTTAGCTTCCCATTATCGCACGGTGTCTTACCGTCTCTGCACCGTGCGATGCCGAGGAGCGTCAAAGGTGACGCCATCAAACTTGATGTCCTATCCTTCGACACTCCCCGTTACTCCCCCCCGGAGGTGACACCTGGATATTGTTACGAATTCGTAATGCGCGATTTTGTCGCGAGCGCGCGCGCGAGGGTCACCCTGAGGTGCTTCGCGGCATTGATGCCCGCGGCGGTCAGCCGATACTCATGACGAAAGCGGATTCCATCTTCAAAGCCATGGCTGGGGACGATGAGGCCCGCGACGACGCAACGTGTGATGTCCTCGAAACGGACGGCGCGCTGTAGGCCGCTCCGGTGCGACGCCGAGCAGACGCCGCCGTCCGGGGCGTCCCAATTGGATTGCCAGACGACCTCGCCGCCGTCGCGGAGAGCGACTAGGATTCGGATGAAATCGGTAACCCGCATCATGCGTTCGCCGCCAGCCAGGCGAAGCCGGCGTCGGTGATGTGCCAGTCGATTTCGTACCATCCGTGGTCAGGCAGGGCGCTGCAGCGAGCGATGAAGATGTTCTCAATGAGCGTGTCGAGCGGCCTGGTGCTGACCTTCTTCGGCTCCTCGCCATGTCGCTGCAGCGTCCATGACGACCACCTCATGCCGCGTTCGTGCAGCACGGCGCCGTCGCGCATCGCGACGAGGACGCCCTTCGGCGCCGGCGTCAGCCTCGTCGTCGGCGGTCCCGGCACGTAGACCGGCGGCGGGCGGCTGGCCCGCTCCTCCTCCTCGCGCCGCATCCGCTCCGCGTACTCCGCATCGCGGCGCTCGGCCTCCTCGCGGCGCTTGCGGAAATACTCCTCGCGCATGTCGACGAGCCGCTTGAGAGTCTGGATCCTGCGGGTCAGCCGTTCCCGATCGACCCTCGCCGGCGCCTCGAAGTGCTCGAAGTCCGGAGAGATCAGAGCCACCATGAACCGGCCGCAGTCGTAGAGGCCATACCAGTCGTCGACGCGCTGGATCAGCTCATAGGAATCGCCCTCGACGAGGAAGAAGTTGTAGCTGAAAAAGTTGCGGTTATCCTTGTCGATGTAGGCAGCGCTCACGCGAGCATCTCCATGGCCGCCTCGTCGTCGGGGTCGAGGCGCGCCGTGCCGCAGATCACGGCGACGCCTTTTGCATCGAACAGGCCGTCGGCATCCGGCATCGGCGGCGCGTTGCGGCGGCGCGCCTGGTTGGCGGCCGCGGTGGCGAACACGCTGAAGTCCATCTCGCTCTGCTGCATCACTTCCCCCAGTTTGGGCCGTATGAGCCGAGCGGCACGTCGTTTGGATCGAGCCTCACCTGCGCCTGCTTGCGCACGTACGGCGTCGGCGGAGGCGGGCGCTTGAAGCCGGCCGGTGCCGGCGCCGCAATCTTCGGCGGCGGCAGGGGCCCGACGCGCGGAGCGGGCTTCACCGGCGCCGGCGGCCGGGGCGGCAGCGCTCCGGGCCGCGGCCCAGGCATCGGCGGCAGCGGCCTCGCGTAGGTCGGCGGCGGACGCGTTGCGGCGGGCACGATCGGCGCCATGATCCGCCTCCTGCCGTCCTCGTCGAACTCGACGTCCTCGGGCGCCACACTCTCGGCGGGCTTCGGCGCCGGCGCGCGCTTGATAGGAAATCCTCCGACCATTATGCGGCCTCCTGCTCATTGTGGCGGAACGTCCAGGCGTGCAACTTCATGACGAGATCCTCGACCTCGTCGTCATACACGCGGCGCGCGGCCTGCCGGACGTCGAAGCGGCGGGCCTCGGACTTGTCATCGAACTCGCGGGCGGCGCGCTCGACGGCGTCGGCCTGGGCGCGGAGCGAGGCGGCTTTGTCGTGCATCGCCTGCGCGACGAGGTCCTCGATGTAGCGGAGGTCGTCCTCAGCAAGCGCGGCGTTATCGACGAGGTCCAGATCGCCGGGAGGCACGTCAGCAGCTTCTCGCCGCGGCGCTGCCAGCGCCGGCGGTCGATCACGCGGAGCGCGGCCACGAACCGGCTATAGAATCCGGCGTGCTGATGACGGGTGCGCCTCATACGATGTCTCCCGTGCCGCGCGCTGCTGCCTTGGCGGCCTGCTTCCGACCGACGCCGAACCCGTCCGTCCAGGCGCCGATCAGGTCGACGATGACGGCGTCGGGAAGGTCGCCGGCCCGGACGAACAGCATCTCGCCCTGCGAGTCCTTGACCGAGAACCAACCGCCGGCCGGATTGCCGCTCGACGAAGTGCGGCGGACTACGTATTCGCGGCCGAAGACGGTCAGCGGCTTGTCGCGGTGAACGACGCGCGGTTCGGTCTTGCGGTGGTCGGCGATGTTGATCACGGACAGTAGACTCTCCAGGGAAGGTCGCGATTATCCTTGCAGCGCGAGCAGATGCGCACGCCGCGATGAGGTGACATGAACTTCTTGCCGCTTCACGTCGGGGCCGTCGATCGACAGGCCGAGATACGAAGCCTTCGTCCAGATCGCGGTGACGGTGCGGCCCATGCGGGCCGCGATAGCGCGGACGTCGCCGCAGGTCTCGAGATAGAGATCGGTGAGGCGCTCGCATTCGGCATCGGACCACGGCGCCGCCGCCTTCGACGGCGCGGCGGCCGGCGCGGACCGCGCGAGGAGATCAAGCTGCTGCATCGCGGTCCACCTTGATCGCCGACAATAGGGATTTCTTCAGCTTCGTCAGCGCCATGCCGCGCTCGGCGGTCGCGTCGCGCTCACGGTCGATAAGGTCGAGCAATGCGAGGTCGACGTCGCGGGCCGTGCGCTTGCGGCCGCTCAGGACCGCCCACAGCGTGCCGCGGGAGATCCCGAGTCCCTGAGCCAGGCGGCGCCGGTACGCCTCCCCGTAGAGCCCCGTACCGACCATTTCGATGCGGCCCGGCAACGTGGAACGCTTCACTCCTCAGTCTCCGATGATGTATCACAAATAAACATAATATGTTCAACAGCGGAATTCGTCAAGCGGGGCGAATCCTTGCCGTCGGTGGCCGTTTGAAATTTCAGGATTGCGTGATCTGGTGTCGCCGTCCAACAAGGAGGCCTACCCATGAAATCGATCTTCGCCGCCATCGGTACCGCGCTGCGGGCCACGTTCGCGCTTCTCCGAGCCCTGATCTCGATCCCCGGCCGCCTGTTCGCGGGGCTGCTCGGCGGCTCGATCGAGGCGCCCCCTGAGCCTGGCTCGAGCGAGCTGGTGCGGAGCCTGCGGGCAGAGCTGGAGGAGACCGGCGACAGGACGCGTCGCAACGCCGAGAAGATCGCCGCGATCGTCGCGGCCTGGTGCGCCGACAGCATGCTCGCCGGCCGCCCGCTGCCGGCGCCGACGCCGCCCCGGGTGTCGCGCGGGGTCGCGAACTGGCTTCCCGGGCTGTCACGGGAAGAGTGTGCCGAGATCGTTTGTGCTGGAAAAGAAGCGGTTTGCGAGCACATCGCCGGCGTCTGCGCCATTAGGGGCGTGCGCCCCGTACAGCGTCTGGAGGCGCTGTCGACGTGGCCCTCGGCGGCGCCTGTCGTCGCGGAGCCGCCGGGCTTCCTGTCTATCTCGATGGGCCTGCAGGACGCACGGTGAAGGATCGGACGAGCAGACGGAGGCGATATGCTTCCGCCTGCAGCTCGGCGTTCTCGGCCTGCAGCTCGGCGAGCTCCTCGCACTTCTTGTAGCGCAGCAGCTCGCTGAGGTTATAGGCGGTCTTCAGCTCGTCGTGCGTCCAGCGCGCGCAAGCTTCGCGGTTCGCCTGCACGACAGACTGCAGACCGGAGACTACCGCGCCGGCCAGAAGACCGGCGCCGGTGAGCGCGCCGGCGGTGAAGGCGGGTGCGTTGAAGTTGGTGTGGCTGTCGGACATGGGGGTCGATTCCTTGGTTGGCTTGAACGCTTACTGTCTACCAGCATTGACATTACTGGTACATTAGTGGCACAGTTAGCCTAAGATTTAGTTCCGTCGATAGATCGAATTCTGCGGATCGCATCGATTTCGAGTCCTTACGGAGGCACTCATGACTGACGAGCACCTGGCAGCCGGCGCGCTGTCCGCCGGCATCGACTTGCCGGGGACCGACGGCGCGCCGCACGTTTCGGACATCGCCGCCATGATCCACGAGTTCGAGGCGCGCATCGCTCTGCACGACGTCGGCGAGACCGCCAGCACGTGGCTCGCCAACGCGCGCTCCGCGCTGAAGAGAGCGCTGCAGTACGTTGAGGAGTTCGCCGAGGTCGAGGCCAAGGCGAAGACTGAGGTGTCCGCCATCAAGGACAGGATCACGACTGTCGTTGCCGCGCGGCCGCTCAGCGACACGCACGATATCCAGGTCTACTCGGATGGCACCGCCGACGTTCGAGAAGGCGGCCAGCGGCATCGACTGATCATGACCACTGCCCCCGAAACCGACGATCCGCTCCACGCCGTCACGCGCAGCGTCGAGGGCGACGTGATCGTGCGCTGGAGCGAGCTGACGGACGCCGAGCGCGAGCAGGCATGGCGCGACTACGAAAAGGCGTTCGGCACCGCCGCCGAGAAGGAGGCCAAGTGAGGTACCTCGCAGACCCAACGTTCCCTCCCGGCCGCGTCGAGATCCGAAAGGACAGCGCGATGATCGCGTCCGCGCCGGTCGACGCGCTCGCGCTGTTCTCCTACGCTCTTGTCGTTCGGCGAGGAGCTGCGCGCCAGCCCGCTCACCATGATCTCGGTCCGCGCCTGGGAGCGCCGCGAGGCGAAGCGGAGGGCTGCCAAGTGAGGCTTCACGCCAGCGAAACGGTCGCGCTCGGCCAAGTCGTCGTCCAGCAGCCCGGAGACATCCTGGTCTGTCGACTCGCCGATCTGCAGTACGTCCCGGGCCTCAATGAGGACGTCGACATGATCGTCGACCCCGCCGACGTGGATGCGGCGAAGGCGATGTGGTTCGAGGACAAGGGGAGGATGCAGTGAGCACGTTCTTGACTGCAGACTGCCATTTCTTCCACGGCGCCATGCTGAAGTTCTGCCCTGAGACGCGCCCCTATGCCAGCGTAGAGGAGATGAACGACGCCATTGCTGCAGCCTGGTCGGTCGTCAGGCCGACCGATGAGGTCATCGTGGTCGGCGATTTCGCGCACCGCGCCGACCCGAAAGATTTGCGCAAGCTGTTCGATTCCTTACCCGGCGTCAAAAGACTGATCAAAGGCAACCATGATGGGCCCGACACCCTAAGCCTGCCGTGGGCCAGTATCCACGACGTGGCCTACGTGACCGTCGACAGCACGTACTGCATCCTGGCTCATTATCCGTGGCGATCTTGGCCCCGGATGAAGCGTGGCGCCTTGATGTTGTACGGCCACCACCACGGCCGTCTGCTCGGGAACCAGCAGTCGTGCGACGTCGGCGTCGACGTGTTCGGTCCGGCGCCGGTGCGGCTCAATCAGATCAAGGCGCACCTCGCTACTCTGCCGCCGCTGGTCGATCCCGAGGGCGGCGACAACTTCGAGAACGATGGAGTGAAGCCGTGAGCGTCGAGACCGCCGACACAGACAACCCGCAGGGCCCCCGCGAGCGTTAGCGTGCTCTCGATCTCGACGAGCGCCGCACCGCTCTGCAGGTCGGGGTCTGGGCGCGTGCGACCGTCAGCGTGCGCCAGCGCGCCGCGCTGCCGCCGCGCATGCCGAGAGACATCATGGACTGGCTCGCGGGTCTGAACGCCGACGAGCTGGGGCACCTGTCGCGGGCGAGCACGGCGGTGATCAGGCCCCATATCGCCGGCGAGCCCGGAGGCCGCATCAACGGCGTCCGCGCGGTGCAGCCGCTGCCGCACGCTGGCGCGCTCGTGTTCCCGAAGCCGCTTCCTCCGGCCGAAGACATGCGTGACCGCGCCGGAGGAGGCGGTGGTCCGAAGAGGAGGCTCGCATGACCCGGCTCGCAGTCCAGTCCGATCTGCACATCGACCAGGAGCGCAACGGCTATCCGAAGCCGCCGCCGGTCGAGGCCGACGTGCTGGTCGTGATCGGCGACACGACCAATGCGATGACGCGCTCGCTGCACTGGATCGCGGAAACTCTCTGTGATCGCGTGCGGCGCTGCGTCTACGTGCCCGGCAATCACTGCTTCTACCGCGGCTCGCGCGGCTCCAGCGAGGAGAACACGTTCTACGAGGATCAGATGGCCCGCGGCCGCGAGATCGCGAAGTCGCTGGGAATCGATCTCCTCCAGAACGATGTTCTGCATCTTGACGACATGGGCATCCGGATCGCTGGCGCGACGCTCTGGACCGACTTCAGCCTGCTGCCGCCCGGCTGGTCGCGGAAGATGGCGATGTACTATTCGCAAAATGGCCGCTTGCGCGACGAGGACCGCTGGGCACAACGGGACCGCCACAACGACTTCGTCGAGATCCGCATGGGCGCCGGCAACGGCGACCACCGCTTCACGCCGTCGCAGTGGCTGAAGCTGCACAATGAATCCTTCGACTTCTTCTTGCGCGTGCTCCAAACACCGTACGACGGCGAGACCGTCTGCGTTTCGCACATGGGACCGGCTTCGTCGGTCGAGCCTGGAATGCACTCGTGGTTGTACGGCTCCAAGGACATCGAAAGAGGCTTGATGAGGGGGCCGAACGCGCCGAGCCTTTGGCTGCACGGCCACGTCCACAAGTCGCTCGACTACACGATTGGCGGCACGCGCGTCGTCTGCAATCCGCGTGGTTACGCTTTGGCTAACGGGATGCGCGAGAACCCCGATTTCGATCCGGCGCTCGTAGTCGAGATCGCGCCGCGCCAGTCGCTGACGATGAGGATCTGAGCATGCTCAAGATGATGTCCGCCGAGATGCTTCGCTTGCACGCGCTCTGCCGTTGAGGCGGCGCGCGAGAGAGAGAGAGAGAGAGAGAGAGAGAGAGAGAGAGAGAGAGAGAGAGAAGTGGCGGAAAATTTTGAGCATGCGCTGGCTCCAGTTATAGGTGAGGTCGAAAGGTCCGCGGCAAAGAAGGGCTGCCTCCGTAACCGATTGTGGTGCCGCAGCAAGATCTGAAGCTGCGACTAGACGGTCATGAGCCGGAAGCTGGCGGACTGAAAATGGCCTCAGACGCTAGGCCTGGCGCAAGGCTGGAACCGCCAGTTGCCATACCGGGATTCCGAGCACCTTCCCTTCGACTGCAAGGCGCAGAGGAAGCAACAGGGAAGCCTCCTCGTTTAAGGGTTCGCGTTGAGCGGGCCTGACGAGACGCTTGTGCGACGACATCGGTCGTTTTCGCTCAGGCCGCCATCATCCGGGCCGAGGGCAAGACGGTGATCACCGTTCCGGTGGTCATCAGCACGATTAATCCGCGCTCTCTGCATGATGCGGTCGATGGCGGCTTCCATGGCACCCTCTGGTTCTCTGAATAGGTGGCGGCGATCGGATTGACCGTCATTGTGTTGGCGACGCGGGTCGGCACCTCGAAGATGATCTCCGAATGCGCGATCTGCCTGCTGCGCGATGCGGCCGACGTTCCGGCCGGCTTCTGGACGCCGGGCGCAGCGATGCAGCACAATATCCTCGCGCGACAGGTTTCGCGTCTCGCGCGCCGGTCATGTCGAGATAGGTGCGGACCTGCGAGCGATAGTGGTCCAGTGTCTGATGATCGGGGTTCACATCGCTCTTCCAGTCGACCACGACGGCCGGGCGGCTGTCAGCGTCAACGCGTCCGCGATGCCGGCGGTCGCCGTTTCCTCGTCGTCCTCCGCACCGGCGGCATAGACGGGAAACTCTGCCAAAAGCCCCGCCCGCAACGGCGCGATCTCCGGCAGGGCCAAGGTGCGGATGACGCAGGCTGCCAGTTCTTCCGGCGAAAGGCCTACCGTCGGATCAACGGCGGGCAGCCGCCCGAGTTCTTGGATCAGCTCGTTCGCGCGTTCGATGAGGGCTGACGCGGCGTCATCGATCTCCCCAGTCAGGATCTCTTCCATCAGCTTGTGGAGGATCAGGCCGCGCTCGCGTCCGCCTTGGACGGTAATCGTGGTCTCCAGAAGCTGATCGTCGGCGGCGCCCATCCAGATTCCGGCCTTTTCTTCCTGGAGCACGACGCCCGAGACGCTTTCGTCGCGGCTGGGCGCAAGCCAAGTGAGGCGCGTCTGGCGAGCGGCGATCGCTGCGGCCTCGGCAGCAAAGAGTTCGCGTGTCTGGGTATTGACCGGCCCAGCGTCAGCGGCGGCTTCGCCGAGCGACAGATGGGAGAA
The DNA here is from genome assembly GCF_900099855.1 of Bradyrhizobium sp. Rc2d. Taxonomy (NCBI): domain Bacteria; kingdom Pseudomonadati; phylum Pseudomonadota; class Alphaproteobacteria; order Hyphomicrobiales; family Nitrobacteraceae; genus Bradyrhizobium; species Bradyrhizobium sp. Rc2d. The sequence goes on along the minus strand of NZ_FNCU01000001.1, from coordinate 917,990 downwards.
GTCGAGGGCGGGAAGTTCGGCGAGCGACAGATCGAGAAGACCAATCCAGGCCGATCTCGCCGAAGTCGCATCGAGCCGAGGCAGCACGAGGAGTTCGCGGGCGCGCGTCGCGGCTACGTACCAGAGCCGAATGCGCTCACGATCGAGCTCCTCCTTCTCTGCTTGTTGCGCGTCGTCATAGCCATCGGGCTCGACGCCGAGGACCGGACAATAGAATGTGTCGGTTTGGCGGTCGACGACCGCGCTGTCGGGCGACATGACGCCCGTGATGGTGTTGACCGGGATGACGATCGGCCATTCGAGGCCCTTTGCAGCGTGCATTGTGAAGAGCGCGACAGCCTCTTCCTGCGCGTCGGGGCGGCCTTCGACAGCGCGTGTTTCGTCGGTCCAGGCTGTGGTCATCGCCTCTGCGAAAGCGCGAAGGCCGCGCACGGCGTAGCCGGTCGACAGGCTCAGATAGAGATCGACATTGGCGAGCGCGCGCTCGGCCTGACCGCGATGGCGCGCGAGAAGAAGAGGTCGAACTCGCATCATGTCGACGGCCTGCGAGAGAAGCTCGTGAGGCGTCGTGCTCTTGCCGCGCCGGTAAAGCGCCTGCAGCTTCTCGATGGTGTCGCGTGCGAGTGGATGGACGATGTTGGTGAGATCGACGCCGAGATCCAGGCGAGGAATCCGATCGGGCTCTTTCTCCGAACGCGGGAGCGTCCAGATGATATCGAGTAGTTCCTCTTCAGTGAGGCCAACCAAAGGGCCGCGCAGCAGGGCGCCGAGCGCCAATGTATCCCGCCAGTCGGCGAGCACTCGGGTCAGCGCGATCAGGTCTTGGACCTCCTGCCGGCGGAAGAGACCCTTGCCGGCCTGCGTCGCCACTGGAATTCCCCGACGTTCCAGAGCCTCCTCATAGCGCCACAACTCAGCTCCGGTCGGGGCCAGCAAGGCGATGTCGCCCGGCTGGCAGATGCGTTCGGCCCCTTTGCGCCGATCGGCAATGCGATGGCTGCCAATCAGGCGCGCGCACATTTCAGCAACCGCCTCAGCTTCGGCATCCCGTTGCTGCTCAGCGCTGGCCTTTCCGTCCTCGTCGGCGACGGCGATGTCGAGAGCGGCGACGCAGGATCCGTCGCGGGGATCGTCGTGGAATGGGTCAAGGGCGGTAAAACCGGGTTGACCGTCGGCCGACAGCACGGCCTCGAAGCGCTCGTTGACGAACGTGAGGATCGAAGCGCACGAGCGGAAATTGGTGCAGATCGGCAGGAGGCTGCCGGGATCCTGAGCACGAAAGGCGTCGCGTGCCTGCACATAGGCGCCGACGTCGGCACCGCGGAAGCGATAGATCGCTTGCTTGGGGTCGCCGACTAGGAACAGCGCTCCCGGTCTGACCCGAAATTGCGTCCAATCGGTCTCTCCGGCGGTAGGCTCCCCGCACAGCCGCCAAAAGATCTCGGTCTGCAGGGGATCCGTGTCCTGGAATTCATCGACGAGGACATGCGCAAAGCGCTGTCCCAGCGCGCGCCGGACATCGTCATGGTCACGCAGCAGGTCGCGCGCGGCGAAGATCAAATCATCAAAGTCGAGCTGGGCGCTTGCGCGCTTGTGGGCGCGAAAGCGTTCCAGGATCGGACGTGTTTCCTCGATCAATGCAGCCAGAACTCGGCTGGCTGAGGCCTGAAGGAGCGAGCTCCAGGTATCGCAGCAGGCGGTGTAGTGACCTTGGGCGGCGATATTCAATCGCTCACCATCGGCCTTTGAGAGGCCCGCCTGCTTCGCCGCGTTAGTCCACTTCCCCTTCTTGCGGTACGAGGCGAATGCGCCTGCTTTCGTGCAGAGGTCAGGATGCGGTTGCAAGGTCAGGAGACGGACCAGACCCGAGGGCGTTGTAGGGCTCGGGGCCGTTGGCCAGCGCGGCCATCATCTCGGTCAGCCGCTCGACAATCACTGCCGTCTCCGATTCGACCGCCGCAGCCTTACGGATGAAGGCTGCAAAATCCGCCGTCGCTTGCCGGAAGGCTGTTACACGAGCTTTGAGCGGCGACACGGGCGGGGCGGAGAGAGCACGTCGACGCCGGAGGTTTTCGGCAATCTTGCGGATGAGCGCCACGGTCTCACCGGGGCTCTGCAGTACCATTTCGGCGAGGATGCCGCCTTGGTCGCCGGACAGGCGCTCCCGTAACCAGCCATCGACGATCTCGATGAAGCTGAGATCAGCCTGATTGGGGTCCATGACACTGGCACCGGGATCGATATCAGCTTCGGCCGGATAGGGCTTGATCAGGCGCTGGCAGAAGCCGTGGATGGTCGAGCAGGTGATTTCGTCGATCGCGGCGCTCGCAGTTGCGAGATTGCCGCGCTGCACTTGAGACAGGCCATCGGGCCGCGCCACGCGCAGCTCGGGTGCGATACGTCCAGCCGAGAGGTCGGCGACAAATTCGCGAACGCGCGCGAGAAGTAGATCGACAGTCCGTGCTGGCGACTTGCTTTCATTCCATCCAAAGACGCACACTCCCGTAAGGCCATCATTGGAGTCGCAGGCGAAGGCAGAGAGATCGCTACCAATGGCGGACGAGATTGGTGCTGCTGCGAGTTGAGCTAGGAATTGTCGCCTGCTGAATATCATCTTCATGCCGAGACGGTACGATTTATATATTCAACGTCAAATAGTTCTGAAAATCGTCTTCGCTTCCAGCTCTCGCAAGCAGCATTGCGCTGCGTCCCTGCGACGACATCTAGCTCCACATGCCCGGACGCGCAGCACTTCGAAACAACGCGAGCTCGATCACTTCGGGTGTAGTTTGAAGATGAGCTGCCAAAGCTGATGCTTCTTCGATATAGCTGCCATAGCTTCGGGTTGCCTTCGGATAGAAATTGGAAGATCCGAGGATTGACCTCGTTCTCGGAAATGCGCCGGCCAACGAGTCTTTAGCCGAGGTTATGGCCTTTATGACGTTAGCGTCGTAGATCAGAGCGGGACCTTCTCGGAAACTGACTCTGGCGAAATAGGCGATCTTCGTTGTACTCGCGAAGCCCACACCGGCAACGAGTTGATTTAGCCGTTCGATAGCTTGTGTCGCGGGTGCGGCATGTGCGGACAGTTCGGCAAGCACCTCCATAAAACGCTGCGCCGCATCGAATGCGTGCGCGAAGCTTATCCATTGGCCGCCTGGTCTTCCGCCGCGGGGGAATCCCCAGACGATCGCCGCAATAACTCCGAACTCAGGTTTTGCTCTGGCGATTTCGAAGACACGATGCCGCGTCAGCTTCCCGCTTTTGGATTGGCAACTTTGTAAAACGCTGTCGAGCGGAAAGGGATCTCTAACCAGAGCGCGATGTTTCTCCCAGACTTTTGGATTGTGACTGGAGCCGAAACCCATCATCTCTGCCACGGTTGGCAATTGTATAGCCTGCGTCATGCCGCTCCCAACATCATCCCTGTGCTCTCGTTCCCGAAGTGCCTGCCACCAGCCAATCTAGGCACGGCAAAGAATTAAGTGGCCGGAAAAATTGGCTACGTACTTCCCCGCCGCCCCCGACCACAGGACGGGACGCGGGCTGGCCCGTGAACACCATCGCGGCACACGCCGCCTTCCTCATCGCTACGACCGCCGGGCTTCACTTTCACGGGGACAACTGAGGGAAACCTCCCTCACAATCGGCCGACTTTCCCTCAACCATCACCTCGAATCGTGAGTGAAAGTCCGAGGAATATCAAGAAGCCCCTGCAAGACAAGGACTCGGGCGATGCGCCGTCGCCGTTAACGGGCGGCGAAACCGCTGTCGATGCAAGTAAAGCAAATTGAGGCGGCCGTGCGTCTTCTGCTCGAGAAGATGATTTCTGATCAAAAAGAGATGAACAGCCGCGATCCGGGGGGACACCAGTTTACTGCGCGAGATCGCCGAGGACGAGCCGAGCAACCTAGGGGGCAACTCAACGCTGGCCGATCCCGCCGTGGTCGACCTCGTCTATCAACACCGTTCTTAGGCGTGCCTAGCCTCGCCCGCTTGCTTTGGTAAGATCGCTGCAATACCCTAGATGACCGAAAATCGAGGGTTTTGGATGGCCGAAGTGGCCGCGCATATCATAATCGGCGGATGAACGCCGGGCGGGCAAATATCCCGCCGAAAGATCCTGCCCCTCCTACCTCAGCAAATGATGGCAAGTTCGTACGAAAGCTCCCTGCTACGGGGCGGCGCAACTATGAGCAGCACGATGGGCACTTGGGAGTAGAGGGGCTACGTTTCCGAGAGGATGAGCAGAGAGAAACCCGAGCCAAATCAAAGGCGTCCACATCTGAAAGATGGAAGCTCCATCGTGCGATCCAAACGATGCTTCGTCCCCCGGCCTATGCAACGGGGGCGCGAGAGAGGGGGCCCGCTGTCTGTGGCTGCGGGTACGCCTCGTCTTCTGAGGACCTTGTCACCCTTCACGTACGGAAGCTCAGAGCCAGAACGAAAGCGTTCGCCACCGGGATATACCGGTGCGGGTCGCCGTGGCTTTGCCCTGTTTGCTCAGACAAGGCGATTGCAGAGCGACGGGCTCGCGTACTACGAGCTTTCGACGCGACCATCGCCAAGGGCGGCCTGGTTGCAACGATTGTGCTGACCGTTAGCCATAATCGTGGCCACGGTCTAGCTGAGCTGAAGGCTGCCATATCAGAGGCGAGCCGGGACGCTCGGGCAGGCAGAGCGTGGAAGAGGATCCAAGCAGACGTCGCCGGAATTGGAGTGATCTCCGCGCCGGAGGTGACCTACTCGGAAACTCAGGGTTGGCACTATCACCAACACCTTGCTTTCTTGATGTCGACGACTGACGAGGCTGCGGCCAGCGCGGGCTGTTCGGCGCTTGTTGATCGATATCTCAGCGCAATCCGGGCTCAAGGCTATACGGCCGTCTGCGAACAACAGCACATAGGCATAGCACGGGATGTTCAAAGTGCGGGCTCATACATTGGAAAAGGCACAAACTCGAAGAGCTCGGCCGGGACTGAGGTCCGCTGGTCGCTTGTACCGTTCGAGATCGCGGAACGCGCCGCCTGCGGCGATCGGAAGATGCGGGCACTCTGGATGGAGTATGCCAAGACGATGCCTGGCACGAGGAGCTGTGTGATAACGGCAAACATCGCAAAGGCGCTGGACCTGAATCAAGATGGCACGGGAGACGAGAAGGAGCCCGATGATGAGCCCCAGCACTACGAAGCCGAAGAGGTCGGCAAATTGGAAGCGCCGATCTGGAATCGCCTGCTCCGCGACGGTTTTGTTCCAGACCTCTTTGGACGATTGGAAGAAGGAGTGCGATGGCCGTCCCTGATGACCTGGGTGGCGACCGTCTCGCCCAGGCCCATTTTGCGGCCGGAGGATATTCCGGTCGACGATTGTGAGCCTGCAAGTCCATCCCAGAATACTTGGAGAGGCAAGCCCCGCAGCACGCAGGAATTGGCACACGAAATCGCTCAGCAAGCCGCGGCAACGGTCCCCGCGCGACAGTTTATAAAGACAAAGATCGACACCATGGAGCGAGACTGGCGCAGGTACGGTGGCCAGAAGCCTCCAAACATGGATGATGTTGTTCGCTCGCTCATTGCCGAAAGCACGTCCGATTCCCGCCAGATCGAAGATAAACGCACCGAGATCGTAGAAATCGCCAAAGCGGAACAGAGTCCGAGGTCTTCCCCGCACACGATCCCGGAGCGCTTGACATTGCTGACAACAGCACTGCTCGTCTTCGCGGTGTTGGTGTTTGAGTACACGCGGCTCATGCCCGTTCGCAACGTCCTTACGACCGCGGAGACGGCGGCGGCGGTTGGTCTGTTCTCGTCCACTGCGTTGTTTGCCGTCGGCGTTGGTATGATCGTCGACTGGCGGTGCCGCAAGAGGTTAGGCGTCTGCTCTGCGGCTTTTGCCTGACTGCCAGTCAACAACAAGAGGGTTGTCATATGCAGTAGGCGGACGACAGTCAGGTGCCGGTCCTCCCGGACGTGCGGCTGGAGACGACGGCGCCGGAAGTGCCGGGGGCTCCTGATGGGCATCGAGATCAAGGGCTGGTTCGTTCTCGCCAGCGAGCCGTCGTTCCGGTACCGCGCTTCGCCCGCGGTCTCCGCTCCCGAGGACGTCATGGTGGTCCCCCCCCCTGGCGCTCGATGAGGTGGTCTCTGGTAAACCGAAGCTGCTGCGCCCATTCATTCGAGGAGGCGCGCTACGCCGAGCACCGGAACTACTACTGGATCGAGCTGCGCGGTGTCGCCAGACCGCAGGCCGCCGTCAACACAGCTCCCACCAGGCGCGGTATCCGATCAAGGCGCAGAATTTCAACGACGAGGCAGCCGACGACCCCGGTGGCAACTTCGACCCCGTCGGCTGAGGCGGTCTGATGTCGGACTTCATCGTCGAGCTGATGTCGTTGTCGCTGTCCAGCATCCCGGCGAAGCACTGGCAGAGCTTCCTCAAGATCTTCGCTGACGGCGCCCAGACGGTGGCCATTGAACGCGGCCTGGTCAGCATCAAGCGCGCGGTCGTCGAGGCTGGCGCCGACGAGGCCAAGCAGTCGCGATCGACTCCTTGATCGACGCGCTGAGCCCCTCGAGCTGCGCCTCAAGAAAGGCGACTTGATTGCCTGGCGGGTGTCCCCGCCGCAAGCCGCGATGGCCTGAGGCGGCTGCCTCAATGTCACGAGCCGGCGGAGCGGCGCTCTCAGGGGAAAGCGGACATCTGTGGATGTTGTCGGTGCAGCCCGGCCGACGTCCGAGCTATTACACCCGCGGTACTGCGGCCGATCCGAAGGTCTCGCCGGTGAGGATTCGCCCAGAGCAAGACGCTGACAAGATGGCAATGATCATTCAACGCGATTGTGCAAGGCGACCGGAAACGCGTGATTATAACCAGACAATTTTTCCACCGCCTCAGTGAACCGGCTATCTGACGTGTAAACGTACGCGCCGCCGAACATGGTCCACCTGTTTTCCAAGCCAAGCGGCTCGCACACTAAGTTGCCGGTGCTGCGTTTGATCAGCCGAACCGCTGGGCCATCCTGAGTCGGCTCGAACGGGCCATCGACGTTGACAACGCAAACCTGTCTGTGTTTCGCGCTCACACCGCCATTCGAGCAGTTGCCAAGCGGCCTGTCGTAAATGTGAGCTATAAGTCCCATTTTAGCCCTCCCGCGCTTGCTTGCTGCCCTGATGAAGCACGGATTGCTTCGTGCTGCGCTCTGAGCGAGCGCAGTGTCGAAACGATCAGTTAATAAATCTTGACCCGCGTCTTGCTCTTGCTGCTGATACATCGCATTGCGGATCAGGACCTTGTAAATTATTCGGCTTCTAATCGGAGTTCTCGCCGAGAGACGTTAGCCTCGCAGCTTTCGTCAGTACTGCGAAATTGCCTTGCGGCGTTTTAACGCCGCCCTGCTCGGGTAGCACCAGACATCCCACAAATCGCCGTCTCCGGCATCGCGGGAAAGATCGCCTGGCGCGGCGCTATCCTTGCGGAGATCGAGGCCGATCGGACCAGCGAGCGTAGAAGACATAGCGCCGTCGCTTTCGGCGACCGCGAGCTCGCAGAAGTTAACACGCTTTAACCACGCACGGCCTGAGGGCTTGCCGGCGAAATAGTCGATGTTATCTTTGATGTGTCCATCGCCCCTGAGGGCGGTTTGTGGCCCATGGAGAGGGCAGGGACGTGCCGACTGAAGGCGTCTCCGATGTGCAGCCTTCGCCCGGTCCAAAGCTTCATGCACCCCTGAAAATCACCTGAAACGGCGTCCCTGAGACGTCTATCCGACGCGCAAAGCTCCGATTGCGGGACGCGGTCGCGATGCGGTGGACGTTTCGAAATCAGAGGAAAGTGTCTGAGCATGATCATCTATACTATTACTAAGGCGGTCCGCGACAACGTGACCGCCGTGCTGCGCCTGCATCACGATGACCCGCGGATGGCTGGCGGCTTCAAGGTGAAGGTCAGGCGCGACGAGCTCCCGGGGTCGCTCGCCGCGGTCGTCGATGCCTGGCCCGCGGAGCAGGACGGCACTTACAAGATCGCGCTTTCCGAAGTCGCTGGCGCGCTGGTGTGGCGCGCGTACGCGATTGCCGAGATTGCTGCCGGGCGCGGCAAGCTGGCTGCCGTTGACGAGTATGGGAAGCGGCTCGGTGTTGCCCATTTCGATACGGCGTTCGCCTATGTCTGCGATCAGATGCGTGGCCATGGCATTCGTCCCTGCAGCGATGCAGACCGCGACTGCTGGTCGGAAGCGACGCATTGGGTGACGCGCGACGGATACACGGTCGAGCCACGCGGGCGGTGGGCCAGGTCGACGTGGGCTCGTCGCGCCATCGCGCACGAGGCGTTCGCCGCCGCCGGCTTGGCGAGGCCCGGCCGCAACACCTGGCATCCCGAGGCGACGATGTTGTTCGTGGCGCCCCGTCCCGAACGGCAGCCCGCGAGCACTACGTTGACGGAGGAAGAGGACGCCGCGCTCGCCAGCCTGGCGGTCTTCTGATGCTTGAACCCGTTATTGCTGCGCCGAACCGAGGCCGTTTTGGGAAGGTCGAAAATCGTTCGCGCGAGATGGAGGAACAGAATGGCAGAACATAGCGATTTCGTTGGTGTGGTCACGCCTACCTTGATTTACGTCGGCGTATCGAGCCGCGAGGAATTCGACAAGATCTTGCTCCCGGCCCTCGATCACGGTGAGAACGACAAGGGCAATCACGTCATTTCGAAGAGCATCAAACAGGGCGAGACGCAGGTGATCTTCCAGCACTGGGTCAAGTTTCGTATCCGGCCGACGTCGGCCGCAAGCTAAAACAGGAGCAGTATAAATGAAAGGTGAAGTCAAGAAGGTCGAAGTGCCTACTCATGAAGATGGTGTCACATTCGGACGTGATCGCGTCTATCGGACTTATCGGAAGCGCTGCAGGCGCGCTTCTGCCGATCGCAGCCCCAGTGGCCAGCTTCTCGATCTGCTTCGGGGGGAGCGTCGGGAAAGCAGGGACAGACGGCGAACGCTAAGCTGTCGGGGTCTTCAAATTCCGAAGCATGACGGCCGCACTTTTCTCGCTCGAGAGCCCTCGCGCCGTCGCCAAAGCGTTTACTCGAACTGGTTCGTCAGCGGGCCCCGACGTCGTCAGGAGGGACTTCTCGTTGTTCACATCGAGGAACACTGATCCACTAGGAGTTTCGCCAACTGGAAGCCTTTGGGCGCCGGTGCCGGCCTTCTTTTCGGTGGATAGCCGACGAACAACTAACCCTCGGGATTAGTCAACTTTTACTCAGACCTTCCCTCGTGCGCTGAGGGAAAGTCCGAGGCAATTCCAGAAAGCCTTGCCAAATAAGGATCGAGCAATGTGTCGATGCCCGGTGACGCGTGGCCAGAACCAAGTAATCCCTCACGCGACGTGGCCTGGTTAACGCCGGCGGGAAGCTAAGTCGCCAAGGCGCGCTTGACTTTCAGCGGCGTAGCGGCGTCGATAGTGGTGACGTTCAATCAAACGGCATGGCCTAGAAGTGGCCTTAAGAGACAGCCAACCGGAAGGATCCGCAGCATGAATAAGACAAAGGTGAAGGTCGCCGTTCTGAAGAACGGGGCCCACCGTCTCATTTCCGAGGCGCAGCTCGACGCTGCGATCAGCGATATGAGGGCCGTCGTGCATTGGGCGTTCCTTAACGATCCTGAGATTTGGAGCAAGCTGCACGCGGCCCACACCAAGATCCAGGACGTGTACCGGTCGGCCTATCGCACCGTGATCATTGGCGCCAATGGAAAGTGCTCGCCGTCGCTCTACGAACTCGAGATCAGTGCCTTCGTGCCGCGTGAGGATGTCGCGTTCAAGGTGGTCGAAATCGAATAGCGCCGAACGGATGGCGAAGCGCATCCTCGCCGCGCGGGCACCCCCCGCTTGAGGGTCGCTTGAGGGCGAGAGGAGACTTCGAGAACCTAGGAAGAGAGGAGCCTTCTCGTGCCGGTTGACCAACAGAGTGCTTCAGTGATCAACGACGAAGAATCGACGTCTTACGAAGAGTTTGCGGAGAGGCACAATATCCGCGCGGCGCCCTATCTCACCGTGACGGAGTGGGAGACGGCCGCCATGATCGCAGACCGGCTCGCGCCGCGGATACAGGGCAAGGTTGTCGTCGAGATCGGAGGCGGCATCGGATTGCTGTCGGTTGCGATGGGATCAATCGCGCAGCGCGTCTACTGCATCGAGGCCAATCCGCTTTGGTCGATGACGTATGCACGGTTTTTGCTCCATAAGAAGCCGAGGAACGTCTCGTTCCTGTGCGGGGCGGCCGACGAATTCCTCGGCTGCATCAGGGGTGACGTCGCCGTCATCTGCACGCATTCGGACGTGGCGGGCATGAAGCTCGTGGGTGCGCAGTTCGCGAAGGTGGTGATCGACGTGTACGGCGAGATGATGGAGGAGAATCCGGAGGGCTTCGATCCGTGGGCCCGTTCGGTGCGCCCCTTCGCCTAGGCGGCGATCTTCTACCAGGCAGAACATCTCATCGACGCCCGATGCCGGAAATGACCACGGGGCTCAATGTGTCAGGAGGGGCGCCGTGGCGGCGTCGTAGGAGGAAGTAGATGAGTGAAGTTTCCGCGAACCTCGAGCCGAAGACTCTCGAGCTCTTCTTGTACATCGCCGGCGAGGCCGAGCACTGGGATATGACGCCGCCGATCGAGGGGCTGAGGCGGTTCTCTCGTGAGGACAAGGGGCGCTTCATGCAATTGAAGAAGCACGATCTGCTGTTCGTGGATGCTGTGGACGTCGACAATCACGTGATCCACTTCACGAATGGCGGCATCGCCTTGGCCGCGCAGCATGGCCTCGAGATCGAGTGACAGGAGCGAGATCGAGCTCACGCCCGGCGGCCTCCCGGCCCACCAGGCTCGGGCGCGTAGAGGGCGACGCCGTCGCGGCGTCTAACAGGAGCGACACAATGGCGATCAACAACCCGACGGAGATCCAGAAGTATCAGGCGCTGGTCGTTCTGCACGGTATCAAGTTTCTGCTCAAAACGGGCCATCCGATCAACACCGCCTACACGGAGAAAAATCTGGCTGCGACCGCCAGCATGTTCACCGGCATGGACTACAAGAAGGGCCAGTTGAAGGACGCCGTGGCCGACCTGCGCCTCTGGTTCAGCGACATCTGCAACCACACGGTCGACGACGAGCAGATCGAGTATCCGGAGGACTGACCCGTTGACTTCGACCTCACGCCCGGTGGCTTCGACCTACCGGGCTCGGGGCGCCAGAGGAGCATTGCGCTCCGACATAGGAGATCGACGATGGGTAATGTTTCAGACCTCTACAAGCACGCCAAGGCTAAGGACTATGCCTTGATCCTCGACAACGTCGCGAAGGGCTTCGTCGCCTTGCTGGTGCCCGTCGAGACCAGGCTGGAAGAATATCAATACCGGCATCCAGATCTTTATGGCGCGCAAACTCGCACGCGCATCGTTCCGGACACCGACGGCAAGCATCGCTGGCATGTCTATGATGTGAACGGCTACGACTGCGATCTGCCGGAGCCGCTGCTCTCTTTCGCCTCCGAGACTAGTGAAAGGCAGATCCGCGATTGTGTGCACTGGTTCGTAGCGGGGCGTGCCATGGGTCATCGCGAAGGCCGCAACGAGCGCTACCGAGAGATCGAAGACGCAGTGCAGACGCTGCGCGGCTTGGGTATCGGAACTGCCTTGATGCCGGCGTTCGACGAGGCCTGATGGTGAAGAGATCGACCGGGGCCCCCGTGTCGTCGACGTCGGCAAGCGTTGCAGGGCCGGAGGGCGCTGCTCGCGAGCTGTCGGCGGAAGACGCATCCTTGCGTCCGAATTCGCTCTTTTTTTGCGCGCGTACCGGAAATTTTGCGTAAGCGATTTTCGACCTGAGGCCGTCCCGATAGTGGATTTTCGACGGCCGTAACGGATTACGACGCCGGAAACAGTTTTTTTCTGCCGGCGGCAGCCGGGAATCACGTCTTTTCTGCGGGCGTAATGCTTTTTCCGCAGCCGCCGTGTCCCCTTTAGTCCTCGGCGAGACCTTTGAACGACGGATGCCGTAGCAGCCCGTCGCCGGTGATGTCGCGATACTCGACCTCGGCGACGAGCTCCGGCTCGACCCAGCGGATGTGACGTTTGGTTCCGAGCTTGGTCTTCGGCGCCGGTAGCGCATCCAGGCGCCGGCGCAGGTCGGCCGAGACCTTCATCGTGAACCCGGTGCCGACCTTCCCGACGTAGCGGATCCCATCCGCCTCGCGCTTGCCCAGGTGCAGGGCCGCGATGCCGCCCATCGCCGGCACGAAGCCGACGATCTCAAACTGCTCACGGCGCGCGGTCTTGATTTTCTGCCAACTATCGCTGCGATCTCCGCTCCTGTAGGGCGCGTCGGCGCGCTTCGAGACGATGCCTTCCCATCGGAGCCTCTCGGCGCCGGCGAACATGACGACGCCGTCGTCCATGTGGTCGCTATAGAGGATCGGCGGCCCCAGGCCAGTGCGCTCGATCATCTCCTTCAGCAGCCGCTTGCGCTCGCGCAGCGGCACCTTGCGCAGGTCGTAGCCGTCGAGGTGCAGCAGATCGAAGGCATAGTAGAGGAGTCGACCCTGCCGGCCGGCTGCCAGGTCGGCCTGCAGGGCACCGAAGTCCGTCCTGCTGTCCACGACCACGACGATTTCGCCGTCGACGACGGCCTGGCCGATGCCGGCCCACGCGGCGGCAATGCCGGTGAAGCGTTTCGTCCAGTTCAAGCCCTTGCGCGTGAAGATGCGTGTGCCGTCGGCGGAAACGTGGATTTGGCTGCGGTATCCATCGAACTTGATCTCATGGATCCAGGCCTCGCCTGCCGGCGGTTTCGGCTTCAGGGTGGCGAGCTGGGGCTGGATGAAGCCAGGCATCGCGGCTGGCACCGCCCCCTCGACGGTCCGCAAATCCGGACTTTTCCCTGAACGCTTGCGCCTGCCAGCCATCGGAGTCCGGATATAAGGCTCACGGAGCGCAGAATCGAATCCTTTCTTCGTCCGCTAAGCTCAATTCGTCGTCGGTTTATATACTTAAAAATGCAAGTAAAATCAATTATATAGATAAATCAAGCAACAGAATTGAAAATAATTCTTCATTTTTGGCACTTCAGTGATAGAGTTCCCGAACCGATTCACCTTGGAGATCTGCCTGCATGACCGTGCCCGTCGAGAACGAAGTCCGCGAAGCGCTTGAGCCGTACAACGGCAGCATCCGGAAGGTGTTGGACAAGGCGTTCCGCGACTTCAATCAGAGGGGCGCGAATATGTACAAGCGGACCGACGCCGCCGATGTGTTCGACGGCATCATCCGCGCTGCGCTCGCCGAGTTCAGCAACGCGCAGGGCGTCGTGGTCTTCCCGACTGGCTCGACGGCGCGCTTCCTGTTCGGCGGCAAGGTGCTGGTGCGGTTCAAGAAGGCGAGCCGCAAGGGACGCGGGTCGAACATCCCGACTGGCGCCAACGACAACTTCCTGGATCCGACCATTCCGTTCGCGGATGCGCCGCAGGCGATGAAGGTCGAGGTCTGCTGGAAGGTGAACGCGCTCGGCATGGGCTACGATTCCGTGCATGTGACGGCCCGCAACGGCGACGGCAAGCTCTGGAGCTATGAGCTTCCCGGCAGCCAGCAGGGCGTCATCGAGTTTCCGAAGATCGCCGCGCCCCAGCCCCGCCGCCGCAGCGTGGCGAAGCTCAAGGACTCGGCCAAGACCAAGAAGAAGGGCGGCGAGGCGTCCTGACCGCCGGTCGGCGGTTAACGGATCGTCAACTCGAATCGTCGCCGATGCGGTGAGGGAATACGAATGTCGAAGCCAGGGAACATGCTGCGCCTCGCGCGGCAGCTAAGGGGATTCCCGCAGAACGAGGCGGCGGAGTGCCTCCGCGTGCCGAACGCGGAGCTGTCTCGGGTCGAGAATCTGCTGAAGGAGCCGAGCGAACAGTTGCTCGCTGCGGCGGCCGAGATTTATTCGGTGCCGGTCGAGTTCTTCGGACAGACCGACGCCATCTACGGCGCGCCCGTCAGCGTGCATCCGATGTGGCGCAAGAAGGCGAGCGTGTCGGCGACGGAGCTCCACCGCATCGTCGCCGAGCTGAATGTACGCGTCATGCACTTGCGCAAGCTGCTCGAGGCGACGGACGTCGAGCCGGTCCGGAAGATTCCGACATTCGACTCCGACGAGTACGGCAACGATGCCGAGAAGATCGCCGACCTGGTCCGCCGCTTCTGGCAGCTCCCGGACGGCCCGATCCAGGACGTGACCGCGCTGGTCGAGGAGGCCGGCATCCTGGTCGCGCACTCTGACTTGGGCGGCTCCTCCGTCTCCGGCGTCCGCTTCTCGGTGCCCGGCATGCCGCACATCATCGTGCTGAACCGCCAGCAGTCGGCCGACCGGCTGCGCTTCACGCTGTGCCATGAGCTCGGGCACGTGATCATGCACAGCTTCCCGACGCCGAATATGGAAGAGGAGGCGAACACGTTCGCGTCCTGCTTCCTGGTGCCGACGGCAGACATCAAGCCGTACTTCGCTGGCCGCCGCGTCGACCTGCGCCTGCTCGCGGCGCTGAAGCCGGAGTGGAAGGTCTCCATGGCCTCGCTTGTCTTCGCCGCCGAGCGGGCCGGCGCCCTGAACAAGACCCAGGCCCAGTACATCTGGAAGCAGTTCAACATCCACAAGATCAAGCTGCGCGAGCCGCCCGAACTCGACTTCGCTCCGGAGGAGCCGCGTACGGTGAGCGACCTCGTTTCGCTGCATCTCAACGATATGGGGTATTCCCTCGGCGACCTGTCGAAGATGCTGATCATGAACGAGACCGAGATCGCGCGGACCTACTCGATCGATCTACCCGGCCAGGACAAGAAGCGGACGTCGCACCTGCGCATCATCCAGTGAGTTGATTGCTCGACGCCGACCCGTCCACGATGCTCGGACGGAGAGGCGGATGAACGACAACCAGACCTTGATTTCTATCCTGTTCGGCATCGCGATGGTCATTGCGGCGGTCTCAGTCGTGCGCGGCTGGCGCGCCTCGGCCAGGCTGAAGAGCATGCGGGAGGCGGTGCAAATGCTCTCCATGATCTGCAGCCACCACTACGAAGAGAAGGGCGAGGAGCTGCCGAAGAAAAATCATCGAGGCGCTGGACCAGATGAAACGCGCTCTCGAGAGAAGGACATCCACTCGCGTTGCCGCCAATACGTCAACGGGGCCGGGCGGCTCGGTGACGCCATGGGCCGGGCCCCGCTCGGCGCATCGACGAGAGCGCGCCGCATATGCGCTGCGACGCCGTGCCGGTGACCGTGCGCACGCCAGACGGCGGCACGGCGCAGCGGCACGTCTTCGTATTTTCGATCCGGCCGAAGCGCTGATTGCCAAGTGCAATTCCGGCGATCGCGGCTATTTTGCCCAGCACATTGTGCAAGCTCATCGAAGCCAGCAATCCACAGCCTGTGTGTTTCGTGGAGAGCAAATCACTCGCGATCGGCTGACTTTCCCTCAGACTTCACCTCACTCGCTGAGGGAAAGTCCGAGTGAATATCAAGAAACTCCTGCAAAATAAGGCCTCGCTCGATGCGCCGCCGCCGTCGGAGAGCGACCATGGCGCCCACATTCCCTCGGCCAGGCGGCGTGGTTAACGCGATAGGGAAGCTAAGCCTTCAGACTGTCAACAAATGAGCTGTTGAATTCCTCTGAACGAGTGGACACGTTGTCTACTAAGTACGGCGCGATGGTCGACGTCGAGAGGAGAAGACAATGCGTGACTGGATCGTGATGACCGCGAGCGCGTCGATGCCGAGCAACTGCAGGGGAATCTACCGCAACGTTGCCGTGATCGAGATCGAGAAGGCCGGCATCGTGCCGAAGATGATCAGCGAGCGCGCCCGCGGCGTCCGCCGCATCGTGCGCCACTACGGCCCGCAGTCGGTCGGCAAGACCGACCGCTGCGCGTACGCGTGCGCGGTCGCCAGCGCCGAGGCGATGTGCACCAAGCTCCGGGACGAGCACGCGGCGAAGCTCGCCAGACTGCACGATGCGTTGAGCGGCGGCGCGCAGTTGACCGCGCCCGACATGGCCATGCTCGACTGATCACGCCAACATCGACCCCACGCCCGGCGGCTTCGGCGTACCGGGCCTTAGGCGTCAGGAACGCCGCTGTCGCGGCGTCGAGGAGAAAGTCATCGCTATGAGCTACGCCACCGGATCGCTCGTCAACCTGCTCTACAGCCAGTGCGCCAACCTGTCGCCCAAGGCTGGCGATGGCGCCACCATCCTCTGCTGGACCGACCGCCATGCCGCAACCGTGATCAAGGTCTGGCAGGACAAGCGCTACGAATACGTCACCGTCCAGCATGACCACGCCAAGCGCGTCGATCGCAACTACCAGTCCGAAGTCCAGTCGTACGAATACACCCCCGATCCGAACGGCCGTACCGAGACCTATCGCCGCAAGCTGACGGACGCCTCGCATCGCTGGGAGGGCTGCTACCTGAATGACGAGACCGGTCGCTGGAACAAGAGCTCCGGTCGCGTGAAGCTCGGCGTCCGCGACGAATACTACGACTACAGCTTCTAACAATGGCCAAGCTCTCGCCCCGCGCCGCCCGCATCAAGTCGGCCGCCGGGCTCGCGTTCGGACCGCGCGGCCTGACGAAGCTGGCGGCGGCCGCGAAGCCGAAGCTGTCGAAGCAGCTCCTGAGCCTCATCGTCGGCGACGAGCGCGAGGTCACTGACGACGTCTACCTGCGCGTCGCCGAGGCGCTGGCGAGGGAGGCCGATCGCATGCGTGCGGTCGCGGTGAAGCTGGACAAGATGGCGCTGCAGATGTTGCGCGAGATGGAGGAGTGACATGGGCTTCCTGCTCGAAGCCGCTATGAAGGCGGCAGCCGCGCCCGTCGAACCGGTGCAGCTCGACCTCACGCTACCGCCGCCGCCTGTCGTTCTTACCAAAGTGGCCCCGCCGCGCCACTACCGCGTCAACGATCGGATGCTGTCGCCAAGGTTCTTCAATGGCACCGTCGAGGGGACGATCACGGCTGACGGAAAGTTCGAGGGCGAGACCGTGGTAGATCCGCCCCCGCCCGGAACGATGATGCGCTTTAAGTGGCACCGCTTCGATGGCGATCGCTTCGCGTCTGGATCGGTCGTTGTTTTGGCCGAACTGCTCGCATTCGAAGCATGGGAAATCCATCGCTCGGAGATCGCGAGAGAAGAGCACACATGGCAGAATCTCGTCGACCGTGCGATCGACGAAAACGAAGCCCGCGATTTCAATGCCTCCCTCCGGATCCCGGTCCGTTGGCAGCCGGCGGAGAAGATCGCGCTGAACGCCATGTATGATACCGGTGCGGCGAACGGTCGGCGGCGCAATTCCGTCGACCACGTCCAGGTCATGGAGCCATTGACGATCGGCCGCATCAAGCGCGAAGCGAAGGATCTGCTGTGCGGCGCCAAGCCCGGTCGCGAAGGCCTATCGACCACGGGGCCGTACTGGTTCAGCAAAGATAGCGATCCCATCCTCTAGGTGACGTGCGCGTCCTGCCTCCGGATCGCGGAGCGGTTCCGCTGCGTGGAGTTCGCTTGATCTTGCTCTTGCGCCGCTCCTCGCGCGGCGGGCCCGTACAATTTCATCGAACAGCCGAAGGGAACGGTCGGTACGGTTCGCAAGGCTACGAAGAAAAAGGGGGTTACGACCTATCTTGTTTGGATCGAGCCCGGCGTCTGCTGCGAGCACGGTATCTATAGCGAGTTCTCCAACCATAACGCCCCGATCACGGCGTTTCTCGAAGGTGCCTGATGGCCAGCATGAAGGTCTCATCGGCGAGGCCGACAATTGCGACTGTGATGCTAGATCGCGGCGCGGATGCCCGGGTTCACGATGAAAGGGGCGATGCTGCGCGACTGCCGCTTACCACTTATAGCTCGGCCGCGTGATTAAGCGGGTGCGAAGCTAGGCAAAAGACCGAGATATTTTGGTTAACGCCAACTGCGTCCGGAATACAGGCATGTTTTCCACAGCCAAAGCGATGGCCCTGGCGTCCGACCTAACGCGGGTTCGGAACGAAAATTGCGCCCAGCGACGATTCTGAGGTGGGCATCCGCCGTACGCTTGAAAGAGGCCTTTCCGCCGACGCGAACGTGCTTTCGGCTGCGGGTCGATCTCGGGGGCGTTTCTCTCCATCGTGAGTTTCCTTCGTCTGGCAGAGCAGACTCGACAGAACGAGCGGCTTCGCGGCATCAAGGCGTCGGTCCGAAAGGGCGCGATGCTTCACAAGCGACTGCGTCCAATTGTGCACTCGTCAGGAGCGATGCCGCCGTGGCGTCGCAGGAGGAAAATAGATGAGCGAAGTTTCCGTGCGTATCGAGCCCAAGACGCTCGAGCTTTTCCTGTACATCGCCGGCGAGGCACAGCATTGGGACTGGACGCCGCCGATCGAGGGCCTGATGCCGTTCTCCCGTGAGGACAAGGGCCGCTTTATGCAATTGAAGAAGAACGATCTCCTGTTCGTCGATGCGGTGGACATCGACAACCACGTGATCCACTTCACCGATGCTGGCGTGGCCTTGGCCGCGCAGCACGGCGTTGAGATCGAGTGACAGCGCCGACATCGATCTTGCGCCCGGCGGCTTCAGGCCTACCGGGCCCGGGGCATCAGAGGGGCAGCTCGTCCCTAGGAGACTTGTCCATGAACATGAAGCTCGTTGACGCCGTTCTTGCCTGCCATGAGGC
The DNA here is from genome assembly GCF_900099855.1 of Bradyrhizobium sp. Rc2d. Lineage (NCBI taxonomy): Bacteria > Pseudomonadati > Pseudomonadota > Alphaproteobacteria > Hyphomicrobiales > Nitrobacteraceae > Bradyrhizobium > Bradyrhizobium sp. Rc2d. The sequence continues at coordinate 899,264 of NZ_FNCU01000001.1, read as the reverse complement.
CGGGTTCGAGTGTGTCGCCCTGCCGCTCGGCGACTTCGTCGACCCGCGCGTCATCGTCGCCGTCCGCGAGAACCGCGACCCGGTCGACCATTTCGTCTTCACCGCGGAACCGCGCCTGCGGATCTCCGAAGCCAAGGCGTTCCATGAGAACCTCGCCCGTGCCAAACGCGACCGCGAAGTTTCCGCGCCGCCCGCGCCCGCGAGCGTATGCAGCGCACCGTCGCCGCCCTGTTCCGGGAGTAGACGCGTGATAGCCAAGCTCTTGAACCGCGCCGTCCGCGTCATCGCCGCCGGCAAGCTGCTGTTCGACGACAGCGGCTGTCAGAGCCCGGTCTCGCGGATCTGCGGCGGGGGAGGAGTGAGTTGTGCCTGAGAAGAAGTTCATAATGTCAGAAGCCATCGGGCTGATTGAGGATGCCGGGTTCAATGAAAGCGGCAAATACTGTCCGCTTCGCTTCCATATCGAGCGCTGCCGCGAGGGCCTGTTCGTTCTTGGTCGTGATGACCAGGACGACAAGCGCTCATGGCCCTACGTGTCGTTCTTCGTCGACGGCCATGGTATCGTGACTACAGCCAAGCGAGATGTCGAAGTTCAGATCGAAAAGCTCGTCGACGCGATCGAGAAATCCGGCTTCAAACGCTGGAAGCGAGACGCCGAGATGGCGTCTTCGGCTTCCTGATCGTCGCCGCCGGCGCCGGCATCGTACCGCCGGCTTTCAGGAACGCTTCGATCAGCGCGTCCGACCAGGCGCGCATCGCGACGGCCTTCTCCTCCATGTGCTGGCTGACGCTGTAGAAGTCGCGCGTCGTCGGTGCCATTTCTTCGTCGGTCGAATCCTTGAACGCGTGCGCCAGCGTCAGCGACGCCGCACGCGGTGAGACGTGCTTCTCCATGAATTTGGTCATCGCCGTCCGAGCGAGATGCAGCGAATAGTAGTGAAGCCCGTCAAGGGCGCCATCCGTGCGCATGCGGGCGACGTGCTTGTTGAGCGAATTGGGGTAGACCGAGACGTCCTCGTTCCCGGGGTCCCGGCCTTCGCGGCGTGTGGACGCGAACACCCACCTCGTCTTCATGTCGCCGTGCTCGTTCGCGACAAGCTGCTTCCAGTCTTGCATGGAGTGCAAGGCGATGTCGCGGACGACCGGCGGCAGCGGCAGCCAGAAGACTGATTTCGCTTTCATCTGGTCTTCTTCCCACATGGCGCGTCCCCAGCCGAGCTCGCCGAACTCGTCCTGCTCCTGGAAGTTCGAACGCTCCAGCTTGACCGTCGTATATCTCCGATTTGCGGTGCAATTGGCCCACCAGAGGCCGAATCTCACGCCGGGACCCACCATGTCGCGGCCGGTGCGGCCCCGGCAGTATTCTTCATGACGCGCGAGCACGGCGCCGATGATTTCGACGTTGATGTCGGATTTGCGCTGCAGGCGCACGGCCTTTTTGGCTGCGATCGCACGCTGCTCCTCGTCGGACGGGTCATCCGTGGTCAGCCGCTCCCACCATCTGTCGGTACCATCCACCAAGCCGCTCTTGGTGGGGTGCTTGGTCGCTGCCCAGCTCATCGCCGACCGGAACCATACGACGAATTTCATGCGCGCATGGTGCACCCCCGATCCTTCGCGCTTCGCCACTATGCCGTCGCGGGCAGCGTCGACGATCTCTCTGTTCAGATCGGTTACCAGCATCGGACCGAGGACGTGCAGTGAGCCGTGCGAAAAGGCGCGCCGAATGTCGTCGACCGTCGCCGGGGACGGCGGCTTCGTGCGCCCGTTCAGCCAGCGGCCCCGCGCCATCATCGCCGTAAACTTCAGGCAGACCTCGGATGTCGTCCAGGGCTTCGGCTTCTCCGGCACGGGAGCCGGCTTCTTCCTCTTCGGTTCTGTTTGGGAGAGTTCGGCGTAGACGCGCTTGGCAACCTCGCGAGCGTCGCGCAGATTCAGATAGCGCGGGTCGACGTGGATGCCGGTGGCAGAGCCGATGACCTTCGTCTGCTTGTAGGCCCTGACTACCCAACTGACCCTTTTGCCGCGCCTGCGCAGCGTGAGGTAGGTCTGCTCATCGTCGTTTAGGTCGTAGATCTTCTCGTCGCCCGGTTCTGCCGTCTTGGCTGCGGCTACGGCCGCCGTGACGTCGCCCGGGCCGATCCGGCGCCGGTGCTGCTCGCCCTTCTTTTCCGCCTCCTTCTCATCGACTTTCGCGTCCACGTCGGCTACTCCGTACAAACAAGCCGTACAAACGATATGGGCTCGACCTCGTCGGAGAAAGCGTTTCGTGGTGCGAGGAGAGCGGGTTTCCCTGAAAAAACCCCAGCAAAGTTAATGGGTGAACGCCGGAGAGGTTAAGCCACTTGCATCATAATCCTGGGGTCGGGGGTTCGAGTCCCTCCCCCGCTACCAATCGTACGAGTTTCTCCGCCAAGCTACGATTTTCCGCGACACCATGCGCTCGAAGGTAGCGCTTCGGGCCGGCGACATGGGTGGTCGCCAGCGCCGGATCAATGGCGGTTGAGCCGATACCGTTGACGCGTCGATTGATAACAAGGCCGCGCCGTCGCCTCTACCGTCTCCGAACGCGTATCCAAGGCGGCCGGACGAACATTGATCGGCAGATCGCCAAAGCCGAGGCGTAGAACGGCGAATAAATCTCCAGACCAAGCGCCGTCACCGATTTGAAGCTCCGACTTTGGGAGTGTCGACCAGAAGCGCCCAACGCTCCTGCGACATCAAACGCGCCCGGCTTCAATCGAAGGCCGCACGAAGCGCCGCCATCGGGCTTCACCAATCGACAGGACTCTTCTGGTTGTTGACCCTAGGCCGCAACCGTCGAGAGCCCGGTCGCAAGGAGCCTTTGATCTCCACGTCAAACGCGCCCTGGCGAGGCCGAGGAGCCTACGCATGTCTAGCGATAGTTCATGGCGAAGCGGGCACGTTTTTTCATCGATCGCTTTCCCAATCCAAACGCACTCAGGATCTTTGTTTGGATCATCTCAGCGACGTCGATGGTGTGAGACGAGCGTGAGAAGAGCTTGAACTTGTCATGATCGAAATAGCTCGCGCATCGCCGCAGGCGATAGCCGGGACGCCTTTGGGGAAGTGCAGCGCGGATAGGGGCGCTTGAACTTGCCATGGCTGCTCCGCAGCTACTCAAGGGGACGCTGGAATCACGCCTTGAAATTTCCCGATCATGAGTCCGATGTGGATGTTCCCCGTTGCAAGAAATTCTGTGAGGACTCGTTACCACCGGAATGCCGTCCAAACACAATAATGGCAAAGAGTCGCGTGCGGAACTCTTCGGATGGGGCACACAGTTTCTAGAGCATTTTTTCGTGGAGCGTACCTGAACAGTGGAGCTTTCTTGAACGTCGCGGTCTTTGTTCAATCAATAGAAGATCACGAAGACGATTTTTTCTGTGCCCTACATTGTCCATCATGATGTCTATCAATTTCGCGTGTGGTGCCTGTTGAATGCGGAGACAGGGGATCGCCGGGCCTGAGTTGCAGAGGCTCGAGTTGTGTCAACAGGCGAGTACGGAGCGGAACAATCAAGCAAATCGTGTTGCGATGCCTGCCGCTGCGGCGGGCAAGGCGAGGATATTTTGTCGCTGCGGCGCGAGGTATCCTGCGTTCGGGGTGCGTCGCCGTCGTCAGTTGGTCGCTGTGCGAGCAGGCTCACGCGCTCGATTTCTTTGGCCTTTTCGGTTCCGACGATCCGCCGCCGGTCAGCGCCACGACGCTGTCCTATCGGCTGGAGATCGAAGCCAAGACGCTGGATGGCAAGAATGATAATGATAGTGACGCCGAGCAGGTGTTGCGCGATGCCTCCGGCACCTATCGCCTCCGACAGGAACCACCGCCGGATGGCGAAGGTCTCGTGCGCCGGCTTCAGGCCGATATCAATCCGCTGCTCGATGCCCTTTGGGGGCTTGGCCGCTATAATGGCCAGATCGATGTAACCGTGGACGGAGTTCCCGTATCCCCCGACGAGACCGGGCTCGCCGCCGCGGCGCGTCGGGCCGACACCTTTCGCAATCGGTCGGTCGTTCCAATCAAGGTCACCGCACGGCTCGGTCCCTTGTTCAAGCTGCGCACCGTCGATGTGGACTACCCGCACGACCAAGCGCCGCATGGATTGCCGCGCCGCGCCTTTTCGCTGAAGTCCGGCGATCCAGCGATCTCGGCCGACCTACGTGCCGCGCAGGTGAAGCTCGTGGACTGGTTCCGCAGCAACGGACATCCGCTTGCGAAGATCGCCGACGTCAAGGCCACCGTCGATCATGCGGCCGCCGCAATGGACTTTCGGCTGCGGGTCGAAGCGGGCCCCAAAGCCGGCATCGGCGCCGTCACCATCTCGGGCGGAGATGTCGACCCGAGGGTGGTGGCCACGCATGTCCACCTGAGGGAAGGCGAGCCTTATTCGCCCGAGCGGCTTGCCTTGACGAAGACCTCGATCGCCAGGATCCCAGCCATTGGAGGAATTCGCATCCGCGAGGCCGACAAGCTCGATGCCAATGGCAACCTGCCGGTCTTCATCGATTTGACGGAAAGGCCCAGGCACGCGGTGGGTCTCTCGGCGAAATATTCCACCGTCGATGGTCCCGGCATTGCAGGCTATTACGAGGATCGGAACATATTCGGCGGCGGCGAGCGCCTGAGGCTCGAAGCCTCGGCCTCGCTTCTGCAACGGCTCGACGGCACGTCCTTCAACGGCTTCAATAATCTCCACGCCTCGGATTTCGGCGCGCGATTGACCGCTACCTTCATCAAGCCGGGCATGTTCGGTACGGCCAACGATCTTCTGGTCGAGGCCACTGCGTTCCGCGAGCGTGTCGGCAACAACGACCTCGGCGGTTACGCCGACGATACGGTGCGCGGCACGTTCGGCGTGATCCACCGCTTTTCGGAGGCGGCTTCGCTGCAGGCCGGTCTTCAGGTCGAGCAATCGAAATCGCTGGACGTGCTGGGGCGGGTCGACGCGACGCTGATCGGCTTCACCGCGACCGGCCGCTACGACACCACCGACAATCCGCTCGACCCCACGCGCGGTGTGCGCCTCTCGGCGACCGTCAATGCCTATCCGAAGCTGATGGGCTCCACCATCGATCTATTCGAAGGGCGGATCGCGGGCTCGGCCTACTATGCGCTCGACGAGCAGGCCAATTACGTTCTGGCGGGCCGGTTGGCCGCAGGCTCGCTTGCGGGAGCGCCGCTCGCCGAGATCCCGGATGCGCATCGCTTCTTCGCTGGCGGCGGCGGATCCGTGCGCGGTTACGGCTTCAACACCATTTCGCCGATGATGTTCGGCCAAATCACCGGTGGTCGCAGCCTGATCGAGGGCTCCGCCGAGGTGCGGGTGAGGATCACGCCCACCATCGGCCTCGTGCCATTCTTCGACTTTGGCACCGCCTCCCGATCATCCGTGCCAGGCTTCGACGACTATGTGGGCTATGGGGCGGGACTTGGCTTGCGTTATCTCACGCCGGTCGGCCCGATCCGCCTCGATGTTGCGACGCCGCTGAATCCACGCCCGGGCGACAGCCGCTACGCAATCTATCTCAGCATTGGGCAAGCATTCTGATGCGCATCCGACGACCGCTCATCGTTTGTTCCGCCGTTGCCGCCCTCGGGCTCGTCTGCGTCGCGTTGCTCGGCATCGTAGGCTACGGAATGGTGGGCGGGAGCGGCGAGAACCAGCAGGATGTGCTGGCCAGTCTTGTCTCGCGGACGCTCTCGACGCCGGCGACCCAGGTCCATGTCGGCGCCGTCGATGGAGCGTTGTCCTCGGATGCCACGGTCCGCGACGTCAGCATCACCGACAAGGACGGAGTTTGGCTGACGCTCGACAAGGCGCGCCTCGTCTGGCGACGCAGCGCACTGCTGCTGGGGCGACTGGAGATCGACCGTCTCGAGATCGGCACGCTTGAGATCAGGCGAAAGCCTCTGCCATCCGACCAGCCTGTCGCCGAGTCCGACCAGTCGATCCTGCCCGACCTTCCGGTGAAGGTGCAGGTGAAGGCTTTCGACCTGCGAGCCCTGACGCTGGGGCAGTCCATTCTGGGTGAAGCCCTCAGTGTCGCGGCGACCGGCAATACCGAGCTCGGCTCGCCCGCCGAAGGGCTCGTCTTCAATCTCGACGCCATCCGCAAGGATTTTCCGGGCCGCTTCAAGGCCGCTCTCGCCTACGTTCCGCAGGGAAATGCGCTGACCCTCAACGTCACGCTTGACGAGCCGGCCCATGGACTCATGTCGAAGCTCGGCCATTTGCCGGGCGAGCCGCCCGTCACATTCGCGCTGGGCGGCCAGGGTACGCTCGACAGCTTTCGTGGTGCCCTGAAGTTGCAGGCCGGCCCCACGATCGATGCGACCGGCACGATGACGCTTGACCGAAACGGGGCGGGCCGAGTGTTTGCAACGCGCCTTACTAGCCATCTCGGGCCGTTGTTGCCGGCAATTGCCGCGCCGGTCTTTGCCGGTGAAACCAAGCTCGATAGCACGACGCGTATTGGTGACGACGGCAGCGTCGCCCTAAACGGGCTGACGCTCACGAGCCGTCTCGCCCGGCTCGACGCGAAGGGCCTGCTCGGAGCCGACAAGGTCGTGGATTTCGCGGCTTCCATCCGCGCCCTGCCAAGCAACGGCGATGTGACCGAAACCGACCACGGGTCGATCCGCAGCCTCGTCTTCGATAGCCACGTCACCGGCCCGATCAAGGCTCCCACAGCATCGGTCAAGCTCGCGCTGTCGGGTGCTCATCTGCCGGATGGAGACGTCGAGACGCTTGACGCTTCCGTCACGGCCCTCCCTCGCGCCGAAGCCAGCGATCCCGCAACGCGTATCATCCTTGACGCGAACCTGCGCGCCTCCGGCATTGCGCCGCGCGACGCGAGTCTGGCGGCCGCGATCGGCAGCACCGCATCGCTCGTGCTCCACGGCGATACGGACCTGGGCGGACGCGCCAGGATCGAGCGTCTCGAGATCGGCACCTCCACGGTTCAGGCGACCTATACAGGTGATGTCAGCGCCGATCGCCTGCATGGCCGTGCTGCCGGAACCGTGCCCGACCTCGGCAACTTTGCCGACCTTGCCGGGCTGAAGCTCAAGGGCTCGGCGGCGTTCGGCCTCGATCTCGACGCGGACCTCCAGCGTGGCAGCTTTGACGCCCGAATGTCAGGCACCGGCGAGAAGCTTGCGACGGGACTTGCGGCGCTCGATGGGCTCGCGGGAGCGCGGCTCGCACTCGCAGCCGATCTCTCTGCCGATGGCCGCGACACCTACACGGTCCGCGGCGCGTCGCTCGATGGAGCCAATGTCGCGGTTCGCGTCAAGGGAACGGTGACGCGCGACTCGAGCGACCTGTCGGCCCGTGTGGACCTGCCGGATCTCTCGGCGGCCGATGCGCGCCTCACCGGTGCGGGAGCTCTCGACGTCGGCATGACCGGCGGGCTCGCGCATCCCGGCGTTTCGTTCGGGGCCTCGGTGGATCGCGCCACCGCGATGCGGCGCCCCATTCCGCATCTGGAGCTGGCCGCGACGGTCAACGACATCAACGGGCTCTGTGCCATCGACGCCAAGCTCAACGGCTCCGTCGACGGCAACCCGGCGCGCGGGATTGTTCAGGTGAGCCGCCGATCGTCGGCGCGTGAGGATCGCGGAGCTCCCGCCTTTGCCGGATGGCACGCAAAGACTCTCGACATCGCGATCGGCTCGGTGTCTCTGAAGGGCGCAGGAACGGTCGACGCGCAGAGATTCGCAAGCGGGCAGATTCGCTTCGCTGCTGGGGCGCTCGCCGACCTCTCACCGCTTGTTCTCACAGAACTCGCCGGTTCGGCCTCACTCGACCTTGCCGCTTCGGCTGATGGCGGCCAGCAGTCCGTCCGTCTCGTTGGCAAGGGCGCAGGAATCCGTGCCGCCGGTATGGCCATCCGCAGTTTCGATCTGCGCGCCGATGGCGCCGATCTCTACAACCATCCGGTGCTCAATGCGGATGCCCGGGTCAACGATGCCGCGTTCGGCGGTCAGACCGTCTCGAACATCGCGCTGACGGCCAGGGGCAATGCCGATACGAGCACGATCGGTCTCTCCGCCAAGGCTGCCGGCTTCGATCTCGATGCCGCGGGTGCGTTGACGTCCAAGGAACGGACGCGGTTCGATCTCAATCGTTTCACCGCACGGCGCGGCGCCAAGGCGATCGTATTGCAGGGGCCCGCAGGCTTCACGCTCGACGACGGCACGGTGCTGATCGAGCATCTGGCGCTCGGAATTGGCAGTGGCCGCTTCACCGTCGATGGCAAGGCCGGCAAGGCGCTCGACCTCAAGGCCGTGGCAAGTGCGATTCCGCTCGGCGCGGCCGATGTCGCGATGCCCGGTTTGGGGCTCACCGGGACGCTTGACGCTTCAGCCGCGATCGCCGGCTCCGCGAGCGCGGCGATGGGTCAGTACAACGTGGCCGTCAAGCAGCTCGCGGCGCCGCAGACCAGGAGCGCGGGCTTGCCGCCGATCGACATTGCCGCGAATGGGCGGCTCGATGGAGGCCGCGCGAGCTTGAACACTACAGTTGCCGCGGGAAAAGCCGGCACGTTCACGGCGTCGGGCACGCTGCCGCTCGACGCCACGGGCCCGATTGCGCTGACCGCGAAGGGCCGTCTCGATGCCGCCGTCGCCAATGCGATGCTCTCCGCCTCCGGCCGCACCGTGTCCGGTAGCGTCGCGCTCGATGCCCGTGTCAGCGGCACGCGCGCGAAGCCTCAGATCGGCGGTGTCGCCACCATGAGCGGAGGCACCTTCCGTGACAGCATGCTCGGCACGCGCCTCGATGCCATCGAGGCGAAAATCACCGCCGAAGGAGAGCGGATCGTCGTGGAGCGCCTGGCCGCGGTGACGCCCAACGGCGGCACGTTGTCCGGCTCCGGCCAGGTGCGGGTCGCCCCGGATGCAGGCTTCCCGGGCACGGTCTCGATCCGTGGCCAGCAGGCGACCCTCGCCGCCAGCGCGCTGGCGACCGCTCAGGCCAATCTCGCCCTCGACGTCACGGGCGCCCTGGCGCGCGATCCACGGATTGCCGGTCGCATCGACCTGACCCGCGTCAGTGTCGATATTCCGGACCGCCTGCCTTCGACGCTCAAGCCGATCGACGGCATCAACCATGTGAACGCCTCGGGCCAGGCCGCCGCACGCCTTGCGGCGGAGAAGGCGGAGACGCTGAAAGGCGGCAAGGCACGCCCGGCGCTCTTCAACGCGTCGCTCGACGTGACGGTCTCGGCGCCGAACCACGTCTTCATCCATGGCCGCGGGGCGACTGCGGAGCTCGGCGGCTCCATTCACGTGGGTGGCACGACCAACGGTCCGGTGCCGAAGGGCGCCTTCTCGCTGTTCCAGGGCAAGCTGGTGGTGCTCGGAAAGACGTTGAACTTCACCAAGGGTAATCTCTCCTTCAACGGAGATCTCGCGCCCGAGCTCGATTTCGCGGCAGAGATACAGGCTTCCGACATCACCGCACAGGTCGGAATCTCGGGACCGGCGGCCGCGCCGGTCTTCGCCTTCCATTCGCAGCCCGAGTTGCCGCAGGATGAGATCCTGTCGCGCATTCTCTTTCAGAAGGCCTCGGGCAGCCTGACGACCTCGCAGGCCGTACAGCTCGCAGGGGCCGCGGCTCAGTTTGCAAGCGGTGGCGAGGGAACGGTGGATCGCATGCGCCGCTCGCTTGGCGTCGACAATCTGGACGTGGGCGCCGGGGCGGGCGGTCCGATGGTCGGCGCCTCGCGCGCGATCGGCGACAGGCTGAGCGTGGGTGTGCGGACGGGCGCGAGCCCCAGCCAGTCAGGCGTGTCGGCCAATGTCGACGTGACGCGCCACATCCGCGTCGAGTCGGATGTTGATGCGAAGGGCTCGACATCCGTCGGGGTCGGCACGCGATTCGAATGGTAACGCAAAAGCGATTTCTTCGACCCATCCCGGCTCATCCGAGAGGGGCGATCATGTGTCGTGCCGCGAGAACGCGAAGGCGCGTCTGCTGTTTGAAAATCGAAGCGCATGGCAAATCGATATCCCCTGGCTCGACGTTCTCGCAGCGTGAGCGGCAACGAGTCGGCGATTGCGTCGAGCGGAGGCGCGGTGTCCATGGGCTCATCCCCCGAAGCCGTAATAGTCGCGCACCACCGGCTCGCGCAGCTTGCCCGGCTCGAAGACCTCGATGACGACGCCATCGGGCGCGCCGAGCATGAAATAGCCGCCACCTCCGCCCAGGCGGCGGATCGGATTGGGAATATGCAGGCCCGCGGCCTTCATGCGTTCGTACAGCTCGTCGATGCCGACGACCTGCATGCCGAGATGATGCACGGCGTTCTTGCCTTCGCCGCGCGGCAGCTGGTCGTAGAGATGGAGGGCGCCGATACCGACCTTGATGAAGACGTTCCGCGCACCTGCGACATCACCATCCCACATCACCACGGCATCGAACCATGTCCTATAGAAATCGATGGTGGCATCGACGTTGGATGCGAACAGATGCACGTGTTGGAGGTGGTAGCGCTGCTTGGTGCCGTAGGGGTACTGCCATTCGTTTTCGGGTGTCATTGTTGTCCTCGGATGTTGAAATCGGATGTCTGATATCGCGTCAGTGCTTCACGAGCGGGCAGGTGCTCTCAGTCAGCGGGATGGTCAGGTCTCGAGCCGGGATCGTGCGCAGAATCTTGTAGAGGTCCCACTCCCCCTTGGACTCCTTGGGAACCTTGACCTCGGCGAGATACATGTCGCGAACGACGCGGCCGTCCTCGCGGATCGTGGCGCCGTGCGTGAAGGCGCTCTCGATCGGCGTTGCACGCATCTTCGCGATCACGTTGTTTGCGTCGTCCGATCCGGTTGCCTCGATCGCCTGCAGATAGTGACGGACGGCCTCATAAACGCCGATCTGCATGAAGGTCGGTCGCTGTCCCTTGCGCCGCGCCGCGAACCTCTCCGACCAGGCGCGGGTCTGTTCGTTGAGATCCCAGTAGAACGGCGTCGTGAGGAAGGTGCCTTGTGTCGCCTGGAGGCCGAGCGAGTGGACGTCGGTGAGCAGCAGCAGCATCGCGGCCATCTTCTGCCCGCCGGCGGTCAGGCCGAACTCCTCGGCCTGCTTGATGGTTGCGACCGTATCGCCGGCGGCATTTGCGAGCCCGACGATGTCAGCCTTGGAAGCCTGCGCCTTCAGAAGAAAGGACGCGAAATCGGTGGTGCCTTGCGGGTGCGCCGAGGCTCCCAGCACCTTGCCGCCGCTGGCATCAACGACGGCGCTGGCATCCTTCTGAAGCTGATGACCGAAAGCATAGTCCGCGGTCACGAAGTACCAGCTCTTGCCGCCGCCCTCGACCACGGCCTTGGCCGTGCCGCGGGCGAGGGCGTAGGTGTCGAAGGTCCAGGCCACGCTGGTCGGCGCGCAGAACTGGTTGGTGAGCGCGGTCGTTCCGGGCGACGAGAACAGCATGACGCGCGACCGTGTCCGGGCGACCTCCTGAACCGCCAGCGCGACGGCCGAGTTCGGAACGTCGGCGATAGCGTCCACGCCCTCCTGCTCGAACCATTTGCGGGCGATGCTGGCGCCGACGTCGGGCTTGAGCTGATGGTCCGCGAACACGATCTGGACGGGCTTGCCGGCGACGCGGTTGCCGAACTCCTCCGCAGCCAGTTGCGCCGCGACGACCGAGCCTTCGCCCGTGGCATCGGAGACGATGCCCGACATGTCAGTCAACACGCCGATCTTGACGATGTCGCCGGAGATCTGTGCGCCAGCAGGCGCGCTTGCGCCGATCGCTAGTCCTGCGACGAGCATCCCCAATACCAGCCTCATCCAGCGTTCCCCCATCATGATTTGATGAAAGGGTCTGTGTCAGAGCCGGTTCAGACTGGCAAACGAGGCTTTTTCGGTGCGCCTTGAGCGAAACTCAACTAGCCGGCCGCACGCTTTCGCGTGGATGTCCTGGTTGCCGCCTTGTTGCTGCCCTGCTGTTTGCAGGCATTGCACAGCCAATTGGCAAAGGCCGCGACGGCGGTGTCGTCCTCCATGCGCTGCTCGTATTCGAGCACGAAGTAACGTCGCGTCGGCCGCACGATGCGATGCGCCTTGACGAGATTGAGCTGCGCAAGATCCGGAGCGAGCAGGCTCTCGATCGCGATGGCGGCGCCGAGCCCGGCCGCCGCAGCTTCGATGGCGAGGCCAAGGTTCTCAAAACTGCTCCCGCCGCGGATGGGGACCTTGCCGAGTTGCGCATGGTCGAGCCAGCGCCGCCAATCATCCGGTCGCGGCCTGTTGTGCAGCAGCGGAACGGACGTGAAGTCCAGCGCGCCGTCCTTCAGCAGAGCCGGCGAGCAGACCGGCACGGTCGCGATCGGCAGCAGCGGGTGGGTGACGAGGCCGGCCCTGGGTTGTCCGTCCGAGACAGCGATGACGGCGTCGTAGCGGCTGGCGAGAAGGTCCACGGGATTCGCGCTGGTGTGCAGATCGATCTCCAGCTCGGGATGTGCTGCCCTCAAGCCGGGCCATATCGGCAGGAGAAAACGCGACAGGAAGAATCCGTAGACGCCGACGGAGAGCCGCCTGAATTGCCGGAGGTGCAGGCCTTCGGCCGCATCCGCAATGCGGTCCAGCGCTTCGCGCGCGGAATCGGCGAAGGCTTTGCCGGCCGAGGTCAGGACCAGGCCTCGCGATCCGCGCAGGAACAAGGCCGTGCCCATGCGCAGCTCGAGTGCGCGGACATGCCGGCTGACAGCGCCAACCGTGACGTTCAGCTCGTCGGCGGCGCGCGTGATCGACAAATGGCGTGCGGCAGCCTCGAATGCCCGGACGGCATGGAGCGGAGGAAGTCGTCGTGACGCCATGATAGTCCGCCCCGCGGGTTATTCGCGCCTTGAGTTTGGCTCAAGGCGCCCTCCCAAGAAGTCGTTTGCGGGCGACCGTGTCAAGTCATACCCCCAAGCTGGCCCAAGGTTCGTCCAGCCCAAGATATGCCCATCCGGAGAGGAAGCTCATGACAATTCATGTCGGTTTGGCGAGCCGCGAAGCGTCGTCCCGGCGATCGATGGCGTTAGCGCCGACCTGCCGTGGGCTGAATTACTATGCCATCGACCCGAGCCTTCAGGGTTTGCTTCCCCTGTACATGGAGGCGCCGCTGCTGGCGCATCTGGAGCCGCATCTTGCCGAGCTCGGCGCGCTCGCCGGAAGCAAGCTGCACGATCTCTCCGATCAGGCCGAGCGCCACCAGCCCGTGCTGCATCCCCGTGATGGCTACGGCCGCGACGAGGAGTGGGTCGAGTACCACCCCGCCTATCGCGAGATGGAGCGGATCGCGTTCGGACAATTCGGTATGCACGCGATGTGCAACCGCGCTGGCGTGCTGGGCTGGCCCTCGGCGATGCCGCCGATCGCGAAATACGTGTTTCATTATCTGTTCGCGCAGGCCGAGTTCGGCCTGCTCTGCCCGGTGAACCTCACCGACAGCTCCTCGGAGCTGGTGCGTCGCTTCGGCAGTGCTGAGCTTCATGAGCGCTATCTTCCGCGGATGTGGAGCCAGGATCCGGCCACGCTGCTCAAATGCGCGCAGTTCATGACGGAGAAGGCGGGCGGGTCCGACGTCGGCGCGGCAGATCTGACCGCGGTGCGTGACGGAGCGCAGTGGAGGCTCTATGGCGAGAAGTGGTTCTGCTCCAATGCAGATGCTGAACTGGCCGTGTTACTGGCGCGGCCCGAAGGTGCGCCGTCGGGCGGGCGTGGCCTCGGCCTGTTCCTGATGCCGAAGACGCTGCCGGATGGCAGCCGCAACGCCTATCGCATCGTGCGTCTCAAGGACAAGCTCGGCAGCCGCACCATGGCGAGCGGCGAGATCGTGTTCGAGGGCGCCGTGGCCTACCAGCTCGGCGCGCTCGACCAGGGCCTGAAGCAGATGCTGGTAATGGTGAATTCCAGCCGCGTCTCGCATCTGGCGCGTGCCGCCGGCATGATGCGCCGCTGCCTGAACGAAGCACTCCAGGCCTCTCGTCACCGCAATGCCTTCGGTCGCGCGGTGATCGAACATCCCCTGATGCGCCGACAACTCGTCAAGCTGATGGTGCCGACCGAGCAGGCGCTGTCCGCGCTGCTCTATTCGGCGACCGCGCCCGAGAAGGTGCTGCGGCTGCTGACGCCTGTTGTCAAATACCGCGCCTGCCGCGACAATGTCACGGTGGCGACCGGTGCGATGGAAGCGCGCGGCGGCAACGGCTATATTGAGGACTGGCCGAATGCACGGCTGGTGCGCGATGCCCATCTCGGCCTGATCTGGGAGGGCACCAGCAACATCAACGCGCTCGATGCCGTGCAGCGCGCCGTCGGAAAAGTCGGCGCGCATGCCGCCTTGCGCGACGATCTCGCGACCCGGCTCGGCGACACACAGGGCATTCCCGGTCAGTTTCGCACGCGGCTCGACGGCGCGATCAATGGCGCGCTGCGCTTTGCCGAAGAGGTCGCGGCACGCAAGGAGAACGAGCGCTTCTGCCGTGCCGCGGCGGGCAAGCTCTATCATGCCGTCACCGCCGCGCTGTTCATCCAGGAGGGCTCGCGCCTGGGTACATCCGGCGGCGATGCCCGCCGCCTGCTATTGGCGCGCTTCGTGCTGGAGCACCGCTTGCAAGAGCCGAACACGCTGAACCTGGAGAGTCAGCGCTGGGAGGATGAGGCCATCGACTTGCTGCTGGGTGAGGCGCCGGTGCCGCTGTCGCGCGCGGCCGCGCTGCTGGTGAGGTAATCGCGATGGATCAGTCGGCCCAACGTGAACTCGCGCGACTGCTCGCAACCCTGCGCCGCGAAGGACGTCAGCAGAGCGGCCTCGACCAGCGTCTCGTGCCGCCCGACAAGGCGACTGCCTATCGCATCGCGCGCATGGTCGAGGAGGAGCTCGGCTGGACCGTCGCGGGATGGAAGATCGCAGCGATGAAGGAAGGCTTGCAGCGGGAGTTGCGTACGGACTCGCCGATCTATGGCCGGGTATATGCGCCGCTCGTCGTGGAGTCGCCCGGCATCGTCGAACACGCCAGCCAATGCAGTCCGATTCCCGAAGTGGAGTATCAGGCGGTGCTCGGCATTGATCTGCCGCCGCGCGCCAGGCCTTACACTGTGCCGGAGGTGACCGAGGCCGTGGCGTCGCTGCATCCCGGAATCGAGCTGGCGGAGTGCCGCTTCGTTCATGACGCCGCGTTCCCGCCACTGCCGGCGATTCTCGCTGACGGCGCCGGCTCCGGCACGATCGTCTATGGTCCCGCCATTGCGAACTGGCAGAATAGCGACATCGCCGGGCAGGAGGTCACCCTGACATGCAACAGCACAGTACGCAGCAAGGGCAGGGCCGCGGAGTTGCTGGATCATCCGGTCGTGCCGCTGACCTGGCTTGCCAACGAGCTTTCGCGCACGGGCATCGGCATGAAGGCAGGGCAGATGATCAGCACGGGCACGCTGACAGGCATGCTGCGGCCGAAGCGAGGCGAGACTTTCGTCGGCGACTTCGGGCCGTTTGGAAGCGTCAGCGCTACCTATTCATGAGGTGTGAAGTATGACGCGTGACATAGTGAGCCGTGACCGCGCCGGGAGATTGCGATGACGTTTATCCATGTGATGACCCCGCAGGGACGATTGAACGGCGAGTAGCGCCGGATGCTGGCCAAGACGTTGACCGATGCCGTGCTGGTGCCGGAGGTCGGCCGGCTCGTCCCCCAGGCGCGGCGAGGTTACCAGGTGCATTTCCTCGAGCGGCCGCTCGACATGATCGCACACGGTGGAGAGTTGCTGTCGGACCAGCCGAGCGACGTCATGGTGGTCGACGTCGTCGTGATGGATTGCTGCTGGACCCGGGACGACCGCGCCACAGTCATTCGCAACGTTCTCAGAGCCCTCGCGGATGCCTGCGAGATGAAGGAGCCTGCTCCGGGCTGGTGGGTGAATTTCCGCATCATCGAAGAAGGCAATTGGGGCTCACGCGGCGGCGTGCTGTCGTTCCTCGATATTCTCCGGGAGGGCGCCGCAGCCTTCCCGCCCGAGCGGGCCGCAGCCATCCGTACCGCACTTGCCATCAAGAACGACAGGTAGACAGGAGACGCTAAAAATGACCACCGAGGGCACGATCCGCACCGAAGCGCACGATCACATCCTGAAGATCGTCATCGACAATCCTGCGAAGAAGAATTCGTTCTCGCCGGCGATGATGGATTTGTTGTCGGACGCGCTGACCGAATTGCACAACAACGATAGCCTCTGGGTCGGCGTGATCTGCGCAGAGGGCAAGGACTTTACCGCCGGTCTCGACATGCCGAAATTCTTCGGGCCGAACGCAGAGAAGCGGAACGTCAGGGAAGGCAATGTCGACCTGTTCGGCCTCACCAAGCGTTGCAAGAAGCCGATCGTGACGGCGACGCAAGGCATCGTTTATACCGTTGGAATCGAGCTGATGCTGGCGGGCGACATCGTTGTCGCCGCTGACGACAGCCGGTTCTGCCAGATGGAGGCAAAGCGCGGCATCGCGCCGCTCGGGGGCGCGCACTTCCGCTACCTGTCCCGCGCCGGCTGGGGCAATGCCATGTACCACCTCTTGCTCTGCGATGAATTCACCGCGCAGCGCGCCCGTGAGATCGGTCTCGTCCAGGAGGTCGTGCCGGCGGGCCAGCAGGTCGCCCGCGCCATGGAGATCGCGGCGATCATCGCCCGCAACGCACCGCTCGGCATTCAGGTCACCAAGGAGGCGGCCGCGAAATATGCCGAGCAGGGCGAGGCGGCTGCGATCGCCTGCATCCCGATGATCCGGGATCGCGTGCTCAAGAGCGCCGACGCGCGCGAGGGCATCCAGTCCTTCATCGAACGGCGTCCGGCGGTCTTCCAGGGGCGGTGAGGGACAGCCTCAGCGTTCGATGCCGGAACGAGGCATGGCGTTGCGCAGGATGAGCGGCAGCAAGCCTCCGACGCGGAGAATTTCGCATTCCAGATTGGTTTCGACCGCAGCCGTCGCGACGAACCGGTCGGTCTCCGCGCCATTCCGCAAGATGCGCACGTTGATGGCCGCGCGCGGGGTCACCATCTCCGCCAGAGCTTCGATCTCGAGGCTGTCATCCGGCCGGAGATCCAGGTCCCGCGGATGACGGTCGGCGGGCAGGCGGAGCGGCAGGATTCCCATGCCGATCAGGTTGGAGCGGTGGATGCGCTCGAAGCTCAGGGCGAGGACCGCGCGGACACCGAGCAGCGCCACGCCCTTGGCTGCCCAGTCGCGCGAGGAGCCCATGCCATAGCGCTCGCCGGCGACGATGACGACGGAGCGGCCTTCTTGCGCATAACGCTCCGCAGCCCGCCGCAACGACATGCACTCGCCGGAGCCGGCGTGAATCGTTGTTCCCGGTACGAGATCGGGGCCAAGCAGGTTGCGTACGCTCTTGTTGGTGAACAGCCCGCGCAGCATCACCTCCCAATTGCCGCGGCGGGAGGCGAAAACGTTGAGATCGTGCGCGTCCTCACCATGGCCAACGAGATATTCGGCCGCCTCGCTGCTTGCTGCGATCGCGCCGGCTGGCGAGATGTGATCGGTGGTTATGTCATCTCCCAGCACCAGCAGCGGCGCCGCTTGGTAGCGACCTAGCCGCGTGCCGCTACCGAGTCCCGCAAATGGCGGGCGCCGGATATAGGTGGAGGCGTCATTCCATGGAAAGAGCGCTGTGCCTGGCGCCTCGAAAGCCGCCCAATCGGCACTCGCTTCCGCGATGCCATAGGCGTCCTCGTAGTCGCCGGCGTTCTGTGCCAGCATCAATGCCTCGTCGATCTCCTTCCCCGTCGGCCAGATATCGGCGAGCCGGATGTCGGCGCCGGCGGCATTGCGCGCGATGGGATCATGCAGGATGTTGCGACGCGCGTCGCCGGCAAGCGCATAGGCAACGACGAGCGGGGGCGATGCCAGGAACGCAAGCTCGATTTGCGCGTGCACGCGGCCCGGGAAGTTGCGATTGCCTGACAGCACCGCGACGGGAGCGAGCTCGGGGTCCTGCATGGCCTTGGTCATGGCAGGTGCGAGCGGTCCCGAATTGCCGATGCAGGTCGTGCAGCCATAGCCGACAATGCCGAAGCCGAGCGCTTCCAGATCGGGGAGCAAGCCGGCGCGTTGCAGATAGCGCTCTGCCGCGGGCGAACCCGGTGCAAGCGAGGTCTTGACCCATGCCGGAGGCTTCAGTCCCAGCCGTCGCGCCTTGCGCGCAACGAGCCCTGCGGCGATCAGGAGCCGTGGATCCGACGTGTTGGTGCAACTCGTGATCGCGGCAATCGCCACCGCCCCGTCCGCCGGCCCATCCGGATCCTGACAGTCCGGCGTTGTCGTGTCGGGTTTGCTTGCCAGCAGAGGCAACAGCGCATCGGCGGCCTTGTCGGCGGAAATGCGGTCCTGCGGCCGGCGGGGCCCGGCCAGGCTGATCTCGATCTCGCCGAGATCGATCGAGACAGTCTTGGTGTAGCGAGGCGTTGCGTCCGGATCGAGCCAGAGCCGCTGGCGGCGTGCATAGGCCTCGATCAGCTCGAGCTGCGCAGGCGAGCGGCCGGTTTGCGCGAGATATTCGAGCGTGCGCGCATCGATGGGAAAGTAGCCGGAATTGGCGCCGAACTCCGGCGTCATGTTGGCGACGACCGCGCGCTCGCCGGCGGAGAGGCTCGACACACCGGGTCCGAAGAACTCGACGAAGCGATCCGCAAGATCGATCCGCCGCAGCCGCTCGGTGACGGTAAGAGCAAGATCCGTTGCAAGCACGCCCTCGCGCAGGCGCCCGATGAGGCGAACACCGACCACGTCGGGCACGCGCATCGTGACCGGCATGCCGAACATGACGCTCTCGGCTTCCAGTCCCCCGACGCCCCAGGCCAGCACGCCGATTCCGTTGATCATCGGCGTATGGCTGTCGGTGCCAATCAAGGTGTCCGGGGCAGCCCATGCCGTTCCATCGCGCTCGAACGTCGTGACCACGCTTGCAAGCCGCTCGAGGTTGAGCGTGTGCATGATGCCGGTCCCTGGCGGATGGATGCGGACATTGTCGAGCGCGGCGCTCGCCCACTTCATGAACCGATACCGCTCGCCATTGCGCTTCATCTCATGCGCCATGTTGCGCTTCACGGCGTCGGGACGAGCGAACACGTCGACGCCGATCGAGTGATCGGTCGAAACGTCGACCGGCAGCACCGGGTTGAGCCGCCTGGGATCGCCGCCGGCTTCCGCAAGTGAGGCGCGTAGGCCCGCGATGTCGACCAGCGCCGGGCCACAGGTGGTATCGTGCATCAGAACGCGCGAAGGCTGGAATGCGATCTCGCGCTCGCTGCAACCATGCGCGAGCCAGCCGAGGATGGCATCGATTGCCGCCTGCCGGTCCTCGCCGCCGTTGCGCAGCACGTTTTCGAGCAGGATGCGCAGGATCACGGGCAGGCGAGGGAGCTCGTCGCCTGCAACAGTCGCGATATCGGCGATGCGATAGGCTTGTGCGCCACTGACGAGCGTCGCGAGTTCAGTCATCCCTGTATCCTGTCTGTCCGGTCAGGCATGTTGCTCGGCCGGTTGCGTCTGCGCCTTGCCCTGATTCTCCATCCTGGCGAACCAGGTCATCAGGAACGAGGCGAGCAGCAAGGCGCTGAGGAGCAGGAGCCCGCCATAGGTGCTGCCGGTTGCATCCTTGATGGCGCCGATCGCGTAGGGTCCGGCAAAACCACCGAGATTGCCGATCGAGTTGATCGCGGCGATGGAGACGGCGGCGGTCGAGCGTGTGAGAAACAGGCCCGGCAGCGACCAGAACGGCGACTTGAAGGCGTAGATGCCGGCCAGCGCCAGCGAGATCAGCGCCATCGCGATCGCCGGCTGCGCCACCAGTCCGGAGAGCGCCAGCGCCACGGCGCCAAGAAGCAGCGGAATGGCGGAGTGCTTCTGCCGCTCGCCGGTGCGGTCGGAATTGCGCGACCAAAGCACCATCGCGAGGGTCGCGAAGGCGTAAGGCAGCATCGCAACGAGGCCGACCTCGAAGTTGCTCAGCGACGCCGACAGTCCCTTGATGATCTGCGGCATCCAAAGGCCGATGCCGAGATTGCCGACCTGATAGATGAAATAGATCGCCGACAGGAACAGTACCTTGGGATTGGTGATGGCCGCGATGATTCCGAGATGTTGCACGTTGCGCCTTTCGGCGTGGTCCTTGCGCAACTCTTCGGTCAGCCAATCGCGCTCTTCTGAGGAGAGCCATTTGGCCTGCTCGGGGCGATCGGTCATGACGAAATAGTTGAGGATGCCGGCAATGACGGCGGGGCCGCCTTCCAGCAGCAGCATCCAGCGCCACCCGCTGAGGCCGAAGCCGGCGACATGATCCATGATCCAGGTGCTGAGCGGCGCGCCGATCAGATAGGAAACAGGAATGGCCGCCGTGAACAGCGCCACCGTCGTCGCCTGCTCCTTGGCGCGGAACCAATAGGTCAGATAGATGATGATGCCCGGAAAGAACCCGGCCTCGGCGACGCCGAGCAGGAAGCGCAGCACATAAAGCTGCATCGCGCTCTGCACGAAGGCGCTTGCGGTTGCGACCAGCCCCCAGCTGATCAGGATTCGCGAGATCCAGATGCGGGCGCCGTATTTGTTGAGCGCGACATTGCTCGGCACCTCGAACAGGAAATAGCCGATAAAGAAGATGCCGGCGGCAAAGCCGAAGGCTTCGCTCGACAGCGCGAGCTCCTTGTTCATCTGGAGCGCCGCATAGCCGATATTGGCGCGGTCGAGATAGGAGATGACGTAGAGGCCGAAGCAATAGGGCACGATGCGCCAGAACACCTTGCGCATGGTGGATTGCTCGATGGTCGCTGCCGTTGCGGACATTTGGCGTTCCCTTGCTGCGTTTCCGCGGGGGCTTGTCGGGCAACGCCAACCTCCCCGCAGGCCGGC
This sequence comes from Bradyrhizobium sp. Rc2d, assembly GCF_900099855.1. Lineage (NCBI taxonomy): Bacteria > Pseudomonadati > Pseudomonadota > Alphaproteobacteria > Hyphomicrobiales > Nitrobacteraceae > Bradyrhizobium > Bradyrhizobium sp. Rc2d. Next base: position 878,337 of record NZ_FNCU01000001.1, on the reverse strand, counting down.
GCGTTGCGGGCAGTTATGCATTTTATCTTATAAAATGCAATATGGCTGGGGTTTAGACCTTCGGCACCTTGATGAGGCCGGCGCCTTCGATGTGGACGCGGAGGAAGTCCGAGGCCTCCTGCCGCAGGCCTTTTTCCAGCAACGTCAGGATGTTGATGTGCTCGCGGCACTGGATGGGAAGGCGACTGCGGTCCACCGTGATGCGGTACTCCACCAGCCGCCTCAGCCGGTTCACGCGCTTGACCGCATCGACAAAAAACGGATTCCGCGCGCAGCCGACCAGCATTTCGTGGAACTCGGCGTTGGCGGCGAAGATCTCGGAGCGCGAGGCGCGTTTGTAGCCGCCGTCGAGCAGCCATTGCTGCTGCTCGCGCGCCGCCGCGAACGCCGCCGGGTCGATTTCGAAGCTCGGCAGCAGCAGCGCTTGCGGCTCCAGAGCGACGCGCAGCTGATAGCCCTGCTGATAGCTTTCGCGCGACGTGAGAAGAGGGCCAAAAGCCCAGCCATTGCCGGGCAGGCGCTCGATCCAGCCTTCCTCTGCTATTTTCGTGAGAATCTTTAGGAGCCGCGTGCGCGAGAGGCCATAGCGGCGCATCAGCTCGTTCTCGCTGACCTTATCCGGGAGCTTTCCTGCAAGCCGGTCTTCGGCAATGGCAAAGTACCACTCGTCCTCGCGCTCCGGCTCGGCCTCCTCCGCATCCGGCAGGTCGGGAAGCTCGGCTGCGCTTTTGACCAGGAAGAAGCCGCGATTGGGCTCGGAGCGAACGACCTTCATCTCTTCGAGCATTTGCAGGGCCGCGTTGATCGGGGCGCGCGAGACCCGGAGGGCATCGGCCAGCGTTTGGCTCGGCAGATGCTGCTCGGCCTGCAAGCCATTGGCGCGGATGTAGTCGAGGATCCGCGCGGTCATCTGGGTCGCGAGATTGGGGCGGGGCATGGGGCGGCGACTCGGGTTGATCCTCTCAAGGAGATGTCGCTTACCGGCGCGGGCGGCACAAGCGGGACGTAGGGCCGGTCCTTGCGTCGGGACCATAATTGTGTTTTAAAAAATAAAAAGCAATATTGGGGAGAGGCATGACGCCCAGCAAGTCGATTGCACGCCCCGCGTCGCCACTCCAAGCTGACGGCGCACTCCTGTCGCGACGCTTGTTCGCACGTCTCGTCGCTGCAGGCGCGGTGAGCGCAGCGTGGCCCGGCGCATCCGCGTCATCCCGAACACAGACGTCCCACCAGGAGGACAACATGCTCGAAGGCTCTCGCTCTTTCGTCTATGTCGGCGCGCGCACCACCAAGGAGCGCAACGCCCGCGGCGACGGGCTCAACGTCTATGAGATGGACAACGCGACCGGCGCCTGGCGGCACGTCCAGCTTCTCGGCGATTTCGTCAATCCGTCGTTCCTCGCCTTCGATCGGACACGCCGCTTCCTCTACACGGTGCATGGCGATCTCAGCGACATCACGGCAATGGCGATCGATCCCGCGAGCGGCAAGCTTGCCGTGATCAACCGTCAGAGCACGGAAGGCAAGAACCCGGTCCACCTCGCGATCGACCCGAGCAACCGGTTTGTGGTGGTCGCCAACCACATCACCTCCACGCTTGCTCTGCTGTCCCGGCACGAGGATGGGTCGCTCGGCGCCGTGATCGATCTGGTCAAGCTCGAGGGCAAGATCGGGCCACATCGTGTTGAGCAGCCTTTCGCCAAGCCGCACCAAGTCGAGTTCGATCCGTCGGGAAAGTTTATCGTGGTGCCCGACAAGGGGCTCGACCTCGTCTTCACCTACAGGATCGACGGCGAACAAGGAAAGCTCGTGCTCGTCGGCAAGCCGGCGCGGGCGCGTGAAGGGGCAGGCCCGCGCCACGTGGCGTTTCATCCCGGCGGCCGGCTCGCCTATGTCGTCAACGAGCTCGACTCGACCGTTACGGCCTATCATTTCGATCCTGCAACCGGCACGCTTGCACCGTTCCAGATCGTGTCGGCGGTGCCTGATGCCTACACGGGAAATAGCCGGGCGGCAGAGATCGCGGTGTCGGCAGATGGACGTTTTGTCTACGCGTCAAATCGCGGCGACGACAGCATCGCAACGTTCGCGATCGAGCCGGCGAGCGGCAGGCTATCGCCGATCGGCTGGACCGCGACTGGCGGCAAGACGCCTCGGTTCTTTGCGCTGGCACTGTCGGACAAATTCCTGTTCGCGGCGAACGAGGACACCGACACGATCAAGCTGTTCAAGCGCGACCATACCAGCGGCGGCCTCGTTGCTACAGAGCAGGCCATCCATATTGGAAGTTCCGTTTGCATTCTCGTCAGGCCAGGTTGATCTGGAGCTCATCTCAAATATTCAAGCCAGCCCGCGCAGCTTCGCTCCTCATGCAACCAAGCTTCTGGAGTTACTAGGGATTTCCTTTTTTTGAATGTGGTGGCGGATCCCTCCCCCGCTACCGACGACTTCAAAGCGCATCATCGATCGACTTCTGGCCAAGTCCACGCCGCGTGGTCGAGTTCGCGGGAGGAAAGGAACTCTTGCGCATGATCGCGGCTTGAATCCGCGGGCCAGCGTCGCCGCCGATTGCTGGTCTGCACGGCCCCGCCTCCAAGCCCCCATACTCCCCAAGGATGGGGCCGTGCTTTATAGCAGGAGGTGCCCATGCCTGAGCCGACCGAGCAGGACATCAGAGAGCGCGCGCACCGACTGTGGGAGCAAGCTGGCAAGCCCGAAGGCCGTGAGGACGAGTTTTGGCAGGCGGCCGAGCAGCAGTTGCGCAACGAGGACAAGTCGAACACCACGCGGACGCCGGATACGCTGTGACTCGCAAGAAATGTCCCTTCTGCCACGGTCTGGGATGGGTCTGCGAAAACCATCCGCTCCGGCCTTGGAGTGAGAAGCTGGGCGGCTGCCGGTGCGGTGAGGGGATGCCCTGCACCTGCAACACGACCGAAGATCCCGAAACAAGGGCCGTGATCGTCGAAGCGGATACGACGTGGCATTAAAGCATGATCCGGAAAAGTGCGAAGCGGTTTTCCGGAAAAATCATGCGTAAACAGAAACCTGAAGCGCGATGACGATTCATCCAAATCTCATCGCGCTTTAGAACCGTCACGGCCGGCTCACTTCGAAATGGTGGTCTGCGTCTGCACTGCACGCGGAACGGAACTCTCGAGAATGAATTGAGGCTCTAAGCAGCATGAGCTGTGGTGCGGGTCCGTTCGCAGGGCGCGGTGTTCACCGTGGACGAGCAGCAAAAGATAGAGCACCAGATCGAGCTCGCAACGCGAGCGGCGGTGCTCGCCAAGGACGAAACCACTGTCACGCGATTCAGGAGCTTTGCCGAGGAGCTGACGCAAAAGCTCCTCCGCATGATGCGGCGCGGCAAGGTGCGGGCACGCGCCTATGAGCTCTGGGAGCAGGCCGGCCGTCCGGCCAACCGCGACTTGGACTTTTGGCTCGAAGCTGAGCGGCAGGTGGAGGAAGAGCGCGAACAAAAGAAAGGCTTTTGACCGTCATAGCGACGATCGCCGCTGGCGCTGGTGATGTCCCGCATTGGCCGCATGGCGCTGGCGCCGGCCGCCCTGCCATAGAAAAAAGCCGCCGAGGTCTTCACCATGGCGGCTTCGAAAGTTCGTAGCTGTTGATCGCCTCCCCAGCCCCGTGCGTACCGCCGTTACCTTGTTTGCGGCCATGCACGATTGTTGTAGGCGAGGGCGATTGATTCTGCTGTGACCTGAATCACACAGTGGGAAGATGATGGGGGCCGGATGCAAGGTGTCCGTGGCGCCCTCGCTGGCCTGCGGCGTCAGGTGCGATACCAGCTCGCTAAATTCCACGTCGTGACGTCCCAGCCCGACATGTCGACCATGAGGTTGTTGACGTTGGCGTTGACGACGTTGCGGGAGAGCAGCGGCAGGAAGACGTTGGCCTCGCAAAAGGTCTCGTCGACCTTGATCAGCAGTGCGGCGCGCTTGACCGGGTCGAGCTCGTTCTGCGCGGCCTTGTAGGCCTTGTCGGCTTCGGGATCGGAATAGCGGGAGATGTTGCGGCCGAGCCACTTGTTGTCCTTGCTGGCGATCTCCCAGGAGACGCACTGGTTCAGGAAACGCTCCGGATCGGGCTGCGGCTGCGTGGTGTTGTACATCTCCATGTCGGCGTAGAATTTCGAGTAAGTGTCGGGGTTGCCCACATCCGAGGAGAAGAACACCGATGCGGTGACCGCCTTGATCTCGATCTCGATGCCGGCCTTCTCGCAGGCCTGCTTGATGATGGCCTGCGTCTTCTGGCGCGGGGCGTTGGTCGAGGTCTGGAAGACGTATTTGAGCTTCTTGCCGTCCTTCTCGCGGATGCCGTCCGCGCCCTTCTTCCAGCCGGCCTCGTCGAGGATCTTGCTGGCCTTGTCGATGCTGAACTCGTATTTGAGCTTGGGCGACTTGAACTGCTTGGGCGCGTTGACGAAGCTCGCGGTGGCGACACCGCCGCGGCCGTAGATGAATTTCTGGATCGAATCGCGGTCGAGCAGGAGGTTGATCGCCCGGCGCACGGCCGGATCGGACAGCGTCGGATGCTTGGTCTTGGCGTTCGAACGCTCGCCGTCGACCTCGGTCCACGGGTCGGTTGTGTTGAGGATGATGAACTCGACATTGCCGGACGGTGTGATGTCGAGCTTGCCCTTGCCGCTCGCCTCCATGCGCTTGAGGACCTCCTCCTCCACCTGCATGTTCCAGGCGAAGTCATATTCGCCGGTCTGCAGCACCGCGCGCGCCGCCGACACCGCATCGCCGCCACCCTTGATCTCGAGCGTGTCGAAATGCGGCTGGTTCTTGACGTGATAGTCGAGGTTGCGTTCGGCGCGGATCAGGTCACCGGGCTTGAACTCGACGAATTTGTACGGGCCGGTGCCGACCGGCTTCAGATTGGCCGGTGCCTCGCGCGACTTGGCGCCGGTATAGTCGCCGAAATGATGCTTTGGCAGGATCTGGCCGACCGAGCCGACGAAGGGATCGGCCCAGAACGGCGTTGGCGCCTTGAAGATCACCTTGATGGTGTGGTCGTCGATCTTCTCGACCTTGATGTCCTTGTAGGATCCCGTGGTGTAGGCCGCAGTTGCGAGATCCGCGGCGTACTGCCAGGTGAAGACGACGTCGTCGGCGGTGAAGGGCTTGCCGTCGTGCCATTTGACGCCCTGCTTCAACTTCCAGATCACGCTCGTGCCGTCGGCCGCAAGGCTGCCGTTCGCCTTGGTCGGGACCTCGGCGGCGAGGCAGGGGATCAAATTGCCCTCCTTGTCCCAGCCGGCGAGCGGCTCGAAGAAGACGCGCGAGGCCATCTGGTCCTTGGTGCCGATCGCGAAATGTGGATTGAGCAGGGTCGGGGCCTGCCAGAACAGGAGCTTGAGCGGGCCGCCGCCGCCGGCCTTGGCCGGCTTGTAGGGCAACGTGGCGTCCGCCATCGCCACATCGTTCCAGACCAGGATCTGGCTCGCGATCGGCGCTGCGATTCCGATCGCAGCCACCTTTTGGATGAACGAGCGTCGCGACAGCGTGCCTTGCTTCACTTCCGCGACCAGATTGCGGATTTCGTTCTCGTTCATCGGATGACCTCCACCTCGAAGACAAATCGTCGCCAGCAGCCATCATGTTGCATGATGCACAAGGCGGCAATGCCGGCAAGGCCGCAAGGCCCTGCGACGAAATGACGATGTGGAGCACCCCTGCGGGTGACGACCCGGATCGCCGCCCGAGAGCACCCAGGCGGCGATCCAGTGCGAACTTACGTGAACTTGGGGAAGTTCTAAGGCCGCGCCGAAACGCTAACCCGGTCACTGCTGGCGCATCAAGTTTCGTGATGTTGCCCCAGCCGGAGATTCATTGCAGCCGCCAGGAAATTGCCACACATGACCCCTCGGAGCGCTGGCCTTAGCGGATGCTGACAGCGCCAATCGCCAGCACCGTGACGCGCCGCACACCCTGCGGAAGGCGCCGTCGCCGCCGTGATTTCGTTTCCTGTTTGGTGCCGAATGGAGAAAGTGCGCCCGCCACCGCCTGCCAATATGGATTTCAATTTCATTGATTTCGCGCGGCAGAGAAGCGAATACGGTTCCATCATTGCCGAAGACCTACGGAGACCAAGATGTCGTTTCGCCTTCCCCTGATCCTCGCGACCGTGCTCGCTGCCTGGTCGGCCGCAGCCACCGCCGAGACCATCAAGATCGGCGTGACGCCGGGACCGCACGCGCAGATCCTGGAAGCGGTGAAGCCGATCGCCGCCAAGCAGGGCCTCGACATCCAGCTGATCGAGTTCTCCGACTATGTCGTGCCGAACGCGGCGCTCGATGCCGGCGAGATCCAGGCCAATTCATTCCAGAACCAGCCTTACCTGGACAACCAGAAGGCCGACCGCGGCTACAAGATCGAGGCCGTCGCGCTCACCGTGAACTTCCCGATCGGCGTGTATTCGAAGAAGCACAAGGCCTTCGCCGATATTCCCGAGGGCGGCAAGGTCTCGATTCCGAACGATCCAACCAACGGTGGTCGCGTGCTGCTGCTGCTGCGCGACAAGGGCGTGATCAAGCTGAAGGAGGGCACCGGCTTCAAGCCGACGGTGCTCGATATCACCGAGAATCCCAAGAAGCTGAAATTCATCGAGGTCGATGCGGCGCAGGCGCCGCGCGCGCTCGACGATGTCGACGCTGCCGCGATCAACACCAATTATGCAACTCAGGCGGGACTCGATCCCGTCAAGGATCCGATCCTGCGCGAGGACCCGAAGGGGCCCTATGTCAACCTGATCGCCGTTCGCAGCGCGGACAAGGACAAGCCCTGGGTCAAGACCCTCGTCGACAGCTACCACACGCCCGAGGTCAAGGAGTTCGTCCTGACCAAGTTCAAGGGCGCGGTGCTGCCGAGCTGGTAGGCAGTCTGCCCGGGCTTCAGCGCAGGGGCGATGCCGACGGGCAGCCCTGCGCAATGCCCGCTTGTCTGGAGCTGCGGCAACCGACATCATCGGGGCCCATCCTCGCCCGGCAGGGGTCGTATGAAACGCTTTGCAAACCTGAAACGACTGGGATTTTTCACGCGGCTGCTCGACGAGGCTCCCCCAGCCGAGCGATATCGCTTCGCGGCCGAGCAGATCGTGCGCGCGGAAAAGGCGGGGCTCGATTCCGCCTGGATCGCGCAGCACCATTTCCACGAGCGCGAAGGCGGCTTGCCGTCGCCCTTCGCCTTCCTCGGCTACGTCGCCGCGCAGACCTCGCGCATCCGGCTCGGCACCGGCATCGTTACCTTGCCGCTCGAGAGTGCCGTGAGAGTGGCGGAGGATGCCGCGGTGCTCGATCTGCTCTGCAATGGCCGTTTCGAGCTCGGCGTCGGCACCGGCGGCAACCCGTCGGCGTTCGCCGCCTTCGGTCTCGATAGTGCGCAGCGCAACGAGATCTTTGCCCGCAATCTCGACCTCGTCCGCATCGCGCTGGCCGGCAAGCCGCTTGATGGTGGCGACACGCTCTATCCGCAGCGGCCGCAATTGTGCGAGCGGATCTGGCAGGCGACATTCTCGGTCGCGGGCGGTGCCCGGGCCGGCAAGGCCGGCGATGGCTTGTTGCTGTCGCGCACCCAGCCGCGGGCCAAGGAGGCGCCGCGTGCAACACTGGCCGAGATCCAGAATCCGATCATCGACGCCTATCTGGACGCGCTTCCACGGGGACGCGAGCCGCGCATCATGGCCTCGCGCAGCGTCTTCGTCGCCGACGACCGGGCTGAGGCGATGCGCCTTGCCGACATCGGGCTGCGGCGCGCGCTGCCGCAATTCCTCAAGGGCGGCCACGCCAGGCCCGGCGAGACGCTGGAGGAGATGATCACCGCGTTCGACACCCATGTCGGCGCGGCCGACGACGTCATCGCTTCGCTCCGCACCGATGCCACGTTGGAACGGGTGACCGATCTGGTGTTCCAGGCGCATTCGGTCGATGCGCCGCATCCCTATATCCTGCGTTCGATCGAGCTGGTCGCGGACAAGGTCGCGCCGGCGCTGGGTTGGACTCGGACGGCGCCTGGTGTGGCATTGGCAGGCTAACCCGGAACCGACAGGATGGCGTTGCACGAGGCTGAATGATGGCAACAAAAGATATCATCGACACGCTTGCCGGGATCGAACCGGGATCGGCCCTGGATGCCATCCGCGCACGCCGCCTTCAGGCGCGCGAGAACGCCCAGAAGAGCTATCTTTCACTGTTCGAGCCGATCGACGTCAGTGAGTTCTCGCTTGTGGAGCGCGCGGCGGTCGCGGCCTTCGTGACCGGGCTCCATGGCGAGTCTCCCGTCGCGGCCTTCTACCGCGAGAAGCTTGCAGCGAATGTGGATGGAGCGGCGCTTCTCGCGGCGATCCAGGTCGAGATCGAGCGCGGCCAGACCTCTGGCCCGTACGGCGCCTTTCCGGCCGGCCCGTTGTCGATCGAGAACAAGGCCGGCCTGATCTATCGCGTGAGCGCGGAGCGTAAGCCCGATCTCGGCGCCCGGCTTGTTGCGGCGCTCGAGCATGCGCATCTCCTAGTGTTCCGGCCCCGCGATGCCGCCTCCGCCGACATGAAGGCGCTGCTCGCCGCCGGCTGGTCGAGCACCGGCATCGTCACTTTCTCCCAGCTCGTTGCGTTCCTGTCGTTCCAGGTGCGCGTCGTCACTGGCCTGCGCGTGCTCGGCGCCTCACCCGGGCGCACCGCGGCCGGCGCGTAAGGAGATCGCATCATGAGCGCTGCAAACAAAGTCAATCCGCCCGTCGTCTTCACCCAGGACGAGCTCGGCTGGGTGTCGTGGATCGATCCGCTGCCCGAGGCCGAATTGACCGAGCGTCATTTCGCCGGCCTCGTCGATCGCGCCCGCGCCAAGTCGGAATATTTCCGCCTCCTGGTGCGCGATCCCGAGGTGCTGGAAGCCCGCACCAAGACCGACAAGGACATCTTCTACAGCGTCGCCGACGGCCTGCCGCGCGCGGAGCGCGAGCTCGCGGCGGCCGCGACCTCGCGCTACAACGGCTGCATCTATTGTGCCTCCGTGCATGCGCGCTTCGCCAGCACCTATTCCAAGCGCCGCGACGACGTGCAGCGTCTGCTTGACGAGGGCGTCAAGGCTGATCTCGGCGAGCGCTGGAATGCCGTCGTCAAGGCGTCGGTGGCGCTGGCCGCAACGCCGATCGCGTTCGGCCCCGATAATGTCGAGGAGCTGCGCCGCGCCGGTCTCGATGATGCCGAGATCGTCGACGTCATCAACGGCGCGTCGTTCTTCAACTGGGCCAACCGACTGATGCTGTCGCTGGGTGAGCCCTCGAAATAGGCTGGGTTCACTGGCACAGAAATTGCCGCTTGTTCGTAACACCTGAATGGATGGAGCCGTGCATGAGCAACATCGATCGTCGGTCCCTGGTCAAGGGCTCGCTCGCCACCATGATGGCGGGAGCCGCCTTCTCGCGCGCGGCCTTCGCGCAATCCTCCGAGCCGATCCTGCTCGGCGTCAGCGGTCCCTTGACCGGCCCGAACGCGCAATATGGCGCGCAGTGGAAGCAGGGCTTTGATCTCGCGCTCGACGAGATCATGGCTGCCGGCGGCATCAACGGCCGCAAGCTCGCCTACCAATTCGAGGACAGCCAGAGCGATCCGCGCCAGTCGGTGGCGATCGCCCAGAAATTCGTCTCCGATCCCCGCATCGTCATGGAGCTCGGCGACTTCTCGAGTCCCGCCTCGATGGCGGCCTCGCCGATCTATCAGCGCGGCGGCCTCGTTCAGTTCGGCTTCACCAATTCGCATCCCGATTTCACCAAAGGCGGCGACTTCATGTGGAGCACGTCCGTGAGCCAGGCCGACGAGCAGCCATTGCTGGCGTCCTACGCCGTCAGGCGCCTCGGCCTGAAGAAGCTCGCGGTGCTGCACCTCAACACCGATTGGGGCCGCACCAGCCGCGACCATTTCGTCAAGGCGGCCAAGGAATACGGCGCCGAAATCGCGGTGACCGAAGGCTACATCGCGGAGGAGCGCGATTTTCGCTCCACCCTGGTGCGCGTGCGCGACGCCAATCCCGACGGGTTGATCCTGATCTCCTATTATTCCGATGGCGCGCTGATCGCCCGCCAAGCGCGCCAGGTCGGCCTGAAGCAGACCATCTGCGCGGCAAGCTCGGTCTACTCGCCGAAATTCCTGGAGCTCGGCGGCGAGGCGGTCGAGGACGTCCATCTCGGCACGCGCTATTTTCCCGAAGACCCGCGGCCCGAGGTGAAGAAATTCATCGCGGGCTTCAAGACGAAATATGGTGGGCAGGAGCCCGACGCCTTCAACGCCTATTCGTACGACGCGATGAACATGGCCGCTGCCGTCCTCAAGATCGGCGGCACCGACCGCCGCGCCATCCGCGATGCCTTCGCCAAGGTGAAGGACGTCTCCAGCGTCATCTTCGGTTCGGCGACGTTCGACGTCGCGAGCCGCCGCGTCAAGGGCGCCATGAACGCCGAGCTCGTCGTGCGCAAGGGTCAGTTTGCGCTCTGGGACGGCAAGCCGACCTGACACGATGGCCGGAGCATCCGCTCCGGCCGCTTCTCTCAACTTGGGACCATCGCGTGGCTTCCTGGCTCGACTACACGATCAACGGACTGATCGTCGGCAATGTCTATGCCCTCGTTGCGGTCGGGCTCGCGCTGATCTTCGGCGTCAGCCGGCTGATCAACTTTGCCCAAGGCTCGATCTATCTCGTCGGCGCCTATATCGGTTGGGTCGCGGTGGTGCAGCTGCATACACCGCTGCCGCTCACCATCATCGTGGTCGCGGTTGCTGCCGCGATCGTCGGGTTGATCATCGAGCGGTTCGGCCTCCGTCCGCTGCAGAATTCGGTGCGTATCGCGCCGCTCTTGGCGACGATCGGCATCAGTTTCGTGCTCGATCAGCTGGTGATGCTGACGTTCTCGCCCAATCCGCGCGCGCTGCCGAGCCAGTTGCCGGACGTCCGCTTCCAGGTCGGGAACGGCACGATCGGGCCGCTTGATCTGCTCATCGCCGGCGTCGGCATCACCAGCGCGCTGCTGCTGTTCGTGTTCCTGCGCTACACCAAGCTCGGCTGGGCGGTGCGCGCCACCGCGCAGGACCGCGACGCCGCGATGCAGATGGGCGTCGACGTCAACCGCGTCAATCAGGCCGTGTTCGGCATTGCGGCCGCGCTCGGCGGCGTCTCCGGCATGCTGGTCGGCATGTACTACAACCAGATCGACACCGCGATGAGCCTTCAGGCGACGCTCAAGGGCGTCGTCGCGGAAGTCGTCGGCGGCGCCGGCAACGTGCCGGGCGCGGTGGTCGGCAGCCTGCTGCTCGGATTGGTCGAGAGCTACGGCGTCGCCGCGTTCGGCACCAGCTACCGCAATCTGTTCGCCTTCCTGCTCTTGGTCGCCGTGCTCGTGCTGCGCCCGAACGGCCTGTTCGCCAGCGCCCGGCAGGCGCCGCCGGAGCCGCTCACCGGCACCTTCATCGCGCCGAGCCGCCCGGTGCGCATTCCGCGCTGGGCGTTGCTGGTTGCAGTCGGTGGGTTCGCGATCCTGCCGCTGTTTCCGGTGTCTTTCTACGTGCTCCAGACCCTGATCAACGCCTGGCTGCTCGGCATGCTCGCGCTCAGCCTCACGCTGGTTGCGGGCACGGTGGGCCAGGTCTCGCTCGGCCATGCCGCGCTGCTCGCGATCGGCGCCTACACCGCCGCGCTGCTGTCGCTGGCGTTCTCCGTTCCGGTCGGCCTCGCCATCATCGGCGGCGGCCTGATGAGCGCCGCGCTCGGCACGCTCCTGATCTCGCCGTCGTTCCGTTTGCGCGGGCATTACGTGTCGATCGCAACGCTTGCCATCGGCGAGATCGTGTCGCTGGTGATCCTGAACTGGGAGAGCGTCACGCGTGGCCCGATCGGCATCTCCGGCATCCCGCCGCTGTCGCTGTTCGGCTACGACCTGATCAGCCCGGCGTCGGTCTACTGGTTCAGCCTTGCGGTGATGGTCGTGCTGGCGCTGCTTCAAGGGCGGTTGCTTGCCTCGCATCTCGGCCGCAGCTTTCGTGCCATCCGCGACGACGACATCGCCGCGCGCGCCTATGGCCTCAGCCTGAACCGCTACAAATCGCTGGCCTTCATCTTCGGCGGCTTCGCCGCCGGCGTCAGCGGCGGCATCGCCGCGCATCTTTATTCCTACATCAACCACGAGACCTTCAATACGCAGCAGTCGATCCTGGCGCTGACCGTCGTCATCCTCGGCGGCCTCGGCAACGTCGTCGGCGCGATTCTCGGATCGGTGGCGCTGGTCGGCCTGCCTGAGATGTTCCGGATCGCGGCGGAGTATCGCATCCTGATCTACGGCATCGTGCTCTTGCTGCTCGTGCGGTTCAGGCCGCAGGGCCTGTTGGGGACGATCTGATGTCCGAGCAGCACATCCCCATGTTGTCCCTGCGCGGGCTGACGCGCCGCTTCGGCGGTCTCACCGCGGTCGATGCCATCGATCTCGATCTCGCCAGGGGCGAACTGATCAGCATCATCGGCCCGAACGGCGCCGGCAAGACGACGCTGTTCAATCTCGTGACCGGTCTCGACCGGCCCGATGCCGGCACTGTCCGCTTCGCAGGGCAGGACATCACGGGTCTCTCGCCGGAACGGCTGGCCGCCGCAGGTATCGCGCGCACCTTCCAGCTCGGCCGCGTCTTCGGCAATCTCAGCGTCATGGACAACGTCCTGATCGGTGCCCACACGCGGTTGCGCGCGGTGAAGCCGGTCGTGCCGGTGATCGGTCCGCTGCTGGAATTGGGGCTGGCGCTGGTGCGTCCCGCCAGCGTCAAGACGGAGGAGGAGCGGCTGCGCGAGGAGGTGAAATCGATCCTCGCTCGCTTCGGCGAGCGGCTGCTGCCGCGGATCGACCAGCCCGCCTATAGCCTCTCCTACGCCAACCGCCGCCGCGTCGAGATTGCACGTGCGCTGGCGCTGAAGCCGCGCCTGCTGCTGCTGGACGAGCCGACCGCCGGCATGAACCCGACCGAGACCGCGGAGATGCAGGCTCTCGTCGCCGAGCTGAAGGCGGAGGGGCTGACCATCCTCCTGATCGAGCACAAGCTGGAAATGGTGATGCGCCTGTCCGACCGCGTCATCGTCATGGACGAGGGCAAGAAGATCGCAGAAGGGCCGGGCGAAGTGGTGCGGAGCGATCCCAAGGTGATCGAGGCCTATCTCGGCCACGGCCTCTCCGCAACGGCGGAGCAGGAGAGTGCGGCATGACGAACCTTTCTCCCGCACCGCTGCTGGCGCTGTCTGATGTCAACACCTTCTATGGCCAGGCCCAGGTGCATTTCGACCTGTCGATATCGGTCGCACGCGGCCACATCGTCTGCCTGCTCGGCGGCAATGCCAGCGGCAAGTCGACGACCATGAAGATCATCCTTGGCCTGGTGAAACCACGCTCGGGCGAGGTGACCTTCGACGGCGCCTCGCTGATCGGGCTGACCACGCCGCAGATCGTCCGCCGCGGCATCGCCTCGGTGCCGGAGGCGCGGCGGCTGTTCGCGGACATGAGCGTCCGCGAGAACATCCTGATGGGCGCCTTCGTGCGCAACGATCGCGAGACGATCGCCCAGGATCTCGACAGGATGCTCACGCTGTTCCCAAAGCTCGGCCAGCGGCTGTCGCAGCGCGCCGGCTCGCTCTCCGGCGGCGAGCAGCAGATGGTGGCGATGGCGCGCGCGCTGATGAGCCGTCCCCGCATGATCGTGATGGACGAGCCGACCATGGGCCTGTCGCCGCTTTATGTCGATCGCGTGCTCGAGTTGATCCGCACCATCAATCAGGACGACGTCTCGGTGTTCATGGTCGAGCAGAATGCCAGCCTCGCGCTCGAGATCGCGCATGAAGCCTATGTGCTCCAGACCGGCAAGATCGTGCTCTCCGGCCCGGCGCGGACACTGAAAGACGATCCCCGCATCCGCGACGCCTATCTCGGCGGCTCCGAGGCTGCGTAGTAATTCGAGCGCGCCGTCGTCTCCCCATCGTCATGGCCGGGCTCGTCCCGGCCATCCACGTCTTGCGGCACGAAGAACGTGGATGCCCGGGACAAGCCCGGGCATGACGACTTTCTCCGGGGCTAGTCAGTGTGATGATTCTATGAAAAAATCATACCGCTGGGTGCGACGGGGCGTGCAACGGAATGATTGTGGTGACGAGATGGTCTTTACGGGCGGTCGAGCCCGGAGCGGCGCTGTTGTTCGGCGCGCTCATCGCCGCCAACATCGCCGCCTGGGCGTGGGCCTTCGCGCGGTTCGGTGACCGGCCGACGGTGATGGCGACCGCGCTGCTGGCCTGGGTCTTCGGCCTCCGCCACGCCGTCGATGCCGACCACATCGCCGCCATCGACAACGTCGTGCGCAAGCTGATGCAGGCGGGCGGCGCGCCGCGCAGCGTCGGCCTCTATTTCGCGCTCGGCCATTCCACTGTCGTGGTGGTCGCGACCATGCTGCTCGCGCTCGGCGTCGTGAGTCTTGGCGGCGACAGCCTGCTCAAGGAGATCGGCGGGCTGATCGGCACATCGGTCTCGGCGCTGTTCCTGCTCGTGATCGCGGCCATCAACCTCGCCATCTTCGCCGGCCTGTGGCGGACGTTTCGCGCGGCGCGAGAGCAGGGCGTTCACGACGCCGCAGGCCTCGATGCGCTGCTCGCCAATCGCGGCGTCCTGGCGGGCCTGCTCGGGCCGATGTTCCGCCTGGTGACGAAGCCGGGGCATATGTATCCGCTCGGCTTCCTGTTCGGGCTTGGTTTCGATACTGCGACCGAGATCGGCCTGCTCAGCATCTCCGCCAGCGAAGCCGCGCGGGGTTCGTCGCTCGCCGATGTTCTGGTCTTTCCGGCGCTGTTTGCATCAGGCATGGCGCTCGTCGATACCGCCGACTCCGCGTTGATGGTGAGCGCCTATCGCTGGGCCTTCGTCGATCCCCTGCGAAAACTCTGGTACAACCTCACGATCACCGGGGCTTCGGTCGCAGTGGCGCTCTTCATCGGCGGCATCGAGGCGCTCGGCCTGATCAGCGATCGGCTCGATCTCTCCGGCGGCCCGTGGGCGGTGGTCGACGGCCTTAACGAATCGCTGGCGAATGTCGGCTTCGTCGTGATCGCGCTGTTCGCGATCACCTGGCTCGTCTCGGTCGTACTCTATCGCCGCATGTTCTCGGATGACGCGCGACGCTCGCCGGATGCGGCCCGCGGCTTCGATGCGACCGAGGCGGCGTAAGTGAGGAGACGCCCCTGAATCCGCCGGCTCAGAGCGCGGCCGCGCTTTGCGCGGGCTCCGCCGGCAAATCATCGCCATTGGGATCGCCCGGCGCCGTCGCCCAGGCCAGCTCCACCAGCGTCACGATCCGGCGGCCGCCGCCGTCGAGCTGGCAGACGATCAGGCCCTGCTCCTCCATATAGCTGAGCAGGCGCTGCGCGCGGCGCAGCGAGTGCGAGCCATAGGCGCGGGCGATCGCGGCATCGCCGGGACACGGCCAGCCCTCCTTCGCCGCGCGCGCGATCATCATGAACACGCCCTGCATGTCGTCGGGCAGGATCGAGGCGCGCAGCGACACATCCTGCCAGGCGTCGTCGTCGGCGAGGTCAGTGCCGAGCCCGGCCCGCGCATGCGTCAGCATGCGGCGGAATTCGTTGAGATCAGGCACGGCCGCGCCGAGCCCCTCGATGCGGCAGCGGACCACGAACTCCTGATAGAGCACGCCGATGGCGCGGAAGCCGGCGTCGGGCTCCGCGAGCACGGCACGAAGGGTACGATCCACGCGCTCGCGCCGCTCCGCGAGCTCTTCGGCGCTGACCGGCAGCTCAATCGGTTCCGCGCGCGCTTCCGGTGCAGCCGCCTTTGCGGCGCGCAGCTGCTCGAGCAGATCCGGCGCGGGTCGGCGTTGCGGGCGGCTGGCATCGGGCGGCGGCGCCGCCAGGATCACGGCGCGCGCATCTTCCAGCGTCGCTTCCGGCAGCGGCATCAGCCGCGGCGTGGAATTGCGCGGGCTCGTGTCGGTCGGGCCGATGTTCAAACGCAGGGGACGCCGCGACAGCGCCGGTCCCAGCGCCATGAATTGGCCACGCTCGAGATCGCGAAAAGCTTCGGCCTGCCGCCGCTCCATGCCGAGCAGGTCGGCGGCGCGCGCCATGTCGATGTCGAGGAAGGTCCGGCCCATCAGGAAGTTGGAGGCTTCCGCTGCGACGTTCTTGGCGAGCTTGGCCAGACGCTGGGTCGCGATGATGCCGGCGAGCCCGCGCTTGCGGCCGCGGCACATCAGATTGGTCATGGCGCCGAGCGACAGTTTTCGCGCCTCGTCCGAGACTTCGCCCGCCACCGCCGGCGCAAACAGCTGCGCCTCGTCGACGACCACCAGCATCGGGTACCAATGATCGCGGTCCACGTCGAACATCCCGCCGAGGAACGCCGCGGCGCGCCGCATCTGGTTCTCGGCGTCGAGCCCTTCGAGATTGAGCACGGTGGAGACGCGATGCAGCCGCGCGCGCTCGCCGGCGACCTGAAGGCCGCGCTCGGTGTGATCCTCGGCCTCGATCACCAGATGGCCGAAGCGCTCGGCCAGCGTGACGAAGTCGCCTTCGGGGTCGATGATGGCCTGCTGCACCCAGGGCGCGCTCTGTTCCAGGAGCCGCCGCAGCAGATGCGATTTGCCGGAGCCCGAATTGCCCTGAACCAGGAGGCGGGTCGCCAGCAGTTCCTCGAGGTCCATGGCCGCCGCGGCACCCGCCGTGGTCTGCCCCATCTCGATCGCAACCGTCATGTCCCCGACTCAAGTCCCGTCATTCGCGGACAGGGGCTTATCAACCCGGCCGGGGCGCGTCGAGCGCTACCGCGCGAATCAGGCCGTGTTGCCCACGGCGGAGTTCAGGCGTGATGCGACAACCGTAGAAGCGCGGGCCGATAGGGCGGTTGCGGATCGTCGTCCTCGATCTCGGGGATGGCGCAGGATCCGAATTCCTGCCTGATCCGTTCGATCTCGGCGATGCGCTCATGCAGCCGCTGCAAATGCTCGGGCGACGTCGCCCGCCAGAACCGGAAGGTGTCGGCGGTGAGCGGCAGGAATGCGGTGCCGAACAGCGTCGGATCGGGAACGACGGTGTGTCCCAGTAGCAGGAACCGCTCGGTGCCGGACACGACAAGGGTCGCATAGCCGCGGTTTCCGATCCGCCTGATCCCATTCAGCGACCATTCGGCAAGCTTGCTGAAATACGGCTCCTCGCGCCAGCGGTCGGGACAATCATCGTCGACCGTGACGTTGACGGCGTCCTGGCTGAAATGCACCACGATGCCCGACTTCGCCGGAAACCAGTCGTCGTCGAGATGGCCCTGCAGCCAGGCACAGACGAACGACCGGCACATCTGCGGGCGGCGATCGTAGATGGTGCATCCCATGCCGGCCTGCCAATGTTTGCAGAGCTGGTTCACCGGCTTGTCGAGGCCGGCCACTTCGAGGATATCGCAGCAGGCGTTGCATGAGCCGCATTGCCGGACCGGGCGGGCCGCCTTCGGCAGGCCGGTCGCACGAAAACCCTGGCCGTCGCGCACCAGCAGCTTCTGCTTCTCCAGTGCGGTCAACGCGCGCTCGATCTTGAGACGGGACAGTCCGGTGGCGTCGATCACGCTCTTCATCGTCGTCGCGCCTGCCTCGACCGCGCGGACGACGCTCAGCATCGCCTGATCCATTGTTGTTGTTCTTGTTCTCTCGGCCGTGCATTGCGATTTCGCCGGAACAACCGACCCGGCAAAACAGGTCATAGACACCTGACCTAAAAAGATATGTTGCTCACCTCTCTGCCGGCTGGGCAAGAAGCCGGACCCGTTCTGCGCGCATGCAACGTTTGCGCGAATGAAGGGCCTGAACGTGAGGGGAGCCCATTCGCGTCGAATCGGCTCGCTTTGCTTGCGTAGCGCCGGGATATGACGGGCGGCATGCCGTCGTCTCACGCAGTCGTGATATCAGCGGACCGCGCGTGGGCGCGATGCGAGGGCGACCCGATCGCGTGACCAACGGGGCGCGACGACTGTCGTTGAGTTTGCGCCACACCGGGAACAGTGCCGTACGCCGGACCTGCAGTGAGCGCTGGTTCAGATCGTCACAGCGGCGCGGCGTGGGTGACGTTGGGCGCAACGCTTGGCCGCGGCGTCTGCCAGCTCGGGCTGCCCGACATGGTCACGCGCACCGGCGCGGTCACGCCGGTCGCCATGACCGGCGTGATCCGGATTCAATCGCTCTGGAATGCGCGAGGGCCGACGTCGCTGGAAACGGCGCGCTACTGCGCGCCCGATCCGCCCTGCACGATCTTCTCGTTCAGCTTCTGGTCCACGGTGTCGACGGTGCGGTCGATCTCGGCATTGGGCACGCCGAGCTGATGCGAGATCAGCTTCACCAGCAAGTCGACGCGCTCGATGAAGGGCGCGCCGCTCGCGACCGCGCGGGCGGCCGACGACGGCTTGAGCAGGCTTTCAGCGGCCTTGGCATATTTCGCGAACGGCACCTGGTCCTGCGGGTCGGCGCCGAGGCGGCGGGCGATGGCATCGACATGGTCGTAGATCGTCTGCGAGCGCGTGAGGTCGCCGTGCACGGCGTCGCGGATCGACTGCGGCTCATTCGGCGTGATGCAGCGGTAATTGCCGGTCAGCAGCATCGACCATTTCGCCAGCGGCACGAATAACGAGTCGAACACCTTCAGCTTCACCGGCACGTCGTGGCCGTCGAGTGTCACCGCGTCGATGTCGGCTTCGAGCTCGCGCAGCAGCTTGTTGTGCTTCTCGTCTGCGAACACCGATGCCTTGAAGTTCGTGGGCAGGCCGACATGGAGCACGTTCGCCGCCTCTTCCGGCGGACGGAACGCCTGCGGGTCGGGCGAGCACAGCGTCACCAGCCCTGGCTCGAATCGCTCCCACACCTGCGCATTGGTGTAGGCCTCCTCGAGATCCATGTCCGCGAGCGCCGGAATCCGCTTCAGATAGGGTAGCGGCGGCATGTTCATGATCGACAGGCACGGCAGCTTCGCCGCGGCGATCTTGACCATGAGAACGCGCACGGTGTGGTTGGTGTATTGCGGCTCCTGCATCGCGAGCCCGACCAGATCGTAACGGGAGAGGTCGACATTGGCCGGTGTCACGGCGTCGAGCTTGCCGGGCAGGTCGCGCGAGAAGATCGCCCGGTGCACCGCCTCGTCGCGCAACTTGATGCGCACCTCGGTACCGTCCCGGTTGATCAGCTCCGCGGTCTTGGCGCGGCAGACCAGGGTCACGTTGTGGCCTGCCATCAGCAGCTTCGTGCCCAGCAGGGAGCCGTAAGAAGCTCCGAGAATCAATATGTTGCGCGCCATGCTCCGTCCCTTTGACAATGTGTGTGATTTTTGAGCCCCGGCCGTCACCGCGGGTGAGTTGCCGGCATCTAAAGCGAACTGCGCGGGGATGGCAACTGGGATAATGCATACAAGGAAGTGCCGATACCCCATCCCATCCGCGCCTGTGTCGCCTCCCCGTCAATCCCATCGTGCGAAAATATTCCACTTTACCGAAATTCGGATTTGTCGTATGTGTCGCTCATCCCGGCTCACCCTTGAGGGGCGATCATATGTCGTGATGATCGCAGAGCCGGGGAGCGGTGGACGCGGCAGCGTCGGGCGCGAGAGCTGCGGGCAGGGCGGATTGCTCTCCGTGAGCCCTAAGGCTTCGCGCGGACGGACGGCGCTGTCAGGTTCGTCGCGCCAGCATTTCGATGGCAACGTGCACAACGCCGTCGAACCCTGTGGCGCAGGCGAACCGCGCGTACGGCAAAACCGTGTGGTCCTGACCGTCGTTGCTACGGTCAAGCCCTGGCGGATGCGGCATTGGCGTCAACCGGCGCGGGTGCCGTGACTTCTACGAGGGCGAGGGAGGCCAGAAGGAATTCGGCTCCCGGGAGAGCGCGGCATAAGCCGTCCAACCACTGCGCAGGGAAGGCCGTGTGTTGGGCTTCACCTGTATGCTGCTGTGCGGTCTTCTCTGCGTGTGCGTTTCGCGCAGCGGACCGCGGGTGCCGCCGGCACCCGGCCTTCCCTGCGCCCTCTTGGCTTTGGAGGGTGGAGCGACGCAGCAAAACTCGGGCGAAATGCGCCGCGAGAACGGGAAGGTGTGTTTGCAACGCAGATGCGAATTGGAGAGCGACGCCATTGCCCCTTGCTCCGTCATTGCGAGGAGCCCTTGCGACGAAGCAATCCAGAATCCCGCCTCGGAAAGATTCTGGATTGCTTCGCGGAGCCTGTCATCGGGCCGCGCTTCGCGCGGACCCGGCGGCTCACAATGACGATGTGGAGAGAGTATACGCGCGCATTACGCTCTCGCGGGGCGGCCCATCGCGCTGCGCTCACCCCTGGCTCGCCACCCGCGCGCGGTCGAGATGTGCCTCGATCTTCGGGCGGTCGCGGGTGCGCTCGAAACTGGTGCAGAGCAGCTCGGTCTCCTCGAGCGAAACAGGGGCGCGATACAGCCGGCACATGAACTCGGCGGTCGCGCGTCCCTTGCCGGTCCCCGGGCCGCGTTCGGCAAGAAACATGCAGTCCCGGCAGATGCTGGCGTCGAGGCGCTGATGGGCTGCATCGAGATGATTGAGGATCTCCCGCAGCGAGTCACGCAGTCTGATGCACTCGTCAGTGCCGAGCGAGGTGACTGCGTTCAGCACGTGATTGATCGGGTCGTGCTGGCTCAGGCATTTCTCGCCTTGCGCGGTGACGTGAAGCACGACCGAACGCTTGTCCTCGTGCGATGGCTTTCGCACCAGGAAGGACTTGCCCTCGAGCGTCTTCACGATCTGCGATGCCGTGGCCCTGGTGGCGCCGATAAAGCCGGCAAGTGCGGACGGCGTGCGCGAGAACCTGTTGGCGCGGCCGAGAAAGCGCAGCGCCATCCATTCGCGATCGCGCAATCCATGCTGATTGCCTTCGAAATACCAAGCCCGCGCCGCCTGAACCAGCAGCTCGACGGCTTCTCGCGCCAATGGCATGAATCTACCTCGTCCCCGGAACTTCGTGTGTGGCGTTCCGAAGCCGCCTCGCGCCCTGGCTTGCGAATCCGTCGTGAGGCGTCAGACCGCTGGAGGTGCCCGACGAGCACGTCGTGTCCAACTCTCGCGCGAAGGCACGGACTGCAACGCGCCCGACCCGGACCGATGGGCGTCGCGTCGTTCGAAGCGCAAGCCTGCGTCGCTGCGGGCATACCAATAGCGTCGTCGTCGCACGGGAGCCCGAGTTGCCGTCGCCAGCAGACGATGGATCGGAGTAGTTCAACCGAGGCCCCTAAAGTTCAAGTCGCAAGCAGACGTTTCTTGTATCCATCGAAACGATGAATGAGCTTCTCAACAAAATCAAGTACAGACGCTCTCCAAGACTGGATGTCGTTGCAGGCGAATGTAACGTTCAAGACAATCTCGCTCGTCGGGACACATGATAGTGAACGCAATACGCTGCCCGATGAGCAGCATGCACGCAACTATACGTCGGTTTGTGCACGCCACGTTGCTGTCTGTCGTTGATGCAAGTTGATCGAAGCTTGTGCATGACGACGATGTGCGTCGGCATGTCATCCACAACTTGTACGATCCGTCGGGGAATCACTTGAGGGAACTCACAGGAATTGCACGCGGCGGTTGTTGCGGTCGCGGTCGCAGAAATGGCCCGTTCGTCGCTTCCGCTCGATTCCTCTCGTCCGATCGACTGACGTTCCCGCGACGGAAGTCGGTCATGGCTGCGCGTGCGCATGCGCTGGAAGCGTGGCCGCATGCGCAATCGGCTGTCGAAAACAACGGGCAGGGCACGACGGCGTCGCGCGCCATCTCACCGCGCAACCTGCTACTCGCCCCTGAGCATGTCCCGGAGTTCGCGGAATGGATCGGCGCTCGGTGGGGCCGACGCGTCCTGCCGCATCGCGCTGTAGATTCTCGGAACCATGTCGACCGCCTGGTCGAGACCCGAATCACGCCCCGACTGATATCCGCCCATCAGGCGAAGGTCGCGCGTGTCCTCGTACTTGGCGATCATGGCGCGCAGCTTGCTCACCAATTCGCGCTCTTCGGGGTCCCAGACGTTATGGGCGAGGCGGGAGACCGAGGCCAGAACGTCCACGGCCGGATAGCGCGCCTGGTCGGCGATGTGCCTGGAGAGCACGATGTGCCCATCGAGCGTGCTCCGGATGGTGTCGGCGATCGGCTCGTTGTGATCGTCGCCGTCGACCAGCACGGAGAAAATTCCAGTGATCGTGCCAGATCCCTCCTCGCCGGGGCCGGCGCGCTCCAGAAGCCGCGGCAGATCGGTGAAGACCGTCGGCGCGTAGCCGCGCGCGACCGCGGGCTCGCCTGCAGCGAGTGCAACCTCGCGGGCGGCATGAGCGAAGCGGGTGATCGAATCGACCATCAGCAGCACCGATTCGCCGCGGTCGCGGAAATATTCGGCGACCGCCATCGCCGTCTTCGGCGCCAGCCGCCGCATCATCGGGCTCTCGTCTCCCGTCGACACGATTGTGACGGCGCGGTGACGGTCGGTGCCCAGCACGTCCTCGATGAACTCGCGCACCTCGCGGCCGCGCTCGCCGACCAGCGCCAGCACGACCGTGTCAAAAGCCTGGCTGCGGGCGAGCATCGCCAGCAGCGTCGATTTGCCGACGCCGGAGCCGGCAAAGATGCCGACGCGCTGGCCGGCGCAGATCGGCGAGAACAGGTCGATGACGCGCACGCCGGTGCGCAGCGGCTTGTGCACGCGTGCGCGCTTCATGGCCGAAGGTGCCTCGGCTTCCGCCGAGACCGCACGCGATCCCGGCGTGAGGGGCCCCTGGCCATCCAGCGGCGCGCCGAGCGCATTGATGACGCGGCCCTTCCAGCTCGGATCGGGCGCAAAGGACAGCGGCGGCATCCGGTATGCGACCGAGCCCAGCCCGCCGGCGAATTGGCGATCGAACGGCTTGGCGATGATGCCCTCGCTGTCGATCCGCACCACTTCGCCGATCTGGGGCCTGCCGGCCGAATTGACGCCGATGAGCTCGCCGAGCCTCACGAAGCGCGACAGGCCGGAGACGCGGAAATGCGTCGGCGCGATCTCGGAGATCGCGCCGCTGACGCTTGCCAGGGGCGTGCTCTGCTGAAGCTCCAGCAGCGCCCACTCGAGTTGCCGAAGAGCGTTCAAGGAAACCGTCCAACCTCATTGCGCGCGAGGCGCAGCCTATTTGCCGGGTTCGCCCAGCGTCCGGATTGCATTTTGGAGCGAGCTCTCGGTGCCCTCGATCATCGAATTGGTGCCGTCGAAGGCGCGCGAGGCCGCGATCAGCTTGGTCAATTCCATCATCGGATTGGCGCCGGAGCCTTCGACGTAGCCTTGCTTGAAGCCGTCGCGGGAGAAATCGGCGATCGCGGTCGCGGGACGATCGGGCGTGACGCCGGAATTGCCGTAGCGCTCGAGATTGGCGTCAGCGGGAATGTTGAACAGGCCGATGGTGCCGATCTCGTTGTTGTCCTGGGTGATGGCGCCGCTGCGCGCGATCGAGATCGGTCCGCCGTTGGGATCGAGCGTGATCTGCGCGCCGCCGGAATCGATCACGGGAAAGCCGGACACGGTCTGAAGGTCGCCGTTGGGGGCGATCTGGAGGCGGCCGTCACGGGTATAGACCGTGCCGTTCGGACCGGCGAAGGCGATCCAGCCCTGTCCGACCACGGCGACGTCGAGCGGGTTGCCGCTCTCGGTGATGTTGCCCATCTCGCGGGAGATGATGTTGTCGCCGGGCGAGGAGAAGGCGACCGGGTTCGCGCCCGCCTTGGACAGCACGGTCTCGAACTTCACCACGTCGGTGCGGAACGCCGCCGTGTTGACGTTGGCGACGTTGTTGGCGATCGTCTGAAGGCGCTTTTCAAGGGCGACCTGCGCCGACAATCCCACATAGAGGGCCGATTGCATGACTTACTTTCCGAAGCGGATGGACTGAAGTTTCGAGAGCATGTCGGTATCCATGCTGGCCATCGACGACGCGCCGCCGATCAGGACCAGCGCGGGGTTGGTCGAGTTGTCGCTCTGGGCCTGGGCCGCATCCCACATCGCGGCAAAGCGCTGCACGAATTTAGTGACCTTGGCCGGGTCCTGGAAATCGGTGAGCTTGATCTTGTCCGTGATCATCTTGGCCTGGGCGTCGATGTCGGCCGAGCTGATCGTCGACGGCAGGCCGAGCGCGGTCTGAACCACCTGCGTCAGCGCCTTGTCGGCGAGGATCTGGTAGGCCGTGGTGACGGTGGAGGCCTTGCGGGTGAAATACAGCGCCAGCCGCAGGCCCTCGTTCTGGTCGCCGGCCTTCTGCTCCATCGTCTGCCTGACATATTGGGTCGCCGTCCCGGTCGTGGCTTGGGTGGTCTGGGTGGCGTTGCTGCCGAGGGCGGCGAAGTTGAACGCCGTGGCGAATTCACGATAGCGGACGTCGGTGAGCTTGTTGGCGAAGGTGTTCTTGTTGGCGACACCTTCGGTCAGCACCTTGCGCATGAACGCCTTGGCATAGGTCATGTCGCTGAGGCCATAGGCCTTCATCGCATAGGAGTAGAGCCGGTAGTCCTTCAGGAAATCGTCGATGGTCTTCACGTTGCCGATATGGCTGAGGAAATAATCGGTCTCGCGGCTGACGTCCGGCTGTTTCGCGACCTGTGTCAGCGACTTGCCCATGTCCTTGGTCAGTCTGGTGTAATCCGCGATGGTGGATAGCATGACACGCGTCCCTCTGGCCGCTCTTGCGAGATCGTCTCAAGCTGCCGCGAATTGCTTGCGCGGGGCTGGCGGTTGCGAAGCCAGCTTCGCGCAAGCGTCGCCGACTAGATATTCCCGCTGGGATCGGCGATGGAGCGGCGCGTTGGGCAGTTTCGTGGGGATTTTCATCACGGTGGCGGCACTGCTCGGCGGATTTGCCGCCATGGGCGGGCATCTGGCCGTGCTCATGCAGCCGTGGGAGTTCGTGATCATCATGGGCACCGCCGTCGGCACCTTCATCGTGGCCAATCCGTGGAAGACGGTCGTGGACACCGGCGTTGCCTGCATGCAGGCCATCACCGGCGCTGTGCCCGGTGAGCGCTATTATCTCGATCTGCTCGGCGCGCTCCATGCCCTGATGCGCGAGCTGCGGGGCAAGGGCCGCAACGAGGTCGAGGCGCACATCGATGATCCCTCCTCCTCGGAGATCTTCAAGGCGTTTCCGAGCGTGCTCTCCGACTCCGCACTGCTCCAGTTCATCTGCGACTATGTCCGCCTCATCATCATGGGGAATGCGCGCACGCACGAGATCGAGGCGCTGATGGACGAGGAGATACACACCATCGTGAAGAGCAAGCTGACGCCGTACCATGCGCTGGTGGTGGTGTCCGAGGCGCTGCCGGCGCTTGGCATCGTCGCCGCGGTGCTCGGCGTTATCAAGGCCATGGGGGCGCTCGACCAGTCGCCGAAGTTGCTGGGCGGCTTCATCGGCGCGGCCCTCGTCGGCACCTTCGCCGGCATCTTCCTGTCCTACGGCATCATTTCGCCCTTCGCGCTGAAGATCAAGATGACGCGCGAGAAGAAGTGCCGGCCCTACATCATCGTCAAGCAGACGCTGCTGGCATTCATGAACGGCGCCATGCCGCAGATCGCCGTCGAGCACGGCCGCAAGATGATCGCCAGCACCGAACGGCCGTCGATCGACGTCGTCGAGAACGAGACGATTGCAGGTCCCAAGGCCGTCGTCACCGAGGCTGAACCGAAGGCTGCCCGCGCATGATGATGGAAGACGTCGACGTCGATCAGCGCAAGCAGCTGCCGAACTACCTGCTGGACGCCGCCGGCATATCGATCGAACGCATGCCGATGCTCAATGTGATCTTCGATCGCATGGCTGCATCGTGCACCGACAGCCTGCAGCCGATGGCCGGAACGCCGTGCTATTTCTCGGTCAACGGCATCACCAATGACCGCGTCGGCGACATCATCAAGGACTATGAGGCCAACGCGGTCGCGGCGGTGCTCTATGCCGAGCAGTGGGACTCCCGTGTCATCATCATGCTCGACCGCGATTTCGTGTTCACCATGGTCGAGGCGATGTTCGGCTCCGACGGCGCCGAACCGCCGCTCGACGTTGAGCGCGCGTTCTCGAACATCGAAATCCGCCTGGTCCAGGCGCTGTTCGAGCGGTTCGCCAAGGCGCTGCAATCCGCCTTTGCCGGCACCTCGAACGTCACCTTCCGCGTGGAGCGGGTGGAGACCGCCATGGCCTCGCTGGCGATCGGACGCAGCGGCAACATGTCGATCTGCGCGAACATCATGTTGCAGGCGCTCTATCGCGGCGGCCAGATGTTCCTCATCATTCCGCACTCCGCGCTCAACCCGCTCAGGCAGAAGCTCGCGCACGTCGTCGTCAGCGACGGCCGCGCGGCCGATCCGCGCTGGCGCGAGCAGATGGAGAGCGAGGTTCACCGCACCGAGGTGACGCTGAGCGCGGTGCTCGACGAGAAGATGATATCACTCGGCGACGTCGTGAAGTTCCAGGTCGGGCAGGTGCTCGAGCTCGAAGCCACGCCGCGCACGCTCGCCCGGCTCGAAAGCAACAACCAGGTGCTGTTCTGGTGTCAGATCGGCCAGCTTGATGGCTATTACGCCATGCAGGTGGCAGATCCCGTCGATCAGAAACGGGAGTTCGTCGATGATATCCTATCTCGTTGATGCCGTGTTGCTGATTGCGCTCGCCTTCACCAGCATGCGGGTGACCCGGATGCACCGTGAACTGGCGCGACTGCGCAGCTACCAGGGTGAATTCTCGACCATCGTCCACGAGACGGCGGGCGCCTTCGACACGGTCATCAACGCGGCGCACGATTCCACCGCAAATCTCGGACGGCTCGCCAACGTGCTGAGCACGAAGATCGATCAGGCCCACGAAGCGATCGCGGCGCTCGATGCAAGGACCGGGCTCGCGCCCGTCGCGACTGCAGGCGGTGCCGACGTGAACAAGCATTGAAGCCGAAGCCGGCGAAAACGATACGGTCGGAGCGCGGCGGTGCTCCGGGAGCGGAAATACCAAGAGGCGATACCAAATGGCGCAATCCTTTGACTATGAGTCTGCCACTCGCGCATCGGCATCCGACGAGGGGCACACCGACGCATCTCCACTGGAGCGGCTGGCGGAGATTGCCGCGCGCACGGCGGAGGAGACCGGCAAGTTCGCCAATGTCGATGCCATCCTGCGCATTCCCGTCACCATGCAGGTGGTGCTGGGATCGGCGACCATTCCGGTGGCGAACCTGATGAAGCTCGGGCGCGGCGCCGTGGTGCCGCTCGATCATCGGGTCGGCGAACCTGTCGATGTCGTCGTCAACGGCCGCATCGTCGCCCGCGGCGAGGTGGTCGTGGTCGAAGAAGACAATTCCCGCTTCGGCGTCTCGCTGACGGAGATCGTCGGTCCGCTGGGGCAGGGTGATACCTGACCATGGCGGCACAGGTCGGCATCGCTCCCGTCAAGCAGCGAGGCGTCGCCACGCTGGGCGGAACGGAAAAGGTCGCGGCGCTCCTCCTGGCCATGGGCCGGCAGGCGGCCGCGAGCGTGCTTCAGCAGTTCGAGCCGCAGGAGATCCGCATCGTCACCAAGGCCGCGGCGGAGCTGCGGCCGATCACGGCGCAGGAGCTGGAGGGAATCGTCGAGGAGTTCGCCCAGCAATTCTCGATGGGCGCCAACATCCTCGGCACGCTCGGCGGCCTGGAGGCCGTGCTCGGCGACGTGCTGCCGGCCGACCAGGTCTCGCAGATCATGTCGGACCTGCTCGGCAATTCGAGCCGGTCGGTCTGGGATCGCGTCTCCTCGGTGTCGGAGAACTCGCTCGCGAGCTATCTCTCCAAGGAGCACCCGCAGACCGCGGCGCTCATCCTGTCCAAGGTCAAGCCGGCCTGTGCCGCCAAGGTCATGAGCCAGCTGCCATCCAGCCTGCGCAACGAGCTGATGCGGCGCGTGCTGAGCCTCAAGCCGATCGTCGACGACGCCATGCGCATCATCGAGAAGACGCTGCACGAGGACCTGACGCTCAACTTCGCCCGCAATCTCGGCGCCGACACCTACGCCCGCGTCGCCGACATCATCAACAAGATGGAGCGCGGCCATATCGAGGACATGCTGAAGAGCTTGTCGGAGAAGCGGCCGAAGTCGGCCGAAGTGCTGAAGGAGCTGCTGTTCACGTTCGACGACGTCATCAACCTGACGCCGAAGGCGCGCACCATGATCTTCGACCAGGTGCCGACCGATCGCATCGTCGTCGCGCTGAAGGGGACCGACAAGAGCTTCCGCGAGCTGATCCTGTCCTCGGTCGCCTCGCGCGTCCGCCGCGTCGTCGAACACGAGCTCGCCATCGGCGAGCCGTCGAACCAGCGCGATGTGCTCGAGGCGCGCCGCGTGATCACCGATCTCGCGCTGGAGCTCGCGGAGAAGGGTGAAATCGAGCTCAACCCCGAGCAGGAGGATGAGCTGGTCTTCCGCTGACCGCTGAACGGGCATGGCAGAAACATCCGATCAGGAGAGCAAGACAGAAGAGCCGACCGAGAAGAAAGTCCGAGATGCGCTCGAACAGGGCAAAATCCCGGTCTCCCGGGAGGCGTCCATCTTCGCCTCGATGGCTGCGCTGATGGTGATCCAGGCCTTCCTGATCGGCCAGGGCGTGCAGCAATTGACGCCGATGCTGAAGAGCTTTCTCGACGATCCCGAGGGCTTTCCCCTCAGCACCGCGGCGGACGCGCAGAACCTGCTCACCGTGGTGGGACTTCATTCGCTGCGATTTCTGGTGCCGCTGGTCGTCATCATGATGGTATTCGGCCTCGCCGCCTCGCTGCTGCAAAATGCGCCGCGCCTGGTGCTGGAGCGCATCAAGCCGGACGTGTCGCGCATCTCCCCGGTCAGCGGCTGGAGCCGGCTGTTCGGCACGCAAGGACTCGTCGAGTTCGCCAAGTCGTTGTTCAAGCTCGCCTCGGTGACCGCCGTCGTCGCCTTCGTGCTGCGCTCGTCCGAGGCGAAGGCGTTCGAGGCGATGTACACCGATCCGGTTGCGCTGCCGGAGATGATCCTCAACATCGCGATGCGGATCGTCTCGGCGATCTGCATCGCCACCATCGTCCTGGTCGCGATCGATCTCGCCTGGTCGCGCTTCCACTGGCGGCGCGAGCTGCGCATGACCAGGCAGGAGATCAAGGACGAGCACAAGCAGGCCGAGGGCGATCCGCTGATCAAGGCGCGCCTGCGCTCGCTGGCGCGCGACCGCTCGCGCCAGCGCATGATCGCATCCGCCGCGCGCGCGACGCTGGTGATCGCGAACCCGACGCATTTCGCAATCGCACTGCGCTATAAGCGCGAGGAGAATGCGGCGCCGCTGGTGGTCGCCAAGGGCATGGACGTGATCGCGCTGAAGATCCGCGAAGTCGCCGAGCAGAATCGGATTCCCGTGATCGAGAACAGGGCGCTGGCGCGCGCGCTCTACGAGGCGGTGCAGGTCGACCAGGTGATTCCGGCGGAATTCTTCCGCCCCGTCGCCGAGATCATCTACTTCCTCCAGTCCAAGCAGGCGGCACGGCCCGAGAAGGTCCAGTAGATTTCCGAGGATGGTGCTTCGCGCAACAGCTTGACGAAAGCTTAACGCCCTAGGGTTCTCCCGAATGGACCAGAACGGGGCTGTCGTGGGACCGCTTTATCTCTTCGAACTCGCATCGTCGCAGGCGCGCTACCTCGAGCTCCGCCAGTCGACCATCGCCACCAACGTCGCCAACGCCAACACGCCGGGCTTCAAGGCGCGCGATGTCGAGCCCTTCAACAAGGTGCTCGACGGCATGCCGGTCAGGCTCGCGACGACGTCGCCCTCGCACATGCAGTTGTCCGCCGCCGAGACCGACACGCGCAAGATCGCCAAGAAGGACAGCTGGGAAGTGGTTCACTCCG
The DNA here is from genome assembly GCF_900099855.1 of Bradyrhizobium sp. Rc2d. Classification (NCBI taxonomy): domain Bacteria; kingdom Pseudomonadati; phylum Pseudomonadota; class Alphaproteobacteria; order Hyphomicrobiales; family Nitrobacteraceae; genus Bradyrhizobium; species Bradyrhizobium sp. Rc2d. The sequence continues at coordinate 848,358 of NZ_FNCU01000001.1, read as the reverse complement.
GCAATTCGGTCAGTCTCGAGCAGGAAATGATCAAGGGCAACGACGTCAATCGCGACTATTCGATGAACTCGGCGATCGTGCGGTCGTTTCACCGCATGGTCCTGTCGAGTGCGAAGGCCTGAGGTGAATTGATATGCTGGACTCTCTACAGTCGTCATTGACGGTCGCAAGTTCCGGGCTCGAAGCGCAATCGACGCGCATGCGCATCGTCTCGGAGAACCTCGCCAACGCGACGTCGACTGGGCGCACCGCCGGGGCTGATCCGTATCAGCGCAAGACCATCACCTTCGATGCCGCCATGGACCGTGCCTCGGGTGCGCAGCTTGCGAAAGTCAAGGAGATCGGGGTCGACACCACGCCGTACCGCGTCGAGTACGACCCGGGGCATCCCGCCGCCGACAAGGCCGGCTACGTCAAGCTGCCGAACGTCAACATGATGATCGAGATGGCCGACATGCGAGAGGTCAACCGGTCCTATGAAGCCAATCTCCAGGTCGTGAAGCAGGTGAGGTCGATGCTGGGCATGACCATCGACCTCTTGAGGAGCTGATAATGCTTGAGGCAATTTCATCCACGGCGATCTCCGCCGGTCAGGCGGCGAGCCGCGCGACCGAGACGCAGGCCATCTCGCCGGCGGCGACCGCGATCCAGGCCGGTGACGATGTCGGCTTCGAATCGGTGATGAAGCAGGTGACGACGGACGCGATCGGAACGCTGAAGGCGGGCGAAGCGGCGTCGATCTCGGCGATGCAGGGCAAGGAATCGACGCGGCGCGTCGTGGAGGCGCTGATGTCGGCCGAACAGGCCTTGCAGACGGCGGTCGCGGTTCGCGACAAGGTCGTGCAGGCCTACCAAGAAGTCGTTCGGATGTCGATTTGATCTGAAGGAGTGACGATCGTGAAATCGCTCGCCATTGCGGCCACTGGCATGAACGCCCAGCAGACCAACATCGAGGTCATCGCCAACAACATCGCCAACATCAACTCGACGTCGTACAAGCGGGCGCGCGCGGAATTCACCGATCTGTTCTACCAGATGGACCGCATGCAGGGCGTCGCCAATGTCAACGGCTCCTCGCCGATTCCGGAGGGTGCCAATCTCGGCCTCGGCGTCAAGTCGGCGGCGATCCGCAAGCTGCACATCCAGGGCGCGCTGACGCAGACCGGCAACCCCTACGATCTCGCGATCAACGGTCGCGGCTGGTTTCAGGTACTGGGCCCCAACAACGAGGTGCAATACACCCGCGCCGGCTCGTTCAACACCAATGCCAACGGCCAGCTCGTCACGATCGACGGCTATCTGCTGGACCCCGCGATCACGGTGCCGCAGGGAACGGTCGAAGTCACGGTCAACCAGACCGGACAGGTGTTCGCCAAGCTGGACACGGAAATAAATCCGCGGCAGATCGGCCAGCTCAACCTCGCCAATTTCGTCAACGAGGCGGGCCTCGAGCCGCTCGGTAGCAATCTCTATCGCGAGACCACCGCGTCCGGCACGCCGGTCGTCGGGCTGCCGGGCGATTCCGGCTACGGCAAGATCAACCAGAAATATCTCGAAGCCTCCAACGTCGATCCCGTCAAGGAAATCACCGAGTTGATCTCGGCGCAGCGTGCCTACGAAATGAACGCCAAGGTCATCCAGGCCTCGGATGAAATGGCCTCGACTGTCTCGAAGGGCATGCGCTAGTTCGGGTGGCTCGATGTTGAACAGGGTGGGCCTGATCATGCGCGGGTTGGCCGCCGTGCTGCTGGTTCTCGTCTCGGCGCGCCTCGCGGCGGCCGAAGAGAAGCGGCTTCCCGTGCCGGCCGTCTCGATCCGCGCGGGCGAGCTGATCCGGGACGACATGATCACCGAGCGCGCCTTCGCGCCGAGCCTGCTCGGCGTCGCCATGTTCATCGAAGGACGTCAGGTCCTGGTCGGTCGCATGGCGCGGCGCACGCTGCTGCCGGGCCAGCCGATCCCGACCAATTCGGTGGAAGATCCCTGGACGGTCGCCCGCGGCGCCATGGTCAAGGTCGTGGTGGAAGACAGCGGCCTGTCCATCGTCACCTACGGCTCGGCGATGCAATCGGGCGCGGCCGGCGCGCTCATCCCGGTGCGAAACACCGACACCGGCGTGATCATCAGGGGCATCGTCCAGCCGGACGGCACGGTCAAGGTCGTGGATGGGTCATGACCAGAGTCCTGCTTGCGCTCGTCCTCCTCCTCGCTACCGCCAGCGCTCAGGCCGCGGTCCGCATCAAGGACATCGCGGACATCAAGGGACTGCGCGAGAACCAGATCGTCGGCTATGGCCTCGTCATCGGCCTGAACGGCACCGGCGACACGCTCCGCAATGCGCCGTTCACGGAACAGTCCCTGCAATCGATGCTCGAGAACATGGGCATCAATGTCAGGAACGAGACCACGAGCACCAACAATCCCACGCGTCCGACGACGCTGCGCACGCGCAACGTCGCGGCCGTGATGGTGACCGCGGACCTGCCGCCCTCGATCGGAGCCGGCGAGCGGATGGACGTGACCGTGTCCTCGCTCGGCGATGCGACCTCGCTGCTCGGCGGCACGCTGGTGATGACGTCGCTGCGAGCGGCGGATGGTGCGGTCTATGCCGTTGCGCAGGGCGCGATCACGGTCGCCGGCTACAGCGTCGGCGGCCAGGCGCAGAACGTCAGCCAGGGCACGCCGACCGCGGGGCGCATTCCGAACGGCGCGCTGGTCGAGCGCGAAGTGCAGGGAAGCCTCCATGAAATGGAATTCCTGGTGCTGGAACTCAAGAATCCGGACTTCGTCACCGCAACGCGCATTCTCGATGCTATCAACCGCTACGCCGGCGGCCGCTATCGCGCGCAGATCGCCTTCGAGCGCGACTATCGCACGATCGTGCTGTCGAAGCCGCGCAACATCGGCCCGGTCCGATTCCTGGCCGAAATCGGCGAGCTGACGGTCGAGCCGGACACGCCCGCGCGGGTGGTGATCAACGAGCGCACGGGCACGGTGGTGATCGGGCGCGACGTGCGGATATCGACCGTTGCCGTGACGCACGGCAATCTGACGGTGCGCGTCACCGAGCTTCCCGTGGTGTCGCAGCCGGCGCCGTTCTCGCGAGGTCAGACGGTGGTCGTTCCGCAGACTGTGGTCGAGGCCAACGAGGCCGGCGCGCAGGTGGCGATCCTGAGCGGCGTCGATCTCCAGCGCCTGGTACGCGGGCTGAATCAGATCGGCCTGAAACCATCAGGCATCATCGCCATCCTCCAGGCGATCAAGACGGCCGGCGCGCTCCAGGCCGATGTCATCGTGCAATGATGCACAAGCGTCGTGCAAGCTTGGTCGCTCAATGCTCTGGTCTCGACTGAGAATCGCACGCGGCCCGATGCTGAAGCTGGATCACAAAGCCAAACTCCTCCTCGTCGCGGTGTGGACGCTTGCGGGCGCTTCGCCCGTGCTGGCGCTGGACGAGGCGAAACCGACGAAGCCGCTCAACCTGCTCTCCTTCGCGCGTGCCCGCGCGTCCGGACCGCAGAAGCCGGGCACGCCGGCCACCCCGATTCCGGGCGCAAGCGCCTCCGTCCGTGCCACGGCGTGGGCGGCGGAAGATTCAGGTCCGGCCATCACGGGCGCAGTGCCGGCTTCCGAGTCGCCGGCGCCGGCACCTGTACGTGCAGCCAAACCCGGCAGCGTCACGGCGCCGCCGAAGCCCACACCTCCACAGGCCGCCGTGTCCGCCGACAATGACGTCGCGTTGTTCTGCAGCAACGTGGCCGACCCCGCCGCCGATGCAAGGCTGGCCTGGCAGCTCAAGGAGCTGGAGAAGGCAGAGAACCTGCTCCGCGAACGGATCGCCGAGGTCGAGGCCAAGCGTGCCGAATACGAGAAGTGGATGGCGCTGCGCGACGACTTCCTGAAGAAGGCCGAAGCCAGCGTCGTCGAGATCTATTCGCGCATGAAGCCGGAGGCTGCGGCGACCCAGATTGCCGGCATGGCCGACGAGACCGCCGCCGCCGTGCTCGCCAAGCTCAGCCCGAGGAGTTCGAGCGCAATCTTCAACGAGATGGATACGGCCCGTGCGGCGCACCTCGCCGACCTGCTCGGCGGGATGCGCCGTGTGGATGACGGAAAGACCAAATGATGAAGAAGCCGATCCTCATCCTCCCGCTCGTACTGGCGTCCGTGTTCCTGGCCGGATGCTTCCATGATCCGGCCGAGGTTCTGACCGGCCCGCAAATGTCGCCGGTCGGCAGCGGCTTGAGGACCCAGGCCGATCCGATCCCGGTGACGCCGCGCATGCGTACGCCCGTCAGCTATCGATCGACCTGGGACGACGGCACCGATCTCTACCGCGATCCCCGCGCCCGGCGTACCGGCGACGTCGTGACGGTGATCATCTCGATGCAGGACAAGGCCAAGCTCGACAACAAGACCGGCCGCTCGCGCGATTCGCAGGTCAAGTTCGGACTCGACTGGCTGATGGACGTCGCAGGATGGAGCGACAAGGGCCAGGCCAACGCCAATCTCAGCACCAACACCCAGATCAAGGGCAATGGCCAGATCGACCGCACCGAGGATATCAAGCTCTCGATCGCCGCCATCGTCACCGACGTGTTGCCGAACGGCAATATGATGATCAGCGGCTCGCAGGAATTCCGCGTCAACACCGAGATGCGCGTGCTCAATGTCGGCGGCATCGTGCGTCCGCGCGACATCTCGCGGGCCAACACGATCTCCTACGACAAGATCGCCGAGGCGCGCGTGTCCTATGGTGGCCGTGGAAATCTGTCTGACGTGCAGCAGCCTGGATGGGGACACCGGATCTATGACGCCGTGGCACCATTCTGAGATTCGCACCGGCCGGGCCGCGTCGCGAGGGCAGGGGACGTGATGCGCCTGATTGCGGCCATTGTCGTGCTGACCCTTGTCGCGATCGGTGCGGGCGCGCTTGCCGGCCTGCATCTGTTTGCGGCCGCCGAGCGCGTGGCCGACGCGAAGAAGAGCGCCACGCCGCCGCCCCTTGCGTCGAGCTACGCCGGCAGCGCGCGGCTTCGAAAACTGTCCCCGATCGTGACCAATCTCGCCGCACCGGCCAACAACTGGGCCCGCGTCGAGGCCTCCATGGTGACGGAGAGCATGAGCGACGAGGATGCCGGCATCCTGGCCGCCCACATCAGCGAGGACATCATCACCTATCTGCGGTCGGCGTCGGTTGGCCAGTTCGAGGGATCGCGCGGGCTCCAGCACCTGCGCGACGACCTGACCGAGCGCGCCAATATCCGCTCGTCGGGCAAGGTCCGCGAATTGATCATTGAGACGTTGGTGATCCAGTGAGAGTGAAAGTCCTGCTGCTCGCGTTGATCCTGGTCGTGCTGCCCGAAGTGGCGCTGGCCCAGATTCCGGACCTCAACTCGCTGCTGCCACCCGGCAATGGCTCGACCAGCGGCCGCATCATCCAGCTGATGGCGCTGATCACGGTGCTGTCGGTGGCGCCAGGGTTGCTCATCATGGTGACGAGTTTCACGCGATTTGCGGTGGCGCTGTCGTTCCTGCGCGCCGGTCTCGGCCTCCAGACCACGCCGGCCAACCTGGTGCTGATCAGCCTCGCGCTGTTTATGACCTTCTACGTGATGGCACCGACATTCGACCGCGCCTGGGAGACCGGCGTCCAGCCGCTGATGAAGAACGAGATCTCGGAGGAAGAGGCCTATCTGAAGATCACCGATCCCTTCCGCGAGTTCATGCTGGCCCACGTTCGCGACAAGGATCTCCAGACCTTCGAGGCGCTCGCCGCGGAAAGCTTTCGCAAGAAGTTCGACGATAAGCGCATCGACATGCGCGTCATCATTCCGGCCTTCATGATCTCCGAACTCAGGCGTTCGTTCGAGATCGGATTCCTCATCATCCTGCCGTTCCTCGTCATCGACATGATCGTGGCGACGCTGACCATGTCGATGGGCATGATGATGATGCCGCCGACGATCCTCGCGCTGCCGTTCAAGATGTTGTTCTTCGTGCTGATCGACGGCTGGAACCTGCTCGCCTCCGGACTGGTGCGGTCGTTCTCCTGAAAGAGCGCGGCTCGGACCGCGTCATCATGGTTAGCGGATGGTAACCCTATACCGCCGCTACAGCGATGATATTCAAGGCGATTTTAATCCGGCGGCAAGATTCGGTGTGCTAGCAAGGCGTCACGGCGGGTTGGACCCCACCCACATCAGTCCAAAGGCATGATGCCGCCCCTCCGTACCGGTGAAAGCCCGGTATGTCCCAAAGTGAAAATGTAACGCGTACATAAAGGGACATTCGCAATGTCAAGCCTGCTCACGAACTCGTCCGCCATGACCGCGCTCCAGACCCTGCGGTCTGTCAGCTCGCAACTCTCCACCACGCAGACCCGGATCTCCACCGGCCAGCGCGTGGCAACCGCCTCCGACAACGCCGCCTACTGGTCGATCGCGACCTCGATGCGCGCCGACAACGCCGCGCTCTCCGCCGTCTCCGACTCGCTCGGTCTGTCGGCCGCGACCGTCGACACCGAATATACCGCTCTGAACAAGGTTCTCGGTGACAGCAACTCGGGCCTGACCAAACTCCAGTCGCTGCTGGTCGAAGCCAAGACCGCCGGTATCGATCGCAGCAAGATCCAGTCGGAAATCACCCAGATCCAGCAGGACATGAAGAACGTGGCCAGCGCGGCGACGTTCAACGGCGTCAACTGGCTGAGCACCACGGCCACCACGCCGGCGACCGTCAATCTCGTGTCGTCGTTCTCGCGCGTCGGCGCCACGCCGACCACCGGCTCGATCACCGTTACCGTCGCCAACTACTCGCTCTACACCTCGACCACGAGCGGCATCTTGGACACGGTGAGCGGCAGCGCATCGGTCGACACCATCAACATCGGTGCGCTGACCGACTCGGCGGCTGACCAGACCACGCTCGATGGCTACATCGCGCAGGTCACCGCGGCGATCGGCACGGTTTCCTCGGGTGCCGCCAACCTCGGCGCCATCAAGAACCGCATCTCGAACAACTCGGAGTTCGTGAAGTCGCTGATGGACTCGGTTGATCGCGGTATCGGCCAGCTCGTCGACGCCGACATGAACCAGGAGTCCACCCGCCTGGCGGCCCTCCAGGTCCAGCAGCAGCTCGGTGTTCAGGCGCTCTCGATCGCCAACAACAACAGCCAGAGCATCCTGTCGCTGTTCCGCGGCTAAGCCACAAAAGAGCTGGGAGGGCCGCGCTTCGCGAAGCGCGGCCCTTTCGTTTGGCGTGATGCCGCGCGCCATGATTCCGGCTACCCTGTTGCCGAGGGATCACAGAGCCGCAAGCCTCGCACAAGCTTCGCTGGCTAGTCTCGCCGCTACGACGGGTTGGGTCCACGTGCATTTCCGCACCCCAAAGGCATGATGCCGCCCTGTCGTACCGGTGCAAGCCCGGTATGTCCCCAAAATCCAATCTGCTTTCAAAGGGACATCAAAGATGGCTTCCAGCCTGCTTACCAACTCCGCTGCAATGACTGCGCTCCAGACCCTGCGGAATGTCAGCGCCAGCCTGCAGACGACCGAAAACCGGATCTCGACCGGCCAGCGCGTCGCGACCGCTTCGGACAACTCGGCCTATTGGTCGATCGCGACCTCGATGCGCGCCGACAACGCCGCGCTCTCCGCCGTCTCCGACTCGCTCGGTCTGTCGGCTGCGACCGTCGACACCGAATACACGGCTCTGAACAAGGTCATCGGCGACAGCAATTCCGGCCTCACCAAGCTCCAGGCGCTGCTGGTCGAAGCCAAGACCGCCGGCATCGACCGCACCAAGATCCAGGCCGAAATCACCCAGATCCAGCAGGACATGAAGAACGTAGCCAACGCGGCGACGTTCAACGGCGTGAACTGGCTGAGCACCAACGCCACCACCCCGGCGACGGTGAACCTGGTGTCGTCGTTCTCGCGCGTCGGCGGCACGCCCACGATCAACACCATCACGGTGACGGTTGCCAACTACTCGCTCTACACCTCGGCCACGGCCGGCATCCTGGACACGGTGAGCGGCACCGCATCGGTCGACACGATCAGCATCGCTGCGCTGACCGACTCGGCGACCGACCAGACCACGCTCGACGGCTACATCGCGCAGGTCACCGCCGCGATCAACACCGTCAGCCAGTCCGCCGCGAACCTCGGCGCCATCAAGAACCGCATCTCGAACAACACGGAGTTCGTGAAGTCGCTGATGGACTCGGTGGATCGCGGTATCGGCCAGCTCGTCGACGCCGACATGAACGCGGAATCGACCCGCCTTCAGGCGCTCCAGACCCAGCAGCAGCTCGGCGTTCAGGCGCTCTCGATCGCCAACCAGAACAGCCAGAGCATCCTGTCGCTGTTCCGCAGCTAAGCGGCGCTTTCGAAAACGACCGTGCTCCCCGCGGAGCACGGTCCCCGCCGAGATCGGCGGACGTGACGGCACAAGACGTGCCCGAAATCGACCTTCCGACGTCAGATTTCATGCGACATGTCGCGGCCGCTCGGGCGGCAATGCGTCCGGCCGTCCATGGCCGATGTCGATTGCGCTACCGCATTTGTAAAATTGCAACGTCTCGCCAGCGAACCGACACATTCGCGCCCGCGCGCAACCTTCAGACAAGGTTGGCGGCGGAGTGTCTCATACGTTCGCATTGGTACGAGGTCATATGCTGCTCAGTCGTGCGCAGGTACAGCAACTGCTCAACAATCTGCTGGAGCTTGGGCCACGACGGCTGATGGCCTTGGGACTGATCGGCTTTGCCGTTCTCGTGACCGTCGTCGGCGGTGCCTATTATCTGAGCCGGCCGGAGTTCGAGACGCTCTATACCGGCCTCACCCGCGAAGACGTGACGCGCATGGGCGCCGCGCTGCGCGAGCAGAACATCGCTTTCGATGTCAATACGGCCGGCGACGCCGTCTCGGTGCGCCCGAGCCAGACCATGCAGGCGCGGATGCTGCTTGCCGAGAAGGGCCTGCCGACCAGTGCCAATTCCGGCTACGAGCTGTTCGACAAGATCGGCTCGCTCGGCCTGACCTCATTCATGCAGGAGGTCACTAAGCTCCGGGCGCTGGAAGGCGAGATTGCGCGCACGGTGCAGCTGATGAAGGGCGTGAAGGCCGCGCGGGTGCATATCGTCATGCCCGTACGCGGCTCGTTCCGCGCGACGCAGCTGCCGCCCTCGGCATCGGTCGTGCTGCGCACCGACGGCGCGATCGAGGCGCGCACGGCGCAATCGATCCGTCATCTCGTTGCGGCCGCCATTCCGGGCATGAGCCGCGACAAGGTAACGGTGCTGGACGCCGACGGCTCCATGCTGCTCGCCGAAGAGGATGAGGCCAGCGCCGCGCCGACCAAGATGGCAAGCCTCCAGAAGACGGTCGGCGGCATGGTGCAGGAGAACATCCGCAAGGCGCTGACGCCTTATCTGGGTCTCGACAATTTCGAGGTGAGCGTCGCACCGCAGCTCTCCACCGACAAGCGGCAGATCAATGAAACCGTCTACGATCCCGAGAGCCGCGCCGAGCGTTCGGTGCGGAACGTGCGCGAGAAGGAGTCCTCGCAGAACGCGGACCGGTCGACGCCGACAACTGTGCAGCAGAACCTCCCCGACCAGCAGGTGAACGCGGGCGGCAGCAAGAACTCCAGCGAGGACAAGACCCGCCGCGAGGACGTCACCAATTTCGAGGTGTCGTCCAAGACCACGACGACGGTGAGCGACGGCTACTCGGTCAAGAAGCTCTTCATCGCGGTCCTGGTCAACCGCGCGCGCCTCGTCGCCGATCTCGGCGACAAGAACAACCAGGCCATCATCGACAGCAAGCTCGCCGAGATCAGCCAGCTCGCGGCCACCGCAGGCGGACTGGACAAGCAGCGTGGCGACCAGATCCAGGTGACGGCCGTCGACTTCATTGAGGGCTCGCGCGAGCTGGCGCCGGTGCCGCCGATCAGTTTCGTCGAGATGATCAACAAGCAGCTCGGCAGCGTCATCAACGCGGTGACCATCCTCGCCGTTGCCTCGATGCTGGTCTGGTTCGGGCTTCGGCCGGCGGTCAACGGTATTCTCACCCATCGCGCCGAACAGGAGCAGACCGAGGCAGCGGAGGCTGCCGCCCTCGAGGCCGCGACCCTTGCGTTGCCTGACAGCGAGGAGGCCGAGCTCAACCTCGTCGAAGATCTCGAAGGCAAGATGCAGCGAACGCCGCAAAAGCGGCTGGAGCAGATCGTCCGGCTCGATCAGATGCAGGCGGCCGCGATCCTTAAAGACTGGATGCGACGCGAGGAGGCGGCATGAACGCAGCAATCGGAAAGCTCCTGACGCAGTTCGACGCGAACGGCCGGGCCAAGTCGCCGCCGCCTCCGTCGTCCAAGATCCAGGACGTGCTGACAAGGCCGAGGGAGGTTCGGCGCGAGCCGCAACCTCAGCCTCAGCCGCAGCCACAGACCCATTCGCAGCAGCAGCTTCAGCCGCCGTCTCCGGCAGCGGAAGCCCCGCCGGTCAACCTTCTCGACGATGCCTATCGTCGCGGTCATGCGGCCGGCGTCGCGGAAGGCGAGGCCAGGCTTGCGGAGGAACGCGTCCGCAGCGCGATCCGGCTCGGCGAGGAGCGGGCCAAATGGTCCGACCAGCAGGCGGCCACCATCGTCAACGGCTTCGAGACGGCTTGCCGCGAGATTGAGACCAATATCGCGAGCTCGGTTGCGCGGATATTGCTACCGTTCCTCACGGAGGCGGTCCGCGACAAAGCGATCGAGTCGCTGGTGGAGCAGATCGCGGCGTTGACCGGCAATTCGCCGGTGCCGGTGTTCAAGGTCACCGGCCCGAGCGAGTTGCTGGACCTGGTGAAGGCGCAGCTCGAGAAGGCCCGGCGGACGGGCATCGCTTATGAGGCCGCCGACACCTTCGAGGTCCGCGTCGTGGCCGACCAGACCGTGATCGAGACCCAGATCTCGGCCTGGAGCCAACGCCTCAAGGAGGCGCGCCGGTAGTCCGCCATGAATGAGGTCAAGCCAGAGCTCGTGATCATCCGCCGGCGCAGCGCCTTCGACGACGAGAAGCCGCACGGCGGCGTCTGGAAGATCGCCTATGCGGATTTCATGACCGCGATGATGGCGTTCTTCCTCGTCATGTGGCTGCTCAACGCGCTCAATCAGGACCAGAAGCAGGTGGTCGCGAGCTATTTCAATCCGATCAAGCTCGCGGAGAATGCACCTGCTCCGAAGGGTCTGAAGGACCTCTCCAGGAAGGAGCCGTCGTCATTCGAAGGCCAGGACGGCAGGCGTAAGCCGGCGGGGCCGAACGAAGAACGTCGCGGCGACTCGCCGACGGCGGAGAAGCCGCCCTTCTACGAAGAGAAGGTCCTGTTCCGCGATCCCTATGCGACGCTTGCCGAGATCGCCAACAGTGCGAACCAGGCTTCGGGCCAGCGGCGCGCCGGCGCCCTGACATCGGCCGAAGAGGACGGCCTCAAGGGCGGCGACGCTTACCGCGATCCCTTCGATCCCGGCTATTGGAAGCTGGCGCCGCAGGTGTCGAAGGACGCGGATCGCATCATCGAGAGCGAGCCGAAGCCGAATGCCTCCGCGCGCGATGCGTCCGGCACGGGTCAGGGCGAACCGCAGGCGCGCCGCGCCAACGTGGATGATGCCGGCGGAAGCGTGGCGCCAAACGCGGATAGCCCGTCCGCAAGCCTGTCGCTCCTGTTGCCGCCCGGGCCTGCGCCGTCGCAATCCTCGCGCGAGGGCAGCGCCCAAGCGACCGCTCAGGCCAATGCTGCCGCGCAGGCGCGGCCCAATGATACGACGAAGGACAACGAGCCGCGCGATGCGGCGCAAACGCAGCAGCCGACCGTCAAGCAGCTTCAGTCTGCGATCGCGGACGCGCTGTCGGACGTCAAGGCCGGCGCCGGACCGGCGGCCGAGGTTCGTCAGGTCGAGGAAGGCCTTCTGATCAGCCTGACCGACGATGCGAGCTTCGGCATGTTCGCGGTCGGCTCGGCGGAGCCGCGGCCCGAGCTCGTTCGCGTGATCGACAAGATCGGACCGCTGTTGACGAAGCGGCCCGGCATGATCATCGTCCGCGGTCACACCGACAATCGGCCGTATAAGTCGGAGACCTACGACAATTGGCGGCTGTCGACCGCCCGTGCGCAGATGGCCTATTACATGCTGGTCCGCTCCGGCGTCGATGCGCAGCGGATCGAGCATGTGGAAGGTTACGCCGACCGGCGGCCGAAACTGCCGAACGATCCGGCGGCCGCGCAGAATCGCCGGATCGAGATCCTGATCCGGGAGAAGCGCCCTTGATCCGGCCGCTCCTCCGCACCGTCTTGCTGCTGCTGCCGTTCACGATGGCAGGCGCATTGGCCGAGCCTGCGCCAGCCCCGGTATCGACAGCGGGGGAGCCGTATGAACTCGTGCGCGCATTGCAGGCTGTGCAGGATGGCATCGCCAATGGTGACACTGCGGCGCATGGCAGCCACATCGCGTTGATCCGGCAGGTCGGCGAGAAATTTCTCGCCGCCGACGCGGGCGTGTGGAGCAATGCGCGGAACGGCCAGGCCGTCGTCATCTATCTGCTCAGCGGCGGCGCGCCGCAGGTGGTCCGCAAGCTGCCGCGCGACAAGCTGAACGTCGACGAGCGACTGTTCGATGGTGCGCTGGCCTATGTCGAGGGCCGCCAGGACGAAGCGCGCGAGCTGCTCAAGGACGTCAAGCCGCGCACGCTTCCGTCGGGTCTGGGCGGGCAGGTCGCGCTGGTTCAGGGCGCGCTCTTCGCACGTGCCGAGGCCTCGCTCGCGATCGAGCGCCTCGACGACGCGCGCTTGCTCCTGCCCGGTACGCTCGTAGAGGAGGCGGCGCTGCGGCGCGAGATCTTGCTGGTTGGGCAGGCCGAGGAATTCGACAAGTTCGAGTTCCTGACGCTGGCCTATATCCGCCATTACCGCAACTCGATCTATGCCGGCGATTTCTGGCAGCGCTTCTCCACGGGCCTTACGCAATCGAGCCTCGCGCTCGACGAGCGCCGCTTTGCACGGATCACAACCCTGCTGGAGCAGATCGATCGCGCAAGCCGCCTCAAGCTCTATCTCGTGATCGCGCGCGCGGCGATGGTGCGCGGACAGCTGGCCGTGACCCGGCTCGCCGGCGAGCGTGCGCTGACGCTCAGCGCCGATGCGTCAGCGGATCGCGAGCGTGCGCATTTCTTCCGTGGCGCCTCGCGGACGCTCACCGACGAGTATGATGGCGGTCTCGCCGAGCTGAAGGCACTCGACCGCTCGAAGCTGCCCGAGCGCGACGTTCCCCTTCTGAATGCGACGCTGCAGCTCGCGCTCGACGTCCGCAAGCCGTTCGCCGGCGGATCCGCGGCCGCAGCCGACAAGCCTCCGGCAACGCCGGCGCGCCTCGACCTCGCGTCATCGACCGCGACCATCGCGCGTGCGCGGAAGCAGCTCGGCGAACTTGAACTCCTCACCCGGGATCGCCGTCCATGACCAAGCTCAGCGGAACCTCCGGACAGCCATTCTCGGGCCTCGCGGAAAGCCTCAACATGCGCAGCACGTCGCGCTCCGGCAAGAGCGCAGGGGCGAAATCGTCGGCAGACTCGTCGTTCAACGATCTGCTCCACACCGTCTCCAATCTCGCCAAGCGCGCGCTCGACGATCAGGGCAGCGACACGAGCGCGAAAGCCGGAGCACTGCGCTCGCGTCTGACGCACCCGATGGGGAAAGACACGGCGAAGGACGAGGCGACGCCCGACCGCATCTCAGCGGCTGACGAGCCCAAGTCCAGTCACAAGACCGGCGACCGGAAGACGGGCGAATCATCGGAGACGGAAGATCTGGTCGACCCGACCGCAAAGCCGGACGTTTCGAATGGGCCGGGCATCCCCGCGATCGTCGGACACGAGCTCGCCGCCGTGCCGGCCGCGAAGCCGCAGCCGGCGACGGTTGACAAGCAAGACGCGTCTGCACGCGACGAGCGCATGTCCACGAAGCGTGAGGTTCAGGCCGCCGGCTCGGCGAAGATCGCTACAACCGAGTCCGCGCCGTCCGCTCTCGCTTCGGCTGGCACGCGTTCTCAGGATGCGGCGCCCCCGGCCGCACAGCAATTCAGCGAGACATCGCCAAAGGCAATGCCGGCGGCACCCGGCTTCGAGGCCGTCACGGCCAATGTGGAACGCGCCGTCAAAGCCTCGGCGCGGGATGCATTGCCCGAGACGACCAAGGTCACCGTGGTGCAGCAGGAGACCCATCTGCCACCGGCGCAGTTCAACGCGCCGCAACAGGTCGCCAACGCTGTCGTCGCCGAGCTGAAGGAATCCGCGACGACCTCTGCGACCGCCGATCCCGCAGCGTCCCAGACCAACGCGCCGGATCAGCCGCTCAAGATCCTGACCATCAATCTGGAGCCGCCGGCGCTCGGCAACGTCACCGTGCGCCTGCGTCTCGTCGGCACCGAAGTGTCGGTCCACCTCGCGGCCGAACGCAAGGACACCAGCCAGATGCTGGACCAGCAGCGCGACTCGATCCGCGATCTCATGCAGTCGGCCGGTTATGTCGCGGACGTCGCGCCGGTCCAGCACGGCTCGCTGGATGGATTCCAGAGCGGCTCCGGCCAGTCGCAGTCGCAGCTTTCGAGCCAGCAGCAGCCGCCATCGCAGTCGCAAGGCTCGTTCGGTGGTGCCAGCACGTCGTCGGGGCAGTCCGACGGCGACGCGAGGCAGGCCCGGCAGGAGCGCCAGCCCAACCAGGAGACGCGTCATGACCAGGACGTGGCGCCGCAGATTCGTCGCGGCCCTGTTTATCTGTAACGCCGGCGCTGCGGAGGCGGCTGCCGACAGCGTGCGCCCCTGCGAGCGCGAGATGGCGCGTGCGGCCAGGCAGCACGGGATTCCGCTCGGCATCCTCTATGCGGTCGGCCTCACCGAGACCGGGCGGCGCGGCGCGCTCCATCCCTACGCGCTCGGCGCCGACGGCCAGACCGTGTTCGCCAAGGACATGAACGATGCGATCGCGAATTTCGAAACCATGCGAAGCAAGGGCATCAAGCTGATCGACCTCGGCTGCATGCAGATCAATCACTATTATCACGGCGACAAGTTCGCCTCGGTGCGTGCGATGTTCGATCCGGCCAAGAACGTCGAATATGCCGCGCTCTTCCTGAAAGAGTTGAAGCAGCGCGAGGGCAGTTGGACCATGGCGGTCGCCCGCTACAATGCAGGGCCCAACAATCAGCCGGCGCAGAAGCGCTACGTCTGTCACATCGTCGCCCATCTCGTCTCCAGCGGCTTCGGCGCGTGGACCGACAAGGCGCGATCGTTCTGTCAGCCGAAGACGACCTGACGACATCAAGTTGTGCACGGTTCCTCATCATCAGCCCCGCGCAAGCAAGAACCCTCATTGTAACTTCAACCTACCACAGGAGCCCAATCCATGAGCCTCTACGGCGTTATGCGCACCGGCGTTTCCGGGATGAGCGCGCAATCCAACAAGCTGTCGACGGTCTCGGACAACATCGCGAACGTCAACACCACCGGTTACAAGCGGGCTTCGACCGAATTCTCCTCGCTGATCCTGAAGAGCGGCTCGGGCAATTACGACTCCGGCGCCGTCGAGACCACCGTCCGCTACGCCATCAGCGACGCCGGGCATACCCAATTCACCACATCGACGACGGACCTTGCCGTTCAAGGCAATGGCTTCTTCGTGGTGTCGAACGCCACCAACACGCAGCAGTTTCTGACGCGAGCAGGCTCGTTCGTGCCGGACAGCCAGGGCAACCTGGTCAACGCGGCCGGCTACTATCTTCTCGGTCAGCCTGGCCTCGTGACCAATTTCTCGCAGAACAGTCTGGCCGGCATGCAGATCGTGAACATCTCCCAGGTCTCGCAGGTGCCCGTGCCCTCGACGGCGGGAACGCTGACGGCCGGCAATCTGGATCCGAATGCGGCTGTTATTGCCGGTCCGCCTGGCCCGGCATCATATTCATCGAAAAGCTCGATCGTAGCCTACAACAATATCGGCCAGCCCGTTACGCTTGACGTCTATATGTCTCACACCGCGACGGCGGCTGGCTCGGACACCTGGCAGATCCAGGTCTACGATTCCGCGACCGGGACCTCGCTCGCCCCCGCCACCACCTTTACCTTCGACACCACCGCGGTCGGCAAGGGCGCCCTGGCTGCGGCAAGTCCGACGGGTCTCACCGTGACTGTCCCGGGCGGTGCGGCGCTGACCATGGATCTGTCGAACATGACGCAAGCCGGCACGGACTTCAGCTTCAAGGCGACCGTCAATGGCAGTGCCCCTTCGGCCATCGACAAGGTCAACGTCGACGAGGCAGGCCATGTGACGGCGGTCCTCAAGAACGGCCAGCAGCTGACGCTTTACACGATCATGCTTGCCGACGTCGCGAGCCCCGACAATCTGACGCCCGAGCCCGGTAACGTCTATTCGACCAACATGAACTCCGGCAACGCGCAGGCCGGAAATGCCGGCACTGGCGGGCTCGGCACGATCCAGTCCGGCGCTTTGGAAGACTCCAACGTCGATCTCGCGGACGAGCTCACCGGGATGATCGAGGCGCAGCGCGGCTTCACCGCGAACTCGAAATCGTTCCAGACCGGCGCCGATCTGCTCGACGTCGTCGTCAACCTGAAGCGCTGAATCCTCGAGCGCTGATCCCGGGGAAGAGCAGATCATGTCCCTTACCGCCGCTCTCGACTCCGCTCGCGCTTCGCTCATGGCGTCGGGCATCCAGTCGTCGACGATCTCGCGCAACATCGCCGGTGCCAGCACGGCCGGCTATTCGCGCAAGATCGCCGTGCTGGACAATCTTCCCAATGCCGGTGTTTATGTCGCGGCGATCCAGCGCGCCGCCAGCGGCGGCCTGTTCACCAACGTCTTGACCGCGACGTCGGCGTCCGCCAAGCAGAGCGCGATCTATGACGGTCTCCAGAAGATCGCGACCTCGACGGTGGACGATCCCGAGCTCGATCAATCGCCGACTGCTCAGCTCAACAAGCTGAAGCAGGCGCTCCAGCAATACGCCAACTCGACGGACAACGCGACGTTGGCGCAGGCCGCGGTGACCTCCGCCAAGGACATGGCGACCGCGCTCAACCAGGCCACCAAGACCGTGCAGTCGGTCCGCGAAGGCGCGGACGCCGACATGGCGACGTCGGTCGCCAACATCAATCAGCTCCTCACCCAGTTCGACAAGGTCAACACCGCGATCGTGCGAGGGACGATCACCGGTGACGACGTCACCGACTATCTCGACCAGCGCGACAGCATCGTCTCGAAGCTGTCGCAGGAGGTCGGCGTCTCGATGTCGCTCCGCGCCAACGGCGATGCGGCGCTCTACACCGACAGCGGCGTCGTGCTGTTCGACAAGACGGCGCGAACGGTGAGCTTCACGGCGACCAATGTCTATACGCCGGGCACCACGGGCAATGCGGTCTATATCGACGGCGTCCCGGTCACCGGTGCCAATTCCGTGATGCCGCTCAAGACAGGCAAGCTCGCGGGGCTCGCCGAATTGCGCGACAACGCCACGGTCACCTATCAGAGCCAGCTCGACGAAGTCGCGCGCGGTCTGATCGACGCCTTCAAGGAAGTCGATCAGTCCGGCGCCGCGCTGCCCGACGTGCCCGGCCTCTTCACCTATCCCGGCGCGCCCGCGATGCCCGCGAGCGCCACCATTTCGGTCGGCCTTGCCGGCACGATCAGTGTTGCCGCGTCGGTCGATCCGGCCGCAGGCGGCAACCCGAATCTGCTGCGCGACGGCGCGATCAGCGGCAACGCCGCCTATAATTACAACACCACCGGCAACGCCGGCTTCTCGGCGCGGCTCCAGCAGCTCATCAACGAGATGGACGCGCCGCAGCCGTTCGATACCACGGCGCAGGGCAAGCCAAGCGGCAGCGTGATCGAATTCGCGTCCTCCTCGGCGAGCTGGATCGAAAGCCAGCGCAAGGCCGCGGACGACAGCGTCCAGTACCAGAACACGTTGCTCGACCGCAGCACCGCGGCGCTGTCCAACGTCAACGGCGTTAACATGGACGACGAGATGTCGCTGATGCTCCAGGTCGAGCGCACCTATTCGGCATCGTCGAAGATCATTTCCACCGTCGATGAGATGTTGCAGAGCCTGCTGGCCGCCGTGGGGAATTAAGTCATGATGAGCGCGAACTACATCTCGACCTTGATGCTGTCGTCGTCCTTGAGGTCATCGATCACCAACAATCAGAGCGCGCTGAGCAAGGCTTCGAAGGAGGCGACCACGGGTCGCTTCGCGGACGTCGGCCTCGAGCTCGGCACGGGGACGGGTCGCGACGTGAGCTTGCGCGCCGAATTCAACTTCGCCGACCAGCTCGTCGATACCAACGAGCTCGTCGCGGGTCGGCTTGACGTGACGCAGAACCGGATCACCCAGCTCGGCTCGACCGCGTCGGACTTCCTCAAGAACCTGATCGCCGCCCGCGACGCCGACAGCGGTGCGCGGATCATCCTGCCGAGCGCATCCGCCAATCTCCAGGATCTCATCGGCGCGCTCAACGTCTCCTATAACGGCTCGTACCTGTTCGGCGGCATCAATACGCAGACCCAGCCGGTCACGAATTACACCGCCGGCTCGGCCAGCAAGAACCAGGTCGACGCGGACTTCCTCGCGAGCTTCGGCTTCGCGCAGTCTTCGGCCAGCGTGAGCACCATCACTCCGGCGCAGATGCAGAACTTCCTCGACAACACCCTCGACACCGAGTTCGCGAGCCCGGCCTGGAACACCAACTGGTCGTCGGCGACCGACCAGACGCTGTCGAGCCGCATCTCCACGACCGAGGTCGTCGACAGTTCCGTCAGCGCCAACCAACCCGGCTTCCGCAAGCTGGCCGAGGCCTACACCATGCTCACCGATCTCGGAAACACGAGCCTGAGCAAGGATACGTTCCAGGTCGTCGTCGACAAGGCCATCAGCCTCGTCAGCGGTGCCATCAACGATCTCGCCGTGCTCGGGGGCACGGTCGGCTCGATCCAGCAACGCGTCACCGGCGCGACCGAGAAGCTGAAGATCCAGAAGGACATCCTCAACGACCAGATCGTCAAGATGGAGGCGGTCGACCCGACCGAGGCGTCGGTCCGGGTCAACACTTTGCAGACCCAGATCCAGACGGCGCTCGCGCTCACCTCGCAGCTCCAGAAGATCAGCCTCATCAACTATCTCTGAGCTAAAGTTCGCTGCTAACGCTCGCAACCTTGTCTTGTTATTCGGTCTCCCGTGCAGAGTGGTTCTGATGACGTTTGAAGCCTATGAAGCGGTCGTCGACGAGAGTGGCCATGAGGCGCGGGGTCGCGAGCGGCAGGCGCTCAGCCTCGGCATCGACCGGCTCGAGCGGATTCAGCGAGGCGGATTCCGCCTCGAGGATCTGGTCGAGAGCCTGCTCTATGTCCGGCGGCTGTGGACGATCTTCATCGAGGACCTCTCGCATCCGGAGAACGGACTGCCGGACAAGCTGCGGGCCGACATCATCTCGATCGGCCTGTGGGTCGTCAAGGAAGCCGACCGCCTTCGCGAAGAGAAATCGAACGACGTGATGCAGCTCATTGAAATCAACCGCCTGATCCGAGACGCTCTTTGATGAAGATCTCCTTGCGGGCGGGCGAACGGATCTACATCAACGGCGCGGTGCTGCGCGTGGACCGCAAGGTCTCCGTCGAGCTCGTCAACGACGTGATGTTCCTGCTCGAAGGGCAGGTCATGCAGGCGTCCGACGCCACCACGGCGATGCGGCAGCTTTATTTCATCGTGCAGCTCATGCTGATGAACCCGACCGACGTCCGGGATGCGTCGGCGCTCTACGCGCAGCATCACGCGGCCCTGCTTTCGGTGTGCGAGAACGGCGAGATGCTCGACGGACTTGCCGCGGTCGACGAGCTGGTCGAGACGACCCGTTACTTCGAGGCGCTCAAGCGGATCCGGGCGCTGTTCCCGGTGGAGCAGGCCATCCTGGCCGGCGCCACGACCCATACCCCATTCGAGGCTGCCTGACAGCGGAGAAGCTAGATGAACGTCACCAGCGCGACCGACACGACCGGCAAGTCCTCCAGTTCGACCAGTTCCACCACGGCCACGTCGAGCAACAGCGTCGACTACAACACCTTCCTTCAGCTGCTCGTCGCCGAGATGAAGAATCAGGATCCGACCAATCCGATGGACACCTCGCAATATATGAGCCAGTTCGCGCAGCTCTCGACGGTCGAGCAGGCCATGCAGACCAATACGAAGCTGGATGCGCTGCTGTCCTCACAGTCGTTGTCGCAGGCCAACGGGCTGATCGGAAAGACCGTCAGCTTTACCGACTCGACCGGCGCCAGCTTCAGCGGCAAGGTCGCTTCGGTTTCCATCAACAGCGACGGCTCCATCGCGACCCTCGAGAACGGCACGAAGGTCGCCGTCGGGCCCGGGCTCACGATCAGCCAATCATGAACGAGCGGGACGCCCTCGACATCGTCCAGGCCGCGATCTGGACCATCATCGTCGCCTCCGGGCCCGCGGTCGGTGCCGCAATGCTCGTCGGCACCGTCATTGCCCTGATCCAGGCCCTGACCCAGATCCAGGAGGTGACGCTGACTTTCGTCCCGAAGATCATCGTCATTCTCCTGGTCGTCGCCGTCTCCGGCTCGTTCATCGGGGCGCATCTCTCCACCTTCACCGAGATGGTCTATTCGCGGATCGAGCACGGCTTCTGATCCCCGGGGCACCACCCTCGCGTAAGCTTTGCACGGCAGATTACCGGGCGGATCCTCTGCCGGTGACCCATGGCCGATACGTTAGCTGCTAGCCTGCCAAGCCCGCGCCGCCTCGGGGCGGACGCCTTCTTCGCGGGCGGTATCGTGACCATGCTCACGATCCTGTTCCTGCCCATACCGCCGATCCTGATCGATCTTGGCCTCGCCTTCTCCATCGCGCTCTCGGCGCTGATCCTGATGGTCGCGCTGTGGATCCAGCGGCCGCTCGACTTCTCGGCCTTCCCGACCGTGCTGCTGATCGCGACGATCCTGCGCCTCGCACTGAACGTCGCGACGACGCGCCTGATCCTGTCGCGGGGCGGGGAGGGCGAACAGGCCGCGGGCTACGTCGTCGCCGGATTCTCGAAGTTCGTCATGGGCGGCGACTTCGTCATCGGCCTGATCATCTTCGCGATTCTGGTGACGGTGAATTTCGTCGTGATCACCAAGGGCGCGACGCGTATCGCCGAAGTCGGCGCCCGCTTCACCCTGGACGCCATCCCCGGCAAGCAGATGGCGATCGACGCGGATCTGTCGGCGGGCCTGATCGACGACAAGGAGGCCCAGCGCCGGCGCCGCGAGCTCGAAGAGGAGAGCGCGTTCTTCGGCGCCATGGACGGTGCCTCGAAATTCGTCCGTGGTGACGCCATCGCCGGCCTGATCATCACCGCAATCAACATCTTCGGCGGCATTATCATCGGCGTCACCCATCACGGGCTGACGCTGTCGCGCGCCGCCGACGTCTATACGAAACTCTCCGTCGGCGACGGCCTGGTGTCGCAGATGCCGGCATTGATCGTGTCGCTGTCGGCAGGCCTCCTGGTTTCCAAGGGCGGCACCAGGGGGTCGGCGGAGCAGGCTGTGCTGCGGCAGCTCGGCAGCTATCCGCGCGCGGTATCCGCCGCCGCGCTGATGATGTTCGTGCTCGCCTTGATGCCGGGGCTGCCGATGGCGCCGTTCGTGCTGCTCGGCGGCGTCATGGCCTTCGTCGGCTATTCGCTGCCGAAGCGGCAGGCAGCGCTGAAGCAGAAGGAAGATGCGCGCAAGGCCGACGAACGTGCGCAGGCCGACGCCAAGGAATCCGTCAAGGAGCAGCTCAAGACCGCGGAGATCGAGCTGGCGCTCGGCGGCCATCTTTCGGTCCATCTCCTTGGCTCGCGCACCGAGCTTGCGCACCGCGTCGCCAAGATCCGCAAGAAGTTCGCCAAGCAGTACGGCTTCGTCATTCCGGAGATCAAGCTCAGCGACAATCTGTCGATCGATCCCAAGGGATACCAGATCCGGATCCATGACACGCGCGTCGCGCACGGCGAGCTCAGGCTCGGCGAGGTGCTGGTGCTGGTCGACAAGGACGGAAAGCCCGACGTGCCCGGCGAAGAGGTGATCGAGCCCGCCTTCGGCATGAAGGCGCTGTGGGTGACGGAGGCCTTCACCGACGAAGTCAAGCGTCAGGGCTGCAAGCCGGTCGACAATCTGTCGGTGCTGCTCACGCATCTCAGCGAGGTGATCCGGGCGAATCTCGCCCAGCTCCTGTCCTACAAGGACATGCGCGCCTTGCTCGACCGGCTCGATCCGGAATACAAGCGCCTGATCGAGGATCTCTGCCCGTCGCAGATCTCCTATTCGGGACTGCTGGCCATCCTGAAGATTCTACTGGCCGAGCGCGTGTCGATCCGCAACCTGCACCTCATTCTCGAGGCGATCGCCGAGATCGCGCCGCATGTTCGGCGCTCCGAGCAGGTCGCAGAGCATGTGCGGACGCGTCTAGCCCAGCAGATCTGCGGCGATCTCTCCGACAACGGCGTGCTGAACGTGGTCCGCCTCGGCAATCGTTGGGACTTGGCGTTCCATCAGAGCCTGAAGCGCGACGGCAAGGGCGATGTCGTCGAGTTCGACGCCGATCCACGCCTGATCGAGCAGTTCGCGACCGAAGCCAGCGCGGCGATCCGCAAGTTCACCGAGAACGGCACTAGCGTGGTGCTGGCGGTGACCCCCGAAGCCCGTCCCTATGTCCGGATGATCCTGGAGCGGGTGTTCCCGACCTTGCCGATCCTGTCGCATGTCGAAGTCGCGCGCAGCGCAGAGATCAGGGCGCTCGGAGCCGTCTCGTGATCCGCGGCCTCGCCGACAGCGTGCTGGTGACGTTCATCGTGTTCTGCCGCATCGGCGCCTGCCTGATGCTGGTGCCCGGCTATTCCAGCGTCAATGTTCCGGCCCAGGTCCGCCTGTTCGTCGCGCTCGTCACGACGTTCGCGTTGACGCCGATCCTGATCGCGGTCCTGAAACCGCTCACGGACAACGCGGCGCCGCTGACGCTCGCGCTCCTGATCTGCTCCGAGCTCGTGGTCGGCAGCGTCATCGGCCTCGGTGGGCGTGTGTTCTTCCTCGCGCTCCAGACCATGGCGACCGTGATGGCGAGCGCGATCGGACTGAGCAACATCCCGGGCACGCCGGTCGGCGATACCGATCCGGCGCCGGCCCTGGTGCCGCTGATCATGGCGGCCGTCACCACGCTGTTCTTCATGACCGACCAGCACTGGCAGGTGCTGCGCGGGCTGATGAACTCCTACGACCTCTGGCATCCCGGGAACAGGCTCGGCGGCAGCATGGCGCTCGACCAGCTCGTCGGCCGCCTCTCGGAAGCGTTCGTGCTGACGCTGCGGATCACCAGCCCCTTCATCGTCTATTCGGTCATCGTCAACCTGGCGGTCGGCCTGATCAACAAGCTGACGCCGGCCATACCGGTCTATTTCATCTCGGTGCCCTTCGTGCTGTTCGGCGGCTTCCTGCTGCTCTATCTCACCAGCGACGAGCTGCTGACGCAGTTCATGCTCGGCGTCTCGTCATGGCTGGCGGAGTGATGGTCATGACGTCGCGCGCGGACAAGCTCGGTCGGATGGTCTCGCTGGTGAAGCTCCAGCTCCGGCTGTCCGAATGGCAGCTTGCGCAATTGCGCCAGCAGGGGCGCGTCCTGCAGGACGAGCAGGAATGGCTGGTCGGGGCCCTGAACGAAGGGAAGCCGCCGGCGGGATCATCAAGCGAATCGATCGCGCGACGCCTCAACAGGACGAGCGTCGGCGCCCGCGCGGTTCAGGCGCAGGCATCGCAGCAGCTCGACCTGGTTCGCTCGGAGAGCCGCCGTGTGAAACAGCTCGAGCAGGTTGCGAAAGCGGCGCTCGCCGACAAGCTTCGCGACGCGGAGAAGCGCTCGCTCGAGGAAATGACGGGCACAAGCCCAGCCGTGCGCGAGTGGACGCCGCGGCCAGTTAGCCGGAACAAGACATGATCGTGACAGCGACACCCGACCTCGTTCTCGACGTCCTCGAAGCCGCCGACCCCGTGGCGCAGCGCGCGGCCACCGCGAAGCTCGATGCGCTGAAATCATCGGACGCCGATTTCGCCGCCACGATGGAGGCGGAGGTCGGCAAGGCCAAGGCTGCTGCTGGCGATCAATCCGCGACGAAGATGTCCGAAGCACAGTCGGGCGCAGTGAGCGGCGCTCCGGTGCAGGTGATCAAGGCGCCGGCCTCCGGCGAGGTGTACCGGAAGTTCGAGGCCTTCATCCTCCAGACCTTCGTCGAGACGATGTTGCCGAAGGAGTCGGAGGAGGTCTTCGGCAAGGGCACGGCCGGCGGCGTCTGGAAGTCGATGCTGGCGGAGCAGCTCGGTAGCCAGCTGGCCAAGGGCAAGGGCATTGGCATCGCCAGGCAGCTCGCTGCCGCGCATCCGGCAGGACCGGACGTTACGGGGAAGGCCGGATGACGATCCGGGAATGGGTGACAGAAGTTGAAGGGTGAATTTCCTATGCAGGCACAACAAGGCGCGGCGGCCCTGGTGATGGAACAGGCGGTCGCGGACATCGAGGCGACGACGGAAGCAGCAGCAGGCGATGCGCTGCTGCCCGTGCTCCTACCGAATCCCGGCGGCGACGCGGCGATCGAGGGCACCGACGCGGCGAGATCGGACGAGATGCGCGGCCTCCTAGCGGCGATCCGCCGGCTCGAAAGCATCGTCGAGGAGGAGACGGCTGCGCTCGCGGCCGGAAAGAAGATCGATTTCGACGATTTCAGCGCCCGCAAGAGCCGGAGCATGCTCGAATTCGTCCGCCTGATGCGGGCCCGGATGCATCTCGGCAGCGAGATCGAGATCACCGAGGAGATCCAGCGGTTGCGCGAGAAGTTGGAGCGGAATCGCTCCGTCCTCGAAATGCATTACGACGCGGTGCGCGAGGTCGCGACCGTCATCGTCAAGGCGATCAAGGATGCTGAGTCGGACGGCACCTATACCGGTCGCGCAACACAGGATGGAAAATGATCAGACTGGTGCTGGCCGGGCTCTGGGTATGCATCCTCACCGCAGGCACGAGCTATGCCGTGGCCTATTGGAAGGAAAACGGCAGCCTGCTGCCGGCGAAAGACGAATATCTCGATGGGCTGCAATATCAGAAGACGCGGGCGCTGAGCGTGCCCATGGTCGAGAACGGCAACGTGCAGGGCTACATCGTCGCGCGCTTCGTCTACACGGTTGAGGCGCGGACCATGCACCAGCTCAGCGTTCCGCCGGAGCCGTTCGTCGTCGACGAGGCCTTCCGCAGGATCTATGCCGACGACCGGCTCGATTTCAGGAAGCTCGCCCGCTACGACCTCTCCGTCCTCACGACGGCCATCAAGCAGCGCGTCAACGAGCGGATGCAGGCCGACGTGGTCCAGGACGTCCTGGTCGAGGACTTCAACTACGTGTCGAAGGAAGAATTCCAGCAGAAGCCGTAGGTCGCTCTTCGCTGCTGCGCTTCGGCGGCATTCCTGCCGCTTCCGTCAGCCTTCAGAACACTCCGGCCTCCGCGGGGATATCTCCGCGAAGGCCGCCTTCGTATCGCTGTCTTGCCGCGCTAGTTACCTGCCGAATACGCTGCCGGGGCGGCGTGCGCCCTGTTCAGGAGGATGCCGACCTCGTCGAGCTCCTGCATCGGTACGTCGATCGTCTCGCCGGCCGGGATGTTGAGGCGATACCCGACGTAGCGCCGGGCCACGATCGCGTCGAAGCCGAGGCGGTCGCGGAGCTTCTTGCGCAGCTTGCTGACGTGGCTCTCGATCACGCTCTCGTCGAAGGTCGACTCGAAGATGCCATAGACCGCGTTGAAGATCTGCGTCTTGGTGATCCACTTGCCGTGGTTGCTTACCATATATTCGAGAATGCGCAGTTCGCGGCGGGGCAAGGTGAGGGCGTGGCCCGCGATCTCGGGGTCGCGACCGTTGAAGAAGACCTGGATCCTGGTCTCGCAGGGCCTTGGCAGTTCGCCTACCCGGCGGCGCGCGATCGCTGCCGTTCGCGCGAGGATTTCGCGCAGGTGGATCGGCACGTGCACGACGTCGTCGACGCCGGACTCGAACAGCTCCAGCGTATTCTTGAGCATCTTCTGGCCGCTCATGGCGATGATGGGAGCAGAGGAGCGCTTGCGCATCGCCCGCGGCAGGCTTCCGCGGGCATCGCAGTCCCCGAGCAGGAAGGCGTCCACCGCCGCCAGATCCGATTCACTCGCAGATTGCAGCCAGTCCCAGAATTCTCCGGAGGAGAAGCCGATCGACGATACACCTTCGCGAACGAGCCCTCCGACGTAGCTGTTCGCGACGCTCTCGCGATCATCAACGATAATATACATCAGTCTTTCGCCCCTGCTTCGCACTTGTTGCGCGCCCGGTTGGTTATTGTGATGCCCCGGCTCGGCAACGATGCTGTTTGACGACATTCCTTCCCGCGTATCGTTGTTATGGTTCCGATGTTCGCGGGCAGCCCTACGCATTCAGTGCCTGCGTCTCGCAGGCCTGCTACTTCGACTCGATACTGAACGCTTACTGCGTGAGGCCCGGCGGGTGTCTTACGGATCACCTCCCGGAGCGGATTGAGAAACGACCTAGTACAGTTGCGCCAAGTTGCTCATCGCGTCCGAACACTACTGAACTGTGTCGATCTCCTCGCCAACTGACGAGAATCACTTGACTAGGACCGTAACGATTGCCCATTTCCGATCAAGCGTGCGCCACAAAGCGATTGCTACGTGTGCTTGATGCTGTTGGTTCGTTTCGAGTTGTTTCTTGATATATTCAAACGCATCAGTTGATTTGGTTGTTGAACTAGTTTTGCACCGTGGCATTCCTAAAGTTCCGCATCCCCGTATAATTACAGCCGTTTTGGGTGATGCTGCTCGTCAGGCAAATTGAGGGGTTTTCAACCCGGGATTGACTCCCACCACCCTGTTTCCACATGCGACAATTCGACTCATGTACAGCGGCGAGACTCCAGCTTGGCGAAATCTTGGCGAGGGTGTGTCTTTCGAGTCGCACTCTTGCCACGTGCATGGCGTCTTCGACTCATCTGACGTCGCATCGCGCGCCATGAAAAGTTTTTCGGTGCGCACGGTTCAGGCAAGCTTCGACACATAACGTTGCCGTTCGACAGATCGAACCGAACGGAGCATTTCCAAAATGTTGTCCGATGGACAAGCTCGTCCCAACGCGAGCGCTGATGTTTCCGCGGCGGCGAAGCCGGCGCCGGAGGCGCGCGATACAAAGGACAATGCGGCACGAACAACCAAGCCCGCAGCGAACGCAAAGCGTGTCTCGGCTGCGGCGAGCGATGAAGCTCTGGCGAAAGAAGCGCTCGAGGGGCTGAAGCGTATTCGCGCCAAGGCGCGCCTCGACAAGATGGCGATACCGAAACCGGCCCCGACCGTGATCAAGCCGGCCGTGATCGTGGCCAAGCCACCGCCGCCGCGCCCGACATGGGTCGCGCCGCTCGCAACACTGGCGGTCGCCGCCATTCTGGTGGTCTGCGCCTGCACCGGCGTGATCGCCTATCTCACCACCACTCAGCCCGTCCAGAACAACGTTGCGGCCAATACGGAGATCAGGAATCTGCGCGAGACGGTCGCGCAACTGCGCAAGCAGGTGTCGGGCGTGTCCGAAAATCTCGACGGCCTGCGTACCGCGGTCGATCAATCGAGCAAGGCGACCAATGACCGCTTCGGCAGGTTTGCTGAGAACCTCGACCGCATCGAGCGGGTGAGCTCGTCCTCCACAGTGAAGCTCGACAAGCTCGCCCAAGGACAGGCTCAGGTACAGGCCCAGGCTCCGGCAACTGTGGCATCGCAGCCGCCGTCATCGCAGGCAATGCCGATGATGGCCTCGGTCGCTGCGCCCGAGGTCACAGGCTCGGTTGCTCCGTCGGCGCCGCGCAAGGTGATCAAGGGCTGGTCGGTCCGCCAGGCCTATGAGGGAATTGCGATCCTGCAAAGCCCGAACGGCGTCATCGAGGCTGTGCTGGGACAGCAGGTACCCGGGCTCGGCCGTATCGAAGACATCAGGAACGAGAACGGGCGTCTGGTGGTGGAGTCAAGCGGAGGCCTCGTCTATTCGTCGCGCAAGGCAACGCCCTGATCGATGGAGTCTTCTATTGGCGGTGATGCTCGAAGCTGGTGCATAGCAGATCGACTTCCGCCTCCGCGATCGGTGCGCGAAACAGGCGACAGCTGAACTCCACCGTTGTCTTGCTGTCCGTGGCGGTGCGATCTTCCCGGAGGAAGATGCATCGCCTGCAAACATCGGTGTGGTGCCGCTGCTCGGCTGCGTCCGACTGATCCAGCACGTGCCGCAACGTGTCGCGAAAGCGGATCTTGACGTCGTCGTCGAGGACGGCAATCGCCTCGACGAGAACGGTGACGGGGTCGCGCACCAGGAACTTCTTGCCCTGCTGCGTCACGCTCAGCATCACCGAGCGCTTGTCCTTGGCCGAGCGCTTCCGCTCGAGATAGCCGAGCCGCTCCAGCTCGCCGATGATGAATGAGGCGGTGCCGCGCGTGGTGCCGACGTAACTCGCCAGCGCCGAAGGCGTCCGGGAGAACGGGTTGGCGCGAGAGAGGAAGCGCAGCGCCATCCACTCGCGGTCGCGCAATCCGTGCTTGGTGCCTTCGAACCACAGGATTCGCGCGACCTGCTCCAACAGTTCAATCGATTCGCGAGCCAAATTCATTTCAATTCCAGGTCGGATAAAGCTTTATTCAATTGAGCCCTGAGCAAGCGCAATCTGGGTGGACGAGATGATGCACTCGGGCGCTCCTTCGTCCTGGCCGGACGGCAGTTCGCGCCAGGGAAGACCCTTCTCCGGTTTCCGGAGATGGAACTTCCGGCCGTGGAACTAGGGCGTCACAAAGAAAGTTCGAGTAAATCGCTCGGCTCAACTCCTCTGAAAATTTCATTCAAATGCCGACGGCTCGCGCTTGGATTGACGATGATGTGCGATGACTGAGCAACATGATGTGTCGCTCCGGCCATGATGACGCCCATTTGTTGCAACGGAGCGCGTCGATTTGCGCGGGCGCGCGGATCGTTGGCGGCCTCTCCCGGATGGACTGCGGCGGAAGAACCGCAGTTTTCGGTTAATGGATATTGCGCCGCAACGCGTCCAAGCAGTTAAATCCGGCACACGATCAGATCCGGAAAAGCCTGGCGAGCCGATACGGGATTCCCGTCGCTCAGGAGCCCTATCGTCCTTCGCCGGCGCGCCACAGCGCATCGAGGCCGTGCCGATAGGTCGGACAGGCGAGCGTGACGTCGAGCTCGCGCTTCAGTTTCGCGTTGGAGACCCGGGCGCTGCTGGCATAGAAGCTGCGGGCCATCGCCGACATCTCGGCGGTCGCGAACGCTTCTTCCTTCGGCGGAGCAACGCCCATCAGCTGCGCGGCGTAGGCGATCACGTCCTGCGGCGGCGCGGGCTCGTCGTCGCACACGTTCCACGTACCTTCGCCCTGGTGATGAATCGCGGCCATGATCGCGGTCGCGATGTCGTCGACGTGGATGCGGTTGAAGACCTGTCCCGGCTTGATGATGCGCCGGGCCGTTCCTGCCCGTAGCGTCACGAGCGCGTTGCGGCCGGGACCGTAGATGCCGGCAAGTCGCAGGATCGCGACGTCGCCGCCTGACGCATCCGTCCAGGCTTGCTCCGCTGCGATCCGCATTTGCGTGCGCTCGAGCGCAGCCTGCGGCGGCGTGTTCTCGTCGACCCACCCGCCTGCGTGATCGCCATATACGCCAATTGTGGAGAGATAAACGACCTTGCGGCGGCCCGCCGCCAGCACGTTGCCGAACGCCGCCAGCGCGGGATCGCCGGCGCTGCTGGGCGGGATCGAGACGAGAAGGACGTCGGCGTCGCTGATGCGTTCGGCCGTGGTGCGATCCGGATCACGCCCGGAAAAGGGATGCAGCTCGATGCCGGCGAGATCATGCCGCTGGGCGGGATCGCGTACGGTGCCGGCGATATGCGAGAAGGCGCCGCCGAACCTGCGGACGAAGTGCCTGGCGCTATAGCCGAAGCCAAGAATGAAGAGCCGCATGCGTCTGCCGTGCTGGTCGGAGTTCCCGTCGCGCCGCCGCGCGCGTCCCCGCTCATAAGAGATTTTTGGGGCCAGCAAAAGATATTGCGATTTGTCTCACCTGCGGCCTCGGGCGATGGTCACCCGGGCGTCAGGGGAGATCATCGATCGTGCAGGCAGAAGCACCCGCCGCGTTAGCATGCGAGGCCGCCGAGCTGATCCGGCGCGCCGCCGCGCTGATCTTCGATGTCGACGGCACGCTGGCCGAAACCGAGGAGCTGCATCGGCAGGCCTTCAATCATGCCTTCTCGCGCCACGGGCTCGGCTGGGAGTGGGACCGCGCCGTCTACAAAGACCTGCTGCGGGTGACTGGGGGCAAGGAACGCATGCGCGCCTACCACGCAAGGCTATGGATCGCCCGGCCATTGGCGGACGCGGACATCGCGGAGCTTCACCGCATCAAGACCGCCCACTATGCCGAGCTGGTCGAGGCCGGCTGCTGCCCCTTACGGCCCGGCGTGGCGGAGCTGCTCGCCGCGGCGAGGGAGCGCGGCCAGCGGCTCGCGATCGCGACCACCACTTCGCACGGCAATATCGATGCGCTGCTCTCGCAGGCGCTGGGGACGGGCTGGGCCGGGGATTTCGACGCGATCGTTGCCGGCGACGACGTGCGGCATAAGAAGCCTGCGCCGGACGTCTATCTCGAGGTCCTGGCGCGACTGAAGCTGACTGCGCACGACTGCGTTGCGATCGAAGATTCCGCCAATGGCCTGATCGCGGCCTCACGTGCCGGCATACCGGTTCTGATCACGCGCAGCATGTTCTTCCGGGACGATGATTTCAGCGATGCGCGGGTGGTGCTGGACGATTGTCGGGGCTTGGATGAGGCGCCAAACAAAAAGTCGCAAAACAACCCCATGCACAGTAGATCACGCCGGCGTGATCGCCGTCTTCAGTGGACCCGGTGGCTCGGGCTATCCTCTTCAGCCTGCTCGACAATCTGCGCGATCGGGCTCGACTGGTGATGCACCAGGCGCCAGCCGTCGCCGACGCGGCGGAAATGGTTCGACGCGGCCAAGGCGGTGCCGTCGACGATCTCGATGCAGAGCACCCGCGCGCTGTCGCCGTCGATGATCGCCTGCGGCTCGGCGCAGACGATCTGCGGCCGCTCCGGGTTCTGCAGGATGTCGCGCCAGCTTCCGATCACGGTGGCCCGCCCGATAATGGCTGGCCAGCCGGGATGGATGCAGGAAATGGCGTCATCATCAGCCCACATCCGCTCCATTTCGTCGAAATTGCCGGTCGAAAAGGCGGCGTAGAAGGCCGCGTTCGCGGCGATGACCTTGCTGTCCTTTGCCATGGCTCTCGGGTGGGCCAAGGACAGGCAAAAATCAAGCGCGACTTCCGTCAATTTTGACCGCAGTGCAGCATGACCGGTTTCGCCAGTCACGCCGAGGCGTGCGTCGCCACCGCCCGCCGTGCGCCATCCTTATAGAGACGGCCGAGCGCCGCGGTCACCGCCTCGCGCAGGCGCGGCTCGGCGCCAAGCGGCCCGAACACCTTCGCGACGGCGAGCAATGCGGGTGCGAGCCGTTCGGCGACGGGACCCGCCTCGCGCGCCAGCGCTGCAAACTCGGCGGCAAGGGGATCGCGCACGTCGATGGCGCGGCCCTGCTCGTCGAGGCCGGTGACGTAGCGCATCCAGCCGGCCACTGCGAGCGCATGGGTTGCGATCGGCAAATCCTGGCGCAGGCGATCCTGCATCGCGCCGAGCAGGCGCTGCGGCAGCTTTTGCGAGCCGTCCATCGCGATCTGCCAGGTGCGGTGGTGAAGTGCAGGATTGGCGAAGCGCTTGAGCAGCGAGGCGCGATAGGCGGCAAGGTCGGTACCTGAAGGCATTGTCAGCGTCACCGCGGCTTCTTCCATCACCTGCGCGGCGAGGCGCGCGAAATGCGGGTCCTGCATGGTGTCGGCGATGGTCTCGTAGCCCGAGAGATAGCCGAGATAGGCCAGTGCCGAATGGCTGGCGTTGAGCAGCCGCAGCTTCATCAGCTCGAACGGCTTGACGTCGCTGACGAGCTCGACGCCCGCGGCGGCGAGATCGGGCCGGCCCGCCGT
This sequence comes from Bradyrhizobium sp. Rc2d, assembly GCF_900099855.1. Classification (NCBI taxonomy): domain Bacteria; kingdom Pseudomonadati; phylum Pseudomonadota; class Alphaproteobacteria; order Hyphomicrobiales; family Nitrobacteraceae; genus Bradyrhizobium; species Bradyrhizobium sp. Rc2d. The sequence continues at coordinate 816,078 of NZ_FNCU01000001.1, read as the reverse complement.
GAAGCGGTCCTCGACCACCCATTGCGTAAACGGCTCGGTCATCACAGGCCAGGCGTCGTGAAAGCCCAGCGCGGATGACACCGCTTCCCGGTCGGCATCCGTGGTTTCCGGCACGATGCGGTCGACCATGGTCGAGGGGAAAGCGACCGCATCCGCGATCCACTTGCCGAGCTCCTTCGACCGCAGCGCGGCGAACTGCGTCACGATCCGCTGCACGGTGTGACCGTTGGCGGCGAGGTTGTCGCAGCACAGCACGGTGAAGGGCGAAAGACCCTGTGCGCGCCGGCGCGCCAGCGCAGCCACGATGAAGCCGGGCGCCGAGCGCGGCGCGTCGAAATTGTTGAGATCATGCACGATGTCGGGATGCCGCTCGTCGAGATCGCCGGTCTGCGGCGTGTGGCAATAGCCCTTCTCGGTGACGGTCAGGGAGACGATGCGAATGGCGGGATCGCCCATCCGCCCGACCAGCCGCGAAGGATTTTCGCGCGCGACGACACTGTCGAGCAGCGCGCCGATGACGCGGTGCTCGGTGCCTTCGGCCGACCGTATGGCGACGGTGTAGAGGTGGTCCTGTGGGGCGAGGGCATCGCGCGTATCCGGGCTGCGCAGGCTCGCGCCGACGATGCCCCAAGACGCGCTGCCTGCCGCAAGGCAATCGTCGATGACGACGGCCTGATGCGCGCGATGAAATGCGCCGAGACCAAGATGCACGATTCCGGGCGTGACGCGCGAGCGGTCATAGGCCGGGCGGCGGATGCGAGGTGGCAGCCGGTCGAGATTGGCGCGGCCAAGGCGCGTCGAATTAAGGCGCATGGACGTCTCCCCTTTGCTTTGCCGCTGCTTGACATGGCGCCCGTCCTCGGTCAATGCTCCGGTCAATTGGTAAGACCAATTTTCCAAAATTGGCCGGTCGCGGGGTGCTTGAGGTGCGTCGCGCGATCCTTTCGGGAGGACCAGCGTGCCGCTGGAAGCTGTGGAGGCGAGACGGCTCTATCGCCAAGTCGCCGATCAATTGCGAGGCCTGATCGACAGCGGCGAGTACGCGGTCGGCAGCCGCTTGCCGACCGAGCGTGAGCTCGCCGAGCAGCTCAAGGTGTCGCGGCCGACGGTGCGCGAAGCCCTGATCGCGCTCGAGGTCGAAGGCCGCCTCCGCATCCGCGTCGGGTCCGGCATCTACGTGATCGAGCCCGCTGCCGTTGCGGCACCGGCACCCGCTTCCGTCATCGAAGGCCCGTTCGAGCTGCTGCGCGCCCGCGAATTCCTGGAAAGCGCCATCGCCGAACAGGCCGCGCGCGTGGCGACAAAGGACGATATCGCCCGCATCGATGCGTCCCTTGTCGCGATGGAGAATGTCGAGCATCCCGGCGAAGCCTCGATGGTCTACGACCGCGCATTTCACGTCGCGATCGCCGGCAGTCTTGGCAACGCCGTTCTGGTGCGCGTGGTCGGCGAGCTGTTCGACCAGCGCCTCAATCCCTATTTCGCGCAGCTTGCGCATTATTTCGAGAGCCCGGGCACGTGGCGCACGGCGCTCGACGAGCATCGCGCCGTGCGCGACGCGATCGTCGCGCATGATCCGGACGCCGCGCGCGATGCCATGCGCGTTCATCTGGCGCGCTCACAGGAACGCTTTGCGCAGAATTTTGGCGCCGAGAACGCGGCAGGATCGTCGTCCGGACGCGGCAGCACGGTGCGACCTGCGGCAAAACCGTCGAAACCGAAACATGCGCCGAAGACGCGGACTGCGAGCAGCCACGCGCGGCGGCGATGAGATTGGGCGGCCCGCATCCCTGTCGGCGCGGGCGAACAAGAAGCAGACTTGAACGATGGAGGAAAAGTCGATGTTGAAGAAGATGACGATTGCCGCGGCACTCTCCGCCGCTGCGCTGCTGGCTGCGACCAATGCAGGCATGGCGCAGACCAAGCTCAAATGGGCCCATGTCTATGAGACCTCGGAGCCGTTCCACACCGCCTCGGTCTGGGCTGCGCAGGAGATCGGCAAGCGCACCAACGGGCGCTATCAGATCGAGGTCTATCCGGCCTCCCAGCTCGGCAAGGAGGCCGACATCAACCAGGGCCTGTCACTCGGCTCGGTCGACATCATCATCTCCGGCTCGAGCTTCGCGGCCAAGAGCTTCCCCCCGATCGGCGTGACCTACTATCCCTACACCTTCCGCGACGCCGATCATCTGCTCGCCTATACCAAGAGCGACATCTTCAAGGAGCTCGCCAAGGGCTATGAGGACAAGAGCGGCCACCACATCGTCGCGGTGACCTATTACGGCGTGCGCCAGACCTCGTCGAACAAGCCAATCAAGACCTGCGCCGACATGAAGGGCCTGAAGATCCGCGTGCCCGACGTGCCGGCCTATCTGGCAATGCCGCGCGCCTGCGGCGCCAACACCGCGCCGATCGCGTTCGCCGAAGTCTATCTCGCGCTCCAGAACGGCACCGTCGAGGCGCAGGAGAATCCGCTGACGACGATCGAGGCCAAGAAGTTCTACGAGGTGCAGAAGCACATCGTGCTGACTGGCCATATCGTCGATCACCTCAACACGGTGGTGGCCGGCGCGCTGTGGAAGAAGCTCTCCGACGAGGACAAGAAGATCTTCACCGACGTGGCGCAGGAAGCCGCCGCCAAGGCCACCGGAGAGATCAAGCAGAACGAGGCCAAGCTGGTCGCCTTCTTCAAGGAGAAGGGCTTGAGCGTGACCGAGGTCGACAAGAACGAGTTCCGCGACACCGTGCTGAAGAACGTCGCGTTCGAGACCTTTGGTTATCGCAAGGCCGACTGGGAGCGGATTCAGGCGGTCAAGTAACCGATGCCCGTCGTTCCGGAGCGACGCGTAAGCGTCGAATCCGGAAACTTCGAGATTCCGGGTTCGGCTCTTCGAGCCGCCCGGAATGACGATTGAGACGTTTGAGGAGCAACCCCATGTCGACCGCCGAAATACACCGGCAGATCACCGCGGACGAGATCGCCCACACCTTCGAGGAGGAGGCGACACCGAAGGTCGATCTCGGCATCTACGCGTTCGAGGATTGGGTGGCGCTGGCGATCTTCTGGGTGATGGCGCTCGCCGTCTTCCTCCAGTTCTTCACCCGGTATGTGCTCAACGACAGCTACGCCTGGACCGAGGAGATCGCGACCTATTGCCTGATCGGCGTGGTCTTCATCGGCGCCGCGATGTGCGTGCGGCTGTCGCGGCACATCCAGGTCGATCTCGTCTATCGCTATCTGCCGCGGCCCGTGGGCCGTGCGCTGTCGACGCTGATCGACCTGATCCGGATCGCCTTCTTCGGCTACGCCACCAAGCTGGTCTGGGTCTACATCCAGATCATCGGCGACGAGCAGATGACCACGATCAACTTCCCCAAGAACTATGTCTATTACGCCGTGCTGCTCGGTTTCGTGCTGATGTTCCTTCGCGCGGTGCAGGCGGCGCTGCAACACTGGCGGCAGGGTTATTCGGTCCTCGAACGTCCCGGTGCCTACGACGGATCGGAGATATAACATCATGCTGCTGTTGCTCGGAGGCTTTCTCATCCTGATGCTGCTCGGCGTTCCCGTGGCGATTGCCATGGCCGCGTCGTCGCTGCTCTACATCCTGGTCAGCGGCGTGACGCCTGATGTCACGCTGGCGCAGCGCATGATCGCCGGCGTCGAGAGCTTTCCGCTGCTTGCCGTGCCGTTCTTCATCCTGGCCGGCAACCTCATGAACATTGCCGGCGTCACCGGGCGCATTTACAAATTCGCCGTCGCGCTGGTCGGGTGGATGCGCGGCGGTCTCGGTCACGTCAACATCATCGGCTCGGTGATCTTCTCCGGCATGTCCGGCACCGCGATCGCGGACGCCGCCGGTCTCGGCACCATCGAGATCAAGGCGATGAAGGACCACGGTTATTCCACCGAGTTCTCGGTCGGCGTCACCGCAGCCTCGGCGACGCTCGGGCCGATCATCCCGCCGTCGCTGCCCTTCGTGATCTACGGCATGATGGCGAACGTCTCGATCGGCGCGCTGTTTCTCGGCGGCGTCATTCCCGGCATCGTCCTGACCCTGTTCATGATGGCCACCGTCACCTATTTCGCGCACAAGAACAAATGGGGCAGCGATACGCCGTTCTCCTGGCCGCAGCTCGGCTCGGCCGGGCTCGAGATCGTCATCGTGCTCTCGTTCCCCCTCGCGATCTGGCTGATGGTGCTGGCCGGTCTTTCGGTCAACTTGGCCGTGGTCATCGGTCTCGGCACGCTGCTCGTGATCGACTGGTATTTCGACTTCTCGGCGGTGATGGCGCTGATGGCGCCGGTGATCCTGATCGGCGGCATGACGCTCGGCTGGTTCACGCCGACGGAAGCCGCGGTCGCCGCCGTGATCTGGTCGCTGTTCCTCGGCCTCATCCGCTACCGCACCATGACGCTGCAAACGGTGGCGAAGGCGACCTTCGACACCATCGAGACCACGGCCTCGGTGCTGTTTATCGTCACGGCAGCCTCGATCTTCGCCTGGCTGCTGACGGTGTCACAGGCCGCGCAGACGTTGTCGGACTGGATGCTCAGCGTCACCCACAACAAATGGGTGTTCCTGGCACTCGCCAACGTCCTGATCCTGTTCGTCGGCTGCTTCATCGACACCACGGCGGCGATCACCATTTTGGTGCCGATCCTGCTGCCGATTGTGCTCAAGCTCGGCATCGATCCCATTCACTTCGGCCTGATCATGACGCTGAACCTGATGATCGGCCTGCTGCACCCGCCGCTCGGCATGGTGCTGTTCGTGCTTGCCCGCGTGGCAAGGCTCTCGGTCGAGCGCACGACGGTGGCGATCCTGCCTTGGCTGGTACCGCTGATGCTCGCGCTGATCGCGATCACCTACATTCCCGACCTGACCCTCTGGCTGCCAAAATACATGGGACTCTCCAAATGACCTCCACTGCTCTCGCCGCAACCCTGTTCGGTCCCGAAGACCTGCGCATGATCGAGCATCCGCTCGACAAGCTCGCAGACGGCATGGTGCGCATCCGCTTCGGCGCCGGCGGCATCTGCGGTTCGGACATGCATTATTTCCGTCACGCCCGCACCGGCGATTTCGTGGTGAAGTCGCCGCTGGTGCTGGGCCACGAGATTTCCGGTGAGGTCGTGGAGATCTCCGGTGCCACGGCGAACCTGAAGGTCGGTGACCGCGTCGCGGTCAATCCGTCGCGCTGGTGCGGCCATTGCGTCGCCTGCCGCGAAGGCCGGCCGAACCTCTGCGAGAACATCTACTTCATGGGCTCGGCCTCGAAGACGCCGCACATGCAGGGCGGCTTCGCCAATTACTTCGATGCGATCCCGGCGCAGTGCGTGAAGATCCCGGATCACGTGTCCTATCAGGCTGCGGCGCTGGCCGAGCCGCTCGCGGTCTGCCTGCATGCGGTCGCGCGCGCCGGCAACATCGAGGGCAAGCGCGGCATCATCTTCGGCGCCGGCCCGATCGGGCTTCTGACCATGCTCGCCGCACATCGCGCCGGCATGACTGATGTCACGGTGGCCGACATCGCGCCGGCGCCGCTGGCTTTCGCAACCCGGCTCGGCGCCTCGCATGTCGAGAACGTCTCGGGCGGGGAGGAGGGTCTGAAGGCGCAGGCCGCTTCGCGTCCCTATGACGTTGCGTTCGAGGTCTCCGGCACGGCCGCGGGTCTTGCGAGCGCGATCGGCATCGTGCGGCGCGGCGGCGTCGTGGTGCAGATCGGCAATCTGCCGGGCGGGCAGATCCCGACGCCATCGAACGCGGTGATGGCGAAGGAGATCGACCTGCGCGGCTCGTTCCGCTTTGGCTTCGAGTTCATGACGGCGGTGGAACTGATCGCGGCCGGCAGCGTCGACGTGCTGTCGCTGGTCACCGCCGAACGGCCGCTGTCGACCGCGCCCGACGCACTCAGGCTGGCACTCGACCGCTCGCAGAGCGTCAAGGTCGTGCTGACCGCGAACTGATTGGAGAACTGGCATGATGCTGGAGGGATGGCGCTGGTACGGGCCCGATGATCCCGTGTCGCTCGACGATGTCAGGCAGGCCGGCGCGACGGACATTGTCTCCGCGCTGCATCAGGTGCCGATCGGCGAAGCCTGGACGCGCAAGGCGGTCGAGGAGCGCAAGAATTTCATCGAGAAGGGTCAGCCCGGCCGCTCGCCACTGACCTGGTCGGTGGTGGAATCGATTCCGATCCCCGACGACGTCAAGCGGCTCGGGGGCAAGGCGACGAAGTCGATCGAGGCGTGGATCGCAAGTCTGGAGGCTGTCGCTAGCGCCGGCATCAAGATCATCTGCTACAATTTCATGCCTGTCGTCGACTGGTGCCGCACCGATCTGGAATGGGAGCTGCCGAACGGCGCCCGTGCCATGCGCTTCGACCAGGACCGCTTTGCCGCCTTCGAGCTGCATATCCTCAAGCGACCTGCCGCCGTGCAGGAGTATTCGCCGGAGCAGCAGGCCCGCGCGAAAAAGCTGTTCGATCAGATGAGCCAGGCCGACATCGACTATCTCGTGATGGTCATCGCCAGCGCGCTGCCGGGCTCGACCACCGAGCCGATGACCATCCCGCAATTCCGCGACCGGCTGGAAACCTATCGCGACATCACGCCGGCGATCCTGCGGCAGCATCTCGCCGAATTCCTGGGCCGTGTCGCGCCGGTCGCCGAGCAGCTCGGCGTATCGCTGACGCTGCATCCGGATGATCCGCCGCGCCCGCTGTTCGGCCTGCCGCGCGTTGCCTCGACCGCCGAGGACTATCAGGCGCTGTTCGACGCCGTGCCGTCCAAGGCCAACGGCATCTGCCTGTGCACGGGCTCACTCGGCGTGCGGCCTGAGAACAATCTGCCTGAAATGGCAGAGCGCTTTGGCCCTCGCATCGCCTTTGCCCATCTGCGCGCGACCAAGCGCGAGGCCGACGGCCTGTCGTTCTACGAGTCCGATCATCTCGACGGCGACGTCGACATGGTCGCAGTGCTCAAGGCGCTGCTAAAGGAGAACGCGCGGCGTTCACGAGACAAAAGGATCGTATTCCGTCCCGATCACGGCCACCGCATGCTCGACGATCTCGCCGCCACCAAGCGCACCAATCCCGGCTACACCGCGATCGGTCGCCTGCGCGGCCTAGCCGAACTCCGCGGCGCCATCCGCGCGATCGAGCATCGGTAGGACCAAAGCTCTATCCACATCGTCATTGCGAGCGTAGCGAAGCAATCCAGAATCGCTCCGCGGAAAGGCTCTGGATTGCTTCGCTGCGCTCGCAATGACGTGGAGGGAGTGGTGCCTCACCCCAACGCGTCCTCAATAGCACGCTGCCATCGCGCCGAGTTTCGGATAGAGCCGGTCAATCGCCGCGATCTCGCTTTTCATCTGGGCGATGATCCAGTCGCGGATCTCGACGGCGATGGGGCGCATCGGCCGGTTGCGCGGCGGCAGGAATTCGCAGACGCGGCGCGTGGTGGTGAGGGTGTCGGAGGCCGGCACCAGCGCGCCGGTGAGAAGCCAGTGCGAGGCCACCGTCAGCCAGCCGAGCGCGATGCCCTGGCCGAGCAGCGCGGCCTGCACCACCACGGCATAGTCGGTGAAGCTCAGCGCCTTGGCCGCGCCGCGGCGCCCGGTGAGGAGCGATGCATAATCGGCGGCCCAGTCGCCCGGCGTCTCGGCAAGGCGGATGATGGTGTTGCCTTCAGCGGGATCGGTCTCGCCGAGATAGCCGGGGCTGCACATCGGCAGCATGACTTCCTTCATGATCAGCGTGCCGCCGGACGACGGCTCGTCGCGATCGCGAAAGCGCATGCCGAGATCGACATTGTCCACCGGCCCGCGCAGCGCGCCGGAGATCAGCTGGAAGCGGAGATCGACCTGCGGAAACTGCTTCTGGAGCTTGTCGATGCGCGGCATCAGCCAATGCGTGGTGAAGGCGGAGGAGACCGACAGCGTCACCGTCTCGGTGCCCTTGCGCCGCCGTTCGATTTCCACGAGGCCGCTCTCGATGCTGCGGAAGCCTTCGAGCACGCGGCGATACAGCAGTTCGCCTTCTTCGGTGAGCACCGCGCGTCCGGCCGTGCGATCGAACAGGCGAACGCCGAGATGCTCCTCGAGCTGGCCGAGCATCCGGCTCACCGCCGGCTGCGTAACGTTCAATTCTGCGGCCGCCGCGGTGAAGCTGCCATTGCGCGCCGCCGCGTCAAAGACGAACAGGGCGTTGCTGGACGGCAGCATGCGGCGCAGCTCGGGCATAACGTCATGTTATGAGCCGCGTGAGAATTTGGCAATTGCCGAGTTTTGCCAAGTCTGGTGTCATTGGCATGACAGCCCAAAAGACAGGGCCTGCGGAGGAAGATTTGGTGCGGTGCACGCTTCGTCCGTGAGTGCTCGGAATCCCTGTCTATAAAGCAGGCTTATGGCGCGCAGTGAGGCACGCCATCACACGGACGTGGCGAGGGTCGATCGTTGGACAAGCGAGCGGAAAGCGTCGAGATCAGGTCCGCGAGCAAGACGTACGGCGCGGTTCGCGCCCTCGATGACGTGTCCCTCAATGTCGGCGCGGGCGAGTTCGTCTCGCTGCTCGGTCCCTCCGGTTCCGGCAAGACCACACTGCTCGGCATTTTGGGCGGCTTCATCCTGCCATCGAGCGGAACAATTCTCTTCGGCGGCCGCGACGTCACCTGGATGCCGCCGCACAAGCGCGATCTCGGCGTCGTGTTCCAGAACTACGCGCTGTTCCCGCATATGAGCGTCGGCGAGAACGTCGCCTTTCCTTTGCGCGCGCGCCGGCTGCCGAAAGCGAGCTGGCCCGACAAGGTGCGCGCGGCGCTCGCGATGGTCGGCCTCGCCGGCTATGAGGCGCGCGGCATCGCGCAGCTTTCCGGCGGCCAGCGCCAGCGCGTGGCGCTGGCCCGCGCCATGATCTTCGAGCCGCGGCTGATCCTGATGGACGAGCCGCTCTCCGCGCTCGACAAGCAGCTGCGCGAATCCATGCAGATCGAGCTGCGCGCGCTGCACAAGCGCATCGGCGCCACCATCATCTACGTCACTCATGACCAGCGTGAGGCGCTGACCATGAGCGATCGGGTCGCCGTGATGAAGGACGGCAGGCTGATCCAGATCGACGTGCCCGAGCGGTTGCACGATCATCCCGCAAATTCCTTTGTCGCGAGTTTCATCGGGGAAGCGACGATGCTGCCCGTTCGCCGCGTCGATGCGGCCTGCGTCGCGCTCGGTAACGCGCTGCTGCGCAGCGCCCGCGCCATTCCGGATGGCGATGCGCTGATGCTCGCCGTGCACAGCGAAAAATTGCTGATCGACGACGGCGTACAGGATGCCGCCTGCAACCGGCTGACCGGCACGGTCACCGACATCGTCTATCAGGGCGAGAGCCTGCGTGTCTTCCTGGCGCTGGAAGGCGGCATCGCGCTCAGCCTGCGCCAGCCGAGCTACCATCAGGCCTACAGCCGCATTCCGCCGCTCGGCGGCAGTCTCACCGTCACCCTTCACCCCGAGGACACCATCGTGGTGCCCAGGGTGGACTGAAGCCTTGTTGCAACCTGAGAGAAGAAACTGATATGTCGACCCAAGCCGCGTTCAGCAATTTCAAGGTTCTCACCTTCGACGTCGTCGGCACCTTGATCGATTTCGAGACTGGCGTGCTCGCCGCGGTGCGCAGGATCTCCGGCAAGACGCCAGCCGAGCTCAGCGACGACCAGATCTTCGAATCCTACAAGCGCGGTCGTGACAAGCATTACGAGCGCTCGAGCGAGGTGATGTTCCACGTCTACCGCTATCTCGCCAAGGAGCTCGGGCTGCCGGCCGACGATGCGTCCTGCGACATGTTCCAGCTCGCCGTGCTGCGCTGGGGACCGTTTCCGGACTCGGTCGAGGCGCTCAAGCGCCTGCGCACCAAATTCCGGCTGGTCGCGATGACCAATGCCGACCGCGTTGCGCTCTCTTGTTACGCGCATGCGCTCGGCAATCCCTTCGACGACACGGTCTGCGCCGACGAGACCGGCGTGGCCAAGCCGAACCCGGAATTCTTCGCCTACAACAAGGGTCGCCAGTCCGCCTTCGGCTACAAGCAGTCCGACATCCTGCACGTCGCGCAGAGCCAGTACCACGACATCGGGATCGCGCGGAAGCTCGGCTACAAGGTGTGCTGGATCGAGCGCCGCCAGGGCATTGCCGGCTTCGGCGGCACGCCGGCGGTGGAGACGCTGACCAAGCCGGACTTCCATTATCCGACGCTGAAGGCGCTCGCCGACGCCGCCATCGGCCCGGCGGCCTGAGTCCGTGAGCGCGGGCATGACACGGGACTGGAGCGCGCTGCCGTCAGCCAATTCGCTGTGGGCCGCCACGGCCGAGCCGGCGCGCGAGTTTCCGGTCCTGTCGGGCGAGCGACAGGCGGATGTGGTGATCATCGGCGCGGGCTACACCGGCCTCTCCGCCGCGCACCACATCGCCAGAAGCGGGCTCGCGCCGGTCGTGTTAGAGGCCAACCGCCCCGGCTGGGGCGCGAGCGGCCGCAATGGTGGGGTGATCACCGCGAAATTCCGCCTCTCGTTCCGCGAGATCGATGCCGTGCACGGCCGCGCCATGGCGCGGCGCATGTACGAGATCGCGCATGAATCGACCGACATGGTCGAAGAGCTCGTCTCCGAGTTCGGCATCACCAGCGCTCAGCTCACGCGCACCGGCCAGGTCAAGGCGGCGCATAACGAGACGACACTGAAGGCCGCGATCGACGAAGCCAACTGGATGACGCGCGAGATGGGCTCGGCCGCGGTTCGCATCCTCGACAAGCGCGGCGTGCGCGAGGAGACCGGCTCCGACATCTTTGTCGGCGGCGTGCTCAATCCCGGTTCGGGCGGCATTCATCCGCTGAACTATCTGCGCGGCCTTGCCGACGGCGTCGCGCGCCGCGGCGTTCCCATCTTCCAGGAGTCGCCGGTGCTCAAACTCCGGCGGGAGAACGGCGGCATCGTCGCCGAGACGCCGAAAGGCGCGGTGCGGGCGAAGCAGGCGATCATCGCCACCAACAGCTATTCGGATCTGACCGATGCCACCGCGCAGATGCAGCGCACGCTGATCCCGTTCCGCAGCGCCATCATCGCCACCGACAGGCTGCCGCGCAATCTCGCCGGAAAGCTGATGCCGACTGGGCGAACCTATACCGAGACCAAGCGCATGATGCGCTGGTTCCGCATGGTCGACAATCGCGTGATCTTCGGCGGCCGCGGCGCCTTCGGCAAGCAGGACTCCGAACCGGCGTTTGATGCGTTGCGCAAGGCGATGGTCGGCATTTTTCCGGATCTCGCCGATATCCCGCTCGCCTACAAATGGTCGGGCCTCGTCGCGATGACGCTGGACCAGGTGCCGCATATCGGCCGGCTCGACGACCGCACGTTGGTCTCGATGGGCTACAATGGCGCCGGTGTCGCAATGTCGAGCCTGATGGGCCGCTATCTCGCCGCCTTCGTGCGCGGCGAGACGCCCGAGGTCGGCCTGCTCGATATCAGGCGCATGAAGGCGATTCCGTTCTATCCGCTGCGTGAGCCCGCCGTGCGCATGGTCGCCGGCTGGTACCAGTTTCTCGATGCGATCGGTCAGTGAGATCTATTTGGAGGAGGTGAGGATGACGACGAAGCAGAAATTTGGATTTGGCTGCGCATTGCTTGGTGCAATCGGATTTACCACGGCTGCCAGTGCCGCCGAGCAGATCACCTTCGTCTCGCAGGGCGGCGCCTATCAGCAGGCCCAGACGGTGGCGATCCTCGATCCCTCCGCCAAGAAGCTCGGCATCACCATCAACCAGGACTCCATCCCCGACGCCTGGCCCGCGATCAAGACCCAGGTCGGCAGCGGCAAGCCGATCTGGGATGTCGTCGACACCCCGACCGGCTATTGCCTGCGCGGCGGCGAGCAGGGGCTGATCGAGAAGCTCGACTTCTCCAAGATCCCGAACGCGGCGGCGATGCCCGAGGCCTATCGCAGTCCCTATTCGGTGTCCTACGAATTCTATTCCAGCGTGCTGGCCTACAGCCAGAAGACGTTCCCGAAGGATGCGCCGAACAGCTGGGCCGATTTCTGGGACGTCAAGAAATTCCCCGGCCGCCGGGCGCTGCGCAACCACCCGATCGCTACGCTCGAGGCGGCGCTGATGGCGGACGGCGTCGCGCCCGACAAGCTCTATCCGCTCGACGTCGACTGCGCCTTCAAGAAGCTGGAAGAGATCAAGCCGCACATCACGGTGTGGTGGACCTCGGGCGCGCAATCGGCGCAGCTGCTCAATGACGGCGAGGTCGACATGGAGATGGCCTGGAATGGCCGCGTCAGCGCGGTCGCCAAGGAAGGCGCCAAGGTGGCCTTCACCTACAACCAGGGCATCCTGCAGAGCACTTCGCTCTGCATCCTCAAGGGCGCGCCGAATCTTGAGACCGCGGTGAAGTTCCTCAACGAGGCCGTCGATCCCGTGCACCAGGCCAACCTGCCGCTCCACATCGACTACGGCCCCGGTAATCCGAAGGCATTCGAGACCAGCGTGATCAAGCCCGAGCGCGCCGCGCAATTGCCGAGCGAGCCGGCCAACGCGGCCAAGCAGGCGCTGATGTCCTATGCCTGGTGGTCCTCGCCCGCAGGCGAAGCGGCCGAGAAGCGCTGGGCGTCGTTCATGCAGAAGTGAGACGAGAGAAGAGATGAACCGCAGGAGCATCGGCATAGACGCTGCGCTCCCTCCCCCGCTTGCGGGGGAGGGTTGGGGAGAGGGTGTCTCCGCAATGAACGCTCCCCAAGAGGAGAAAGCCCTCACCCGCCGCGCTCTTCGAGCGCGTCGACCTCTCCCGCAAGCGGGAGAGGTGCAGCACCCGAGATGAGCGAGGTGGCCTTGACGACATCCGTGTCAGATCCATCGCAGAAGCATCAGCGCCGCGAGCACGGCCTGATGCTGGCGCTGGTGTCGCCGGCACTGCTGGTGATCTTGGCTCTGATCGTGCTGCCGGTCGGCTGGCTCGCCTGGCAGTCGGTCTACCACGACGGCTTTACGCTGGAGAATTATCGCCGCGTGTTCACCGAGGATGTCTATTGGCGCAGCTTTGCGCTGACCTTCGAGATCAGTCTCGCGGTCACGGGAATCGCGCTGCTGCTCGGCTATCCCGTGGCCTATCTCGCCAACTCGGTGCCAAAAGGCTGGAGCATCCTGATCCTGTCGCTGGTCGTGCTGCCGTTTTGGACCAGCGTGCTGGTCAGGGCCTATGCGTGGCTGGCGCTGCTGCAGCGCACCGGCGTGATCAACCAGTTCCTGCGCTATCTGGACGTGATCTCCGAGCCGCTTGCGTTGGTCCACAACACGTTCGGCACGGTGGTTGCGACCGTGCACATCCTGCTGCCGTTCATGGTGCTGCCGCTCTATGCCACCATGCAGAAGATCCCCGGCGATCTCATGCAGGCCGGCGCCAGCCTGGGTGCGAGCCCGTCGCTCACATTTTTCCGTGTGTTCCTGCCGCTGTCGCTGCCGGGCGTGCTCGCTGGCTGCACCATGGTATTCGTGCTCTGCCTCGGCTTCTACATCACGCCGGAGCTGCTCGGCGGCGGCCGCACCGTGATGGTGTCGATGCTGGTGAGCCGCAATGTCGAGCTCTACAACCAGTTCGGGGCGGCCAGCGCGGTCGCGGTGGTGCTGCTCCTGAGCGTGCTCCTGATCTTCTTCGTCGTCAGCCGCTTCATCTCGCTCGATCGCGTGTTGGGGCAGAAATGATGCGCGCCTCGCCCGCACGGATTGCTCTCTACGTGATCAGCGCGCTGGTGCTGGTCTATCTGATCCTTCCCGTCCTGATCATCGCGCCGATCTCGTTCTCCAGCGCGCGCTTCCTGACTTTCCCGCCGCCGTCCTTCTCGCTGCGCTGGTACCAGCAATATTTCGCCAACTCCGCCTGGATGCAGGCGACGCGGGTGACGCTGACGGTCGCGCTATTGACCGTCGTGATCGCGACCCCGCTCGGCGTGTCCGCCGCCTATGCCATCAGCCAGTCGAAGCTGCGCATCATGCGCATCATCCACATGGCGCTGCTGCTGCCGCTGGTGGTGCCGATCATCATCACCGCGGTCGGCATCTTCTTCGTCTATGCCAAGGTCGGCCTGGTCGCGACCATGCCCGGCCTCGTGCTCGCGAACGTGATGCTGGGATTGCCCTACGTCGTCATCTCGGTGCTCGCTGGCCTGCAGAGCTTCGACCCCGCGCAGGAGATGGTGGCGCGCAGCCTCGGCATGAACCGCCTGCGCAGCTTCTTCGCGGTGACGCTGCCGCAGATCAAGTCCAGCGTGCTCGCCGGCGGCATCTTCGCCTTCATCTCGGCGATGGACGAGACCATCGTCGCGCTGTTCATCTCCGGTGGCCAGTTCCAGCCGCTGACCAAGCGCATGTTCACCGCGCTTCGCGACGAGATCGACCCGACCATCGCCGCGATTTCGACGCTGATGACGGCGGCTTCCTTCATGCTGGTGCTACTGGCGAGCACGCGGCAGAAGAAGGGTGGGTGAGGCGAGTTATTGTCGTCCTGGCGAAGGCCAGGACCCATTACCCCAGGGAGTGTTTTGGCGAAGATTGGTCGTTCGGGGGTAGTACCACCCGCAACCGACAGACCTCGCGGTATGGGTCCTGGCCTTCGCCAGGACGACAGCTGAGTTTGCGGCGCGCCGCACCCCGAACCTCACCCCTTCGCCCCCAGCCACGCCAGGATCATCTCCACGATCTGGGTGCGGCTCTTCGCCAGCACCCCGGGTTCGCTGAGGTCGCGGTCGAACAGCGCACCGAAGGTGTCGCGGTTGGCGACGCGGAAGAAGCAATAGGAGGAGATGGCGAGGTGCAGGTCGATGGCGTCGACGTCGTCGCGGAAGACACCTTCGTCGCGGCCGCGCTTCAGGATGCCGTCGAGCGTCGCGATCACGCTGGCGTTGAGCTGCCGCAGCTGCGGGTTTTGCTTCAGATGCTTGCCATGGTGGATGTTCTCGATGCTGACGAGGCGGATGAAGTCCGGATTGCGTTCGTCATGGTCGAAGGTGGCCTCGATCAGGCGGCGCAATCCCTCGCGGGCGTCGCAGCTTGCGATGTCGAGCTGATCCTCCAGCGCGCGGATTCTGCGATAGGCCTCTTCGAGCACCGCGAGGTAGAGCTGCTCCTTGCCGCCGAAATAATAGTAGATCATCCGCTTCGACGTGCGCGTCCGGGCGGCGATGGCGTCGACCCGCGCGCCGGAATAGCCCTCGCGGGCGAATTCGGTCATCGCCACTTCGAGGATGTCGCGCTTGGTGCGCTCGGGGTCGTTGATGCGCTTCGATGGGAGCGGCATGCGTTCGAGCATCATCCCATGGCGAAATCGGCCGCCGTCTCGGCATGAATTGCCGTCGTGTCGAACGTCTCGACTGACGTGTCGTCCGGGCCGACCAGCATCGTGATCTCGGTACAGCCGAGGATGATGCACTCCGCGCCGGCGGTGACGAGCGCTGCCATCACCTCCTGATAGCGCCGGCGCGAGGGAGCGGTGACAGTTCCAAGGCACAGCTCATCGTAGATGATGCGGTTCACGTCGGCGCGGGCGTCGGCGGGAGGAACCAGGACGTCGAGATCATGCGCGCGCAGCCGGTCGATGTAAAAGTCCTGCTCCATCGTGAATTTCGTGCCGAGCAGCCCGAGCCGCCGGTACCCTTTGGCCCGGATGCGCTGCGCCGTTGCGTCCCCGATGTGAATGAATGGAACGGTCAAGCTCGACGTGATGTCGGGTGCCAGTTTGTGCATCGTGTTCGTGCACAACACGATCGCACCGGCCCCGGCGCTTTCGAGCCGCCGTGCGACCTCCGCCAGGCTGGCCGCCGCCTCGCTCCAGCGATCGGCGTACTGCATTTCCTTGATCTGTTGAAAATCGTAGGAATACATCAGCAGCGGGGCCGAATGCAGCTTGCCCTTGCGGTCGCGGACCCGCTCATTGATGAGCTTATAGTAGAGTGCGGTGCTCTCCCAGCTCATGCCTCCAATCAGGCCGATGGTTTGCATTCCGGTCTCCAGACGAGTTGGTCCGGCCGGATCGTAGACGAAGACGACGAAGCTCGCCATCGTGATAGGGAAAATAGACGGATTGGCGTGTGGCCCATGGCGGACGCGGGGATTGCGCGGACGCGGCCTCAAAGCCCGATCAGTGCAAACGGCAAGGGCGGGCATGACGCCTGCGCAGGCGGCGAGAAGCCTTTCGATCTTGCGCGTCCTGTCGGCCTGTCCTACGCCAATTCCGCACATAATGGCGAGGCGCTCGGGCGCATCGCCAAAGCCTTGAGGGAGCCGTCATGACCATTCGCAACACCCGCACCGGGGGCCAGATCCTGATCGACCAGCTGGTCGCGCAAGGGGTCGAGCGCGTCACCTGCGTGCCGGGCGAGAGCTATCTGGCGGCGCTCGATGCGCTGCATGACAGCCCGATCGACGTCGTGATCTGCCGCGCCGAAGGCGGCGCCGCGATGATGGCGGAGGCCTATGGCAAGCTCACCGGCCGCCCGGGCGTCTGCTTCGTCACCCGCGGACCCGGCGCGACCAATGCCAGCCACGGCGTCCACATCGCGATGCAGGATTCGACGCCGATGATCCTGTTCGTCGGCCAGGTCGATACCGGCATGCGCGAGCGCGAGGCGTTCCAGGAGCTCGACTACAAGGCGGTGTTCGGCACCATGGCGAAATGGGCGGTCGAGATCGATCGGCCCGATCGCATTCCCGAGCTGGTCGCGCGCGCCTTCCGCGTCGCCATGCAGGGCCGCCCGGGTCCCGTGGTGATCTCGCTGCCCGAGAACATGCTGACCGAGACCGCGGCGGTCGCCGACGCCATGCGGATCGAGCCGGCGGTGAGCTGGCCCGCGCCGGCCGACATCGAAAAGCTCGGCGCCATGCTCGCCGGCGCCAAGGCGCCGCTCGTCATCCTCGGCGGCTCGCGCTGGACCGACGAGGCGACCAGGAGCATCGCGCGATTCGCCGAACGGTTCGACCTGCCGGTCGCGACCTCGTTCCGCCGGGCCTCGCTGATCGACGCCGACCATTCGCATTACGCCGGCGATCTCGGCATCGGGCCGAGCCCGGGGCTGAAGGCGCGCATCGAGGGCGCCGACGTCATTCTGCTCATCGGCGGCCGCATGTCGGAGATGCCGTCCTCGTCCTACACGCTGCTCGACATTCCGACCCCGCAGCAGAAGCTGATCCACGTGCATCCGGGCTCGGAAGAGCTCGGCCGCGTCTATCAGCCGGCCCTTGCGATCCAGGCGACGCCCGCCGCATTCGCCGCCGCGGTCGAAACGCTGAAGCCTTCCGGTGCGGTGGCCTGGAAGGGCGAGGCCGCGAAGGCACATGCCGATTATCTCGCCTGGACCGAAAAAGCGCGCGAGCTGCCGGGCAGGTTCCAGTACGGCCAGGTCATGACCTGGCTGCGCGACCGCCTGCCGAAGGACGCGATCGTCTGCAACGGCGCCGGCAATTATGCCGGCTGGATCCATCGTCATCACCGCTTCCACAGCTTTGCCGCGCAGCTTGCGCCGACCTCGGGCTCGATGGGCTATGGCGTGCCGGCGGGCGTGCTGGCAAAACGGCAATACCCGGATCGCGTCGTCGTCGCCTTTGCCGGTGACGGCTGCTTCCTGATGAACGGCCAGGAGTTCGCGACCGCCGTGCAGTATGACGCGCCGCTGATCGTCATCGTCGTCGACAATTCGCAATACGGCACCATCCGCATGCACCAGGAGCGCGACTATCCCGGCCGCGTCGTCGGCACCCAGCTCAAGAACCCCGATTTTGCGATGTACGCGAAGGCGTTCGGCGGCCATGGCGAGCGCGTCGAGCGCACCGAGGAGTTCGCACCCGCGTTCGAGCGCGCGCTCGCCTCGGGCAAGCCGTCCATCCTCCACTGCATTATCGATCCGCGCGCGATCTCGGTCGGCAAGGATTTTGTGCCAGCGGTGAAGGCTTAAGCGATGGCGACCGGCCGCCACGTCGCCATCATCGGCGCCGGCGCGGTCGGCGTGATCAGCGCCATCGAGGCGCTGCGCGAGGGCCATCGCGTCACGCTGATCGATCCCGGCGAGCCCGGTGGCGAGCAGGCGGCGAGCTACGGCAATGCCGGCTGGCTGTCGTCGCATTCGGTGATCCCGCCGGCCGAGCCGGGCGTCTGGAAGAAGGTGCCGGGTTATCTCATGGACCCGCTCGGCCCGCTCGCGATCCGCTGGTCGTATCTGCCGAAGGCGCTGCCCTGGCTGATCAAGTATTTGCTCGCGGGCTGGACCGAGGCGCGGGTCGAGAAGACGGCGTTTGCGCTGCGTGATCTGCTGAAGGACGCACCGCTGCTGCACAAGAAGCTCGCGGAGGAGGCGGGCGTGCCTGAATTGATCGAGCGCAACGGTGTGATGCACGTGTTCCCATCGCGCGGCAATTTCGACAACGATCTCGGCTGGCGCCTGCGCAAGAAGGTCGGTGTCGAATGGCTCGAGCTCAACGCCGAAGAGATGCGCCAGCGCGAGCCGGACCTGCATCCGCGCTACACCTTTGGTGTGGTGGTGGAGGAGGCCGGCCGCTGCCGCAATCCCGGCGCCTATGTCGCGGCCCTCGCGCAACATGCGTTGGCAAGCGGTGCGAAGCACGTGCGGGCCAAGGCAACGGGTCTCAAGCTCTCCGGCAACACGCTCGTCGCCGTCGTCACCGAGAGCGGCGAGGTCCCTTGCGATGCCGCCGTGGTGGCGGCCGGCGCCCGCTCGAAGCAATTGACTGCGTCGGTCGGCGATCCGCTGCCGCTCGAGACCGAGCGTGGCTATCACGTCATGATCGAGAACCCGGAATCGGGCCCGCGCAGCTCGATGATGGCGTCAGATGCGAAAATGGTGGTGAACTGGACCGACAAGGGCCTGCGCGCCGCCGGCACGGTTGAGATCGCCGGCTTAGAGGCCGCGCCGAACTGGAAGCGTGCCGAGATTCTGCGCAACCACCTCATCAGCATGTTCCCAAAACTGCCGAAGGACATTCCGGCCTCGCGCATCAAAACCTGGTTCGGTCATCGGCCGAGTATGCCGGATGGACGTCCCTGCATCGGCTATGCGCGGGCCTCGCGCGACATCGTCTATGCCTTTGGCCATGGCCATGTCGGCCTGGTCGGCTCGGCGCGTACCGGCCGTCTCGTCGCGCAGCTTCTCAGCGGCAAGCAGCCCGAGATCCCGCTCGCGCCGTTCGCACCCGATCGTTTCCTCTGAGATCGCACCATGACCCATCCAGCCAATTCGTCCTCCCGCATCGCCCGTGGCGGCAAGGCCATCTATGGCGCGCCGCTCGGCATTTTGATGCTGGAAGCGCGCTTTCCTCGCATTCCCGGCGACATGGGCAACGGCACGACCTGGCCGTTCCCCGTGCTGTATCGCGTGGTGAGCGGCGCCTCGCCGGAGAAGGTGGTGCTGAAGGGCGCGGCCGGCCTGCTGCCTGATTTCATCGATGCGGCCAAGGATCTGGTGCGGCTCGGGGCCGAAGCGATCACCACCAATTGCGGCTTCCTGTCGCTGTTCCAGAAGGAGATCGCGGCCGCCGTCGGCGTGCCGGTTGCGACCTCATCGCTGATGCAGGTGCCGTGGGTGCAGGCGACCTTGCCGCCGGGCAAGCGCGTCGGCCTCGTCACGGTGTCGGGCTCGACGCTCTCGCCCGCCCATCTCGAAGGTGCCGGCGTGCCGCTCGATACGCCGCTGGTCGGCACCGAGAACGGTAAGGAATTCTTCCGCGTCCTGATCAAGGCCGAGAAGGACGACATGGACGTCGCGCAGGCCGAGCGCGACGTTGTTGAGGCCGGCAAGGCGCTCGTCGCTGGGAACCCGGATGTCGGCGCGATCGTGCTCGAATGTACCAACATGCCGCCCTATGCGGCCGCGCTTCAGGCCGAGGTCGGATTGCCGGTTTACGACATCTATTCCATGATCACCTGGTTTCATGCTGGACTGCGCCCGCGCGTCTTTGCGTGAACGCGTTCGTGAAATCATCACAAGTCCTGGAGTGGAGACCATGAAATTATCCGGCAAGGTCGCCGTCATCACCGGCGCGGCGCGCGGCATCGGCAAGGCCTGCGCGAAGAGATTCTTGGACGACGGCGTCAAGGTGGTCATCTCCGACGTCGACACGGATGCGCTCGAGAAGACGGTCAACGAGCTGGGCAAGCCTAAGGAGCTGTATGCCCTGCCGTGCCACGTCGCGCGGCGCGCGGACGTCGATCGCGCGGTCGCCACAGCAGTCCGGGAGTTCGGCCGGCTCGACATCATGGTCAACAACGCGGGCGTGGCCCGCAACCAGGACATCCTCGATATCTCCGAGCAGGATTTCGACGAGGTCATCGGCATCAATCTGAAGGGTGCGTTCTTTGGCGTGCAGGCCGCCGCGAAGCAGATGATCGCGCAGGGCGGCGGCGGGGTCATCATCAACATGTCCTCGGTGAACGCGCTGCTGGCGATTCCGACGCTTGCGACCTACGCCATCTCCAAGGGTGGCATGAAGCAACTGACGTCGGTGGCCGCCGTCGCGCTCGCGCCGCACAACATCCGCGTCGTCGCGGTCGGGCCGGGCACGATCCTGACCGATATGGTGGCCTCGGCGATCTACACGTCCGAGGATGCGCGCAAGACCGTGCTGTCGCGCACGCCAGCAGGCCGCGGCGGCGAGCCGAGCGAGGTGGCGTCGGTCGTGGCGTTCCTTGCGAGTGACGATGCGTCCTACATCACCGGGCAGACGATCTATCCGGATGGCGGGCGGCTGATCCTGAATTACACGGTGCCGGTGAGGGAGAAGTAGGGCTGGGAAGGTCGTCCCACACTCGCTGTCATCGCCCGGCTTGCCGTCTTCGCAAAAGCTTCGCCGGCCCAACACTGAAGCGCCCGGCGAAGCCTTAGCGTAGCCGGGACCGGGCGATCCAGTACTCCGAGACAGCAGTGATAGAACCGATGGGCCGCGGCGTACTGGATGCCCCGCCCCGTGCGCAATTGCGCACTAGGCGGGGCATGACAGCGGTGGTTGTGCAGCCAGCTCGCCCTTCACTCCGCCGCGACCGTCATGCCGTGGCCGAGCCGCTTCGAGATGGCGCCGGCGCAGTCGCGCAGCGCATGGGCGATCGGGCTGTCCCAGCGCGCATCGAACGTGCCTTCCGGGCCCATCGCGGTGATGACAAGCGCGACATGGCCGGAATGATCGAACACCGGTGCTGAGAACGCATTGACGCCGGGCAGGGGATCGCCGAGCGCGCGGGCGAGGCCGTGCTTGCGGACTTCAGCGAGCATCTCGGCGACCTTCGCGCCTTTCACCGCGCGTTTGGGATTGTAGCCGACGCCGTGGCGGTCGAGGCCGCTTTCGAGCGCGGCATTGATGGTCTTCTCCGGCAGGAAGGCGGCGAAGGCACGGCCGGTTGCGGTCTCCAGCAGCGCCATCACCGAGCCGGCCCGCATCACGATGTGGACGGGCTGGGCCGGCTCTTCCAGTTGCACCACGGTCGGACCGTGTGTGCCCCAGACCGCGAGCGAGACCGCGTGGCCGATCTGGCTCGCGAGCGCCGCGATCTTGGGACGTGCGATGCGCACGCCGGAGAGGCGGCGCAGGCTGATCAGGCCGAGTTCGAGCGCCAGCGCGCCGATCTCGTAGCGGCCGGTGGTCTCGTCCTGCTCGATCAGCCCGATGCGGGAGAAGCTGGCGAGATAAGGATGCGCCTTGGCCGGCGTCATGCCGGCCTCGCGGGCGAGATCACGCAGCATCATCGGCTCGCCGCTCCTTGCGAGCGCACGGAGCAGTTCTCCGCCGACCTCGATCGACTGGATGCCGCGGCTTTCCCTCTTCATGCGCCTCCTGGCGTGCGTCCGCTTAGGCCGCCTTGCGCTTGGCGGCGCTGTCGGCAAGGTGTCGTCCGGCAATGTAGCCGAAGGTCAGCGCCGGCCCAAGCGTGATGCCGGCGCCGGGATAATTGCCGCCCATGATGCTCGCCATGTCGTTTCCGGCGGCATAGAGCCCGGGAATCACCCGGCCTTCGGCGTCGAGCGCGCGCGCGTTCTCGTCGGTGACGATGCCGGCATAAGTGCCGAGATCGCCGATCACCATCTTGATGGCGTAGAACGGCCCGTTCTCGATCGGTGCGACGCAGGGGTTCGGGCCGTGCAGGGCATCGCCCTGGTAGCGATTATAGGCCTTCGAGCCCTTGCCGAAGGCGGCATCGTGGCCTTGCGGCGCGGTCGTATTGAATTGCTTGACGGTCTCGGTGAATGCCTTGGCATCGATGCCGGCCTTCGCCGCCAGTGCCTCCAGCGTGTCGCCACGCATGAGGTAGCCGGTCTGCAAGTGATGGCCGAGCGGCATTGGGAACGGCGGCACGCAGCCGAGGCCGTACTTGCGCAGCGTCTTGTGATCGCAAACGAGGAAGGCGGCGATCTCCTCACTGGGCTTGGCCGCCTTCACCATGGCCTGGACGAAGTCGTGATAGGAATTGCCCTCATTGGCAAAACGCCTGCCGTCGCGCATCACCGCGATCACGCCGGGCTTGGCGCGGTCGATGAAATGCGGCATCACGCCCTTTGAGCCGTCCTTGCGCGTGGTCAGCGATACCGGGACCCAGGCGGCTGCGTTCGGCAGGCGATCCTCGACATGCCCACCGGCGCTTTCGGCGAGGCGGAGGCCGTCACCGGTGTTGCCGGCCGGTCCCGGCGAATAGTGCTCAGTGCCGGTCGGCGCATGTGGAAACATCTTTCTGCGCCGCTCGACATCGTGCGGGAAGCCACCGCAGGCGAGCACGACGCCCTGTCGCGCACGGACGCGCATATCGCGTCCCTCCCGCGAAACGATCGCGCCGGTGACGGCGCCATTCTCGACCGTCAGCTCGCGCACCGGCGAGGACAACCACATCGGAATCTTCAGATCGAGCGCGGATTTTGCCAGCCGTCCGGCCAGCGCATTGCCGTTGGTCAAGGTCATGCCACGGCCGTAGCGCAGCACGTCCATGAAATGCCGCGACAGGCGCTTGGCGACATAGACCGCGGAGGTCAGCGACTTCGTGACGCGCATGAAGTGGATGATCTCCTTGCCGGAGCCCAACATCATGCCGAACACGGTGAGCTCGGGCAGCGGCATGCCCAGCGTCTTGATGTGATCGCCGAGCTCGCGGCCGTCGAACGGGCGCGTCACCATGGAGCGGCCGCCCTGCGCGCCGCCGGGTGCCTCGGCGTGGTAGTCGGGAAACACCAGCGGCATGTCGAAGCGGAGCGCGGTTTTGGTGGTGAAGAAATCGACCGCTTCGGGGCCGGCGCTCAGGAATGCATCGACGCGCGCGGCGTCGTAATTGTTGCCGGCCTCGTGCCGCAGATAAGTGCGCGCCTGCTCCGGGGTTTCCTCGATGCCATAGGCCTTGGCAAGAGAGGTACCGGGGATCCAGAGCCAGCCGCCGGAGCGGGCGGTGGTGCCGCCGAAGCGCGGCTCCTTCTCGACGATGAGCACGTCGAGGCCGCGAGAACGCGCGGTGATCGCCGCCGACATGCCAGAGGCGCCTGATCCGGCCACGAGCACATCGCACTCGTAAGTCTCAATTGCGCTGCGCTCGTTACCGGTCATGTGGCCTCACTTCTTCAGCAGCGGACATTTGGACTCGGAGACCGGGCGGAAGGCGTCCTCGCCCTTCACGGTCTTGACGATGTCCAGATAGTCCCACGGTTCCTTGGACTGCTCGGGCTTTTTCACCTTGGCGAGATACATGTCGCGGATGACGCGGCCGTCCTCGCGCAACTTGCCGCCATGGACGAATGTATCCTCGATCGGCAGCTCGCGCATCTTGGCCATCACCTTGGCGGACTCGTCAGCTCCGGCGGCTTGATGGCCTTGAGATAATGCAGCACCGAACCGTAGACGCCGGTCTGGATCATGGTCGGCATCACTTTGGTGCGTTCGTAGAATTTCTTCGACCAGGCGCGGGTCGCCTCGTCCATGGCCCAGTAGGAGGCCGTGGTCATGTAGGTGCCCTGCGCGGCCTTGAGGCCGATCGCGTGCACGTCGGTGTCGAACATCAAAAGGCCGACCAGCTTCTGGCCGCCCTGGACGAGGCCGAATTCGCCGGACTGCTTGATGGCGTTGTCGGTGTCCTGGCCGGCATTGGCGAACGCGACCACGTCGGATTTCGAGCTCTGCGCTTGGAGCGCGAAGGAGGAGAAATCGGCGGTGTTGGTCGGATGCTTGACGCCGCCGAGCACCTTGCCGCCCATCTCGTTGATGAAGCGGGTTGCGTCCCTCTCGAGCTGTTGGCCGAAGGCGTAGTCGGCGGTGATGAAATACCAGGATTTGCCGCCTTCCTTGATCACGGCGGAGGCCGTCACCTTCGACAGCGCGTAGGTGTCGTAGGTGAAGTGCACGGTGTTGGGGCTGCACAGCTCGTCGGTCAGCGAGCTCGCGCCGGGGCCCGAGAGCAGGGCGACCTTGCCCCGCTCGCGCACCATGTTGCGGACGGCGATCGCGATGCCGGAATTGGGAATGTCGACGACGGCGTCGACCTTGCCGTTGTCGAACCAGCCGCGCACGATCTGCACGCCGACATCGGTCTTCATCTGGTGGTCGGCGCTGATGATCTCGATCGGCTTGCCGAGCACGGTCGGCCCGAATTCTTCCACCGCCATCTTCGCCGCTTCGACAGAGCCCGGCCCGCTATTGTCGCGGCCCCAGCTCGACAGATCCGTCAGCACGCCGATCCGCACCACGTCGTCGGAGACTTGCGCAGTGGCCGCTGTGGTCATGGCAGCTGAAGTCATGGCCGCGAGCATGGCGCAGGCCAGAAGCCCTTTCATTGTGGTTCCCTCTCTTATGGGCCGCTTGGTGCGGCGGGTTATTTCTGGCGACAAGTTAGATATTAGCAAATAAGTTTGCCAATGGCGAATAAAAGGGGAGGAGGTTCCATGGGGCAGCGGGCTGGAACGGTGAGTTGGAATATCGGCGCCCAATAGTCAGTGTCGTCCTGGCGAAAGCCAGCAGCAACGGGGCTCTCCGTTTCGGCGGAGAAATCGACGACGGCGCATGTGGTGTGGGCGAGCGCGCTTGGCACCGCGATCGAATGGTATGACTTCCTGATCTACGGCACCGCGGCGGCGCTGGTCTTCAACAAGCTGTTCTTTCCGAGCTTCGATCCCTTCGCCGGTACGCTCGTGGCGTTCTCGACCTATGCGGTCGGCTTCGTGGCGCGGCCGATCGGCGGAGCGATCATCGGGCATTACGGCGACCGGTTCGGCCGCAAGACCATGCTGGTCGCGACCATGATCGCGATGGGGTTCGGCACCTTCCTGATCGGCTGCCTGCCGACCTACAGCCAGATCGGCGTCTGGGCGCCGATCCTCCTCGTCTGCCTGCGCTTCGTCCAGGGCATCGGGCTCGGAGGCGAATGGAGCGGCGCGGTGGTGATGGTGATCGAGCACGCCGGCAATCGCCGCGGCTTTTACGGCAGCCTGGTGCAGGTCGGCTTTCCCGTCGGCGTCGCCGCCTCGACCGGCATCTTCGGCCTGATGACGAAGCTGCCCGAGGCCGACTTCCTCAGCTGGGGCTGGCGCGTGCCGTTCCTGATCAGCATTCTGCTCGTCGGCGTCGGCTTCATCGTGCGGCTCAAGCTCGCGGAAACGCCGCATTTCAAGGAGGTGGTCGAGCGCAAGGAGGTGCTGGCGCAGCCGGTGCTCGAGGTGCTGCGCCGCGACTGGCGCAGCTTTCTGCTGGCAATCGGCATCACGGTGTCGGAGGTCGGGCTCGCTTATCTCCTCACCGTCTTCACCGTGGTCTATGCCACGACGAAGCTCGGACTGCCGCGGCAGGTGATCCTCGACGCGGTCGTCTGTGCCGCCATCGTCGAGTTCGCGACGCTGCCGCTCGCGGGGTGGCTCTCCGACCTCTTCGGCCGCAAGGCGCTGTATCTCGCCGGCGGCGTGTTCTCGGTGGCGCTGGCGTTCCCACTGTTCTGGTTCCTCGACACCAGGGAGCCGGCGCTGATCACGCTCGCGCTCGTCGTCACCATGACGCTGACCCATGCGCTGCTGTTCGGGCCAAAGGCCGCGTTCATGCCGGAACTGTTCCGCACCCAGGTGCGCTACAGCGGTGCCTCGCTCGGCGCCAACGTCGCGGCAGCGCTAAGCGGCGGCTTCTCGCCGTTGATTGCGGCCGCGCTGCTGGCATGGGCCGGCTCGTACTGGGCGGTGTCGGTCTACATCGTCGCGCTGTCGATCATCACGATCGTCGCAACGCTGATGGCGCCGGAGACGGCGCGGGAGTCACTGAAGTCCTGAGCGTCGCGGCAAGCAGGCGGGATTTGCCGCGTTCGGAATCACCAGAAAGGTGATGGTCGCTGGCGCAAGCCGGATTGCTCCCGCCGGTGTTGCCTGCGCCTCGAGCCTGGGCAGCATGCCATCGGCAGTCAGCGCGAGCGTCTTGCCGTTCAACTGCACGGTCGGGCCCTGGAGCCGCGCCGCGTGCAGCGCGTATCGCTTGGCTGAATCCGAGAGCGTCAGCAGGTGCGATGCGCTGCGCGAGGCGTTGATGGCGAGCAGCGACACCGCGCCCGCCATGGTCGGGTGGCAATGCGCGTAGAGATGAAGATCGGACGAAGCGGCCTTGCCTGCGTCGAGCACGATCGTTCCCATCAGCCGGCGCCAGAGCAGCGCAGCCCAGTAACTCGGCCGCGGTCGGAACGTTGCTTCGTCTAGCAGACCGTAATCGCTGGCGGCCAGCGTGTTGTGCATCACCACCTGGACGCCGGCCTTCGCTAGGCGTCCGAGATGGTCGAGATAGCGGAAGGTGTCGAGAAAGGTCTGGTCCCATCGGCTGCCGCCGCAGGCCGCATCAGCCGTCTCGGTCAGCCAGATCGGCTTGCCCGGCTCGAAGGCATCGCGCAGGGCTTGGTAGGTCTTGAGTGTCGCATCCGTGCGCGCCAGCCATTCCTCCGAGAGCGCCTGCGCCGGATCATCGTGCCCGCCGCAGCGTGGCGAGATCGTGTTGTAGTGATGATAGGAGAAGCGATCGACGCCGGGTCCGGATGCGGCGAGCAGGTCGCGCGTTGTGATGGCCGCGCCGGATGGCGATGGTGCGTCGCCGGTCGAGCCTGGGCCGAGGATCAGCGTCTCCGGCGCGGCGCGCCGCATCCAGTCGCGGAAGATCTTGAAGTCGCGGCCATATGCGGCCGCGTCATAGCCGGCCGGTGCACCGTTGGTCGCTGCGAGCGTCGGCTCGTTCATGAATTCGGCGGCGGCGATGCGGCCGCCCAGCGCGTGTGTAGTGTCGACCAGCTGCTGCGCCTGGTCCGGTTTCCACACGCCATCGGTATCGCGGCTGCCGGGACTGATCGCAAAAGAGGTGACGATCTCCGCATCGACCGCGCGCGCGAACTCGACGACGCCGCGCCACTGCGCACGGCTGAGCACGGAGTTGAATCCCGGCGGCGGCTTTCCCGGCGCGTCGGCAAAGAACGTCGCATTCGCCCAGGTTCCGCTGACGCGCAGATAGGCCGGCGACAAGGCGGCCGCGAGCAGGCGCAGGCGCGCATTGGCCAGATCGATCGGCGGTCTTGCGCTGTAACGATCCCGCTGGTCGAAGCCTCGTGCCGTTCGCGGATAGGGCTTCCAGAACCGTCCGCCGGTCACCTCCACCATCTCGATGTTGTAGGACTGAAAGCGCGTATCGATCGTTGCGACCGCCTTCAACTGCGCTGCCGCGACGGTGCTGTCGTCGGCGCGCGCCGCGCACAACGTTGCGGCCGCGAGCAGCGCAATCGTCATCGCCCCTGCTGCTGCGCAAGCGGTCCGGCGCGTTCGGGAGCCTTGTCGATCATGCATGATATTTCTTCATGCCCGCTGCGGGTCCACATGCATAAGGGGCACCCCCCGGCCCTTGCCTAAATCGACATTTCTATCTTCCTTTGACGTCGCCGCCGAGAGCTTCCGGGGCATCCGCGCCGGGGCGCCTGGAGAACCCGTTGCGAGGGCCTGCTGGGACGAGCCCGACAGCCGACGATCAACGCGGGTAGGGCGAAAAAATTTCTGGCAGCCCCCTTGAAATCGATATCCGTTTTTCTAAGTCGTTTTTCGCCGCGAGAGCGGTGTGCCGGATGCCAGAATCGGGTCCGGCACGGGCGCCGGGCTGGTCTTTTCGGACCCGTCTGAAACCCCCGCCTTGCGCTCCTTCGTATCCATCTTGCTCTTTGGAGGACTTGGTTATGAGGACCAATTTTGATTTCGCGCCTTTGTGGCGCTCCACCATCGGCTTCGACCACTTGGCCGACCTCGTCGACAGCACGCTGCGCCAGGCGACCGAGGACAACTATCCCCCCTACAACATCGAGCGTTCCGGTGAAGACCACTACCGGATCAGCCTTGCCGTGGCGGGGTTCGGCGTTAACGACATCGCGGTGACGGCCGAACAGAACGCGCTCACCATCGAGGGCAAGAAGCCCGAGACTGCTGCGCGCGAATACCTGTACCAGGGCATTGCCGCCCGCCCCTTCAGGCGCGTGTTCAATCTCGCCGACTATGTTCAGGTGAAGCAGGCCTCGTTCCAGGACGGGCTCCTGATCATCGACCTCGTCCGCGAGGTTCCGGAAGCCATGAAGCCGCGCCGGATCGAGATCGCGAGCTGCACATCTCCTACGTCGCAGATCGAGCAGCAGAAAGCAGCTTAGGCTCGTCCAAAGCGTTGTCTTGGAGCGCGGACGGCATGTGGCCTCCGCGCTCCCGAGACCGTTGAATGAAGGAGAATACCATGGCTATTCGCGATCTTATTCCCTGGTCGAGAAACCAGGAGCTTGTGCAGGCGCGCGGCAACTACGATCCGTTCATGACGCTGCATCGCGAGATGAACCGTCTGTTCGACGATGTGTTCCGGGGCTTCGGCGGACCCGGCCTGTCGCCGCTCATGGAGGGGCGCTTCGGCTGGCCGAAGATCGAGCTCAGCGACACCGACAAAACGCTGACGATCTCGGCGGAGCTGCCCGGGATGACGGAGAAGGACGTCCAGATCGAAATCGCCAGGGGCGTCCTGACGATCCGCGGCGAGAAGAAGGATGAGCGCAAGCACGAAGGCAAATACTTCACCGAGCGCTACTACGGCGCCTTCGAGCGGCAGATTCCGTTTGAGGACGTCGATGAAGACAAGGCAGAGGCATCGTTTAAGGACGGTGTCCTGACCGTATCGCTGCCGAAGTCCGAGAAGGCACGCGAAGGCGTCAAGCGCATCGCGATCAACACGCATTAGCAACCACGGGCGGCGGCGGTGGGCGCCGCCGTCCATCATCAACAAACCCGTCCCTTGGAAAGGAGCATGAGGGGAGGCACGACCGATGACCAACGTGAATACCAATGCCGGCACTCTCAACCCGCTGTTTCATCCCGCTGCCCATTACGACTCACCTGCCGACGTCCTGAATGCTGAGGAACTCTCCACACCGGAGAAACGGATCATCCTCTCGTCCTGGGCGTCCGACATATACGCGGTCGAATCCTGTCCCGCTCTGCGCGAGATGCCGGGCACGAGCCACACCGTCCGACTCGCCGATATTCTGACGGCGTTGCGCCGGCTCGACGGCGACAATGACAATGACGACCCGCCGCGCGGCGGCGGCGTCCCGATGCGGCTGCGGCGGCCCTCGGCCGCAGCGGAGCGGCGAGCAGCATGATGCTCACGCACACCGTTCTGGCGCTCGTGCTGCTTGGCCCGGCCAAAGGTCGATGTGGCGCAGGTTTGGTCCCCGCGCGGTAATCCAGTCGCCGCGCCGATCAGTGTTGCTGGCATACCAAATATCGATTATCAGCCAGATCGGCGCGCATGACGCCGCCCAAGAAGGCGAAGGGAGCACCTGAGATGAAGAGGACCTCACCCACGCGACGCGATCTGCTCGCAACCGCCGCGGTCGCGACCGCGGCCACCATGGCGGACGTCGCACCGGCCGCCGCGCAGGCCGGGCCCAAGCCGATCTTCCCGGTGCCGATGGTGACGATCCCGATCGTCGGCGAGACTCAAGTGTTCCAGGTCCGCCGCATCTACTGCATCGGCCGCAACTACGCGGCGCATGCGATCGAGCGCGGCTCGGATCCGAACCGCGAGCCGCCGTTCTTCTTCCAGAAGCCGACCGACGCGATCCAGAACGTCGCGATCGGCGAGGTCGCCGATCATCCCTATCCGTCGCTGACCAAGAACTATCATCATGAGGTCGAGCTGGTCGCGGCGCTGAAATCCGGCGGCACCAACATTCCCGTCGAGAAGGCGCTCGACCATGTCTACGGCTATGCGCTCGGTCTCGACATGACCCGGCGCGATCTCCAGAACGGCATGGCCACGGAGAAGAAGCCGTGGGAGATCGGCAAGAGCTTTGATCATGCTGCCGTGCTCGGTCCGATTCATCCGGCAAGCAAGACCGGCCATTTCGAGAAGGGTGCGATCTCGCTGGCGGTGAATGGCACCGTCCGGCAGAACTCCGATCTCAGCAAGATGATCTGGAGCGTCGCCGAGCAAATCGCAAAGCTGTCGGAAGCGTTCGAGCTCAAGGCCGGCGACATCATCTATTCCGGCACGCCGGAGAATGTCGGCCCGGTGGTGAAGGGCGATGTGCTCGTGTGCAAGCTCGAGGGCTTGCCGGACATGTCGATCAAGATCGTGTAGCAGTTGCGCTGAGTGGCCGGCTTACAACTCCGGTTGAGGGCGCAAGCTGGAAACGGTGAGTTCCATGGTCGATTGCCCCTTGTTGGCCGGCAAGCGAACTTCGTACGGCCATATTTGAGCAGGAGTGATCTCCCGCGAGGGAGGCACTCCGATGAACAAGGCTCTGATCACCGCCATTGCAATGTTGGCTTGCGTGCCCGCGAGCGCAGTTGCGCAGGAGCGCGCGGGCGATGCAGCGCTCGGCGCCTTATCCGGTGCGGTCGTGCTGGGCCCGGTCGGAGCCGTCGCCGGAGCTTTGGTCGGCTACACCGCCGGACCTTCGATCGCCCGATCCTGGGGCATGAGAGGTTCGCAGTCGGCAAGGCACCGCCAGCCGCCGCGCCGCGCGGCCACGACCCGCGTCCCATCGCCCACGCGCGAGGCGATGGCTGCCAACGGCCAGATGAGAGCTGCCGGCAATCCGACCCCGCCGGTGCAAGCCGCGCCCGCCGTGCCGCCGCAAACCTCGACGCCGCCCGTTCAGGGATTCGACTGAGGCCGATCGATAGTCCGCGCAATCAGCGCGGCTTGGCGAACGATCATGGCGAGGCCCGCGTCCTGATCTAGGCTTGGCCGAGGATTTTCTTCGCGGCGCGAAGATGTGGTTTGTCGATCATCTGACCGTCGAGCCGCAGCGTGCCGGAATTGGGATTGCTCGCGAACGCGGCGATCACCCTCGTAGCCCATCTGCGTTCGGCGTCGGTCGGCTCGAAGGCCGCGTTGACGACATCGACATGCTTGGGATGGATCAGCGCCTTGGCCGAAAAACCGTCGCGCCGTGCCGCACGCGTTTCGGCTTCGAGGCCGGCGAGATTGTCGATGTCGGTGTAGACGGTATCGATCGGTGCGACCTCGGCCGCCGCCGCCGCCATCAGGCAGAGATCGCGCGCGAGCCGATAGGGGCTGTGGAACACGCCGCCCGACGCCTTCTCGGTGGCGCCGAGCGAGGCCGAGAGGTCTTCCGCGCCCCACATCAGGCCGGCGAGGCGCGGGGAGCATCCCTTGTAGCTGCCGAGGCCGAAGATCGAGCCCGCGGTCTCCGTCGCGACGCAGACGATACGCGTCGTGCCGATCGTGATGCCAGACGCCGCCTCGAACGCTTCGAGCCAGGTCGCCACCTGCCGTACGTCGTCGCCGCCTTGCGATTTCGGCAGTACGATGCCGTCGGGCTCGCCCGGCATCACGGCGGCGAGATCGGCGAGCGTCATGCCGGTGTCGAGCGCGTTGACGCGGACGTAGAGCTGATGCGGGCCGCGAGAGCTCTTCAGCATCGCCAGCGTCAACCCGCGCGCTTCGTCCTTCTTCTCGATGACGACGCAGTCCTCGAGATCGATGATCAGCGCGTCGGCCTTGCCTTCGCTCGCCTTCTCGAATTTGCGCGGGGAATCACCCGGCACGAACAGCATCGAACGCATCAGACTGGCCTCTTGTGCATCATCGCCATGCGCCGGCATTTGCCGACGACCTCGTCGTTCTGGTTAAGAGCGTGGTGCTCGAACTCGACGATGCCCGCCCTGGGGCGCGATTTCGATTCCCGCAACGAAAGCACCTTCGTCGTTGCCCGTAACGTATCGCCATGGAAGACAGGCTTTGGAAAAGTGACGTCGGTCATGCCGAGATTGGCAACGGTAGTCCCCAGGGTCGTATCATAGACCGTCATGCCGATCATGATGCCGAGGGTGTAAAGGCTGTTGAAAATGCGCTGGCCGAATTCGGTCTTTTCGGAGAAATGCGCGTCGATGTGCAGCGGCTGAGGGTTGAGTGTCAGCAGGCTGAACATGGTGTTGTCCATCTCCGTGACGGTCCGGGTCAGCGGATGCCTGAACTCCTGGCCCACGGAAAAATCCTCGTAACAAAGTCCGGCCATCGCGGTTTCCCTCCCTGCGAAATAACAGCGCGCTCGCACAGTCGCGCCGCATGACCCCATGCATGGTACACACAGTTGGCAGACAAATTCACGTATCTGTATTCAGTTTTTCGAGCTAAAGAACGCAACCGAGGGAACGTCCGGGTAGCAATTGGCCATAGCCTTTTGGGTGGGTCACGCGAAGAGAAGAGAGATTGCGCGCGGTCGCGGCTTCCACGGTCATTTTCTGGCTCGCCTCAAAGATCGGGCACGTGAGTCGCCGCTGCTCCCAATAAGGAGATCAAGAACATGGATTTCGCGCTCACCGATCAGCAGGAAGCCATTCGCGACGCCATCGCCAAGATATGCGAAGGCTTCCCCGATGCCTATTGGCTGAAGAAGGACCACGACGGCGGCTTCCCGCACGACTTCCACAAGGCGCTGGCCGATGCCGGCTGGCTCGGCATCTGCGTGCCGGAGGAGTATGGCGGCTCCGGGCTCGGCATCACGGAAGCCGCGATCATGATGCGCACGATCGCCGAATCCGGCGCCGGCATGTCCGGCGCCTCTGCGGTGCACATCAACGTGTTCGGACTCAATCCCGTCGTCGTGTTCGGCGCCGAGGAGCAACGCAAGCGCATGCTGCCGCCGATGGTGGAAGGCCGCGAGAAGGCGTGCTTCGCCGTCACCGAGCCCAACACCGGCCTCAACACCACCCAGCTCAAGACCCGCGCGGTCGCCAAGAACGACCGCTACATCGTCAACGGCCAGAAGGTCTGGATCTCGACCGCGCAGGTCGCGCACAAGATCCTGCTGCTGGCGCGCACCACGCCGCTGGAAGAGGTACGCTCGCCGACCCACGGCCTCAGCCTGTTCTACACCGATTTCGACCGCAACAGGATCAAGGTCCACGAGATCGAGAAGATGGGCCGCAAGATCGTCGATTCCAACGAGCTGTTCTTCGAGGACTTTGAAATTCCGATGGAGGATCGGATCGGCGAGGAAGGCAAAGGCTTCCAGTACATCCTCGAAGGCATGAACCCGGAGCGCATCTTGATCGCCGCGGAAGCCGTGGGCCTCGGCAAGCTCGCGCTGTCGCGCGCGACCGAGTACGCCAAGACGCGCGTGGTGTTCAACCGCCCGATCGGCAAGAACCAGGGCATCCAGCATCCGCTGGCGGTGAACTGGGTCGAGCTCGAGGCGGCCTGGCTGATGGTGATGTCGGCGGCCTGGCAATACGACAAGGGCATGCCCTGCGGCGCCGCCGCCAATGCGGCAAAGTATCTCGCGGGTGAAGCCGGCTTCTCGGCCTGCGAGCAGGCGGTGATGACCCATGGCGGCTTTGGCTACGCCAAGGAATTCCACGTCGAGCGGTACCTGCGCGAGATCCTGATCCCGCGCATCGCGCCGGTCAGTCCGCAGCTCGCTCTCAGCTTCATCGCGGAAAAAGTGCTTGGCCTCGCCAAGTCTTATTGATCTGCGGATTGTCCGGCAGGATCTGCGATGTCCGGAGAGACCTCGCTGATCGATCCAACTGACGGCTGTTGATGCAGCTGCGTGGCTTCGCGAGATAACTCAATTCATCATCGCAAGCGTCGGGCGCTGGCTCTCGCCGGACTCGATGATCCCAGGCAGATCCGCCGCCTCGCCGGCGATCATGCCCGACATCTGCCAGAACAAGTGGGCGAGGCGCGAGAACACCAGCCGCTCGCGCTCGGCAGGAACGGTGCCATCGGGGATGGTCACGGTTTCCAGGCCGACGACCTTCTTGAAATCCGGCCAGATCGTCATCGACTGCGCGATCACGGAGTAGCAGCGTGGATCCTCGTCGCTCTCGTCGGGCGCGGGCGGCAAGCCCGGATATTGCATCGGCGCGGCGTAGAATTTGTAGGCGCCATAGCCGAGCTGGAGCAGGAATTTTTCGGAGATGGCTGCGCCGGCGGCAAAGGACACCAGACGGGCTTCGCTCAGTATCTCCGGGTCGATCGCGTCGAGGTCGGATGCGCGGAGTGCCGAGCAGAAGGCGAGCTCGCGATTGTGCTCGCGGAGCAGATTGGCCAGCGGCTGCTGCTGTTGCACGGTGTCGGTGAGCAGGATGATGGTCTTGAGCATCTGGGATGTTCCTCAGGGGAAGAGGCGGCGTGCGGTCGTGACCGCGTCGTCGCAAGCACAGGTGGCGAAGAAATCGTTGGCGATGCGCTGTCCCGGCGCGATCTCCAGGATGCGGTAACGGGCCAGGCCAGCGGCTTCGCGTACGGCGCCGACGTCGTCCTGCCAGGCGCAGAGCGACAGCTCCAGCCGGCCGTAGCCGCCGCAATCGGCGGCATAAGCGCCCGTCACGGCCTCCACGGTCGCGGCCACCGCGCCGGCGTCGCTGGCGCAGATGTCGCGCAGGATCACGGCGATGCCGTTGCCGGCTTCGGCTTTCGAGGTCATGACCATGAAGGCGTCGCGGGCGCCGGTGCGGCCGGCACGGCGGGCCGTGCGCACCATGCCTGCAAAGCCGGGATCGGGGCCGAGCTCGAGTGTCGTCGTCGGCTGGTCATGCAGGATCGTGGCCCGCATCGCACCGAGATCGCCGTTCAGCGCGTGATAGGACCGCGGCAGCCATACGGTGTCGAGCGGCACCTGCGACGACGTCAGGCTCCAGGCCTGATCCAGCAGATAGCCCTCCCAGATCGCGGGATAGGAGGCGGCAAACTGTTGCCATGTGCGCAGCAGCCGTTCCGCATGGGCGGAGCGGCAGAGATAGAGCGTGCGCGCTGACATTTCCCAGCTATTCCACTTGTGCAGCGCCACGTCGCAGCCGAGGAAGGAGGGCAGCAGCGGCGCTTCGCGCAAGGCCGCGCCGGCGTCGACGTACAGCAGCGGCTCGCGATATTTGTTCCACATCCGCACCACGAACTCCGCCTTCTCGAAGCAGAGGATGCGGTTGTCGAACTCCGTCTCGATCGGCTCGATATGGCAATCGAGGTGGAGGCGTTCGACCGATTGACGGAGGCGGAGGGGCGCAGCCTCATCGCTGCCGCGCGGATAGCAGGAGATGATGCGCGGCCGGAGCGTGCAGGCGTCGGCCGTGAGGAGGAATTTCGACCAGCCGATGCCGCCCCACCACATCTCGTGCGGGCCGTCCGCGCCGCAGGGGCCGACGGTGCCGAATTCGGTCAGCTTGGACTTGAGGAAATCGAAGCCGGGATTCTCGCTTCTGGGAATGACGACGGCGCAGGCGGGATTGAGCGCGCGGTAGAGCAGCTCGGCTGCCGCGCCGCTCGGTGGCTGCTCGAGGATGATGACGCCGTTGCGCCCGTCCGGGACGCCGTCGAGCGTCGGCGCACCGTACTGCCCGACGAGCCAGGCAAGCCGGTCGCGCTGGGGCCGGCCGAGCCGGATGCCGCCGGATTGCAGCAGCCGATCAAGATTCGCGTGTGTCTCGTCCGTCAATTCCGTGCCCCCTCGTAAGCCCTTGGACTTCAACGGTTGGGGCGGCACGATCAGGCGGACTATTTCGGGCTGGCGGCGAGCGATGTGATCGCAATGGAATAGATCGCGATCTCCTGCGTCATCGGGAGGACCGGGATCAGCAGGCAGCCGTCCTCGGTCTCGGTGCGATAGTGGCCGCCGGTCCGCTGCACGCCGGCATAGACCAGGACGTCGGCCGCAATGCCGATGACGTCCTGGCTGCCGGCGGCATCGCGAACGTCCTCGCCGTGCTGCACGGTCATGCCATGAAGGAGGCCCTCGGGCGCGAATTTTGCCAGCGGCAGGGCGATCACGGCGATTGCCATGGTGCGGGCCAAGGGAACGCGCAGGCGCAGCTCGCCGAGCCCGTTGCGATGGATGGTCACGCTCTCCATCGTTGCACTCCCGTCGGCACGGAACAGGCCGACCTGAACCCGCTCGCAGGGCCTTTCCTCGAAGACGTCTGCGGGCAGGCGGTTGGCGCCGAACAGCACATAGAGATAGCCGTAGGACGGTGACAGGGCGGCAAAGCTGCCGGCGAGCCACATCGGTGGCGCAGCCGCGGTGCAGGCGGCCGAGAGCCCGCGGGCGGTGATCTGATCGCGTACGAATTGCTTGTCGAGCAACGGCGCGAGCGCATGGGTGCCGAGATTGACGTCGTGCTTCAACGTGCCGAGCAGCGCCAGCTCGTCATCGTCAGGCAGCAGCAGGAGCCGTGCCAGCGTCGCCGCGCACCACCGCGCGGCGACGTCGGGTGCAGCGTGAGGATCGAGGCGGTGGTTGCGCGCGATCTCGCCGCCACTCGCCGCGAAAGCCAGCGCGCCGGCCTGGATCTCAGCGGCGAGCGCCACCTGCTTGGCGGGACGCGGATTGATCTCGCGCAGCACCGCGCCGCCGTCGTAATCGCGCACCGAGCCGTCGGCGGCGCAGCAGGCCTGCTCCAGCAACGCGACGTTGCGGATCAGCATGCGTTTGACGTGCGGCGTGACCACGAGATCGGAGATGAAGCCGGCCGCGCTGTCCTCCTCGGTGAGATCGTCGAAGGCGTCGTCGAGCGTCATCAGATAGGCGCCGTGGAGGCGGATCTTGATGCCTTCCAAATCGAAGACGCGGCGCAGCGCCTTTTGTACGCTGCCGGAATAGCCGAGATCGGCAAGGACAAGATCGGTGCAATCGTCGAAGCCGGGGATGGCATGGCGGAGATAGGCGAGCAGCCGGGCGCGCAGGCCCGCGCCGAGCGCGACGATCTCGGCCGGATCCATCAGTCCGGGAAGCGCCTCGGCGAGCTCTTCGCCGGAGGCGATGCCACCGGGACAGCCGGCGAAGAACGCTGCCACCTTCGGCGGCATGATCTTGAGCATGTCGTGGAAGGTCGGCGCGTCGATCTTGAAGACCTTGCCGAGAAGATCGACCAGCGGCTGCATCGTGTCGGCCGAAGCGATCAGACTGACTCGGCGGTTGATCTCGAGATAGGAAGCCGTCCCGCCATGCAAATCCTGCCAGATCCGGTGTGACAGGAAGCCGTCGCGGCCGAGAAAGCCGAGCGCGACCTGCCGGCCGTTGCCCGCAAGGTCTTCGCGGCGTCGCGCCACGAAAGCGTCGAATGCCGCCATCACGGGGCCTAGAACGGTCAGTCCCAGATGGAAGGCTGGAGACCTCTCGACACTGTGGGCGGCGACGACGCGCCGCAGCGTTCGCGCGCCGTGATCGAGCCGCGATGGCGCGCCCGTGCACAGCAACTCGAACACTGCCGTCTCGCGCTGAAACTTTGAGGCCAATTGCGCGGTCGCCTGCGGATAATAGCGGGGGTGGATGCCGTGGCGCTTGGCGCCCTTGATGTCGGCCTTGTCGTTGTCGCCGACATGGAAGGAGGTCGCGGCGTCGATCCCCTGCTCGGAGAGATAGGTGGCGAATAGTGTTTCGCTCTTGCTGCTGCCATGGTCGCAGGACGCATAAAGGAAGTCCCATGTCAGCCCGGGACGGCAAGCCCGCAGCAAATGGCCCAGCTGACCCGAATCCCAATAGGTGTCGGAGATGAACCCGACGCGGTTGCCGGCGCGCTTCATGTCCAGATATTGCCTGATCATGTCGGGATTGGCGCGGCAGAGCTCGAGCTCGGCGGCGAACTCGGCTTCGACCAAGTCGCTCAGGTCGCCGCGTGAAAGGCCGAACAGCCTGAACGGAAAATAGGAATAGATCTCGGCGATGTGCACTTCGCTTGCACCGCGCTTCTCCTTCGCCGTTCGGCGCGCGCGCGATTCGGCCTGGACTCGATGCTGAACGAAACTCGTGGAAGCATTCGGACAAGATCTTGAAATGTCCAAAAGCTCGTAAGTCCTTTCAAATACGCCATCCGGCGTCGTGCAGGCGCGCAGCAGAAACGTATCGAAAACATCGAATGACCAAGCAGAAACAATTTGCGCACGGCGCTCTGCGCCGGCCGTCGCTAACTTCATGCTGCAATTCCCCGTCCACCAACACGATTAACGTGCGCATGCGTGGAGTCAGGCGGCACAAATGCGAAAAAAATTCACGCGCGATTCAAAATCGCGCTCGTCGCGACTGACAGATTCAAAAAAATCGCTAGGTTCGAAAAAGGTGATTCGGAAAAAGTTGCCGAGTGCAGAAGTCGTCGCGCGTTCATTCACACTCGGAAACAATCCCTTCTTCAAGCGCTGCACGCGTGTCGCGTGCGATCACCTAGTGCCGCGTAATGTCAGCGTTTTCTCACCGCTACATCTGTTCAGGATGGATGATCCGCCATGGCGCGAGACGATGTGATGATTGCAGGATTGACGCGCGCACTTCGCGCACAGTCGGCAATTATTGCCCGACACTCGGCAAAAGTGACCCGCTAACATCTTGAAAAACAACAAAAATTCTCCGCCTGGATTGTTCGGGCCCTGCGTTCAACGCCTGGAAGCCGTGTGGCATGTGCGCCGGCGGCATTGCGGGTTGGAGGTTGCGGGATGAGTTACGCTGCTGATGTCATGGCTCCCGCCGAGGCCGAGATGACGGCGCCGGTCGATGCGGTCATGCCGCTGACGCCCTCGGTGCCGCTCGCGCCTGATAGCACGCCTGATACCGCCTATGTCGTCTTCGACGAAGACAGCGAACTGCTGGATAGGCTCGCCACCGGCGACGAAGTCGCGTTCCGCATGCTGGTCGAGCGCCATATCGATCGCGCTTACGCGATCGCGCTGCGCATCGTCGGCAACGCCGCGGACGCTGAGGATGTGGTGCAGGACACCATGCTCAAGATCTGGAGCCATCGCGGACGCTGGCAGCATGGCCGCGCCAAATTCTCGACCTGGCTCTACCGCGTCATCTCCAACCGCTGCATCGATCTGCGCCGCAAGCCGCGCACGGAGAATGTCGAGACGGTGCCGGAAGTCGCCGACGCCCAGCCCGGCGCCGTCGAAATCATCGAGCGCAACGAGCTGAACGACATGTTGGAGCTGGCGATGCAGCGCCTGCCCGAGCAGCAGCGCATCGCGGTGATCCTGTCGTATCACGAGAACATGAGCAATGGCGAGATCGCCCAGGTGATGGACACCACGGTGGCTGCGGTGGAGTCGCTGCTCAAGCGCGGCCGCCAGCAGCTCCGACAGCTCCTGCGCAAGCACGAGCGCGACATCCGCACCGCGTTTACCGACTGCTAACCATAAAAATTGCCTCGCGAAAAATTTCGCGCCTGATCTCCTAGCGCTCCGCCGTTTGAGCGAACGGACGGGGCTGCGGTCCGCGTCGTCGTAAGTCGATTTCAACGATGCGGCACGCTTGCCCATCAGCACAGGAGCTTCCAATGCCCGCAATCAATACCAATACCGCCGCCAATGCCGCGGTCCGCTACCTCAACATCAACTCCTCGCAGGAAACCAGCTCGCTCTCGAAGCTGTCGAGCGGTTCGCGCATCACGTCTGCGTCCGACGATGCCGCCGGCCTTGCGATCTCCACCCGCATCTCCTCGGACGTCACCACCTTGCAGCAGGCCGCGACCAATGCCTCGCAGGCCACCGCGATCCTCCAGACCGCCGACGGCGGCGCCTCGAACATCTCCGACATCTTGGCGCGCATGAAGTCGCTGGCTTCCGAATCCGCTTCTGGCACCACGACCGACTCCAGCCGCGCCTATATCAACTCGGAGTTCACGCAGCTCACGAGCGAAATCGATTCGATCGCCTCCGGCACCCGCTACTCCAGCCAGAGCCTGCTCGATGGCTCGAGCGTGTTCGCCTCCGGCGTTTCGGTGCTGGTCGGCTCCTCGGGCTCGGACACCATCACGATCACGCTCACGAGCCTCACGGCCTCTTCGCTCGGCGTGTCCTCGCTCGACGTCAGCACGCTGTCGGATGCGACCTCGGCGTTGACCGCGCTGGATACGGCGATCGACACGGTCTCCGCGGCCCGCGCCAGCATCGGCGCCCAGGAGTCGCGGTTCAACTTCAGCGCGGACTCGATCTCGACCCAGACCCAGAACCTGCAATCCGCCAACTCGGCCATCAAGGACGTCGACATCGCGGCCGAACAATCCAAGCTCTCCTCCGCGGAAGTGAAGACCCAGGCTGCCGTCTCGGCGCTCGCCGCGGCGAACCAGATGCCGCAGTACCTGCTCAAGCTGCTGGGCTGATGAAAACCAGCGCGGGCCGGCATGATGCCGGCCCGCCCTCTATCAGGGACCGCCACGCAAAGTGACCACCGTCAGTTCCAGCACAAGCTCCACGAGTTCGGCAGTCTCGGTCACCACGAGCGGGACCACCAATTCGAGCAGCATCGACTGGTCGGCGCTGATCCAGGCCGCCGTCGACGCCAAGACCGCGCAGGCCACGACGATCTCGACCTCGATCACGAACAACGAGGCGAAGATCTCGGCCTATCAGACGCTCCAGAGCGATTTGAAGACGCTGTATTCGGGGCTGGCGTCGCTGGCGACCTCGGTCGTCAACTCGCTGTCCAGCAGCGCATTTGCGACGCGCGCGGCCAGCATCGGTTCGACCGGAGACGTGAGCGCCTCCTCGGCGCTGTCCATGACGATCAAGAATGGAGCTGCGACGGGCGACCACACGCTGACGATCAGCCAGCTCGCGACTGCGGAGAAGGTGATCGGCACCTCACAGTCGAGCCAGACCGATGAGCTCGGCTATTCCGGCACGTTTTCGATCGGTCTCGAAGGCGGTGCTACGTCCGACATCACCGTCACCAGCACGATGTCACTCCAGGACGTCGTCGATGCCATCAATGCCCAGACCTCGACCACCAACGTCCAGGCATCGATCGTGCAGGTCTCCAGCGGCTCATACGAGATGGTGTTGACGGGCACGGAGGATGCCGCCGACATCACCTATTCCAGCACGTCGGGCGACGACATCCTGAACGAGCTCGGCGTGACCGACAGTTCGGGGAATTTCGCCGACGTGCTTCAGGAGGCGCAATCGGCGGAGTTCACGCTGGACGGCATCGCGATGACCCGCGACACCAACGACATCTCCGACGTCTTGAGCGGGGTCACCTTCAGCCTGCTCCAGGCGACGCCCGACGGGACGACGCTGAACGTCAGCATCGAGCCCGATACCAGCCAGATCGAATCGGCGATCGAGACCTTCGTCACCAACTACAACGCGTTTCGCGACGAGGTCATCGCCCAGCAGGCGACCGCGACGGACGGAACGGCAGCCTCGACCGCAGTCCTGTTCGGCGACGGAACCATGCGCAATATCATGGATGCGCTGCAAAATGCCCTGAACAGCACCGTGGGCGGGCTGACGATGGCCGACCTCGGTCTGTCGTTCAACGAGAACAACGAGCTCGAGCTCGACACCAGCACGCTGTCTGACATCCTGACCACAAATCTCAGCGGCATGACCAAACTGCTGTCGGCGCAGACGACGACGTCGTCCAGCCAGCTCAGCGTCATCAATACCGGGACATCGCCGCAATCCTTCACCCTGGATCTGGCGGTCGATTCCGACGGAAACCTCAGCTCGGCCTCGGTCGGCGGCGACTCCTCGCTGTTCACGGTCAGCGGCAACACCATCATCGGCGCCTCCGGCTCGATCTATGCCGGCATGGCCTTCACCTATAGCGGATCGACCTCGCAGTCGATCACGGTGACATCGACCTCCGGCATCGCGACGCAACTCTATCAGGTCGCGAAGAACTACTCGTCCTCGACTGGCGCGCTGCAAACGCTGATCACCAATCTCACGACGCGCGATGAAGAGCTGCAGCAGAAGGTCGACGACATCAACAGCGCGGCATCGACTCTGCAGTCGCAGCTGGAGACGCAATACGCGAAATATCAGGCCGCGATCGAGAGCGCCAACAGCACGCTGACATATCTCAAGGCATTGCTGAACAGCTCGTCGAGCGATTGATCAGACCGAGTGAATTGATGATGCATAATCCGACCGCGTACATGGCCAACCAGGCCTATCGGGGCACGGCAACCACCGTACCGCCGCTCAAGGCGGTGTCGATGCTGCTCGGCGGCGCGATCACCTACCTCCAGAAGGCGCTCGCCGCCCAGGAGGCGCGCCGCTTCGAGGAAGGGCACGAACACCTGATGAGGGCGACTGCGATCCTCCGCGGCCTCAGCCACAATCTCGATTTCGCCAAGGGCGGGGCGGTCGCCGAGCGGCTGTTCCAGAGCTACAATGCCCTCATCCTGGCGAGCCTGAAGGCCTACGGCCGGCCGCACGTCCGACAAAGTTTTCAGCGGATCATTGCCGCATTGACCGAGTTGCGCGAGGCTTGGGAGTCCGTCGATGCGACCGTACGGGGCGGCAAGGCTGCGCCCACCGGTTCGGTCCGCACGGGCTAGGCCTCGGCTTCCCGATCCAGAGGGAAGGGGAATCGTCCCGGCCTTCCATTCCGGCCGGTTTCCGTAGCGCTGCTGGCGCTTTTGGCGCTTCAGTCCGCCGAAATCCGGTTTTCGGCATGCTCGCAATGCTTTATGACGGGCCTGACCGAAGCGGGATCGGCGGGCGATGGACGTCACCGAGTTTGAGGAACTGATCGATCGGCTGGGCGATGATCTCTCGCTCTGGCCCGATGACCGGCGTTTGCCCGCCGAAGAGCTGCTGACGCAATCGTCCGCCGCGCAAGCGCTGCTGGAACAGGCACGCGCCTTGCGCCATGCGCTCGCCGTACCTCCGGTCCAAGCGCCCAAAGGCCTCGCCGACCGCATCGTCGCTGCGGCGGCGAAAATGAAAGACGAGACCGCCGAGCCGCGCACCGAAGGCGAGACGGCGGAGAGCTGAGCGGCTCCTTCTGACAAATTGTGTCTCTTTCACCTTTCCCCGCAGGCGGGGAGAGGGAACGCAGCGGCAGCGCGCCGCTAAATCAACCTGACATCATCGCACTTCTAAGCGCGCGCACGGCAGAGTTTGCCGTGTCAAAAGCGGTTTTTGCGCGGGCGAATCCGCGCCTGAATCCACGCGCCCACGCGTTTCATCAGCACACAGATTTCACGTGCCGCCCGCCGACATCGTCACCGCCGGCCGCACGAGAACCGGAGTGACTGATGACCGTTTCCGCAACGAGCGCCGTCTCGACCGCCACCACGACGACGTCGTCGTCGAGCACGTCGTCCAGTTCGACGCTGACCTCCAGCGACTTCCTCAGCCTGCTCGTCAGTGAGCTTCAGAACCAGGATCCGCTGAACGCGACGTCGACCACCGACTTCATCAATCAGCTCACCTCATACGCCAATTTCACTCAGCAGCAGTCGATCAACTCCAACATGTCGTCGCTGGCGAGTTCGTTCTCGAGCCTCGTGACGCTCAACTCGGTGAACTACATCGGCCACACCGTCGAAGCGAAGACCGACACGTCGACCCTGAGCAACGGCTCGGCGACCTTCGGCTACTCGCTGTCCTCGGCGGCCTCGAACGTGTCGATCAGCATCTCGGACTCTTCCGGCAATGTCGTCTACACCGGCACCGGAGCGGGAAATGCCGGCTCGAACAGCTTCACGTGGGACGGCAAGGACTCCAGCGGCAATCAGCTCTCCGATGGCGGCCAGTACACGATCTCGGTGACGGCGACAGATTCCGCCGGAAACTCGGTGCTCAACTACACGACCGTCACCGGCACGGTGACTGGCATCGACACCTCGACGTCCACGCCCTCGCTCACGGTGAACGGTGTCGCCGTCA
This sequence comes from Bradyrhizobium sp. Rc2d, assembly GCF_900099855.1. Taxonomy (NCBI): domain Bacteria; kingdom Pseudomonadati; phylum Pseudomonadota; class Alphaproteobacteria; order Hyphomicrobiales; family Nitrobacteraceae; genus Bradyrhizobium; species Bradyrhizobium sp. Rc2d. The sequence continues at coordinate 771,897 of NZ_FNCU01000001.1, read as the reverse complement.
GTGCCGCCAACATCCTCGGCGTCACGTCCTGATCTCACGTCCTGATTTCCTCGGAGTTTCATCATGAGTCTCACCGGTGCATTGTCCTCGGCGATCTCGGCGCTCAGCGCCCAGAGCCAGTCCCTGTCGATGATCAGCGACAACATCGCCAACTCCGATACGACCGGCTACAAGACCACCTCGGCGATGTTCGACGCGCTCGTGACGGCGTCCAGCAATACGAGCTCCTACGCCTCGGGCGGTGTCACCGTCTCGGGCCGCGCCAACATCACCCAGCAGGGCCTGCTGGCTGCGACCTCCAATGCCACCGACGTCGCGATCCAGGGGTCCGGATTCTTCGTGGTGACCAATGCCACCACCGGCGGCACCGTCGCCTATACCCGCAACGGCGCCTTCACGATCAACAATGCCGGCTATCTCGAGAACAACGGCTACTATCTCGAGGGGTGGCGCACCGATGCCGACGGCAACGTCGTCGGCAGTGAATCGGCGAGCAATCTCGAGGCCATCAACACCCAGGTCGCCTCGACCAGTGGCAGCGCCACCACCAAGACCACGATCGCGGCGAACCTGCCGTCGGACGCCGCCACCGGCGACACCTATACCAGCTCGATGACGGTCTACGATTCGCTCGGTGCGGCGAACACGATGCAGATCACCTGGACCAAGACCGGGACCAACGCCTGGAACGCGAGCTTCGCCAATCCAACGTCGGCCTCGGACACCACGACCGCGACGGGCACGGTCTCGGGCACGATCGACATCACCTTCAACAGCGACGGTTCGCTGGCCAGCACCAGCCCGGACCCGGCCACCGTGTCGATCACGGGCTGGACCGACGGTGCGGCCGACAGCACCATCACGATGGACCTCGGCACCGCCGGGGGCACCGATGGTCTGACGCAATACGCCTCCGGCGAGACCACGCCCTCGGTCAACGTCACCAGCATCGATTCGGACGGCCTGTCCTACGGAAAACTATCCAGCATCTCGATCGGCAAGGACGGCGTGGTCGACGCCACCTATTCCAACGGCCAGACCATTGCGATCTACAAGATCGCGGTGGCGACCTTCGCCGATCCCAACGGGCTCGCGGCTTCCAGCGACGGCATCTACTCGGCGACGGTGACGTCGGGCAACGCCGCCTTGCAGGCCTCCGGCGAGAACGGTGCGGGCACGATCTACGGCAGCGAGCTGGAATCCTCGACCACCGACACTTCGAGCCAGTTCTCGAGCATGATCTCGGCGCAGCAGGCCTATTCCGCCGCGTCCCAGGTCATCTCCACCGTCAATAAGATGTACGACACCCTGATCTCGGCGATGAGGTGAGCGATGCCCGGTGAAAAGGCAAGCGCGGCGGGCGAAGCGCTGCTGCACCGGTTGCGGCGGCTGGTCGGCCGCGCCGCGACCGTCACGGGCCGCGACCGCAAGCAATTGCTCGCGCTGCTCGACGATTTCGAGACGACCCGCCGCGGCCTGTTGAAGGAGTGCGCGGAGATCGAAGGCGAGATGAGGCGGGCCACTGTCAGGGCGACCGCAATCGGCACGTATCTGCGCAACTCGCAAGCCGGTCGCGGCAAACGGCACAACTAGAGAAGGCGATGATCATGAGTGTAGCCCAAGCCAAGAGCCAAGCCACGAGGGCAAACCCTGCGAACGGCGATGCACTGATCAAGTCGCTGATCGTGCTCATCGATGCGCTGACCGCGCTGGTCGTGGAGGAGAATGCCGAGCTTGCCAAGGGCCTGCCGGCCTCGCGCTTGAGGCAGGTCGACGAGAAGAACCAGCTGGCGGAGATCTTCGAACGGACCGTTGCCGAATGCGCAGCGGGCACGACTAGCCTGAACGTGCGGGACCGGATCCTGCGCGAGCAGCTGATGGAGCGGATCCTGAAGCTGCGTGCGGCGATGGACGAGAACCTGGTGCGCCTGCGCGCGGCGATCGAGGCCAGCAACCGCCGGATCGAAGCGGTCATGCAGGCGATCCGCGAGCAGATCGCGACGGTGTCGCCCTACGGGGCCTCGGGCCGTGTCGCCGCGCGCGCGGTCTCCAGCGGCACCTGCCGCAGCGCCTGACGAGCCGAGGAAGCCGCCGTGTCACTCGATATCGCACGATCGATCGCCTTCAGCGGGCTGTCGTCGACGTCCGTGCAGATCAGCGTGACGTCGTCGAACATCTCGAATGCCGACACGACGGGCTACACCCGAAAGACCGCGAACCAGTCGAGCAGCGTCACCAACGGTGTCGGCACCGGCGTCACGGTGACCGGCATCACCTCGACGGTCGATAAGCTGCTGCTGAAGTCGCTGATCGCTGCGACCTCCGAGCTCGGCTCGGCCGACACGGCCAACACCTATCTGACATCGCTGGAGAAGCTCTATGGCTCGACCAGCAGCACCGACGATTCGTCGACCGGGACCTCGCTCGCCAACAGCATTGCCTCGCTCGAATCGGCGCTGTCGTCACTGGCGAGCACGCCGAGCAGCGCCTCGCTGCAATCCAACGTCGTCAGCGCACTCGACGACGTCGCGAGCCAGTTGCGGGAGACCTCGAGCGGCATCCAGAAGCTCCGCGCCGATGCCGACCAGGACATTGCGTCCGCGATCGACGACGTCAACGCGGACCTGGGGCAGATCGCAGATCTGAATGCCCAGATCAAACAGACGGCGGCAGCGGGCCAGTCGACCGCAGACCTGGAGGACCAGCGCAACACCGCGCTCCAGGATCTCGCCTCGAAGATGAACATCAGCTATTTCACTGCGTCGAACGGCGATCTCCAGATCTACACCAATTCGGGCCAGGCGCTGGTCGATTCGTCCGCGCACACGATCAGCTATACCGCTGCGGCCAACGTGACGGCATCGACGACCTACACCGCCGGCTCGTCGTCGAGCGGCTTCAGCGCGATCACGGTGAACGGGGTCGACATCACCTCCCAGATATCAGGCGGCGATATCGGCGCGCTCATCACGCTTCGCGACACGACCCTGCCGGCGGCGCAGTCCCAGCTCGACCAGCTCGCGCAGCAGCTTGCCTCGGCGATGAACAGCGTCTCGAACGGCGCTTCGTCGGTGCCGGCGCCGACGAGCCTCACCGGCACGACCGCTGTCACCAGCTCTACGGCGCTCTCCGCCACCGGAACGGTGCGCATTGCCGTCACCGATCAGAGCGGCAATCTGGTCTCCTATGGCGATCTCGATTTGTCGTCCTATTCCACCGTCGGGGATCTCGTCACGGCCATCAACGGCATTTCCGGATTATCCGCCTCGGTCGATTCCGACGGCCATCTCTCGATCACGGCGAACGGATCAGGCAATGGTGTCGCCATCAACGAGATGACGAGCGCGGTGGGAGGCTCGGGTGAGGGATTTTCGGAGTATTTCGGCCTCAACGATCTCGTGACCGGAACGAGCGCGGCGGATATCGCGGTCAGCAGCAAGATCCTGTCGGGCACCAACGAGCTCCAACTCGCGACGCTGGATTCCTCATCGAGCCTGACGGTCGGCAGCTCCGTGCTGTCGTCGGGGTCGGCCACCGTGGTCAATGCCTTCTACGACGCGTTGACGGACTCGCGGACATTTGCCTCCACCGGTGGGCTTGCCGCCACCACCGGCTCGCTGACCGACTACGCCTCGGCCATCGTCGCCGATGTCGCAAGCAAGGCGTCCCAGGCGTCGACGAGCTACACCGCCAAGGAGACCGCGCAGTCGACCTATGCGAGCTCGCTGGCGTCGCAGTCGGGCGTCAACCTCGACGAGGAATCCGCCAAGCTCAGCACGCTCCAGAACAAATATTCCGCGGCATCCGCGCTGATCCAGGCCATCAACTCGATGTACTCGGCGCTGCTCACCGCCGTGCAGTCGACGTAAGAGGGGAAGGCCATGGTTGCAATGCGGGTTGCGACCTTCGCGCAGTCGAGCAAGATGATCGCCGACGCGATGCGCGTCGAGACGGTCATGGCCAACAAGCAGATCCAGGAATCGTCGGGCGTCGTCTCGACCGATTTCGGCGGCTACGGCGCGGACGCGCAGCATGTCGTCAATCTCCAGGTCTCGGTGACGCGTGCGCAATCCTATATCGATGCCGCGACGCTGGCCGACAGCAAGATCCAGGTGATGTATTCGGCCGTGGGCTCGATGACCGATATTCTCACGCAGCTCCGCTCCCAGCTCAGCGCGGCCTCGACCGGCAGCTCGACCGAGACGAATTCGGTGATCACCACCGCCCAGCAGATGCTGGAGCAGATGGGTTCGCTCATGAACACGCAATATGACGGCCAGTATGTGTTCGCCGGCGGCAAGACCGATACGGCGCCGGTCGATCTCACGAGTTTTTCGTCCGGGACCGGCTCCACGACCACGGCGGACACCAGCTATTATTACGGCGACGACGAGATCGCCTCGGTCCGCGTCGTCTCGGATGAGACGGTGTCGTACGGCGTCACCGCCGACAATTCGGCGTTCGAGGAGGTGATGCGAGTGCTGAAATTCGTCGCCAACAGCACCTCGCTCTCGTCCTCGGATATTGCCAGCGCGCTCGATCTCGCCGGCACGGCGCTCGACGACACCGCGGCCGTGCAGGCAAAGCTGTCCAGCGCGGCGTCGTCGATCGAGAGCGCGAGCGCCCGCCAGAGCGACTACAAGAGCTATGCCGAGACGCTGTCGAACGACCTCACCGGCGTCGACGTGGCCGCTATCACGGCACAGCTTTCGACTTACCAGGCCCAGCTCACCGCGTCCTATTCGGCACTCGCCAAGATCCTCAGCCTCAATCTCGCGAGCTATTTGAAATAGGCGGCCTATTCGGCGGCGATCCGTTCCATGGCCATGGCACGAAGCCTGGCGCGCTGGATCTTGACGCCGTTGGCACTGTCGGTGACGGGGAAGGCGTCTACGACATAGATCCGCGCCGGCACCTTGTAGCCGGCGAGCCGCTCGCGCAGATGGGCAGTTAGCGCGTCCTGTCGCGGTGGCTCTCCAGCCGGAATCACGAAGGCGACGCAGCGCGCCTGGCCCTTCAAATCGACCGCGACCACCTGGGCGTCGGCCACACCAGCGCACGACTTGAGCTCGTCTTCGATTTCGCCGGGCGCGACCAGGAAGCCGCCGAGCCGCATCGCATCGCCCGCGCGGGTCTCGTAGACGAATGAACCATCGCCGCGCAGGTGGCCGATGTCGCCGGTGCGGAAGAATCCGTCGGCGGTGATCGCTTCGCGCGTCGCCTCGGGATTGTTGAAGTAACCGAGGAAGCGCGACGGCGCGCGGATCTCGATCTCGCCGGAGACGCCCCGGGCCGCAAGCTCGCCGGTCTCGACATCGCGGACGCGGACTTTCGCGTCCGGTGACATCGGCCAGCCGCCGCCTTCGATGCGATCGGCGAAGGCATCGCTGCCGCGGCCGATCGAGAACAGCGCCTGCACCTCACTCGAACCGTAGAGGCCGAACAGCGGCATGCCGCGCGCCTCGGTCTTCGCGGCCAGCTCGCGCCAGCCGGGCTGGAACGCGGCGAAGCCGCAGATTTCGAGATGCGGAAACGGACGTGGTGCATCGGTGAGCGCGAGGATGCGGCGGAACATCTCATCCGAGCCGAATGAATGCGTGATCCTGCACTCGCTGAGGATCTTCGCCGCCGGCGCCGCTTCGAAGGCGTCGAGTACATGGATGGCGGCGCCCGCTGCGATGAAACCGAGCAGGCTCGTCATGCCAAAAGTGCCGCAGAACGGCAGCATCGCGAGCAGCGAATGGCGCTGTGGATCAAGCTTGAGCGCTTGGACGATAGAGGCGGCGTGCGTCGCCAGCGTCCGCTGCGAATGCGCGACGAGCTTCGGGCCCCTGGTCGTGCCCGATGTCGTGTAGAGCAGGACCGGCAGGTCGATATCGTCCTGAGCCGGTGGGGCGGGCGGATAGGCCCGGTCGAACGCATCGAACCGCACACAAGGCCAGTGTGCCGGGATGGCATCCGCGCCGACCACCGCGAGCTGTCGCAGTGCGGGCACCTCGTCCTTGGCGATATCGGCGAGAATGGCGGCAAAGTCGATCGAGCGGAACGCGGCTTCGACCACCATCAGCTTGGCACCGGACACGCGAAGCAGATGCGCGACTTCCGCGCTGCGATAGCGCGTATTGACGGCGGCAACGACCGCGCCCAGGCGGGCAGCGGCGAACAGCAGTGCGAGCCATTCGATCCGGTTGACCAGCCAGACCGCGACGACGTCGCCCCTGCCGATGCCCTGGGCGGCGAGCCAGGCGGCGGTCTGCTCGATCCTTCCTGCGAACTCTGCGCGCGAAACCGGCGTGCCGTCGAACACGAAGGCGGGACTGGCGGTCTCGGTCCGGATCAGCGATTGCAGCGAAAATCTGTCGGTCAGCATGGCAATCGGAGTAACCCGATCGCGCAAAGCTGTCTACTTGGTGCCGAACATCCGGTCGCCGGCATCGCCCAGGCCCGGCACGATGTAGCCGTGGTCGTTGAGCCGCTCGTCGATCGCGGCGGTCCAGACCGGGACGTCGGGATGCTCGCTCTGGAACTTCGCGATGCCCTCGGGCGCGGCCAAAAGGCAGACGAAGCGGATGTCGCGGGCGCCGCGCGCCTTGAGCAGCGAGGCGCCGGCGCAGGCCGAATTGCCGGTGGCCAGCATCGGATCCATCAGGATCACGGTGCGATCGGACAGGTCCTGCGGCGCCTTGAAGTAATATTCCACGGCCTGCAATGTCTCGGGGTCGCGGTAGAGCCCGATATGGGCGATGCGCGCCGAGGGCATCAGCGCCAGCATGCCGTCGAGGAAGCCGACGCCCGCGCGCAGGATCGGCGCCAGCGTGAGCTTCTTGCCGGCGATCTTCGGCGCCTGCATCGGCGCGATCGGCGTTTCGATGTCCACCAGCTCCAGCGGCAGGTCGCGCGTCACCTCGTAGCCGAGCAGCATCCCGATCTCGTTCAGGATCTCGCGAAAGCTCTTGGTCGAGCGGTCCTTCTCCCGCATCAAGGAGAGCTTGTGCTGGACCAGGGGGTGGGCGACGACGTTGACGCTGCTTGTGCTCATGAAACCGCTCTACACGGTTCCGTGAAATTGCGCCAGATCGACCGGGTCTTTTCCGCGGGATATGCCGCCTCAACCGGGCATCGCGACCGCGCTGCGCGCCCGGTTGCTCGCTTCAAAGGCGGCCATGGTCAGCTCCCGTGCAGTTGCCGCGCGCGGTGGCACGACCCTAAACGCCCAGGCCGCGTGCTGCCAGCGTGATCACGAGCGTCAGCACGGCGCCCCAGATCAGGCTCAGCGTCATGGTCAAGACAATCACGGTGACCACTCGCTCCAGATTTCGCGTGCCGGTCTGCATGCGCGTCTAACCGACATTGTCGCAGCCGATCGGCTCGTAGAGCGGATCGCGGGCTGGACGAACAGAGGGAACGCTCGGCCGGGCTGCCTCCGCGGTCAGCACCTGCGCCTCGGCGAAGGCCGACAGCAGGGCGAGCGCAAGGTCCGCATGGCGGGCCTCGACCGCGGAGTCCAGCCAGTCCGGCAGTTCGCGTTGGCGCGACAGGGCGCAATGCCACTCCCCATCGTCATAGGCGATACGGCGGACCTGCCAAAGCGGCAGCTCGAGCTCCATCAATGCGAGCGCGGCATCGGCCCAAGCCTCGACATCGATCAGGCACATGACGCGCGCCCTGCCTGCGCTTTGCCTGAGCGAGGGGAAGCGTCGGCACGCCGTATCGATGATCTCGATCATCAACGGCGGCGTCATTGCGCGCGCGGCGCGAATGCGTTCGCTCAGCAAGAGCAGATCACGGCGTTCGAGAGCGGCGGTCACTTTAGGGCTCGTGGATATCTGCGTCGGTCAGTCGGCCGGCGTCTCAAGATGGCTGGAACGGCATTTGAAAACGAGGTGAGGAAGGGGCGGAAGATATAAGGATTTCATAAAGGCGCGGATGCACTTGCCTGACCGACCACGGCAAGCCGGCCCCGCAGGCCTTTATGAGATTCCTATAACTTCGCCGCGGCCCTCGTCTCGAAAACCTATGTTCACGGTGGCACGTCAGCGTCGTGCCGCCGGCAGGCCGAGAATAATTGCCGGACGTATGGACGCGACGAGGATCATCTCCATGATGGACATTCTGATGCTGGCGCTGGGCTTTGCCTTCTTCGCGCTCGCGGTCGGCTACACCTACGCCTGCGAGCGGCTTTGAGGGAGCGGGCCATGATCTTCGATTATGCGCTCGCCGGTGCCGTCTCATTCGGCCTCCTGATGTATCTCACCTACGCGCTACTGCGGCCCGAACGGTTCTGAGCGGGCGCCGCTCAAACGCGAATTCCACAAAGGCTCTCTCCATGACTGTGATCGGTTGGCTCCAGATCATTCTGTTTTGCGCCATTATCGTTGCACTGACCAAGCCGCTCGGCTGGCACATGACGCGCGTGTTCAACGGCGAGCGGACGTTCCTGTCGCCGGTGTTGCGTCCGATCGAGGTCGGAATCTACTGGGTATCGGGCGTCGACGAGAAGCGCGAGCAGCACTGGCTGACCTACACGGTCGCCATGTTGCTGTTCCATGTCGGTGGCTTCCTCATCATCTACGGCGTGATGCGGCTTCAGGCCGTGCTGCCCTTCAATCCGGCCGGGCAGGGCGCTGTCGCCGAGGATCTCTCCTTCAACACCGCGGTCTCCTTCATCACCAACACCAACTGGCAGAACTACGGCGGCGAGAGCACGCTGTCCTATCTCGTGCAGATGCTCGGCCTGACGCACCAGAACTTCCTGTCGGCCGCGACCGGGATCGCGCTGGCGATGGCCCTGATCCGCGGCTTCTCGCGTGCCTCGATGCGCACGGTCGGCAATTTCTGGGTCGACGTCGTCAGGTGTACGCTCTACGTGCTGCTGCCGATCTGCGTCGTCTATGCGCTGTTCCTGCTCTGGCAGGGCATGCCGCAGACGCTCGGGCCGTATATCGAGGCGACGACGCTCGAAGGCGCCAAGCAGACCATCGCGGTCGGGCCGGTCGCCTCGCAGGTCGCGATCAAGATGCTCGGCACCAATGGCGGCGGTTTCTTCAACGCCAATGCCGCGCACCCCTTCGAGAACCCGACGGCGCTGTCGAACTTCGTGCAGATGCTCTCGATCTTCGCGCTCGGCGCCGCGCTCACCAACGTGTTCGGCCGCATGGTCGGCAACCAGCGCCAGGGCTGGGCGATCCTCTCCGTGATGGGCGTGCTGTTCCTGGCCGGCGTCGCCATCACCTATTGGGCGGAGGCAAACGGCACCTCGACGCTCCATGCGCTGGGTCTGACCGGCGGCAACATGGAAGGCAAGGAGGTCCGCTTCGGCATCGTGGCGTCCTCGCTGTTCGCGGTCGTCACCACCGCCGCCTCGTGCGGCGCGGTCAATGCGATGCATGACAGTTTTACCGCCCTCGGCGGCATGATCCCGCTGATCAACATCGAGCTCGGCGAAATCATCGTCGGTGGCGTCGGCGCCGGCATGTACGGCATGCTGCTGTTCGTCATTCTCGCGATCTTCGTCGCAGGACTCATGGTCGGTCGCACACCGGAGTATGTCGGCAAGAAGATCGAGGCGCGCGAGGTCAAGATGGCGATGCTGGCCATCCTGGTGCTGCCGCTGATGATCCTCGGCTGGACCGCCGTCGGCGTGGTCTATCCGGCGGCCGTCGCCTCCATGGCGAATGCCGGACCGCACGGCTTCACCGAAGTGCTCTACGCCTTCACATCGGCGGCCGGCAACAACGGCTCGGCTTTCGCCGGGCTCACCGGCAACACCTTCTTCTACAACCTGACGCTGGCAAGCGCGATGTTCGTCGGCCGCTTCTTCATGATCGTCCCGGCCATGGCGATTGCGGGATCGCTTGCGGAGAAGAAGTCGATCCCGCCGTCCATGGGCACGTTCCCGACCACCGGCGCCCTGTTCGTCGGCCTCGTCGTCGGCGTCATCCTGATCATGGGTGGCCTGACCTTCTTCCCGGCGCTCGCGCTCGGCCCGATCGTCGAACATCTGGCGATGAACGCCGGCAACCTGTTCTGATTGTTGGAGTGACCTCCATGGAGACGATGAAACTGCAAAAACGTGCGCCGATGTCGGCAATGCTCGATCCCAGAATCGTGATGCCCGCGATCCGCGCCTCCTTCACCAAGCTCGATCCGCGGCTGATGGTGAGGAACCCTGTCATGTTCGTGGTCGAGGTCGTGGCTGCGCTCACCACGGTGATCTTCCTGCGTGACATCGTCACCGGTGGTGCCAGCCTCGGCTTCACCTTCCAGATCATCGTCTGGCTCTGGTTCACGGTGCTGTTCGCCAATTTCGCCGAGGCGGTGGCCGAAGGCCGCGGCAAGGCGCAGGCCGAATCGCTGCGCAAGACCCGCACCGAAAGCCAGGCTAAGCTCCTGATCGGTGCCGAGCAGCCCTTCAAGCTCGTGCCTGGCACGAGCCTCAAGGTCGGCGACATCGTGCTGGTCGAGGCCGGTGACACCATCCCTTCCGACGGAGAGGTGATCGAGGGCGTCGCCTCGGTCAACGAGGCCGCCATCACCGGCGAGTCCGCGCCCGTGATCCGCGAATCCGGCGGCGACCGCTCTGCGGTCACCGGTGGCACACAGGTGCTGTCGGACTGGATCCGCGTCCGCATCACCGCAGCCCAGGGCTCGACTTTCATCGATCGCATGATCAAGCTGGTCGAGGGCGCCGAGCGGCAGAAGACCCCGAACGAGATCGCGCTCAACATCCTGCTCGCCGGTCTCACCATCATCTTCGTGTTCGCCACCGTCACCATCCCGAGCTATGCGGCCTATGCCGGCGGCTCGATCTCGGTGATCGTGCTGGTCGCCCTGTTCGTGACGCTGATCCCGACCACGATCGGCGCGCTGTTGTCGGCGATCGGCATTGCCGGCATGGACCGCCTGGTGCGCTTCAACGTGCTGGCGATGTCCGGCCGCGCCGTCGAGGCCGCCGGCGACGTCGACACGCTGCTGCTGGACAAGACCGGCACCATCACGCTCGGCAACCGGCAGGCGACGGCCTTCCGTCCTGTGCGCGGCGTCACCGAGCAGGAGCTGGCGGACGCGGCCCAACTCGCCTCGCTCGCCGATGAGACACCGGAGGGCCGCTCTATCGTCGTGCTGGCGAAGGAGAAATACGGCATCCGTGGCCGCGACATGGCCGAGCTTGGCGCCACTTTCATCCCGTTCACGGCACAGACCCGCATGAGCGGCGTCGATGCCGGCGGCTCGTCGGTGCGCAAGGGCGCGGTCGATGCCATGCTGAATTATGTCGGCGGCGGCGCACCGCTGGTCATTGCCTCCGGCAACGCGGCGCGGGCAATCCAGCCGGCCGCGCTGTCGGATCTCGGTCGCGAGATCCAGACCATTGCCGACGAGATCGCCAAAGCCGGCGGCACGCCGCTGGCGGTCGCCAGGGACGGCAAGCTGCTCGGCGTCATCCAGCTCAAGGACATCGTCAAGGGCGGCATCCGCGAGCGCTTTGCCGAGCTTCGACGCATGGGTATCCGCACCATCATGATCACCGGCGACAATCCGATGACGGCGGCTGCGATCGCGGCGGAGGCCGGCGTCGACGACTTCCTGGCGCAGGCAACCCCGGAGGATAAGCTCAAGCTGATCCGCGACGAGCAGGCCAAAGGCAAGCTGGTCGCGATGTGCGGCGACGGCACCAACGACGCGCCGGCGCTCGCGCAGGCCGACGTCGGCGTCGCCATGAACACCGGCACTCAGGCCGCCCGCGAGGCCGGTAACATGGTCGACCTCGATTCCAACCCCACCAAGCTGATCGAGGTGGTCGAGATCGGCAAGCAGCTCTTGATGACGCGCGGTGCGCTGACCACGTTCTCGATCGCCAACGACGTCGCCAAGTATTTTGCGATCATCCCGGCGATGTTCCTGGCGTTCTACCCCCAACTCAGCGTGCTCAACGTCATGAACCTGTCGAGTCCGCAGAGCGCCATCCTGTCGGCGATCATCTTCAACGCGCTCATCATCATCGCGCTGATCCCGCTGGCGCTGAAGGGCGTTGCCTACCGCGCCGTCGGCGCCGGCGCGCTGCTCCAACGCAACCTCTTGATCTACGGCCTCGGCGGCATCGTCATTCCCTTTATCGGCATCAAGGCGATCGACCTCGTCGTCACCGCCTTGCATTTGGCATAGCCCCGTCATTGCGAGGAGCCCTTGCGACGAAGCAATCCAGGCTGCCTCCATGGAAAGACTCTGGATTGCTTCGCTTCGCTCGCAATGACGGAAGAAATAGGAGACTAACATGCTCAGAGAAATTCGCCCCGCCATCGTGCTGTTGCTGGCGCTCACCGCCATCACGGGCCTTGCCTATCCGCTCGCAATGACTGCCATCGCCGGCACGTTGTTTCCCGTGCAGGCGCAGGGCAGCCTGATCGAGAAGGACGGCAAGGTCATCGGCTCCGCCCTGATCGGGCAGGAGTTCAAGGAGGACAAATACTTTCACGGCCGCCCTTCGGCGACGGTTGCACCGGACCCCAATGATTCAACCAAAACGGTTCCGGCGCCCTACAACGCCGCCAATTCGGGCGGCTCCAATCTCGGCCCGACCAGCAAGGCGCTGGCCGACCGGCTGAAGGAAGATGTGGATAAGCTGAAGGCGGAGAATCCGAATGCGGCCGTGCCGGTCGACCTGGTCACGACGTCGGCCAGCGGCCTCGACCCTGATATCTCGCCGGAGGCGGCGCAATTCCAGGTGCCGCGCGTGGCGAAGGCGCGGAAGATGCCGGAGGATCAAGTCGAGCAACTCGTGGCTGCCAACACCGAAGGCCGTTTGCTAGGCCTGATCGGCGAGCCCCGCGTCAACGTGCTGGCGCTGAATCTCGCGCTCGACCGCGCCGCGAAGTAGTCTAGGCTCGGCACGCGGGGGTGATTATATTGGCCTGATGGTTCAACAGCGCCGTGATCCCGAACAACGTCCGTCGCCCGAGGCGCTGCTGGAAGCAGCGCGGCGGGAGGAGAGCGCGAGCGGCAGGCTGAAGATCTTCGTCGGCGCCGCCCCCGGCGTCGGCAAGACCTACGAGATGCTGCAAAGCGCTCACGCCAAGCGCAAGGCGGGTATCGACGTCGTGGTCGGCTTCGTCGAGACCCACGGCCGCGCTGAGACCGAGGTGCTGGTGCGCGGGCTAGAGGTGGTCCCGCGCAAGCGGCTCGATTACCGCGGCCAGGTCGTCGAGGAGATGGACCTCGACGCCGTAATTGCGCGCCGGCCGCAGATTGCGCTGGTCGACGAGCTCGCCCACACCAACGCGGCGGGCAGCCGCCACCCCAAGCGCTATCTCGACGTCGAGGAGCTGCTCTCCCACGGCATCGACGTCTATACCGCCGTCAACATCCAGCACATCGAGAGCCTGAACGACGTCGTCGCCCAGATCACCCATGTGCGGGTGCGCGAGACCGTGCCGGATTCGGTGTTCGATCGGGCCGATGCGATCGAACTGATCGACCTCACGCCAGATGATCTGATCCAGCGGCTGAAGGAGGGCAAGGTCTATGTGCCCAGGCAGGCCGAGCGGGCGCTGGAGCATTATTTCTCGCCGGGCAACCTGACCGCGTTGCGCGAGCTCGCGCTGCGGCGCACGGCCGAGCGGGTCGACGAGCAACTGCTCACCCATATGCAGGCGAACGCCATCGCCGGTCCCTGGGCAGCGGGCGAACGCATCCTCGTCTGCGTCAGCGAGGATCCGCGCGCGGCTGGCCTCGTGCGCTATACCAAGCGGCTGGCCGACCGGCTCCATGCCCCGTTCACCGCGCTCTCGATCGAGACCCGGCGATCCCTGCAATTGTCCGACGATGAGCGCGACCGGCTGGCCGATACGCTGCGGCTTGCCGAATCGCTCGGCGGCGAGGCGCTGACGATTCCCGCCGTCGGCCGCCGCATCGCCGACGACGTCGTCAACTTCGCACAAGGCAACAACGTCACCCAGATCGTGATCGGCAAGTCGACGCGTTCGCGCTGGTTCGAGATGACGCGCGGCTCAGTCGTGCATGACCTGGTGCGCCGCGCCGGCAACATCACGGTCCATGTCATCGCCGGTGACGAGCTGCCCGGCGAGGCCGTGCCCAAGACCGCGGTGCAGACCGCTGCTCGCTCGGAGCCGTTCAACCCGCGGCCCTATCTGAAGGCGCTCGGCATCGTGCTGATCGGCCTCGGCGCCGCCGAGCTGATCCAGCCCTATTTCGGCCTCGAGAACGTCGATCTCGTGCTGCTGACCTCGGTCGTCGCGGTTGCCGTCCGCTATGGCTTGTGGCCGTCCCTGATGGCAACAGTGGCGGCGTCGCTTTGCTACAACTTCTTCTTCATTCCGCCGATCTACACCTTCACGATCACCGACCCGACCAACGTTGCCGCCTTCGTGCTGTTCATGGTGGTGGCGATGATCGTCTCCAATGTCGCGGCGCGCGTGCGCATCCAGGCCGACACCGCGATCGGCCGGATCCGGATGACCGAGCAGCTCCATGCCTTCAGCCGCAAGCTCGCCGGCACCGCCACGCTCGACGACGTCTTGTGGGCGACCGCCTACCAGATCGCGCTGATGCTGAAGGTCCGCGTCGTGTTGCTGCTGCCGGAAGAGGGCCTGCTCACGGTGAAATCCGGCTATCCGCCGGAGGATGAGCTCGATCAGGCCGACCTCGCCGCCGCCAACTGGGCCTGGAGCAACGACCGCCCCGCAGGCCGCGGCTCGGACACGCTGCCGGGTGCGAAACGGCTGTTCCTGCCGATGCGCACCGGGCGCGGGCCAATCGGCGTCATCGGCATCGACAACGACCGCACCGGCCCGTTATTGACCCCGGACCAGCGCCGCCTGCTCGACGCGCTGGTCGACCAGGGCGCACTCGCGATCGAGCGCGTGCTGCTGGTCGAGGACATGGACCGCGTCAAGCGCACCGTCGAATCCGAGCGGCTGCGCTCGGCGCTCCTGACCTCGATCTCGCACGATTTGAAGACGCCGCTGGCCTCGGTGCTCGGCGCGGCCTCCACCATGCGCGATCTCGCCGGCGCGCTCTCGGACACCGAGAAGCGCGACCTGCTCGCGACCGTGATCGACGAATCCGAACGGCTCAACCGCTTCATCGCCAATCTGCTCGACATGACCAAGCTGGAATCCGGCGCCATCGTGCCCAACACGGCGCTGCACGATCTCGGCGAGATCGTCGGTAGCGCGCTGCGGCGGGCGGCCAAGATCCTCGCTGCCCACAAGGTCGAGCTTGTGTTGGCGGCCGATCTGCCGATGCTCGAGCTCGATGCCGTGCTGTTCGAGCAAGTGCTGTTCAACCTGCTCGACAACGCCGCGAAATATTCGCCGGCCGACACCACGATTGCGATCCGCAGTCAGCGCGAGCGGGATCACGTCGTTCTCCAGATCGCCGATGAGGGCGGCGGCATCCCACCCGACGAGCTCGAGAGCGTGTTCGACAAGTTCTATCGCGTGCAGAAGGGTGACCATGTCCGGCCCGGCACCGGGCTCGGCCTTGCCATCTCCCGCGGTTTCGTCGAGGCGATGCAGGGCACGATCTCGGCCGCCAACCGCAGCGACCGGAGCGGCGCGATCCTCACCATCCGTCTGCCCGTCCCAGTGCAGACCCACGCATTGGATACCGCTGCATGAGTGCTGCCCCGATCAAGGTCCTGGTCATCGATGACGAGCCGCCGATCCGTAAACTGCTGCGGATGGGGCTGTCGACGCAGGGCTATGAGATCCTGGAGGCGTCGAACGGCAAGACCGCGCTGGACAAGCTTGCCGAGGAGCCAGCGCTGATTATCCTCGATCTCGGCCTGCCCGACATCCAGGGCCACGAGCTGCTGCGCTCCATCCGCGCCCGCAACGAGGGCGTGCCGATCGTGGTGCTGTCGAGCCGCGGCGATGAGGCCGGCAAGGTGCAGGCGCTCGACCTTGGCGCGGACGATTACCTGACCAAGCCGTTCGGCATGGACGAGCTGCTGGCCCGCTTGCGTGCCGCACTCCGCCACCAGCTTCAGGTCAAAGGCGAGCGCCCTGTGTTCCGCACCGGCGATCTCTCCGTCGATCTCGTGCGCCGCATCGTCAAGGTCGGCGAGCGCGAGGTGAAGCTGTCGCCGAAGGAATACGATCTTCTTCGCGTGCTGGTGCAGCACGCCGGCAAGGTGCTCACCCACCGCTTCCTGCTCAAGGAGCTCTGGGACGAGCTGACGGATGCGCAATATCTGCGCGTCTATGTCCGTCAGCTCCGCCAGAAGATCGAAGCCGACCCGGAACGGCCGCAATATGTGCTGACGGAGACGGGAATCGGGTACAGGCTGAAGGCGGGGGATTAGGTCCTTCCCCTGGTCACGACTGAGTTGTCGCGCGAGCCTGTATCCACATCGTCATTGCAAGCGCAGCGAGCAATCCAGGGTTCCTCCGCGGGAAGATTCTGGATTGCTTCGCTGCGCTCGCAATGACGGAGTGAATCAGCCCGCCTTCCTGTGCCGCGCCGGCGAACGGTGCGCCTTCCTGGCGGCTCGGTGCCGCCCCTGCGCACGCCGCGCATGGGACTTCGCCGCAGTCTTTTTCCCTCTTCCGCGTCCCTTCAGGCTCTGCTTCAGCGCATCCATGAGGCTGACGACGTTGCTCGGCCGTTCTTCGGGCTCCGGCAGCTCGATCTTCTTGCCGCTGGCCTTGCGCTTCACCAGCGCCTTCAGCGCGTTCTCGTACTCGTCCTTGAATTCGCTAGGATCGAAATGCGCGGCCTTGGAGTGCAGGATGTGGCCGGCGAGCTCGACCATGTCCTTGGTGATCTTCGGGCTCTTGATGTCCTCGAAGAACTGATCCTCGTCCCGCAGCTCGTAAGGATAGCGCAGCGTGGTGCCGAGCAGGCCCTTGCCGAGCGGCTCGATCGCCATCACGTGCTCGCGGTTGGTGAGCACGATTTTTGCGAGTGCCACGCGGTCCTGATCTTTCATGGCGTCGCGGATCACCGCGAAGGCGTCGACCGCGGTTTTGCCATCGGGGGCGATGTAATAGGGGTGGTTGAGGTAGCGCTGGTCGATTTCCTCGCTCGGCACGAAGCTCTCGATGTCGATGGTGTGGTTGCTCTCGATCTGGACCGCCTCGAGCTCCTCCGGTTCGACCTCGACATATTTGCCCTTGCTCAGCTCGTAGCCGCGCCCCTTCTGGTCGCTCTCGACGACGTCGCCGGTCTCGGAATCGATCATCTGCTGCTTGAGCCGGTTCCCGGTCTCGCGGTTGATGAGATGAAACCGAGTCTTCTCCGCGGCGGTCGCAGCCGGATAGAGCATGACCGGACAGCTGACCAGCGAGAGCTTCAACGTTCCCTTCCAATAGGCACGCGGGGCCATTCCATTCTCCAGCGTTTTCAAGGCGTTTTGGAACCCCAACCCTTCCGTGGGGTTTTGGTTCCGGGTGGGACTTTGGCCGTGATAGGCTTGAATGCCGAAAGAGAAGCGGGACCAGTCGTGCTGCAAAAACTCTCCACTTACCGACAGAAGCGTGATTTCGAAAAGACGCCCGAGCCATCAGGCAAGACCGCTGTCGCGCCCTCGAAGCAGCGGCGCTTCGTGATCCAGAAGCATGATGCCAGTCGGCTGCATTACGACTTCCGGCTCGAGTTGGACGGTGTCTTCAAGTCCTGGGCGGTGACGAAGGGGCCCTCGCTCGATCCGCACGACAAGCGGCTGGCGGTCGAGGTCGAGGACCATCCGCTCGACTATGGTGATTTCGAAGGTACGATTCCAGAAGGGCAGTACGGCGGCGGCACCGTGATGCTGTGGGATCGAGGCACTTGGGAATCGGAAGATCCGGAAGCCGGCTTCAAGAAGGGCGATCTCAAATTCACCCTGCATGGCGACAAGCTGCACGGAAGCTGGGTGCTGGTGCGCATGCGCAACCGCGGCGGCGAAAAGCGGACCAACTGGCTGCTGATCAAGCACCGCGACGAACATGTCCGCGAAGGCGCCGACAACGACATCCTCGACCAGGACAAGTCCGTCGCCTCCGGCCGCGCGATGGAGCAGATCGCCGAGGGCAAGGGCCGCGCGCCCAAACCCTTCATGCTGGCCAAGGGTCTTAGGGGTCCCAAGGGCAAGGCCGATGCAGTCTGGCAGTCCAACCGCGCCGAGGAGGCGAAAGGGCGCACGGTGAAGCCGGCGCCGCGCACGGCGTTGAAGGCCGGAAGGACAAGGAAGAAGGCGACGACAGCAGCAAACGCGAAGAAAGTTTCAGAGATACCGGATTTCGTGGCGCCGCAGCTCTGTACGCTGGTCGAGCGGCCGCCGGCCGACCAGGGCTGGTGCCACGAGATCAAGTTCGACGGCTATCGCGTCCAGCTCCGGGTCGAGGACGGCGAGGCGACGCTCAAGACGCGCAAGGGTCTCGACTGGACCGGCAAGTTCGCCTCCATTGCCAAGGATGCGGGCGCGCTGCCGGATGTAATGATCGACGGCGAGATCGTCGCGCTCGATCACAACGGCGCGCCGAACTTCTCCTCGCTTCAGGCTGCGTTGTCCGATGGCAAGACCGACGAGCTGATCTTCTTTGCCTTCGACCTCCTGTTCGCGGAGAATCAGGATTACCGTCGACTGCCGCTCGGCGAACGCAAGGCCCGGCTGAAGGAGCTCCTGGAATCGCGCAAGCGGAAGTCGAGCCAGATCCGGTATGTCGAACATTTCGAGAGCGGGGGCGATGCCGTGCTGCAATCGGCGTGCAAGCTCGAGCTCGAGGGGGTGGTGTCGAAGAAGCTGGATGCCCCGTATCGTTCCGGCCGCACCGAGAGCTGGGTCAAGTCGAAATGCCGCGCCGGCCACGAGGTGGTGATCGGCGGCTACAAGACCACGAACGGCAAGTTCCGCTCACTGATGGCCGGCGTGCAGCGCGGCGATCATCTCGCCTTCGTCGGCATCGTCGGCACCGGCTTTGGCGCGGACAAGATCAAGCGCATCATGCCGTCACTGAAGGCCATGGAGGCGAAGGAAAGCCCCTTCGGCGGCAAGAATGCGCCGAAGAAGACCCGCGACGTGCACTGGCTGAAGCCGGAGCTTGTCGCCGAGATCGAGTTCGCCGGCTTCACCGCCGACGGCAATGTCCGCCAAGCGGCTTTCAAAGGCCTGCGGCAGGACAAGCCGGCCGAGGAGGTCGAGGCCGAGACGCCAGTCGACACCGAGCTCGCCAAACCCTCGGCCAAAGGAGTGAAGCGCGCAAAAGCGAAGCCAGGCGCGCGATCGGCCCCCAGCGGCAGCAATGCCGAGGTCATGGGTGTCGTCATCTCCAAGCCGGACAAGGAGCTCTGGCCCGATGTCGGCGATGGTGGTGCCATCACCAAGCTGGACCTTGCCCGCTATCTCGAAGCCGTCGGCGAATGGATGATCGTGCACCTGAAGGGCCGGCCTTGCTCGCTGATCCGCGCTCCTGACGGCATCAAGGGTGAATGCTTCTTCCAGCGCCATGCCATGCAGGGGACGTCGAACCTTCTGGAGCTCGCAAGGGTCTCCGGCGACCGCAAGCCGTACCTGCAGATCGATCGGATCGAAGGGCTCGCCGCGGTGGCGCAGGTCGGCGGCGTCGAGCTGCATCCCTGGAATTGCGCGCCTTATGCCTATGACACGCCGGGCCGGCTGGTGTTCGATCTCGACCCTGCGCCTGACGTCGACTTCGCCGACGTCATCGAGGCGGCCAAGGAGATGCGGCAGCGGCTCGCCGATATCGGCATGGACAGCTTCTGCAAGACCACTGGCGGCAAGGGCATCCATGTGGTGGTGCCGCTGCTCCACGGCGCGCGCGACAAGGTGAGCTGGAAGGAGGCCAAGGCGTTTGCGCAAGGCGTCTGCCAGTGGATGGCCAATGACGATCCCGAACGCTATCTGCTCAACATGTCCAAGAAATTGCGAAAGGGAAAGATCTTCCTGGACTATTTGCGCAACGACCGTATGTCGACGGCGATAGCCCCGCTGTCGCCGCGTGCGCGCGCCGGTGCCACGGTGTCGATGCCGCTGACTTGGGCGCAGGTGAAGAGCGATCTCGATCCGAAGCGTTATACGATGCGCACCGTGCCGGGCCTGCTGGCGCGATCGAAAGCGTGGGAGGGTTATGATGATGCCGCCGCGTCGATCAAGGCGGCCATGAAGAAGCTGGCGTCGAAGGTGAAGTAGGGTGGGTTAGCCGAAGGCGTAACCCACCAATTTCGTTCAATATTCGCAGAAGCGTGGTGGGTTACGCTTCGCTAACCCACCCTACAAGCGTGCCTATATCCGTCCCATCAGGAGCAGGATTAGCAGGATGACGATGACGAGTCCGAGGCCGCCGCCGCCGTAATAGCCGGTGCCGTAAAACGGCCCGCCGCCGATGCCGCTGAAGCCGCCGAGCAGGGCGATGACCAAGATGATCAGAATGATCGTGCCGATAGACATGCGAGTCTCCTCCAGCCCTTTCTTGAAAGGGTCGTTGCACCTGTCCCGTCGTGCGGGGGCAACTTGCCGCAGGTTTTAAAGTTCCGCCTTCGCAAATGGGCCCCAACTCAACATGCATGGAACTTTTGCCATTTCATGCGGCATGATCAGGTGAGGGGCAGTCAGCAGGGCCACGGCCATGTCAGAACCGCTCGTCGTTTCAATTCCGCATCGTCTCGGCCGCGATGAGGCGGTGCGCCGGCTCAAGACGGGGCTTGGCCGCGCCGCAGCAAGCATTCCCGTGTTGCAAGTCGAAGAGGAGCGCTGGAGCGGCGACAGCATGAATTTCCGCATCCGCGCGCTCGGGCAGATCGCGACCGGCCAGGTCGACGTCACCGAAGATCACGTCCGGGTCGAGGTGGTGCTGCCCTGGCTGTTGCAGCGCTTTGCCGAGATGGCCCAGGCCGCGATCAGGAAGCGCGGACAGTTGCTGCTGACCAAGGACGGCGGCAAGTAGCCTCAGGCGCGCACGCGCTGCCGCATCGGCTTCGCTGCACTGGCGGTGCGCGCCTCGATGATTGTCGCGGGAAGATCGCGCAGAGCCTGCGCAAGCGGCAGTTCGTTGCTCGCAAGATCCGTCGCGGCATAGCCGGTGATGTCGACGGTGGCACCCAAGCCCTCCAGCGCGGGCCATTCCCGGCCCGCTTGCGTGAACGGCGCGAAGTGACGCCCGACCACGACGATCGCGGCCGCGCGGCCATGGCGGCGGGCGAAGGCGATGACGTGGTCAGCATGCCCGCCGCTTACCTCGAGCGGCTGATAGTCGCCCCGGACGAAGATGTCGGGAAGCCGGTTGCGCAGCTCGAGAAGATGACGCGTCCAGGCCAGCTTGAGCTGGCCGTCCGGCCAGGCCTTGATCAGGCCACGCCAATCCGGCTTGTCCAGTGAGCTCAGGGCCGCACGGCGGGCGACAAAGTCCACGGGACGACGGTTGTCGGGGTCGACCAGGGACAGGTCCCAGAATTCGGTGCCTTGGTAGAAGTCCGGCACGCCCGGCAGTGTTGCCTTGAGCGTGAGCTGACCCAGGGAGTTCAACATGCCGAGCAGTGCGACGCGGCGGGCCAGGGTCTGCAGCGCGTCCAGGAATTCTGCGGACTGAGCGGGATCGAGGATCTTGCCGATGAAGCTCTTGACGCCGTTTTCATACGCTTCATGCGGATTGAGCCAGCTCGTCTCCTCCTTGCCTTCACGCGCGGCCTTGAGGGCATAGGCCTGGATGCGCTCGATGAAGCTGGCATCCGGTCCCTGGAGCGGCCAGGCCCCCAGCAGGGCCTGGTAGAGCATGTACTCGAAGGTCGCCGACGGCGCGCGGAAACTGCCGTGGTGTGTGAGATGCGGCGCGTTCAACACCTTCCAGCGCGCCACCGCGCTGGTCCATTCGCCGGGAATCTCGCTGAGCGCAGCAATACGCGCGCGGGCATCCTCGCCGCGCTTGGTATCGTGGGTGGCCGTCGCGGTCATGCCGTGCGGCCATTCCTTGGCGCGGGCCTGCATCACCTGATGAAAGGCAGGAAGGGTAAGGCCGATGCTCGCGGGGTCGCCGCCGACCTCGTTCAGCGCGAGCAGCCGGTGGAATTGATAGAACGCGGTGTCCTCCAGCGACTTCGCCATCATAGGTCCGGTGAATTGCTGCACCTTCAGCGCGAAGCGGCGCACGCGCGGGGCGCTGTGCGGGGGACGGCCGGGCTTGAGCAGGTCCATGGTCAGGGCGTCGCGCAGGAAGTCGAAGATGCCGTCATCTGCGGCGAACCATTCTGCGCGCGCCCGCGCGATGGTCTCCTCGATCAGCTTGCGATCGTGCGCGGTCGGCGCGCTCGTCGTGAGGTAGGTGCGGTAGACCGGGAAATGCAGCACATAGAGTTCGAGCGCCTGGCGTAGGCTGTCGGCGGAGAAATCGCGCGTCGAGTAATGCCCGTTGGCGATGCGCGCCAAAAGCCGCGTCAGCACGGTGAACTCGCTGGTCAGCAGTGTCTCCAGCACCCGCCGCTTGGCGTCCTTGACGTAAGGCGCAAGCCGGGGCGGCCGGTTGCTGATCTGCCGCCAGGTCTCGTCCAGCGCCGCCAGCCCCTTGCCGTCGACCAGGACCTGGGTGATGACGTTCATCCATTCATAGCCGGTGGTGCCCTGGACGCCGGCGAAGTGCGGCAGGCGTTCGTGCTCGCACAGGATCTTCTCGATCAGGGTATAAAAGGGCTTCGTCGTACCCTGCGCGTCGCGGACCAGCCGGCGCAGTCGCTGGCAATATTGCGCGGGATCGCGCAGGCCGTCGATGTGATCGAGGCGGATGCCTTGCAATCTGCCGTCAGCGATGAGTTGCTTGACCAGCCGGTGCGTGGCGGCAAACGTGCCGGGATCCTCGACGCGCAAGCCCGCAAGCCCGTTGACGTCGAAGAAGCGGCGATAGTTGATGTCACTGGAGGCGAGCCGCCAGTGACCGAGCTTGTAGTGTTGACGCTCGAGCAGATGATGCAGCGCCAGCGTGTGCGCGGGACGGTCTTTGGCGGCGCGATAGGCGGCAAGACCTCGCGCGATGATGTCGGCAGCACCCGCAATGCCCTTGAGTTCTGCCTTAAAGGCGGGAGCTTCCTTGCGGTTGGGACGGCGCAGTCCGGTGTAGCGCGCCGCGAGCGCGAGCAGGCGCTTGCCGGGCTCCGTTTCTGCCGCGTCCGCTTCCTTAACGATCATCCGCAGCACTTCGCCATAGCGCTCCGGCGCGACAGGTAGGCGATGCTCGAAATACCAGGCGGAAAGACTTCCCTCATCCGGATCGTAGCGCAGCTCGATCTCGCCCCGCTCCAGCGCCTCGCCATAGGACACGCCGAGAATCGGCAGCAGCACGCCGCCGCGGGCGCGGAAGGCAAGTTGATCCCAGTCGATGTCGAAGGAGACCGCATGCGGTGAAGCCTGGCCCCACTCCAGCACGTCGAGCCACCAGGGATTGTCGGCGAAATGCACGCCGACATGATTGGGCACGAAGTCGATGATGAGGCCGAGATCGTGCTGCTGAAGCGTCTCGCTCAGCCGTGCGAAGCCGGCCTCGCCGCCGAGTTCGGGACTGAGCTGGCTATGATCGACGGTGTCGTAGCCGTGGGTCGAGCCCTTGCGCGCCTTCATCACCGGCGAGGCGTAGAGATGCGTGATCCCCAGCGCCTTGAGATAGGGTACGACCGCGGCGGCCTTGTCGAAATCGAAATCCGCGGTGAGCTGGAGCCGGTAGGTCGCGAGCGGAATGGCGGGAGGCATGCTAACCTCCGAGATGCCAAACCGCCGACCAGGGCGGAAGCCGCTCGCCGGCCTCGCCGCCCCAGATCGGCGTGCCCGCATTGCTGTTGGAATACGCGACATCCTTGTCCGAGAGATTCGCGGTCAGGTGGAGCGTCGCGCCGTCCCCCATGCGCCAATGTGCAGTGAGCAAGCCGGTATCTGCTGCCTCGGCATCGCCGAACCTCGCTCCTTTCAGCCGCGGCATGATCTCCTTGCGCCGGAGCGCGAGCAGCTCGCGCACCAGCGCAAGCCGCGCGTCCTGCTCGGGCGTGCGGCCGTTCCAGTCGAGCACGGCCAATTGCAGCGTTGCCGGATCGAGCGGATCAGGCACCTCGTCGCCGTATTTCTCATAGGCCCAGGCATATTCCTGCTTGCGCCCCTTGCGCACGGCATCGGCCAATCCGTCGTGGAAGTCGCAGAAGAATGGGAAGGGCACCGTGGAGCCCCATTCCTCGCCCTGAAACAGCATCGGCACCATCGGCGCGAGCAGGGTGACCGCGAGCGCGGCCTCGATCTGTTTTGGCGATGCCAGGCTCTCGAGCCGGTCGCCGAGCGGGCGGTTGCCGATCTGGTCGTGGTTCTGGAGAAAGTTGACGAAGGTCGCCGGCGGCAGCTCGCCGCTCGGCTCGCCGCGCGGCTTCTTGCCCCAGAATTCCGAGATCTCGCCCTGGTAGACGAAGCCGGAGGCGAGCGCGCGCGCAAGATCCATGCGCGGCGTCTGGTAGTCCGCGTAGTAGCCGGCGAGCTCGCCGGTCAGCATCACGTGCCAGACGTGGTGATAGTCGTCGTTCCACTGTCCACGATATTTGCCGTTCGGCGGCTCCTGCGCGGCATCGAGCAGGCTCGCGCGGTTGTCACCGTTCTCGAGCACCAGATGGATGTGCCGTCCCGTGGCTTTGGCGAGCTCGCCGGCAGCGACGCTGAGGTCTTGCAGCATGGACTGCTCGCCGGGCACGGCCATGATGTGGTTGGCGGCATCCAGCCGCAGGCCATCGAAACGATAGTCGCCGAGCCAGGACAGCGCGTTCTCAACCGCGAACGCGCGCACCTGCGGCACGCGATAGTCGATTGTGCTGCCCCAGGGCGTGTGCGCGTCGGTAAAGAAGGTCGGCGCATAGCGGCCGAGGTAATTCCCCTTGGGGCCGAAGTGATTGTAGACGACGTCGAGGAACACCATGAGCCCGCGCAAATGCGCCTCGTCGATCAGCGTCTTCAGGTCTTCAGGGCGGCCATAGGCGCTGTCGGGCGCATACCACAGCACGCCGTCATAGCCCCAGCCGCGGCGGCCGGCGAAATCGGCCAGCGGCATCAATTCCAGTGCGGTGATGCCGCTCGCCGTGAGATGATCGAGCTTGTCGATCATGGCGCGGTAGGTGCCCTCTGGCGTGAAGGTGCCGACATGGGTCTCGATCAGCACCGTCTCTTCCCAGGGACGGCCGCGCCAATCGCGCGCGCGCCACACAAAGGCGTCGTGATCGATCACCTCGCTCGGGCCGAACACATCTTCGGGCTGGAATGCCGAGGCCGGATCGGGCACGTCGATCTCGTCGTCGATCCGGAATTTGTAATTGCTACCGGCGCGCAGGCCGGCAATGTCGGTCACGTACCAGCCATCCTGCCGGCGCTGCATCGCGTGCCTTCTGTCGAGCAGGAGATCGACGCGACGCGCGCCGGGCGCCCACAGCCGGAACGACGCGCCATCCTTGGTCGGCCTCGCCCCGAAGGATGGCCTCATAGCGCCCCCGCGAAGGCGAGCACGGATCGCGGCGGCGCCTTGCTGTCGCTTCCGGGCAGGAAGTCGATCGAGTTCAGCCTGGCCTCGGTCGTGTTGAGGATCTGCTGCCAGCTCTTGTATTCGGTCATTTTGGGCAATTTGAATGCGATCTCTTCGGGAGCGGCGTTCAGAACGATAAAGATCGCGGCGCTGCCCGGTTCCATCGGCCCCATCACATAGGAGAGAAACCGCCCTTCCGGGAATTTCCAGTCGTTCTCCGTCATCTCGTCCCCGGCGGGCGTCAGCCACAGCGCGCCGTAGGAGATGCCGTCCTTGGTGCGGCCGTCGAGCCAGCGATGGCTGCGGAGTTGCGAGAACCGGCGGCGGATGTCGGCGAGATGGGCGACGAAATCGACCATGTCGTCGCCCTCCTTGCCGAGATTGTCCCAGCCGACCCAGCCGACCTCGTTGTCCTGGCAATAGGCGTTGTTGTTGCCGGATTGAGAATTGCCGACCTCGTCGCCGGCGAGGATCAGCGGAACGCCTTGCGCCAGTATCAGGCAGGCCAGCACGTTCTTGCGAAGCTGCCGGCGCAGGCTGAGGATTTGGGGATCGTCGGTCGGGCCCTCGACGCCGCAATTGTTGCTGTGGTTGTCGTTGGAGCCGTCGCGATTGTCCTCGCCGTTGGCCTCGTTGTGCTTCTCGTTGTAGCTGAAGAGGTCGGCGAGCGTGAAGCCGTCATGCACGGTGATGTGGTTGATGCCGGCGCGCGGCCGCCTCCCGTCATGGTTGAACAGGTCTGATGACGCCGTCATGCGGCTTGAGATGTCGCCGATCAGGCTGCCTTCGCCGCTCCAGTAGCGGCGCATGGCGCTGCGATAGCGATCGTTCCACTCCGACCATTGCGAGGGGAAGGCGCCGACCTGATAGCCGCCAAGCCCGAGATCCCACGGTTCGGCGACGAGCTTGACGGTCGCCAGCACCGGATCCTGCCGAACCGCGGTCAGGAACGAGATGCCGCGATCAAAGCCGTTCGGGCCGCGCGCCAGCGTGGTGGCGAGGTCGAAACGGAAGCCGTCGACATGGCAGACCTCGACCCAGTAGCGAAGCGAATCCATCACCATCTGGAGCACGCGCGGATGGGTGAGATTCACCGACGAGCCGCAGCCGGTGAAGTCGTCATAATAGCGCGGGTTCTCGCGGTTCAGCCAGTAATAGGAGGCGTTGTCGATGCCGCGATAGCACAGCGTCGGGCCGAGATGATTGCCCTCGGCGGTGTGGTTGTAGACGACGTCCAGCATCACCTCGATGCCGGCATCGTGCAGCCGCGCGACCGTGGTGCGGAAGGAATCCAGCGCGTTGTCCTGGGCGTAGCGCGGCTCGGGCGCGAAGAAGGACAGCGTGTTGTAGCCCCAGTAATTGGCGAGCTTCTTCTCCACCAGGATGCGGTCGTCGACGAAGCTGTGGATCGGGAGAAGCTCGATCGTGGTGACGCCAAGCCTCTTCAGATGCTCGATCATCGCCGGCGATGACAGGCCACCATAGGTGCCGCGAAGGTTCGGCGGCACGTCGTCGCGCTTCTGCGTCAGGCCCTTGACGTGGGCCTCGTAGATGATGGTGTCTTCCCAGGGGATGTTGGGACGGATCTCGCGCCGGCCCCAGTTGAAGGTCTCGTCGACGACGACGGCCTTCGGCATGCCGCGCGCATTGTCGCGCCGGTCGAACGACAGATCCTCGCGCGGCGAGCCGGTGCGGTAGGCGAAATGCGCATCGCTCCAGACCAGCCGTCCGGCCAGCCGCTTGGCATAGGGGTCGAGCAGCAGCTTGTTGGCGTTGAAGCGGTGGCCGTGCTCGGGCTCGTAGGGGCCGTGCACACGATAGCCATAGAGCTGGCCGGGCGAGACGTCGTTGAGATAGCCATGCCAGACGTCTTCGGTCCTCTCCGGCAACTCGATGCGTTCGAGCTCGCGGCGGCCTTGCGTGTCGAACAGGCAGAGCTCGACCTTCTGTGCGTTGGCGGAGAACAGCGCGAAATTGGTGCCGCGTCCGTCCCAGCTTGCGCCGAGGCGTGCGGGCGATCCAGCAGTCAAGCGCATGTGTCAACTTTCTGGAACGAGGAAGATCGCGGCAAGTGGCGGAATGGTGAGGCGGAGCTCGCCGCCCTCGGCATGGACTTCGCCGATGTTGCCGACGTTGCTGCCGCCATAGTGGGCGGAATCCGAGTTGAGCACTTCCTTCCACTTGCCGCCAAAGGGCACGCGAACGCGATAGTTCTGGTAGACGTTCGGCGAGAAGTTGACGATCACCAGGCACCGCGCTTGCTCGTCGAAGCCCCTGCGCAGCCAGGCGAACACGTTGCGGTTGGCGTCGTCGGTGACCAGCCATTCGAAGCCGGCCTGGTCGCAATCCATCTGGTGCAGCGCCGGCACGGCGCGATAGAGCCGGTTGAGGTCGCGGATCAGCGCCTGGATGCCGGAATGGTACTTGTATTCGAGCAGGTGCCAGTCGAGCGATTGGTCATGGTTCCATTCGCGGCTCTGCGCGATCTCCGCGCCCATGAACAACAGCTTCTTGCCGGGATGGCCGAACATGAAGCTGTAATAGGCGCGCAAGTTCGCGAAGCGCTGCCACTCGTCGCCGGGCATGCGGCCGAGGATCGAGCGTTTGCCGTGCACGACCTCGTCATGCGACAGCGGCAGGATGAAGTTTTCCGAGAACGCGTAGTGCAGGCCGAACAGGATCTCGCCGTGGTGGTGCTTGCGGTAGATCGGATCCTTACTGATGTAGCTCAGCGTGTCGTGCATCCAGCCCATGTTCCACTTGTAGCCGAAGCCGAGCCCGCCGAATTCGACCGGGCGTGAGACCTGAGGCCAGGCGGTGGACTCCTCGGCCGCCGTGGTCGCCTGCGGGAAGCGGGCGAAGACTTCCGTGTTGAAACGGCGCAGGAAGTTGATCGCCTCGATGTTCTCCCGCCCGCCATACTGGTTCGGAATCCACGCGCCGGGTGGCCGGCTGTAATCGAGATAGAGCATCGATGCCACGGCATCGACGCGCAGGCCGTCGATCGCGTAGCGCTCCAGCCAGAACAGCGCGTTCGACACCAGGAAGTTCGTCACTTCGGTGCGGCCGTAATTGTAGATCAGCGTGCCCCAGTCGAGGTGGCGCCCCTGGAGCGGGTTGGCGTGCTCGTAGAGCGAGGTACCGTCGAAATGACCTAGCCCGTGCGGATCGTCCGGGAAGTGGCCGGGCACCCAGTCGAGCAGCACGCCGACGCCTTCGCGGTGGCAGGCATCGACGAGAACGGCAAAATCCTCAGGGCTCCCGAAGCGGCTGGTCGGGGCATAGAGGCCGGTCGGCTGGTAACCCCAGGAGCCGTCGAACGGATGCTCGCTCACCGGGAGAAATTCGAGATGGGTGAAACCCATGTCGCGGGCATAGGCCGGCAACTGCTCGGCAAGCTCGCGATAAGTCAGCCATTCGTTGCCGTTCTTGCGCCGCCACGAGCCGAGATGGACCTCGTAGATCGACATCGGCGCCGACAGCGCATTGATGCCGTCGGGCGCCGTCCGCGGCCGCGGCAGGCGCGCCTCGTCGAACACGATCGACGCTGACTTGGGCCGCACCTCGCTCGCAAAGGCCAGCGGATCGGATTTCAACGGAAGCATATGGCCATGCGGGCCGATGACTTCGAACTTGTAGTGATCGCCAATCTTCGCATGCGGGATGAACAGTTCCCAATAGCCGCTGCCGCGTACCCGCATGGGATGGCGTCGCCCGTCCCACAAATTGAAATCGCCGACCACGGACACGCGCCGCGCATTCGGCGCCAGCACCACGAAGCCGATACCGTCGACACCTTCGTGCCGCATCGGATGGGCGCCGAGCTTGTCGTAGAGGCGCTGGTGGGTGCCTTCGCCGAGCAGATAAAGGTCGAAATCGGTCAGGATCGGCGGAAAGCGGTAGGCGTCCTCGAACTCGACGACGTTGCCGCCGAATTTCGCGCGCAGCTGGTAATGCTTCGAGCCGTTGGGCAGGGCCCCGATGAACAGGCCGGAATCGTGCACGCGGTCGAGCGGGGCGACTTCGCCATGCTCGCCGACCGCCTCGACATTGGAGGCTTCGGGGAGAAAGGCGCGCACCACGCTTCTACCGCCCTCGGGATGCAGCCCGAGATAGTGGAAGGGATCGGAGTGGCGGCCTTCGATGATCGCGTAGGCCTCAGCAGGCAGTTTAGGCATGGGCTTCGCTCTCGGCACTGGACAGAATGCGAAGCAGTCCGGTCAGCGGCGCATTGAGCCCCTCAGGCCGGTGGGACAGCTCGTACTCTACTTCGTTGAACGCTTGATCAAGCAGGAAGAAGTTTATCAGGCCTTCCGCGGATTGCGGATCTTGCGGCCAAATCCGCCGATCGGTCATGGTTTCGCGATAGGCGGACAAGAAGGTTGCGGTAGCGCGCTCGCGCCATTCGTCGAGCGCGGCCGCGAGCCGGCCCTGCTCGTCGGAAGCGCCCGTCAGCGCGCGACTGAGAGCCGCGTTGACTGAAACATCAATCGAGTGGATCATGCCCGCGACGTCGCGCGCGGCCGGCGCCTTGCGCCGCTTGTCGGCCAATGGCACACGCGGATCGCCGTCGAAGTCGATGATGAAGATATCGTCCTTCACGATCAGAGTTTGTCCGAGACGGAAGTCGCCATGATGACGGATGTTCAACCCGCCGATCCCGGAAGGCAATAGCGCATTCAGGCGGTCGGGCAGGGTCGCGCGGGCCTCCGTGAGCTGATCGATCAGCGGCCGATCCGCCTCCCGCAGGCCGTCGCGGCTGTCGGCCAGCCGTTCGAAGACCCGCTCGGCGCGCGCCTTGAGGTCGGAGACGAGGCGCGTGATGTACGAGGAGCCGATCGGCTCCGGAGCGAGTTCGTCCGGCTTTGCCGCGGCCAGCGCGACATGCAGCTCGCCGAGCCGCCGGCCGATCTGCGCGATGAAGTGCAGATAAGGCGCCTGCTCCTGGGTTTCGCGGAGCGTTTCGCCCGCCGGCAATACGCGCTGCTCGTCGATATAGCGATCGAGATAGCCCGTTGTCACAGTCCAGCCGTCGCCCTGGTTCTCGACATAGGCATGCAGCACGCCGAGCGCGCTGCGCTGCTCGCCCTCGACCAGCTCGACGCTACCCAGCAGCGCCGGCGTGTTGGCAAAGCGGGCGATCTCGGTGAGATAGTGGCCGATCTCGATCTCGGGACTGATGCCGCTTTCGAGCCGACGATAGATCTTGGCGACGTATTGATTGTCGATCAGCGCGGTGCTGTTCGACTGCTCGATCGCGCGGATGCGTTCGGGCTCCTTGATGATGTAGTCGGCAAACCGGCTGGTCGCCTTGAATTCCAGCCGCAAATTGTTCTCTTCCACTGCCAGGTTCTGCGACAAATTGCGCAGGAACAGGCCGATGAAGATCTGCTCGGTCGCGACATCGAGCAGCGTGCCTTCGCGCGCGCCCTGACGCACTGCGGCGAGCGCCTTCGGGTTGAAGCGTTCGCGATCGAAGCGCACCCACTCGATCTGCAACGGCAGCACGTAGCGTGTCGTCTCGTTCCCCTGCTTGGTCTCGAAGAACGCGATCCAGGGCCGGTTGTCGCCGATGTCGCAGAACGGCGCCGCCGAGGTCAGCGTGGTCTTGATGTGCTTGGCATTGTGCTCGGGATACCATCGCGTCCGCGACAGGAATCCCGGCAGCACGTCGCGCTCGAACACGCCGCGCTCGCGGGCGAGCGACACCCAATTCGAGTTCACCGGCACCACCAGCGTCTCGAACTCCGGCACCGCGCGCGGCGTCACCGGCTCGGACTTGTCGCGCTCCTGAAGCTGGAACCAGTAGAAGCCGTAGGGCCCCAGCGTGATCATGTAGGGCAGTTCGCCGATCGCGGGGAAGCGCGTGCGGCCGAGCATTTCCTGCGGGATGCGGTCCTTCCAGGGCGACAGATCTAGCTCGGTCGCCTGCGCGGCGCGCGACAAATTGGCGACGCAGAGGATCACCTCGTCGCGGTACTGCCGCACATAAGCCAGTACGGCCCGGTTGGCCGGGCGGATGAAGGTCATGGTGCCGCGGCCGAAGGCGAGCGTCGACTTGCGCACCGAGATCAGCCGCTTGGTGGCGCTGAGCAGCGAGGACAGGCTGCGCGACTGCGCCTCCACGTTCACCGACTCGTAGCCGTAGACCGGATCCATGATCAGCGGCGCGTAGAGGCGGGCCGGGTCGCAGCGTGAGAAGCCGCCGTTGCGGTCCGGGCTCCACTGCATCGGCGTGCGCACGCCGTTGCGGTCGCCGAGATAGATGTTGTCGCCCATGCCAATCTCGTCGCCGTAGTAGACGATCGGCGTGCCGGGGAAGGACAGCAGCAGCGAGTTCATCAGCTCGATCTTGCGGCGGTCATTGTCCATCAGCGGCGCAAGGCGCCGGCGGATGCCGACATTGATGCGCGCGCGCGGGTCGTTGGCGTAGGTGGTCCAGAGATAGTCGCGCTCGACGTCGGTGACCATCTCCAGCGTCAATTCGTCATGATTGCGTAGGAACAGCGCCCATTGGCAGCTCGCCGGGATGTCCGGGGTCTGGCGCAGGATGTCGGTGATCGGGAAACGGTCCTCCTGCGCGATCGCCATGTAGATCCGCGGCATCAGTGGGAAATGATAGGCCATGTGGCACTCGTCGCCACGGCCGAAATATTCTTGCACGTCCTCCGGCCATTGATTGGCCTCGGCCAGCAGCAGCTTGCCCTTGGAGTAGGCGTCGAGCTCCTGGCGCAGGCGCTTGATGATCGCATGCGTCTCGGGCAGGTTCTCGTTCGAGGTGCCTTCGCGCTCGCACAGATAGGGAATGGCATCCAACCGGAAGCCGTCGACACCGGCATCGAGCCAGCGCTTCATCACCTGGATGAGTGCGCTGACGACGCGCGGATTGTCGAAATTCAGATCCGGCTGGTGCGAGAAGAAGCGGTGCCAGTAGAAGGCGCCGGCCTCGGGGTCCCAGGTCCAGTTCGACTTCTCCGTGTCGGTGAAGATGATGCGCGTGCCCTGGTATTTCTGATCGGTGTCGCTCCAGACATACCAGTTGCGGGCGCTCGAGCCCGGATGGCTGCGGCGCGCGCGCTTGAACCACTTGTGCTGGTCCGAGGTGTGATTGACGACCAGCTCGGTGATGACGCGCAGGCCCCGCTTCTGCGCCTCCTGGATGAAGCGCTTGAAATCCTTCATCGTCCCGAAATCGGGATTGACCGCGCCGTAATCGGCGATGTCGTAACCGTCGTCGCGGCCGGGCGAGGGATAGAACGGCAGCAGCCACAGCGCGGTGACGCCGAGCTCCTGGAGATAGGGCAGCTTCTCGGTCAGCCCGGCGAAGTCGCCGATCCCGTCATTGTTGCTGTCGGCAAACGCCTTGACGTGGAGCTGGTAGATGATGGCGTCCTTGTACCAGAGCTCGTCCACGATCTCGGCAGCCTCGGCTTTCTTGGTGTCGACGGAAGACAGAACATTCATGACGTGAACCCTTACGCCAGGCCGCGGAACAAGAGCGCCGGATCGCGCTCGGGATCGATACGCAGCCTGACCCCGCCCCATTCGATGCGGGACTGTTCGCCGGTGAGGAGGTTTTCGAGTGCCGTCACATGGTGTCGCTGCCCGCCGGCGTCAACGGTGATGTCGCCGAGCGGCAGCCAGAATTCGCGCACATGGCGCGACAGCGCGATCACGACGATGACCGTGTTGGCGGGCTCGGCTGCCTCCTTGGCGAAGGCAATGGATTCGCCATCCTCCACGCCGAGGAAGCGCAAATTGGCCGTTTGCCGGAGCGCCGCATTCTCGTTGCGGATACGATTGAGCGCGGTGATGTAGGGCTTGATGTTGCCGGGCTTGTCCCAGTCGCGCTGCTTGATCTGGTATTTTTCGGAATCCAGATATTCTTCGCGGCCGGGAATCGCCTCGTGCTCCAAGAGCTCGAAGCCGCTGTAGACGCCGTAATTGCCCGACAGCGTCGCGGCCAGCGCGAGGCGCGACTTGAACGCCCAGGCTTCGCCGCTCTGGAGGTGATAGGGCAGCAGGTCCGCTGTGTTGACGAACAGGTTCGGTCGATAGAAGTCGCGTTCGGGATAGCGCGTCAGCTCGCCGAGATATTGCTCCAGCTCCCACCGCGAGGTGCGCCAGGGGAAATAGGTGAAGGACTGCGCAAAGCCGAGCTTGGCGAGGCCCTTCATCAGCTTTGGCCGGGCGAAGGTCTTGGAGAACAGGATCACCTCGGGGTGGCGGCGGCGGATGTCGCGGATCAGCCATTCCCAGAACGGAAGCGGCGCGGTGTCGTGATTGTCGATGGCGAAGATGGTCACACCATGGTCGATCCAGAACAGCATGGCATCGCGAAACGCGTTCCACAGTCCAGCCCTGTCGACGGAGTTGAAATCTGGGATGACGATGTCCGAATAGGGGCCATCCGCCGTTCGCACCGAGCGATCCGGCCGCCACTTGAACCATTCCGGATGCTGCGTCAGCCAGGAATGGTCCGGCGAGCATTGCACGGCGAAGTCGAGCGCGAGCTCGAGGCCGTATTCCAGGCAGGTCGCAACCAATGCGCGGAAATCCTCGATGGTGCCGAGCTCGGGATGCAGCGCATCGTGGCCGCCTTCCGTCGTGCCGATCGCATAGGGCGAGCCTGGATCGCCTGCACTCGCCACCTGCGCATTGTTGTTGCGGCCCTTGCGGCGGGTGTGGCCGATCGGGTGGATCGGCGTGAAGTAGAGCACGTCAAAACCCATCGCGGCGATGTCGGGCACGCGGGCGATGCAATCGCGAAGCGTGCCATGCTGGCCGGGGATCCGGCTCTGGCTGCGCGGCATCATTTGGTACCAGGCGCCAAAGCGCGCCTTGTCGCGGTCGATGATCAGCGGAAAAAGGGCCGAGCGGGTGAGGTCGGGCCGCGACTGGCTCTCGGCCATGGCTTCGCCGAGCTCGGTTGCGAGCAGCGGGCCGACGTCGCCGCTCTGCAGATAGTCCTCGCACTGCCTGATGATGACCACTGCTGCGTCTTGCCGTGCGCCATGCGCCTTGGTCAAGAGGCCGGCGCCCTCGATCGCGTCGAGAGTGACGTCCGCACCGGAGCGTTGTTTGCGCGCGACGCCGTGGGACCAGGTGGCGAACTCGTCGGTCCAGGCTTCGATGGCGTAGATGTATTGACCGGCCTCGGTCGGGACGAAGGCGCCCGACCAGCGGTCATTGCCATGATGGCTCATCGGCTCACGCTGCCATTCGCGGTCCTGCTCATGGCGCCACAGCAGTGCGGCACCGATCACCGCATCGCCGTCGCGATAGATGTCGGCCCAGACCTCGACCCGGTCGCCCGCGATCCGCTTCACGGCGAAGCGGCCGCCATCGATCAAGGGATAGATGTCTTCGATGAGGAAAGCGCTGCCGGCTGCGGCACTTTCGACAGTTTGAATTGTCTTGTTCACGGTGATGCCATTGACAAGAAAGCAGGGGGCCCGTTTCCCTTGTCGGGAACCTACGCTTGATACCTATATAAAAAGCCGCTTGTGTGTCATTAGTTCCGGCGGGGAACGGCAGGCGCGGTTTGTGAGTTAAGCCCGACTAACGTCTTTCGCTGCCTCGTTAAATCGATGCCCCCGGCAAAAGGGTGGCCTGCAACCTGCGTGCCGAATGGATCTCATAACTCAAGCCCGGATCAAGGGCGTCCAGTCCGAATTCATCGATGCCCTGGGTAAGCTGCGGGTCACCGACCCCGTGGCCCTCAAATCCATCCTCGACGCCCTGCCCGAGAAGCGGGTTTACCGCTTCGTTGGCGGGCCGGTCGTGGTGCGCGCCTTAGGGCATCCGCGGACGGAATTGGCGGCCATCGGTGCGCCGCCGCTGCAATGGAAATTGGCCGCAAACGGCAAATCGATCGCGCAAGGCGAGACGCGCGAGCCCGTGATCGCCTGGCCGGCCGGCCTGCCGCTCGGCTATCACCGTTTGACGCTGACCGATGCCGAAGGTGTGACGGAAGAGGTGCCGATGATCGTGGCGCCCGAGCGCGCCTTCGGCGGCGATTTCGACCGCGGCTGGCTGCTCGCCGTGCAGCTGTACAGCGTCCGCTCCAACCGCAATTGGGGTATCGGTGACTTCACGGACTTGGCCGACCTCGTCCGGCTCGCCAAGCAATTGGGGGCCGACGGTGTCGGGCTCAATCCGCTGCATGTGCTATTCGACGACCACCCCGCCGATTGCAGCCCCTATTCGCCGAACAGCCGGCTGTTTCTCAATCCGCTCTATATCGACGTCGCGGCGATCCCGGAATTTGCGCCCGACCTCGTGCCGGATGCCGCCGCGACCGCAGCGCGGCTGCGCGAGGGCGACCGTGTGCCGTACGCGGACATGGCAGCGTTGAAATGGCTGGGCCTGCGCGCTGCCTTCAACAGTTTCGTGACGAGCGCGAGCGAAGCGCGCCGCCGGGAGTTTGACGCCTTCCGCGCCGCCCGCGGCCCGCTGTTGTCCCGCTTTGCCTGCTTCGAAGTGCTGCGTCATCGCTTCACCGTGCCTTGGTGGGAATGGCCGGTGGAATGGCAAAAGCCCGACGATGCGACATGCGCTGCGCTGCGCAATGGGTCCG
Source organism: Bradyrhizobium sp. Rc2d (assembly GCF_900099855.1). Lineage (NCBI taxonomy): Bacteria > Pseudomonadati > Pseudomonadota > Alphaproteobacteria > Hyphomicrobiales > Nitrobacteraceae > Bradyrhizobium > Bradyrhizobium sp. Rc2d. Next base: position 735,834 of record NZ_FNCU01000001.1, on the reverse strand, counting down.
ACATGCGCGACGTCGAGTTCGTCGAATTCGTGCAATGGACGGCTGACAGCCAGTTGCATGCGGCCAAGGAGCTGGCCAGCCAGCTCGGCATGCCGGTCGGGCTCTATCTCGACGTTGCCGTCGGCGTGCAGTCCAATGGTTTCGATGCCTGGAACGAGCAGATGGCGATTTCGCGCCATCTCGCCGTCGGCGCGCCGCCCGATGTGCTCAATACCGTCGGCCAGGACTGGGGTCTTGCCGGCTTCAACGCGGGCGGCCTGGAGGCCCAATCCTTCGTGCCGTTCGCCGACATGCTCGCGGCCTCGATGCGCCATGCAGGGGCGATCAGGCTCGATCACGTGCTCGGCTTGAAGCGACTTTATCTGGTGCCGCGCGGTTTCAAGCCCGACAACGGTGCCTATGTGCAGATGCCGTTCGAGGCGCTGCTGGCGGCGGTGGCGTGCGAGAGTGCGGCTCATAAATGCATCGTGATCGGCGAGGACCTCGGCACGGTGCCGGAAGGCTTCCGCGAAACCATGCAGGATTTCGGCATCTGGTCCTACCTCGTCATGATGTTCGAGCGCGACGATGCCGGCCACTTCCGCAATGTCGACCACTACCGGCCCAACGCACTCGTCACGCTGAATACGCACGACCTGTCGACCTATGCCGGCTGGCGCTCCTTCAGCGACCTCAAGATGAAGCTTTCGCTCGGGATCGATCCCGGCGAAAGCGAGCAGGCGCGCTGGGACGCGCTCGGCAGGCTCGACGAGATTTTGCGCCAGAACGGCATCAACACCAACGATCTCTATTCCGTGCTCGCCTTTCTGTCGCGCACGCCATCGCGGCTGCTCGCGGTGTCGCTGGAGGATCTGCTCGGCGTGATCGACCAGCCCAACATCCCCGGCACGATCGACGAGCATCCGAACTGGCGCCAGCGGCTTCCTGTTATACTCGACAAGATCGCCACCAAGGTCGATCTCGCGGCTTTGAAGGCTGCGACGCGGGAACGTTCATTGACCGGCGGGAGTTGAACAGCCGGGGCTTCTCAGGCTCGAACGACATTGTCTCAGAGGATCGAGGACTATGCGCTGATAGGCGACTGCGAGACCGCGGCGCTGGTCGGGCGCAACGGCTCGATCGATTGGTTGTGCTGGCCGGCCTTCGATTCCGACGCCTGCTTTGCCGCGATCCTCGGCACGCACAAGAATGGTCGCTGGCTGATCGCACCGAACGTGGATGTCACCGCTACGTCCCGCCGCTATCTCGGCAATACCCTCATCCTCGAAACCCGCATCGAGACGAAGAGCGGCACCGTCGCGCTGATCGACTTCATGCCGCCACGCGGCAAGGCATCCGACATCGTGAGGCTGGTCCGCGGTATCAGCGGCGCGGTGAAGATGCGGATGCAGCTCGTCATCCGCTTCGGCTTCGGCGCCGATATTCCCTGGGTGCGGCGGATCGATCATTCTCTGATGGCAATCGCCGGCCCGGACATGATTGTGCTGCGCACGCCTGTCGAGACCCGCGGCGAAGATCTGACCACGGTTTCTGACTTCGAGGTGACGTCCGGCCAGACCATACCCTTCGTGCTGACCTACGGGCCCTCGCACATCGAGCCGCCGGCGCCGATCGACCCGGAGATCGCGCTCCAGGAGACCGAAAGATTCTGGCACGACTGGTGCAGCCGTTGCACTCGCGACGGCGGCTATCACGATCTCATCGTACGTTCGCTGATCACGCTGAAGGCGCTGACCTTCGCCCCGACCGGCGGCATCGTGGCGGCACCCACCACCTCATTGCCGGAAAAGCTCGGGGGCAGCAGGAACTGGGACTATCGCTTCTGCTGGCTGCGCGATGCCACCTTCACGCTGCTTGCGCTGATGAACTCGGGCTATACCGAGGAAGCCCTGGCCTGGCACAATTGGCTCTTGCGCGCCGCCGCCGGCTCGCCCTCGAACATGCAGATCATGTACGGCATCTGGGGCCATCGGCGGCTCTTGGAATGGGAGGCGGGCTGGCTCGGCGGCTATGGTGGCGCCCGGCCGGTGCGCATCGGCAATGCCGCGCATGCGCAGCTCCAGCTCGACGTCTATGGTGAGCTGATCGATGTATTTCATCAATCGCGCATGGCCAAGCTCAAGCTCGATGAGCAGAGCTGGGCGCTGGAATGCGCGGTGCTCAATCATCTCGCCGAGGTCTGGGACCGGCCCGATCACGGCATCTGGGAGCGCCGCGGCCAGCCCAAACACTACGTATTCTCCAAAGTCATGACCTGGGTCGCCTTCGACCGCGGCATCAAGAGTGCGGAGACCTTCGGCTTCAAGGCGCCGCTGCTGCACTGGCGGGCCTTGCGCGAGGCCATTCATCGCGACGTCTGCAACAACGGTTTCGACGCGGACGAAAACACGTTCGTCGAGTCATACGGCACGAAGCTGCTCGATGCCAGCGTGCTGCTGCTGCCGGCGGTAGGTTTCCTGCCGGCGGCCGATCCGCGCATCTGCGGCACCATCGCTGCTGTCGAGAAAGGCCTGATGCACGACGGCTTCGTGCTGCGGCACGATCCGCGCGAGGTGCCTGCGGGTCAGCCGCCGCTCGAAGGCGCGTTCCTGGCATGCACGCTGTGGCTGGCCGATGCCCATGTGCTGTCGGGTAATATCGACAAGGCGCAAGTCTTGTTCGATCGCGTGGTGGGCATCGCGAACGATGTCGGGCTGCTGGCGGAGGAATACGATTCCGTGGCGCGGCGCCAGACCGGCAACTTCCCGCAGGCGCTGACCCACATCGCACTGATCAACACCGCACATAATCTGTCGGCGGCCAGGCGGGAGAGCGAGAAGCCGGCCGTGCAGCGGTCGCAGTAAGGTGAGCGCGTAACAGTGCCAAGTGCGGTGAAATGCGGCTTGATCGCTGCCAGGGCGGAGGTGCGCCCCCTCTCTCCCGCTTGCGGGAGAGGGTTGGGGAGAGGGTGCTTCCACAATGGGACAATCCCCACGAGGAGAAAGCCCTCACCCGCCGCTACGCGGCGACCTCTCCCGCAAACGGGAGAGGTGAACGAGCGGCAGCCCCCTTAACCAACCCCATTCAGCTTCAAGATCATCTCCATCGCCTCGGCAAAACCATCCTGCTCGTTGGTCGCGGTGACGTGGGTGGCGTGGTCCTTGACGTTGTCGGTGGCATTGCCCATGGCAATCGAGACGCCGCTGACGCGGAACATCGCGAGGTCGTTCTGCATGTCGCCGATGGTCGCGACGGCCTCGGTCGCAATGCCCACGCGCTTGGCAATGGCCTGCACGAAGGTGCCTTTGTTGAAGCCGGGCGGGGTGATGTCGAGATAGTAGGTTTGCGAGCGCACCGCGGTGGCCTCGCTGCCGAGCGCCTCCTGCATCGCCTTCTCGCAACGCTCGAGGCCGGCGGCATCGGCACTGGCGCCGACGATCTTGCAGGCGCTCGCAAGGTACGGCGAAAAATCCGTCACGATGGTCGGATCGGCGCGGATCGTGCGCTGCTCATGCGCGACATAGCTGCCCTCGGGATTGTCGATCAGCCATTTGTCGGTGGTGAAGAGCCACGCGTCGGCGCCGAATTCGCGCAGGATTCGCAACGACCGCTCGGCCGCGCCCGCTGCGATGAGGTGCTGTTCGACCGGTCTCATCTCGGGATCGACGATCGAGGAGCCATTGAACGGCCCGACCGGCAGCCAGAGCGCCAGCGGCTCGATCAGGAAGCGCATGCCGATCGCGGGCCGGCTGGAGGTGATGGTGAAGCCGATGCCCGCCTGGTGCAGCCGCTGCACGGCAGACCTCGCACGCTCCGTCAGCGTCTTGTCCTTGGTCAGCAGCGTGCCGTCGACGTCGGAGACGACCAGTGAGATCTTCGTCATGGCATGACCTTAAGGTTCAGGTTTCTTGAAGGTTCAGCTTCCTGGCCTCAGCGCCTGGCCCCACCCAACCTCAATTGCCGCACCACGCCGTCCACGATCGCCTCGACGGATTCGTCGATCGAGACGGTGATGGCGTGCTCGCCGGCTTCCGGCGGCTCCAGCGTGTTGAACTGGCTGGTCAGCAGCTCGGGCGGCATGAAATGACCCTTGCGGTGCGCGAGCCGCTCGGCGATCAGCTCCTTGGTGCCCTTCAGGAAGACGAAGCGGACGTCGTCGCGACCACGCAGCAGCACGTCACGATAGGCGTGTTTCAGCGCCGAGCAGGCGATGATGACGTGCTCGCCGCGCCCGCAGACCCGTGCGATCTCGTCGGCGATGGCGTTGAGCCAGGGCCAGCGGTCTTCGTCGGTGAGCGGATGGCCCGCCTTCATCTTCTCGACATTGCTGGCGGGATGAAAGCTGTCGCCGTCCTCGAAGCGCCAGCCAAGGCGCTGGCGGAGCGCTTCCGCGATCGTGCTCTTGCCCGAGCCAGACACGCCCATCACGATCAATGCACAAGGTGCTTCAACGCCCGCCACGAATTCCCTCCGGAAGCGCGTCCTGGTCGACCAGCCAGACGGTCTCACCATTCGAGCGCGCGCGTAACGCCGGCAGAGTCTCGCCATTGAGGAGGCGCGTCAAGATCGCCTGCTTGTCGTGCCCGGCAATCTCGAACAGCATTTCGCGGCAGGAGGCCAGAACGGGCAAGGTGAGCGAGACCCGCGGCACGAAAGGCGCGACATTGGCCTTGGGCACCCCGATGACCCAGCGTTCGGTCTCCTCGATTTCGGGATAGCCGGGAAACAGTGAGGCGGTGTGGCCGTCCGGCCCCGCGCCCATCAGGACCATGTCGAACAGCGGCCGCGCCGGATCGAGCCGGTCCGCGTCGTAGAAGGCTTGCAGCTCGCGCGCATAGGCCTCGGCGGCGCGATCGGGATTTTCGGTCGTGGTCGGGATCGGGTGGATATGGCCTGCGGGGGCACTGCGATCAAGAAATGCCGCGCGGGCCACTGCCATGTTGTTGAGGGGATCGCTTTCCGGCACGAAACGCTCGTCGCCGATGAACCAGTGCACGCGCTCCCACGGAATTTTTTCGCGCCAGGCATCGCTGCCGAGCAACTGATAGAGCTTCTTCGGGCTGGAGCCGCCGGTAAGGCAGATTGCGATGCGCGCGGGGTTGGCGGCGATCCGCGCCATCACCCGTTCGGCCGCGGTCTGCGCCAGCGCCTCGGCGTCGGCCGCGACGATCAGCTTCGGCTGCTCGGCCGTCATCACGAGTACTTCCGCCAGCTTCGTCCATCGCGCCGGAGCAGTTCGTCCGCGCAGGCCGGGCCATCGCTGCCGGCTTGATAGGTCTCGATGCCGTTGGTGCCCGCACTTTTCCAGGCGTCCAGGAACGGCTGCACCGCCTGCCATCCCGCCTCGATACCGTCGGCGCGCTGGAACAGGATGTTGTCGCCGATCATGCAGTCGTAGAGCAGCGTCTCGTAGCCGGTCGAGGGATCGGCACGGAAATAGTCACCATAGCGGAACTTCATTTCGACGCCGTCGATGGTGACGCTCGGTCCCGGGATCTTGGCGTTGAACTGGAGCTCGATGGTCTCGGTCGGCGCGATGCCGATGGTGAGGAAGTTCTGCGACAGGCGGTCGACTGTCGTGCCTGAGAACATCGACAGCGGCGCCTGCTTGAACTTGATCGCGACCTCCGTGCGCTTGTGGCCCAGCGCCTTGCCGGTGCGCAAATAGAACGGCACGCCGGCCCAGCGCCAATTGTCGATCATCAGTTTCAGCGCGACAAAGGTTTCGGTGGTGCTGCCGGGCTTGACGTCCGCCGTCGTGCGATAGTCCGGAATCTCCTCGTCGCCGACGCGGCCCGCGAGATACTGCGCGCGCACCGAGCTCTTCAGCGCTTCTTCTTCGCTCGGCCGCTGGATCGCGGTGAGCACTTCGGCCTTCTCGGAGCGGACCGAATGCGCGTCGAAGCGGCTCGGCGGCTCCATCGCCACCAGCGACATCAGCTGGAACAGATGGTTCGGCACCATGTCGCGAAGCGCACCAGTGGCATCGTAGAAGCCGCCGCGGTGGCCGACGCCGAGCTTCTCCTCCACCGTGATCTGGACGTGGTCGATATGGTTGCGATTCCAGATCGGCTCGAACATGCCGTTGGCGAAGCGCAGCACCAGGATGTTCTGCACCGTCTCCTTGCCGAGATAATGATCGATCCGGTAGATCTGGTGCTCGTCCATGATCTTCAGCAGTTCGGCATTCAGCGCGCGCGCCGAGGCGAGATCGGTGCCGAACGGCTTCTCGATCACCAGCCGCCGCCAAGCGCCGTTCTGCTTCGTCAAGCCGGTGCGTCCGAGCTCGCGCGCGGTCGGCGCGAAAGCCGCGGGCGGGGTCGCGAGGTAGAACAGCCGGTTGCCGCCGGTGCCTCGCGCGCATTCCAGCGAATCCAGATGCTCGCGCAAGCGATCGAAGGAGGGCGGATCCTTCGCATCGGCCTCGACGAAAGTCACGCATTGCAGCAGCTGTTTTGCGACGTCGTCGTCGACCGGGCGGGTTGCAAATTCGCGCAGGCCCTTCATCAGGCTGTCACGCAACTCGCCATCCGATTGAGCCTTGCGACCCACGCCGACGACGCAGAATTTCTCCGGCAAAAGGTCTTCGGCGGCGAGATTGTAGAGCGATGGCATCACCAGCCGATGGGTCAGGTCGCCGGTCACGCCAAAGATGACGAAGGCGCAATTTTCCGGCTTGCGCTTTGGCTGCGGGTCTTTTGTCACGAATTGTCGGCCTTCGCTTGAGTAGGTTTTACTTCGGCTTCGGTGCGCCGGGCTGCTTCGGCTCCTTGTGACCGCCGAACCCTGCGCGCATCGCGGAGAGAATTTTCTCGGCAAAGGTGTGTTCCTTGCGGGAACGGAAACGTGTGTAGAGGGCCGCGGTCAGGACCTCGGCAGGCACCGCCTCGTCGATCGCCGCATTCACGGTCCAGCGTCCTTCGCCGGAATCCTCGACGAAGCCGGAATATTCCGACAATGCCGGGCTATCGGCGAGCGCCGTCGAGGTGAGGTCGAGCAGCCAGGACGGGATCACGCTGCCGCGCCGCCACACCTCGGCAATGTCGGCGAGATCGAAATCGTAGCGATGGTCCGCCGGCAGCGCCTCGATATTGGCGTTCTTGAGGATGTCAAAACCTTCGGCATAGGCCTGCATCAAGCCGTATTCGATGCCGTTATGGATCATCTTGACGAAATGGCCGGCCCCGACGGGGCCTGCATGGATGTAGCCCTGCTCGATGCGGGGATCGCGGCCATCGCGCCCCGGCGTGCGCGGAATGTCGCCGGCACCGGGCGCCAGTGCGGCGAAGATCGGATCGAGCCGGTCGACCACCGGTTTCTCGCCGCCGATCATCATGCAATAGCCGCGGTCGAGGCCCCAGACGCCGCCTGACGTGCCGACGTCGACATAGTGGATGCCGCGCTCCTTCAGCGCCTTGCCGCGGCGGACGTCGTCCTGCCAGAAGGTGTTGCCGCCGTCGATGATGACATCGCCAGCCTGCATCACGCCCGCGATCGTGTCGATCGTGGTCTCGGTGATGCGCCCCGCCGGCAGCATCACCCAGGCCGTGCGCGGCCGCTCCAGTTTCGAGATGAATTCCTCGAGCGTCGCGGAACCGACTGCGCCGTCCGCGGCCAGGCCGGCGACGGCCTTGGCGTCCTTGTCGTAGACCACGGTCGAATGGCCGTGACGCATCAGGCGGCGAACGATGTTGCCGCCCATCCGGCCGAGGCCGATCATGCCGAGTTGCATGTGAAAGCTTCCTTTAGTTCAGTGCATCGTTAAGCGCCGCATTGAGCGCCACGAGACCTTTCTTGAGCCCGCCCTTGAGGTGGACGCGCAGCGCGCGCCGGCCACGTTCGGTGAGCACGTCGAAATCGCCGCGCGCCTGCGCCGCCTTGATCACACCAAAGCTCGCCTTCTGGCCCGGCACCGGAAGGTCCTTGCCGTCGTCTGCCGTGATCTGGAGGAACACGCCGCTGTCGGGTCCGCCCTTGTAGGCCTGCCCCGTGGAGTGCAAGAAGCGCGGTCCGAACTCAGCGCAGGTCGCGACATGCCGCTTCTCGCGCACTTCGAGCCGCATGGCCTGGAGCGCGTCGATGGTCGCCTTGTCCCGCGCGATGTAGCCGAGCAGGGCGACATAGTCGCCATGACCCGAGCGCGACAGATGCGCCTTCAGCCAAGACGTGAGGTCGCCATTGGCGCCGGCGGCACGCAGCGCCGTGGCGTTGGCCTCATCGGTGTAGAGATCGGCCTCATCGGTGCTGACCACCGGCTCCTCGGCCGGCAGGGCGCCGGTCTTCTCGAACTCCGAAGTGAGCTCGCGGGTCTTGATCTTGGCCGCTTCCACGTCCGGTTGGTCGAACGGGTTGATGCCGAGAATGCTGCCGGCCACGGCCGTCGCCATCTCGAAGCGGAAGAACTCCTGGCCGAGATGGTCGATCGACTTCATGACGATGCGCGCCACGGGATGGCCGGCCGCCTCGATCGCGGCAAGCTTGGAATCATGGGCGGCGTCCGCCTCACCGTCGATGCGGATGTCGATGAAGAACCGGTCGTTGCCGTAGATTGCGGGTTCGCCCAGCGGCTCGCCTTCGATCGGGATCAGGCCCTTGCCCTCCTTGCCGGTCGATTCCGCGATCAGCTGCTCGGCCCAGGCGCCGAAATCGGCGATCTTCTTCGATGACAAGATCGTCACCTTGTCGCGGCCTTCGAGGCCGGCGAGGCCCATGGCAAGGCCGAGCTGTACGCCCGGGTTCTCGGATGGCGGCACGTCCGGCCCGCAGGAGCGGGCCATCGCGAGCGCATGCTTGACGAAGGTCTTGACGTCGATGCCCGCGGTCGCCGCCGGCACCAGGCCGAACGGCGAGAGCACCGAATAGCGGCCGCCGATCGTGGGCTCGCCATGGAAGATGCGGGCGTAGTTCAGCTTCTTTGCCGCCTTCTCCAGCGACGAGCCGGGATCGGTGACCGCGATGAAGCGATGGCCGGTCTTCACCTTCGGCCCGACCGCCTTGGCAACCTGCTCATGGAAATAGTCCTTCATCGCGTTCGGCTCGGTGGTGCCGCCGGACTTGCTGGAGACGATGAAGACGGTGTTGGCGATGTCGATCTTCGCCTCCATCGCCCGCACCTGCGCCGGATCGGTGGAATCCAGCACATGCAGTTTCGGGAAGCCGGGCTTTTTCCCAAAGGTCTCGGCCAGCACCTCCGGCCCGAGGCTCGATCCGCCCATGCCGAGCACGACGGCGTCCGAGAATTTTTGGCCCTTCACGCGGCCCGCATAGTCCTCGTAGTCGGCGATGTCGGCCTGGGCGGCGCTGTCGAGCCAGCCGAGCCATTTGTCCTCATCGGTGCCGGTCCAGACCGACTTGTCGCGCTGCCACAGCCTGCGGATCTTGGCGGATGCGCGCCATTCCTCGGTGCTCTTGGCCACGGCCTTGCCGAGCCCGTCACCGAGCGAGAGAAGCTGGCGGTCGAGCGCGGGCCCGAGCACGACGGCGCGCTTATGGGCGACGGCGCCGTAGAGCTTGTCGGCGGCGTCGGCGAACAGCTTGACGCCGTCCTTGACGAGTTCCTCGGTGATCGCATCGAGCGAGATGCCGGAGCGCTCCAGCTCCTCCAGCACGCGCCTTGCGTCGTCGACATTCTCCTCCAGGGTGTCGCGCAGCTTGCCATGGTCGCGGAACGCCTCCAGCGTCGCCGGCGGCATCGTGTTGATGGTGTCGGGGCCGATCAGCTCCTCGACATAGAGGACGTCGCTGTAGTCCTTGTTCTTGGTGCCGGTGGATGCCCACAGCATGCGCTGCGGCTTGGCGCCCTTGGCCGCGAGCTTCTCCCAGCGCGGGCCGGAGAACAGGCGCTTGTAGTCCTGATAGGCGAGCTTGGCATTGGCGATCGCGACCTTGCCCTTCAGCGCTGCGAGGCGCTCCTTTTCGCTGGGGTCATTGGCGCGGGCGATCTTCTCGTCGAGCTGCTTGTCGACCAAGGTGTCGATCCGGCTGACGAAGAAGCTCGCGACGCTCGCCACATGCGACGGATCGCCGCCGCCCGCGACGTATTTTTCCAGGCCGGCGAGGTAGGCCTCGGCGACATCAAGATAGACCTCCTTGGAGAACAGCAGCGTGATGTTGATGCTGATGCCCTCGCCAATGAGCTGCTCGATCGCCGGCAGGCCCTCCGGCGTCGCCGGCACCTTCACCATCAGGTTCTTGCGATCGACGTCCTTCCAGAGCCGTCGCGCCTCGGCGACCGTGCCGGCCGTGTCCATCGCCAGATAGGGCGAGACCTCCAGGCTGACATAGCCGTCGCCTCCATTGAGGCGGTCGTAGACCGGGCGCAGCACGTCGGCGGCGTTCTGGATGTCCTCGACCGCGACGGCCTCGAACAGGTCGGCCACGGTCCGGTCGCCGCGTTTCAGCGCCTTGCCGATCGAGGCGTCATATTCGTCCGAACTGCCGATCGCTTTCTCGAAGATCGAGGGATTGGAGGTGACGCCCTTGACGCCGTCGGTGTCGATCAGTCGCTTCAGGTCGCCCTTGGCGATGAAGCCGCGGGCCAGGAAGTCCAGCCAGACGGCTTGTCCGTGCTTTTCCAGTTCTTTGACGGGATTCATGATGTTTATTTAATCTCCAAGCCTGCGGGCGAGGGGTTTCCGCGCCGGTCCTGACGCGATATCCTCTAGCCTACATGCTCCCGGGAGGGAACCAATCAAGAGGATAAGCGTCATACCCTCGGGTGTAACTCCGTCGCGATCATGGCGATCCAGGCGGCCGTGGGTGTGTTGCGTAAAGGGCGTTGGCTGGGAAGACTCGGCCGGCGGTTTCGTTGCGTAACGCCAGCCGGCCCGGGGGGAAGCATGCACGCACATCATGGTGGTGCTCGCTGTCACTGACAGTCCTCCGCATCGGCAATGAATTTCTGCCGTCGGATTTGATTGCAGAGATCTCTGCTGAAGAATGTCGCGACCACAAGATGATCGTGCTGAGCCGACGCCGGCCTTGCGGCCGATTTTGGTACACTGATGCGCTCTTGCCGCGACGGTCACGCAGCCGACGGTCCATGCACTGCATTGCAGCAGGAAGATGAACGCGGCGCTCAAGGCTTCGCCGTACAAGCGTCATAAGATCGCCGCTGGCAGATCGCTATGCTGCAGCGCCGGATGGTCCAATCCCCGGTAATGCCCGGATGTTGCGACCAAGTGACATTTCCTGGAAATGAGCCAATATGGATGTAGATTCGCTCAAATTACAGGCATGTGCCTGTTCGTAACTCAACGAGTGCCTACGTTGTGCATTGCGTCGAGTCGTCGCCCGGGTGTCCAATGATCGTCATGTGCTCACGCTGATTCGAAACGGCCTGAGGAACGGTCCGGTAACTGCTTTCGTTTCAGCTTGTAGCGGAACTCACGCGGAGAGGGATCATGTACAACGATTCTCTATTCAATGCTTTCGCTCGGTCGTTCGAGGCGAGAAGCCAGCACGACATGTCGATGGCGGAATATCTGGAATCGTGTCGAAGCGATCCCATGAAATACGCGAATGCGGCCGAACGACTACTAGCGGCGATCGGTGAGCCTCAGACGATTGACACGGCCAAGGACCCACGCCTTGGCCGCATTTTTTTGAACCGCACGATCCGCACCTATCCGGCCTTCGCCGGCTTCTACGGCATGGAAGAAACCATCGAGCGCATCGTCGGCTTCTTCCGTCACGCCGCGCAAGGCCTCGAAGAGCGCAAGCAGATCCTCTATTTGCTCGGCCCGGTTGGCGGCGGCAAATCATCGCTCGCCGAGCGGTTGAAGTCGCTGATGGAAGTGCAGCCTATCTATGTGCTGAAGGCCGGCGACGAACTCTCGCCCGTGTTCGAGAGCCCGCTCAGCCTGTTCGATCCCGATCAGCTCGGGCCGATGCTGGAGGAGAAGTACGGCATTCCGCGCCGCCGCCTCACCGGCCTGATGAGCCCGTGGTGCTACAAGCGGCTGGAATCCTTCGGCGGCGACATCTCGCAATTCCGCGTTGCCAAGATCCAGCCGTCGCGGCTGCGCCAGATCGCGGTCGCCAAGACCGAGCCCGGTGATGAGAACAATCAGGACATCTCCTCGCTGGTCGGCAAGGTCGACATCCGCAAGCTCGAGACCTACGCGCAGAACGATCCCGACGCCTACAGCTATTCCGGCGGCCTCAACCGCGCCAACCAGGGCATCCTCGAATTCGTCGAGATGTTCAAGGCGCCGATCAAGATGCTGCATCCGTTGCTGACCGCGACGCAGGAAGGCAACTACATCGGCACCGAGAATATCGGCGCGATCCCCTTCACCGGCATCATCCTCGCGCACTCCAACGAAGCCGAGTGGTCGAGCTTCAAGGCCAACAAGAACAACGAGGCGTTCATCGACCGCATCTGCGTCATCAAGGTGCCGTACTGCCTCAGGGTCACCGAAGAGCAGAAGATCTACGAGAAGCTGATCCAGGGTTCCGAGCTCGCCTCGGCTCCTTGCGCGCCTTCGACGCTGGAGACCCTGGCGCGGTTCTCGGTGATGTCGCGCCTGCGCAAGCACGAGAACTCCACCCTGTTCGGCAAGATGCGGGTCTATGACGGCGAGAGCCTGAAAGAGTCCGATCCGAAGGCGCGCAGCGTCCAGGAATATCGCGATGCCGCCGGCGTCGACGAGGGCATGGACGGTGCCTCCACCCGCTTCGCCTTCAAGGTTCTGGCTGCGACCTTCAACCACGACCCGCAGGAGGTCGCCGCCGACGCCGTGCACCTGATGTACGCGCTGGAACAGGCGATCCGCCGCGAGCAGCTTCCGGAGGAAACCGAGAAACGTTATCTCGAATTCATCAAGGCGGAGCTCGCGCCGCGCTATGCCGAATTCATCGGCAACGAGATCCAGAAGGCCTATCTCGAATCCTACTCCGATTACGGCCAGAATCTGTTCGACCGCTACGTCGACTATGCCGACGCCTGGATCGAGGATCAGGACTTCAAGGATCCCGACACCGGCCAGCTGCTGGATCGCGAGTTGTTGAACCAGGAACTGACGAAAATCGAGAAACCGGCGGGCATTGCCAACCCGAAGGACTTCCGCAACGAGGTCGTCAAATTCTCGTTACGCTCGCGGGCCCAGAACGCTGGCAAGAATCCGACCTGGACCTCCTACGAGAAGATTCGCGACGTGATCGAAAAGCGGATATTCTCCCAGGTCGAGGACCTGCTTCCGGTCATCTCCTTCGGGTCGAAGAAGGACGGCGAGACGGAGAAGAAGCACGGCGAGTTCGTCGCACGCATGGTGGAGCGCGGCTACACCGAGCGTCAGGTTCGCCGGCTCGTCGAATGGTACATGCGCGTGAAGCAGGCCGGTTAAGGCGGATGGGACAGTGGCCATTCACATTATTGACAGGCGCCTGAATCCAGGCGGCAAGAGTCTTGAGAACCGGCAGCGGTTCTTGCGTCGGGCCAAATCCCTGGTGCAGGGCGCCGTCAAGAAGACCTCGCAGGAACGCGACATCAAGGATGTCCTGGAGGGTGGTGAGGTCACGATCCCGCTCGACGGCATGCACGAGCCGCGTTTCCGCCGCGAGGGCGGCACGCGCGACATGGTGCTGCCCGGCAACAAGAAGTTCATCGAGGGCGACTATCTCCAGCGCTCCGGCCAGGGCAGCGCCAAGGATTCCGGTCCCGGCGAAGGCGATAGCGAGGACGCGTTCCGCTTCGTGCTGAGCCGCGACGAGTTCGTCGACCTCTTCCTCGACGACCTCGAGCTGCCGGATCTTGCCAAGCGCAAGATCGCGCAGACCGAGAGCGAGGGCATCCAGCGCGCCGGCTACACCACCTCGGGCTCACCCGCCAACATCTCGGTGAGCCGGACGGTGCAGCTCGCGCTCGCCCGCCGCATCGCGCTCCGGCGTCCCCGCAAGAGCGAGATCGATGAGCTGGAAGCCGAGATCGCCGCCTGCACCGACGAGGACGTGCGAGCCGAGCTGCTGGCCAAGCTCGAAAAGCTCAAGGCGAAGTCCAAGCGCATCCCCTTCATCGATCCGCTCGACATCCGCTATCGCCGCTTCGAGACCGTGCCGCGGCCGGTGGCGCAGGCCGTGATGTTCTGCCTGATGGACGTCTCGGGCTCGATGTCCGAGCACATGAAGGATCTGGCCAAGCGCTTCTACATGCTGCTCTACGTGTTCCTGAAGCGCCGCTACAAGCATGTCGAGATCGTCTTCATCCGCCACACCGACCGCGCCGAGGAGGTCGACGAGCAGACCTTCTTCTACGGCCCGGCCTCGGGCGGCACGCTGGTGTCCAGCGCGCTCCAGGCGATGCACGAGATCGTGCGCGAGCGTTTCAATCCGGCGGACTGGAACATCTACGCCGCGCAAGCCTCCGACGGCGACAATTCCTATTCCGACGGCGAGCTCACGGGCCTGCTGCTGACCGACAAGATCCTGCCGGTCTGCCAGTTCTTTGCCTATCTCGAGGTCGGCGAGTCCGGCGGCAGCGCCTTCGATCTCTCCGATTCCTCGCTCTGGACCCTCTATGAACGCCTGCGCAGCGGCGGCGCATCGCTCTCGATGCGCAAGGTCTCGGAGCGCAGCGAGATCTTTCCGGTGTTCCACGACCTGTTCCAACGCCGCGAAACCAGCCAGGAGAAGGCCGCTCCATGACGGAACGCTTGTTCGAAGGCGCGGATTGGGATTTTCGCACCTTGCAGCGCATCACCGATGCCTGCGAGGAGGTCGCGTTGAAGGATCTCGGCCTCGACGTCTATCCGAACCAGATCGAGGTCATCACCGCCGAGCAGATGCTGGACGCGTACTCGTCGGTCGGCATGCCCTTGTTCTACAAGCACTGGTCGTTCGGCAAGCATTTTGCGTTTCACGAGGCCTCCTATCGCAAGGGACTGATGGGCCTTGCCTATGAGATCGTGATCAACTCCTCGCCCTGCATCTCCTACCTGATGGAGGAGAACACGGCGACGATGCAGACGCTGGTGATCGCGCACGCGGCCTTCGGCCACAACCACTTCTTCAAGAACAACTATCTGTTCAAGCAATGGACCGATGCTGACGGCATCCTGGATTATCTCGACTTCGCCAAGAATTATGTCGCAAGCTGCGAAGAGCGCTACGGCCGCATCGAGGTCGAGCGCACGCTCGACGCTGCACACGCGCTGATGTCGCACGGCATCGACCGCTATCCCGGCAAGAAGAAGCTCGATTTGCGCGCCGAGGAGAAGCGGGCAGGGCGCCGCCGCCAGCATGAGGAGGAGGTCTTCAACGACCTCTGGCGCACCACAGTCCCGAAGGGCGCCGCGAAGAGCCGGTCCGCGCTCAGCATCGAACGCCGCCGCAAGCTGCTCGGCCTGCCGCAGGAGAATTTGCTCTATTTCCTGGAGAAGAGCGCGCCGCGGCTGGCGCCCTGGCAGCGCGAGCTGCTGCGCATCGTTCGCCACATCGCGCAATATTTCTATCCGCAGAGCCAGACCAAGGTTATGAACGAGGGGACGGCGACCTACGTCCACTACCGCATCATGACCATGCTGCACGAGCGGGGCCGCATCTCCGACGGCAACTTCCTCGAATTCCTGGGATCGCACACCAACGTGGTGTTCCAGCCCGAGTTCGACGATCCACGCTTCTCCGGCTTCAATCCCTATGCGCTCGGTTTTGCCGTGATGCAGGACATCGAGCGCATCGTCAGCAAACCGGACGACGAGGACCGCGAATGGTTCCCGGACATTGCCGGCAAGGGCGACGTGATGGGCGTGCTGCGCGACGTCTGGGCCAATTACCGCGACGAAAGTTTTATCGGCCAGTTCCTAAGCCCCAGGCTGATGCGGCACTTCCGCATGTTCCACCTGCATGACGATCCCGAAGAGCGCGCGGGAATCCGGGTCGATGCAATCCACGACGAGCGCGGCTTTCGCCGCGTCCGCCGCGAGCTGGCGCGGCAGCATGACGTCGGCTTCATCGACGCCAATATCGAGGTGGTCGATGTCGATCTCTCCGGCGACCGCCGGCTGATCCTGCATCACCACGTCATCAAGGGCTCGCAGCTCAACGAGACCGACGCCAAGCGCGTGCTTCAGCACCTGGCCGATCTCTGGACCTACGACGTCTCGTTGATCGAGGTCGACGCCAACGACAAGGTCCTGCGCGAATACGTCGTAAGCCCGCGCCCGATCCCGGCGGCGGTAGCGTAAGGAGGCTAGCCGCTAGCTCCTAGAGCGCGATGAAACTGGCCCTTGTGATTACCGCGAGGCAGATGCGCTCCCTCCCCCGCTTGCGGGGGAGGGCTGGGGAGAGGGTGTCTCCGCAGTGGGACTCCCCCAGAGGAGAGAGCCCTCACCCGCGCCTTCGGCGCGACCTCTCCCGCAAGCGGGAGAGGTTGAAGCCAGCCCGCGGCTCATCCTTCGAGACGCCCGCCTTTGGCGGGCCCTCAGGATGAGGACGGAATGCGCGGCAGCACTTTCAACGGGCACAGATGCCGATTAGCCTCATCCTGAGGAGACCGCGGCGCGGTCGTCTCGAAGGACGAGGCGGTTGCTTTGGCCGTCGCCAAGAATTTACATCAAACTAGGTCGATCGTTTGGTCGGCTTCTTCTTGGCCTTGGACGCATTCAACTCCACCGCCGCGCGAATAAGCGCCTTCAACGCCTTCTCGTTGATCTTCTCGCCCTCGCGAATATCGATCGCGCGGCGCACGTTGCCGTCGAGGCTGGAGTTGAATAGCCCCGCGGGATCCTCCAGCGCAGCACCCTTGGCAAAGGTCATCTTCACCACTTCCTTGTAGGTCTCGCCGGTGCAGATGATGCCGTCGTGCTCCCACACGGGAACGCCGCGCCATTTCCATTCCTCGACGACATCAGGGTCGGCTTCCTTGATCAGGCCACGGATCCGCCCCAGCATCTCGCCGCGCCAGTCGCCAAGCTCCTTGATCCTGCCGTCGATCAGCTTGGAGGGGGAAGCCCCATTCGCTTCCTTCGCGCCAGCCTTCTTCGCCGTCACAGCCTTCTTCATCATCTCGCCTCGTTCACGCGTTGCTGCGGCTGACATAGGGCCGCGCGAACAGATATAACCCGGTCGCGAGCAACGGAATGAGTGGGACGAGCGCCAGGAAGCCGATCCACACCGCCTGGACCTGAATGATCATCGCCACGATGTTCGCGATGACGGCGAGCGTGAAAGCCATCGACAGCCAGCGATGAATCTGCCGAATCCACATGTGTGTGCTCATTGGACCTCCCTGTACATTGATCGGAATGGACGGCCGGCGGAGCTAGCCCGTCCGCGCCAGTAGCTCATCGAGCTTGGCAAAAAACTGCTTCCAGCCGGCATGCGCGCCGCCAAAAGCCTGCTTCTGCGTCGGGCTGAAGCCCGCTTGCTCGACGCGCAGATGCGTACCGGAGCCGATCGGCGTCAGCGTGAAGGTCACGACGCTTTTCAGGTCGAACGCCGCATCCTCATGCGAGAAATTCCAGGTGTAGGCGAGCGTCTTCTGCGGCTCGATGGTGAGCACTTCGCAGTCGAGCACGCCGCCCCATTCGCCGCGCAGAGTGAAGCGATGGCCGACGACCGGCTTGAAGTCGTTCTTCATCAGCCATTCCTCGATCAGATGCGGCTGCGTCAGCGCGCGCCAGAGCCGATCCGCCGGAAAGGCAAATTCGCGTTCGACGACTACGGAGCGTGTTTCAGTCATTGGTCCATCCTCTTCAGGAGATCGTCGAGCGCATCGAGCCGGTTCTGCCAGAAGCCGGCCATCTGGCTGGTCCAGTCGATCAGCGGATTGAGCGCACCGGGCTGCGCGCTGTAATGGGTCTGGCGTCCCTCGTGGCGGTCGCGCACGAGGCCGGCCTGCTTCAAGGCGCCGAGATGCTTCGAGACCGCCGGCTGGGACACGCCCGACCGCGCCGTCAGTGCCCCGACCGTCTGCTCGCCCTCCCGGCACAGCCGTTCGAAGATCGCCCGCCGCGTCGGATCGGCGAGTGTCCTGAATAGGAGGTCGTGAGTGGCGGACATGCGAGATCCATAACCAGGAAGTTATGGATCAATTCATAACTATAGAGTTATGGGTAAGTCAAGTGCGAGATGTGGCTCTCGCTCGCGCAACGCGCTCCGCCGTCATTGCGAGCGTAGCGAAGCAATCCAGAATTCCTCCTCAGAGACAGCCTGGATTGCTTCGTCGCAAGGGCTCCTCGCAATGACGGAAAACGTGGCGGCGCCGCGCAGCCTTACGGCCGCAGGTACAAATACCCCTGCGCCTGCAGCTCAGCCAAACGGACCACGCCGCCGTTCTCCGCGCTGACGAAGCCCGGCAACAACTCCTTCAGTGAGACGTTTTGCGCCTTCATCGTGTTGCCGCAGGCGGCGAGCTCGACGCCGTCCTTGGAGAAATCACCGACACGCTTGCTGACGTCGGGGGTGGCCTGCGCCGCGTGAAACGCCTTCAGCGCCGGTCCGTGGATCACCAGCGCGATCGTGACATGGTCGGGGCCACCGACGCCGTCGATGTGGTTCTGGATGTTGCCGAGCACGAAATTGACCTTCTCGGCGTCGCTGAGGTGATAGGCCACCCTGAGCTTGTTGCCCGCGTTGGCATCAGTGGCGGCTTGTGCACGCGAGGCGCCAAAGGCCGCGCCCAAAGCGGAGACGGCGCTCCACAACATGTTCCGGCGATTCATGGCGCTCTCCCTCGACCAAGACTTTGCCGGACACATATCATTTGTGGCGCAGCGCTGCGAGTTCCTTGCGGTCGGTCACGAGCAATGCGCACTCGCTGGTGTCGGTGCGGTCGAGGCGGAAGATCTTGTCGTCGGCGCCGGCGACCAGCGATTGCTCCGCCTCGTCATCCGGCTTGTTGTTCTGCCAGACCCTGACCTGTTCGAGCCGGATGATCGCGGACTTGTTGTCCTTGGAGAGCGCCACCTCGATCCCGCCGCCCTCGCAGTCGACGCCGCAGCCCATGCGGACCTCGTCCCCCTGACTGAGAAGCACCGCATGACTGCCGCACGAGCCGCTGGAGTCGAAGTCGCCCGAGCGATGGCGATAGCGAAAACCGAGGCGGAAGGAATTGTGCAGCTGCTTGTCCTCCTTGTCGGCTTCCGCCGAGATCAGCAGCTTCATGGAAGCGACCTTCTGCTTGGGATGCCGCGCCAGATGCTCGGCATCGTAGCGGCGGACGAAGCAGGCATAGGCCTTGTCAGCAGGCGCTCCCGCATAGAGTCGCGCGTTGAAGGCGTCGGCTTCTGGCTTTGTGGTCTCCCGAACCTTGTCCTCATCGGCGTGGGCAACGCTGGTTAGCGCAGCCAAAGTGAGGGCAGCAAAGATGGAGAGCTTCATGATGACCTCGAGCGCGTGACAACCTGCCGCAGCAGGACAGAACTCCTGTCCGTTAGACGCAGGCGAGGTGCATCGCGTTCAAGCTTCAGAAGTCGCTTCGTGCGAGCATCGCGGCGCCGACTTGGGCCAGTGGTTTCGCGCCGGGTCTTAGTCATTGATGGGATCAAGAAGGTTCAAGCGGTGTGGCGCCTTGATGCTTCGGAACCCGATGCCGGCGATTGCTGCGACATTGTCTTGGTTCGTCAATGTGATAGCTTTCACAGACGACCGCCTTTGGCAGTCGTAAGCTGGGACTGCCTTGTAAGCTGTGGAGTCCCCCGCATGGGCGAAATTCGCAACTTCAGATCCGGCAACCAGGATGAGCCGCCTCCACACGGCCCCATGCCTCGCCGTCTTGCGGCGATCATCGTCGGTGACATCGCTTCCTACAGCCGCATCATGCAGGCCGACGAGGAGGGGACGCATGTCCGCGTCAAGCGCATCGAGCGCGATATCATCCAGCCCACCATCATCGAGCACCATGGAAGTCTGGTGAAGACGACGGGCGATGGCTTCATCGCCATTTTCGATAGCCCTGTTGAGGCCGTTCGCTGCAGTATCGTCATCCAGCAGAACCTCATCGGCCGCAACGCCTCGCTTCCGAAGCATTCGCGCCTCGAATACCGGATTGGCGTCAATCTCGGCGATGTGATCGTAGAGCCGGACGATGTCTATGGCGATGGCGTCAACATCGCCACGCGCATTGAGGGCATTGCCGAGCCCGGCCAAGTCTATATCTCGGGCGCGATCTACGAGCAGATCAAGCACAAGGTGGTGTGCGGCTATGAGTCGCTCGGGGATCGCAAGGTCAAGAACATCACCGATCCGGTGCGGATCTATCGCGTGCTGCCGGATGCCGATGCGGTCGGCAGGACGCGAAGCCGGCGCGAGAGCGTCCTGCTATTTCTTCTGATCACGGCATTGCTGGTGATTGCCGGCTACGTGCTTTGGTACGTGCTGACGCAGCCCGGCAGGATGGGCGAGCAGGCCGCCACGCCAACCGCTTCCCCGGCCGCGTCACCGATCCCGCAGCCGTCGCCGCGCGAGGCGGCGACGCAGACGCCGCAACCATCTCCGTCATTGGCTTCTGCCCCTCCGTCGCCGTCACCGTCGCCCAGCCCATCGGCGACGCCACCTCGCGAACCCGAGATGATCGGCATTCGCGGCGGCAGCTTCGCGATGGGAAGCAATGACGATCCGACCGAACGGCCTGTCCACCAGGTCACGATCAAGCCGTTCTCGATCGGAAAATATCCGGTGACTGTGCAGGAATGGAACGAATGCGCCGCCGCCAAGGCGTGCGGATTCACCGCCACCGGCAAGGATGATTCCCCGGTCAGCAATGTGAGCTGGACCGATGCGCAGCAATATGCCGCCTGGCTCGCGCAGGCGACGAAGAAGCCCTACCGGCTTCCGAGCGAAGCCGAATGGGAATATGCGGCGCGCAGTGGAACGCAGACCAAATATTGGTGGGGCGACAAGCTTCAGCCAGGCATGGCCGGGTGCAAGGATTGCGGTGATCTTGCGGCCGAGCAGCCGGCCAAGGTCGGCAGCTTCAAGCCCAATCCATTCGGGCTCTACGACATGGGCGGCGGCATCGATCAGTGGGTCGAGGACTGCTGGCACAGGACCTATCAGGGCGCGCCGAGCGACGGCTCGGCGTGGAGCAGCGCGGACTGCAGCTCTCATGTCCTGCGGTCGGGCTCCTGGAAGAACGATTCAAGATATGTCCGGGCGTCAAACCGCGATGGTTACGACACCAATGTCCGTTACCCCACGCATGGATTCCGTGTCGCGCTCAGTCCATAAGTGCTGGAGTAGATTTGATGAAGATCATTTCCTGTGCCGCCCTGGCGGCCGCGATCGCATTGCTCCCGGGCGCGGCCTACTCGCAGGGCAAGAGCGCGCACAAGGACGCCAAGCTCTATTTCATCACGCCGCATGACGGGCAGAAAGTTCGCGGTGGATTCTGGGTCCGGTTCGGCTTACGCAACATGGGTGTGACGCATGCCGGTGATGACTACCAGAACGCCGGTCATCACCATCTGCTGGTCGACGTCAATGATCCCATCGATCCCAAGGAGCCGATCCCGCAGGACAAGTCGCACCTGCATTTCGGCGCAGGGCAGACCGAAACCATGCTGGACCTTCCGCCGGGCACCCACACGCTGCAGCTGGTGCTCGGCGACGCCAAGCACTATCCGTTCGTACCGCCGGTCGTGTCGGAGAAGATCACGATACGCGTCAGACCGCTTGCTTCAGCGCGGAGTAAATGATCACCGCAGGCTGGCGTTGATCTTGTCCAGCACCGCCGAGCCCGGGCACAGCGCATCCGCTTCCAGCGTATTGAGCGGCGTCTCGACCGTGTTGAGGTGCTCGTGCAGGTCTTCGGCGTCGGGGTCGACATAGAGCAGGCCGGTGACGATCTGCCCCTTGGCTGCGTGCTTTTGCAGGAAGGTCATCGCGCCCAAACGGTCATGCGGATCGTAGTCGGCGTCGATCTTGCGCAGCGCGACCTTGGTGCCGTCATGCTGCTCCACCACTTGCACCGTGCCCGGCGCATAGTCCACCGCGATCGGATCGCGGCCGACCAGCACGTCGAGCCGGTTCACCGCGTCATTGTGCTCGCGGACATAGTCAAAGCTCTTGGTCGAGCCGGCGTGGTTGTTGAAGGCGATGCAGGGGCTGATGACGTCGATGAACGACGCGCCCTTGTGGCGGATCGCCGCCGCAATCAGCGGCACGAGCTGGGTCTTGTCGCCGGAGAAGCTGCGCGCCACGAAGGTTGCCCCGAGCTGCAGCGCGATCGCGACGAGGTCGATCGCGTTGTCGGTGTTGGTGACGCCCTTCTTGGATTTCGAGCCGCGGTCAGCGGTGGCCGAGAACTGGCCCTTGGTCAGGCCATAGACGCCGTTGTTCTCGACGATATAGGTCATGTTGACGGCGCGCCGGATCGAATGCGCGAACTGGCCGAAACCGATCGAGGCGGAATCGCCGTCGCCGGAGACGCCGAGATAGATCAAATCGCGGTTGGCGAGGTTGGCGCCGGTCAGCACGCTGGGCATGCGGCCATGCACGGAGTTGAAGCCGTGCGAGTTGCCGAGGAAATAGTCCGGCGTCTTCGACGAGCAGCCGATGCCGGAGATTTTTGCCACCCGATGCGGCTCGATCGAGAGCTCATAGCAGGCCTCGATGATCGAGGCCGTGATCGAATCGTGGCCGCAGCCGGCGCACAGCGTCGAGATCTTGCCTTCGTAATCGCGGCGGGTATAGCCGAGCTCGTTCTTCTTCAGGCCCGGATGATGGAATTTCGGCTTTGCGATGTAGGTCATGACACGGCCTTGCGGAGCGGGGTCACCTTGAGGTGATCCTGATGGTCGCCAATGGCTTTTGCGATGAAGCGGGCGGTGATCGGCGTGCCGTCGTAGTGCACGATCGGCACGAGGCGGACGGGATCGATGCCGTTCTCGTTGACGATGAGCTGGCGGAGTTGGCTGTCGCGGTTCTGCTCGACCACATAGACGAAGTCGTGCTCGGCGAGGAAGCTCGCCACGCTGGAGTGGAACGGGAAGGCGCGGATGCGCAGACGATCGAGCTGGTGCCCGCGCGCTTCCAACAGGCCGACCGCTTCGTCCATCGCCGGTGAGGTCGAGCCGAAATAGATCACGCCATATTTGGTCGACCGTTCCGCATTGGCCTGCAGCGGCCGCGGCACCAAGTCCTGCGCGGTCTCGAACTTGCGCACCAGGCGCTGCATGTTGTCGGCATAGACCGTGCCTTCCTCGGAGTAGCGCGCATAACGGTCGCGCGAGGTGCCGCGGGTGAAGTAGGAGCCCTTGGTCGCATGCGTGCCAGGATAGGTGCGGTAGGGGATGCCGTCGCCATCGACGTCGAGATAGCGGCCGAAGTCGCGGCCTTCCTCCAGCATCTCCGCCGTCATGATCTTGCCGCGGTCATATTGCCGCGCATCGTCCCATTTCAACGGACGGCAAAGCCGGTGGTTCATGCCGATGTCGAGGTCGAGCATCAGGAAGATCGTGGTCTGCAGTCGCTCGGCGAGATCGAACGCGGCAGCGGCGAATTCGAACGCCTCGGCGGGATCTTCCGGGAACAGCAGCACATGCTTGGTGTCGCCGTGCGAGGCATAGGCGCAGGCGATGATGTCGCATTGCTGGGTGCGGGTCGGCATGCCCGTCGAGGGGCCGGCGCGCTGGATGTTCATGATCACGGCCGGGATCTCGGCAAAATATGAGAGGCCGATGAACTCGGTCATCAGCGAAATGCCGGGGCCGGACGTGGCGGTGAAGGCGCGGGCGCCGTTCCAGGAGGCGCCGATGACGATACCAATCGAAGCGAGCTCGTCCTCGCCCTGTACGATCGCGTATTTCGCCTTGCCGGTTTCGGGATCGTGGCGGTACTTCTTGCAGTGGGCGGTAAAGGCCTCCGCCACCGACGAGGACGGCGTGATCGGATACCAGGCGCACACGGTGGCGCCGCCATAGACCGCGCCGAGCGCGGCGGCGCTGTTGCCCTCGATAAAGATACGGTCGCCGACCTTGTCGGACTTCTTCACCCTGAGCCCGATCGGGCATTTCAGGTTTTGCAGCGCCCAGTCGCGGCCGAGATGCAGCGCGTGGACGTTGGAGGAGAGCAGCTTCTCCTTGCCCTTGTACTGCTCGCCGATCAGCTGCTCGATCAGCTTCGGATCCATGTCGAGCAGCGCACTGAGGCTACCTAGATAGATGATGTTCTTAAACAGTTGGCGCTGGCGCGGATCTGTGTAAGTCGAGTTGGTGATCGCGGTGAGCGGCACGCCGATCACGGTGATGTCGTCGCGGAATTTGGTCGACGGCATCGGCTTGGTGGAATCGTAGAACAGATAGCCGCCGGGCTCGATGCCGGCGACGTCCTTGTCCCAGGTCTGCGGGTTCATCGCCACCATCATGTCGACGCCGCCGCGGGCGCCGAGATGGCCGTCTTCCGTCACCCGCACCTCGTACCAGGTCGGCAGGCCCTGGATGTTGGAGGGGAAGATGTTGCGCGGGGAAACCGGCACGCCATGGCGCAGGATCGCGCGCGCGAACATCTCGTTGGCGCTGGCCGAGCCCGAGCCGTTGACGTTGGCGAAGCGGACGACGAAGTCGTTTACGCTGCTGAGCGGCTTTTTGTCGGGCATGTCGAACCTGCGTGGGTCATCTCGATGAAATATTTCTGCATGTCCCAGGCGCCGGTGGGACAACGCTCGGCGCACAGCCCGCAATGCAGGCAGACGTCCTCGTCCTTCACCATCACGCGCCCGGTCTTGAGATCCGAGGAGACGTAGAGATCCTGGTCCGGATGCGGCGCGGGCGCCTTCAGGCGCTGGCGCAGGTCGTTTTCCTCGCCGTTATCAGTGAAGGTGATGCAATCCATCGGGCAGATGTCGGCGCAAGCATCGCACTCGATGCAGAGCGAGGTCGAGAACACGGTCTGCACGTCGCAGTTCAGGCAGCGATGCGCCTCGCCGAGCGCGAGCTTGACGTCGTAGCCGAGCTCAACCTCGGCGCGGATGTCCTTCAGCGCGACGACCTTGTCGCGATGCGGCACCTTGAAGCGCTTGTCGATGGAGATGTCGTTGTCATAGCTCCATTCGTGGATGCCCATCTTCTGCGAGGAGATTTGCACCTCCGGCAGCGGGCGTTCGCTGACATCCTCACCCGAGAGCAGCTTGTGGATCGACAGCGCGGCGTCATGGCCGTGCGCGACCGCCCAGATGATGTTCTTGGGGCCGAACGCGGCGTCACCGCCGAAGAACACCTTTGGATTGGTCG
This sequence comes from Bradyrhizobium sp. Rc2d, assembly GCF_900099855.1. Lineage (NCBI taxonomy): Bacteria > Pseudomonadati > Pseudomonadota > Alphaproteobacteria > Hyphomicrobiales > Nitrobacteraceae > Bradyrhizobium > Bradyrhizobium sp. Rc2d. The sequence goes on along the minus strand of NZ_FNCU01000001.1, from coordinate 710,689 downwards.
AGACGAAGGTCGTCGGATCGACCTTGGGCATGTGCCATTTGTCGAACTCGATGCCGCAATCCTGCTCGATCCAAGGAAAGGCGTTCTCCTGGCCGACCGCGACCAGCACGTCGTCGCATTCGAAGGTCTGGTCGGGCTCGCCTGATGGAACGAGGTTGCGACGACCCTTGGCGTCGTATTCGGCCTTCACCTTCTGGAAAGTGATGCCGGTGAGCTTGCCATTGTCGTGGATGAAGGCGACGGGGACGAGGAAGTTGAGGATCGGGATGTCCTCAAGGATCGCGTCTTCCTTTTCCCAGGGCGAGGCCTTCATCTCCTCGAAGCCGGAGCGCACGACGACCTTGACGTCTTCGCCGCCGAGGCGGCGCGCGGTGCGGCAGCAATCCATCGCGGTGTTGCCGCCGCCGAGCACGATCACGCGCTTGCCTATTCTGTCGGTATGGCCGAACGAGACCGAGGCCAGCCACTCGATGCCGATATGGATGTTGGCCGCTGCCTCCTTGCGGCCGGGAATGTCGAGCTCGCGGCCGCGCGGCGCGCCGGAGCCGACGAAGATCGCGTCGTATTTCTCCGCGAGCAGCGCCTTCATGCTGTCGATGCGGTGGCCGCCCTTGAAGTCGACGCCGAGATCCAGGATGTAGCCGGTCTCCTCGTCGATCACGGAATTGGGCAGGCGGAATTTCGGGATCTGCGAGCGCATCATGCCGCCCGCTTCGGGATCGGCATCGAACACGGTGCAGTGATAGCCGAGCGGCGCGAGATCGCGCGCCACCGTCAGCGAGGCGGGACCGCCGCCGACCAGCGCAACGCGCTTGCCGTTCCTCGCGGCTGGGCGCGGCAGGCGCTGCTTGATGTCGTCCTTGAAGTCGGCGGCGACGCGCTTGAGGCGGCAAATCGCCACCGGATTGTCCTCGACGCGTCCGCGGCGGCACGCCGGCTCGCATGGACGATCGCAGGTGCGTCCCAGAATTCCGGGGAACACGTTCGATTTCCAATTGATCATATAGGCGTCGCTGTAGCGGCCTTGTGCGATCAGTCGGATATATTCGGGAACCGGGGTGTGCGCAGGACAGGCCCACTGGCAATCGACCACTTTGTGAAAGTAGTCGGGGGCCGCAATGTCGGTCGGTTTCATTCCTACCCTGTCCGCGCAGGCCCCAAAGACCCCGCGGCCTTTTCTTGAGCTTGGCGAGCGCTTAATGCGCTTCGATCTGGTTTCTGAATGACGTCATTGGGTTAGCTTATTAGAACGGCTCCGAAGTACAACGGCAAATTTGCGCGATCACCGCCTTTCATGGGAGCTACGCGCGCACAGCATTAACGCCGCGCGCGATGTGCGTGCGGTGCAGCATATTGCGATGCCTGTGAGTGTGCTAAAATCGGATGAGAGCCGATGGTTCACCTCTCCCCTCCGGGGAGAGGTGAAGCCCCGCCAACCGATCTAGTCTCACTTCATCATGCTCTAACCGCGCGGGATGTCGCTCTTGGTCAAATCCCACATCAGGCAGTAGGTGCCGACGGAGATGGGAAGCGGCAAGGGCGCGGCGGCGGGGCCGGTGAAGCGCTCGGCGATGACGGCCGAGACTGCGCCGACATGCGTGCCGTCGATCAGCACGAACCAGTCGTGCGCGCCTTCATTGCGCACCGCCGGAATGTCCGCCGTTGCACCCGACAATTCGGGCTCGCTCTCCAGAAGATGCATGGAGATGATACCGTCGCGCTGGTCCGGCGCCAGCTTGTCATGCAGAGCATCACGCCATCGCGTTGCGTGGTCGGGTGTCGGCCGCAGCCGCACCACGCCGAGCGCGGTGCCACGTCCGGTGCCGTTGCTGATGGTGATGCGCGCGACGACGCGGAGCATGTCCTTGAAACGTGCCATGCATTGCCGCGACCAGTCGGTCGGGCTCGCGAGCCGCGCCCGGTAGGCGGGACTGTCGAGCACGTCGAGCGTGGCGGTCGAATACAGGCAGAGATATTTGGGATTGGCGGCATGCGCGACATAGCGCCGCGCCTCCAGGAATCCCTCGATCGCGACGCGTTCTTCCAGATGCTCGCGATCGTACCAGCGGTTGAAATCGGCCTCATCGGCCGCGTCGATGTTCATCGACGTCAGCAGCATGCCTTTCCCGGCGAGCGGCATTCTTCTTATCCTGTTATCGCGCGGTCTTCGATGCGAGGTCCGCGATCGACTTCATGACCGCGTCCCGCACGCCGGCATCATAGAGCGAATGTCCGGCTTCTTCCACGACGCGAAGCTCGCAATCCGGCCAAACTTTCGCGAGTGCCTGCGACGTCTCGGGCGGGCACAACAGATCGTAACGGCCCTGGACGATGATGCCGGGGATGCCGGCGAGCCGCCCTGCATTCCGCAACAGCTGGCTCTCGCTCATGAAGCTGTCGTTGACGAAATAATGCGCCTCCATGAACGGCGTCGCGGGCAGCGTGCGCCACACGTTCAGTGAGGCCAGGTCCAGCCGCGTCTTGGCGGGCTTGTGCTCGGACAAGGTGCGCTCGGTGTCGTGCCAGGCCCGCGCGGCGGGGCCGTGCACGGTGGGATCGGCATCGAGGATGCGGCGCCAATAGGCCTCCACCGGCCGCGCGCGCTCTTCGAGCGGTAGCACGCTGAGAAAATCCTCGTAGAGCGCGGGATAGAATTGCGACAGGCGCGAGGTGAACGCCGTCTCGACCTCCGCCCGCGTGCCGAGAAACGTCGCGCGCAGCGCGATGCCACAGACGCGCTCGGGATGCGCCTCTGCATAAGCCAGCGCCAGCGTCGCGCCCCAGGAGCCACCGACCACCATCCAGCGCTGGAAGCCAAACTTGTCGCGGATCTTCTCCATGTCCGCGATCAGATGCACCGTGGTGTTGTGCTCGCGCGAGCCCTTGGGACGGCTGCGGCCGCAGCCGCGCTGGTCGAACAGCACGGCGCAGAAGCGATCAGGATCGAACAGGCGGCGATGGTCGGGCTGGCAGCCGCTGCCGGGCCCGCCATGCAGATAGATCGCGGGGATGCCGTCGGCGCGGCCGATGCTCTCGACATAGAGCTCAAAGCCGTCGCCGACATCGAGCATGTCAGAGGTCAGCGGCGCAAACGGATCGGCCCGCCTGATCGAGCTGGCCGCGTCGGCGTCAGGTCCCATTCTCGGATTCCAGCGTGCCGCCGGCGAAGTTGCGATAGAGGAAGCGGTTGGTCTCGCCCTCGGCCTCGCGCTCGGCCTGCTTGAAGATGGTCTCGTGCAGCGGCGACAGCGCGCAAGCCGGATCGGTGTTGGCGGCATCGCCCGTCAGCGCGAAGGCCTGGCAGCGGCAGCCGCCGAAATCGATCTCGCGGAATTCGCAAGACTTGCACGGCTCCTTCATCCAGCCGGTGCCGCGATAGCGGTTGAAGGCGTCGGAGTTCTGCCAGATCCAGGCGATCGAGTGATTGGAGCGCACGGATTCGAAATCGAGCCCGGTGATGCTCTCGGCGGCGTGGCAGGGCAGCACCTTGCCGGCGGGCGAGATGTTGAAGAACTGCCGGCCCCAGCCGCCCATGCACTTCTTCGGCCGCAGCGCGTAATAGTCGGGAACGACGTAGTCGATCGCGAGTGTGCCCTTCAGGCGTTCGCGCGCCTCCTCGACGAGGCGGGTGCATTCGTCGAGCTGCGCTACCGTCGGCATCAGCGCGGCGCGGTTCTTCAGCGCCCAGCCGTAATATTGCACGTTGGCGACCTCGAGCCGGTCGGCATCGAGATCGACCGCCATCTGGATGATGTCGGGGAGCTGATGCAGGTTCTGCCGGTGCATCACCGCATTCACGGTGAGTGGCAGATCGAGCTCGCGCGTCCATCTGGCGACCTCGAGCTTCTTGCGGTGCCCGTTCCTGTAGCCGGCGACGCGATCGGCGAGGCCCTCTTCGACGCCCTGGAAGCTGATCTGAACGTGGCAGAGCCCGGCATCCGCGAGATCGCTGAGCTTGTCGCGCGTCAGCAGCACGGCCGAGGTGATCAGGTTGGTATAGAGGCCGGCGTCGCTGGCATGCTTGACCAACTCGACCAGGTCCTTCCGCGCTGTCGGCTCGCCGCCGGAGAAATGCACCTGGAGCACGCCTATCTCGGCGAGCTCGCTCAACACCTTCTTCCACTCATCGGTGGTCAGCTCTTTGCTCGAGCGGTCGAGCTCGACCGGGTTGGAGCAATAGGGGCATTGCAGCGGGCAGCGGTGGGTGATCTCGAGCAGCACGGCGAGCGGAATGCCGAACGTCTCGGCCGTCGAGCGCTGCTTCTCCAGCACCGCGAGGCTGTCGCTAACATCTGGCGGGATGGTGGGATTGCCGAGCACATCGCTCATGACGTCTTCTCCCGGGCCTCCGTGAGAAAGCCCTTGTCGGCGAGATCCTGCAGCATGACGATGACGTCGGCGAGGATCGCCTCGCGCGGCGCGACGTATTTCGCCGCCAGATGATCGGCGACATCGCCGACATTGCGCTGGCCGTCGCAGAGCTGCAAGACCTCGACCGCGATCTCGTCCGGGGCCAGCACCCGTTCCGGCGCCAGGATCACCCAGACTTGTCGCGTCTCGTCATACTTCAGCTTGGCATGCCGCGGCAGCACGGGGCGGCTTGCCTCGCTGACGCTGATGTTCCGCGGCCCGGCCATGACTGTTCCTCTTCAACTCGCTTTGGGCACGAAAGCGCCCGGCGGAATGTGGCCCTCGACATAGGCGTGATAGAGCGCATCGAGCTGCACCCAGAGCACGTTGGTCTTGAAGATCAGCGCGTTGCACACCTGCGCGCGCTGCTCCGGCGTCGTGGCATGCGCCTTGACATAGTCGAGCGCAAAGCCGGCATCGCGCGGCGCCTGCGCCAGGCGGCGCTTGAAGTAGCTCATGATGTCGGGGTTGACGAAGTCGTAATGCGCCAGCATGCCGGAGATGCGCTCTTCGTGCAGGTTCGGCGCGAACAATTCGGTGAGCGAGGAGGCGATCGCCTCCAGCGGGGTCTTCTCGCGGCAATAGTGGACATAGGCCTCGACCGCAAAGCGCGTCGCCGGCAGGATGCCCTCGGTCGATTCCACGTAAGCCGTGTCGAGGCCGAGGCCTTCGGTCAGCTTCAGCCAGCGCTCGATGCCGCCCTCGCTTCCGACGTCGCCGTCATGGTCCTCGATGCGGTGGCGCCATTCCAGGCGCGTAGCGCGGTCGCGGAAGCGCGAGATCACCACCGCGTCCTTGATCGGGATGGTGCTCTGGTAATAGTAGCGGTTCAGCGCCCAGGCCTGCACCTGGCCCTTGTTGAGCTTGCCGCCGTGCAGCAGCTTATGGAACGGATGCAGGCTGTGATAGCGCGTCGCCCCGATATGGCGCAGCGTCGCCTCGAGTTCCTCGGCGCTAGTGAGCTTGATGTCCTTGCCGATCGAGAGCGCGGTCATTCCTGTCAGTGACGCGGCATTCACAGCACAATCTCCGTTCCATCCGCGGGTATCTGCCAGCCCGCCTCTTCAGTGGCTTTCCGCTCGGGTGAAGCGGGCAGCAGCGCCGGATTCGAGTTATTGATATGCAGAAAAATCTTCCTGTCGATAGTGAGGTCAGCCAGCCGCGCGATCGCGCCGTCGACGCCGGACATCGCGACATGGCCCATGCTCTTGCCGGTCTTGTGGCCGAGCCCGGCCCTGATCATCTCGTCGTCGCGCCAGACCGTGCCGTCGAAGAACACCAGCGCCGCGCCGTCGATCTCGGCCTTGAGCGCGTCGGTGACCTCGGCGCAGGCCGCGATGAAATAGAAGCACTTGCCGCTGGTCTTGTCGGTGATCTTCAGGCCCAGCGTATCGCCATCGCCGGTCTCCCCGCCCGGATGGGCCTTGCCTTCCAGATACCAGGCCGACTTGCCGGGCACCGCGAACGGCAGCACCTCGATCCCTGAACGCGCGCCGTCCGGCAGTCGCGGCTCGAACGGCTCGCCGATGTCGGTCGGCTGGCGCCGCACGTTCTTCTCGTTCAGCACGTTGAAGATGCTGTTGGCCTTCAGGATCGCCAGCACCTTCTCATGCGCGTAAATCGTGAAGGGCGAGCCCTCGCGCATCGACAGCAGGCCTGCGACCGCGTCCACTTCGCCGTTGGTCAGGATCACGCCGGCAATCGGCGTATGGCGCAGCGCGCCCGCCTTCGGGTGCAGCTGCGGCGTGGCGTTCAATTGCTGGCGAAGGTCGGGGGAGGCGTTGATCAGGAACCAGTGCTCGCCGTCGCCGCTGAAGGCGACCGACGCCTGTGTTCGCAAGAGGTTATGGCCGCTGGCACGGGCCGCTCGGCAGCCCTCACAGCCGCAATTCCATTGCGGCACTCCGCCGCCGGCTGCGGCGCCCAGGACGACGACGCGAAGCATGATCCGTCTCCTGGAGGGAACATACCCGGTGGATCTCAGGCCGACGCAAATGTCGACACAGATTCTTTCTTTCGGCAACGCGTCGTGACTGAAAGATCCACCGGCGCAGAACGCGAAATCGCCCGCCGCTTACTTGCGGGTGGCGCTCACATACATGTTGATTTCCATGCCGCAGGGCACTTCGACGATCTTCGGGGCTTTCCAGGCCATTTGGCTCTCCATTTTCGCGAAACCGGACGTATCCGCCCACCCGCTAAATTAATGCCGGCGGAGAAGTTCGCCAGTGAAATTTTCCCGGACATAGGTAGTAGGCCGGCGGAATTGTTGCACCGCAAAGAGAGCGCATTGCGGCCGTAAAGATGAGCGAATGACATGCGCAAAAAGCCGATAGGTCGTGATCCCTGTCGGGATAAACGAGTTGTGAGTATAGAACGGCTTCCAATCGGCTACAGGCGACCCCATTGGATCAGGCATGCCCAGATATTTCTTCAACACCCGTATCGGCGACGAACTGATCGTGGATCCTGACGGCGAGGATCTGCGCAACCCCGATCGCGCCTGGGAGGTCGCGCGCCAGATGATCCTGGAGGTGGTGAAGTCGGAGGGCGCACAGCCGGCCCTGCTCGAGGCCGTCATCGAGGTGACCGATGACGAGGGGGAGATCGTGCTGGAGTTTCCCTTCACCGAGGCGCTCCTGGACATGCCGGACCAGTCCGCGACCAGGCATTAGGGGCCCACGGATCAGGTAAGGGGCGCGCAACTCCCTCCACCGTCATTGCGAGCGTAGCGAAGCAATCCAGAATCCCTCGGCGTCTGGATTGCTTCGTCGCAAGGGCTCCTCGCAATGACGGAGAATGAGGCACCATCCGGCACCAAACCCGCCCTTCCTCCCTGCGAAATCCGCATGGCTTTGCCGCGTTGCCGGCGCTAAAAGACGCCGGTCATACGGAGCAAGCCATGCAAGATCTCTGGCGCCTGTCGGCCGCCGACCTCGCCGCCCTCGTCAAGTCCAAAAAGGTGTCCGCCAGGGAGGCCGCCAAGGCCGGTCTCGCCCGCCTGGACGCCGTCAATCCCGCGCTCAACGCGGTGATCGACCACCGGCCGGACGACGTGTTCAAGCAGGCTGACGCCGTCGATGCCGCCATCGCGCGGGGCGAAGATCCGGGCGTGCTCGCGGGCGTGCCCGTCACCATCAAGGCCAATGTCGACCAGGAAGGCTTTGCCACCACCAACGGGCTGAAACTCCAGCGCGACGCGATCGCGCGCGAGGACAATCCGGTGGTCGCCAATTTCCGCAAAGCCGGCGCCATCCTGCTCGGCCGCACCAATTGTCCGGCCTTTTCCTACCGCTGGTTCACCACCAATCTGATCCATGGCGACACCAAGAATCCCCGCGACGCTTCGCTGACGCCGGGCGGCTCCTCCGGCGGTGCCGGCTCGGCGGTCGCGGCCGGCATCGGCCACATCGCCCACGGCACCGACATTGCCGGCTCGATCCGCTATCCCGCCTATGCCTGCGGCGTGCACGGCCTGCGCCCGACGCTCGGCCGCATTCCCGCTTTCAATCCCGCGCTGCCGGAGCGCCCGATCGGGCCGCAGATCATGGCGGTCTCTGGCCCGCTGGCGCGGACCGTCAACGACTTGCGCATCTCGCTCGCCGCGATGTCGGCCCGCGACATCCGCGATCCCTGGTTCGTACCGGTGCCGCTGGAAGGCCCCGCACGGCCGAAGCGTGCCGCGCTCTGTCTCAATCCGGGCGGCCTTGCCACCACGCCGGAGGTGAAGGCGGCGGTGAGCGATGCCGGCAAGCGCCTGGAGCGCGCTGGCTGGACCGTTGATGTCATAGAGAACACGCCGCCCATGCGCGACGCGGTCGAGTGGCAGATCAAGCTGTGGCTCGGCGATGGCTACGAGGCGCAGCTAGAGGCGGCCGAGCGCGAGGGCGATCCCGGTGCGCTGGCCTGCCTGCGCGGTAACCGCAGCAGGGTTACGCCGATGGACCAGGCGAATTACGCGAAGGCGCTGACCCGCCGCGCGACGCTAACCCGCGAATGGATGCTGTTCTTCGAAAAATATGCCGTGCTGCTGACGCCGGTCTCCGGCGAACTGCCGTTCCCCGATCATCTCGACCTCAAGGATGACGAGTCCTTCAAGCGCGTCTGGGAAGCGCAGCTGCCGCAGATCGCGATTCCCTTCATGGGCTTGCCGGGCCTCGTCGTCTCCACCGGTCTCGTCGGCAAGGCGCCCGTCGGCGTGCACATCGTCTCCGGCCGCTACCGCGAGGATCTGTGCCTGCTCGCGGGCGAAGCGATCGAGGCCGGCGGCGTGCCGCCGTCGCCGATCGATCCCGTGGGCTAGCGATGTCCGCCATCTACGACTTCAAGGCCAACTCGCTCGCCGGCGAGGAGGTGCCGATGCGCCGTTTCGAGGGACAGGTGCTGCTGATCGTCAACACCGCGAGCAAATGCGGCTTCACGCCGCAATATCGCGGGCTGGAGGATCTCTATCGCGATCTGTCGCCGCGCGGCTTCTCGGTGCTCGGCTTTCCCTGCAACCAGTTCGGCGCGCAGGAGCCGGGGCAGGCGGACGAGATCCAGGCGTTCTGTTCGACCAATTACGACGTCACCTTCCCGCTGTTCGAGAAGATCGACGTCAACGGCGCCAACGCACACCCTCTGTATGAGTACCTGAAACGGCAGCAATCCGGACTCTTGGGCGCCTCCATCAAATGGAATTTCACCAAATTCCTGGTGGACCGTGCCGGCAAGGTGGTCGCGCGCTACGCGCCGACCGCGCGGCCCGAAGGATTGCGCAATCAAATCGAAACACTGCTGTGAGCGAGTCAATCATGAGCGACGAATTTCCGGACCGCCTGTCGGTCGATCCGAACAGCCCCTATTACAACGCGGACATCCTGGCGCGCGACGTCGGCATCCGCTTCAAGGGCATCGAGAAGACCAATGTCGAGGAATACTGCATCAGCGAAGGCTGGGTCCGCGTCACCGCCGGCAACGCCAAGGATCGCTATGGCAACCCGCTGACCATCAAGGTGCACGGTCCGGTCGAGCCGTATTTCAGGGATAAGAAGTAGTTCGAGCTGAGCGCGCACCGCTCTCTCCTCGTCATTGCGAGCGAAGCGAAGCAATCCAGAATCTTTCCGCAGTGACGATCTGGATTGCTTCGTCGCAAGGGCTCCTCGCAATGACGACAATAACCACCAGAGGCCAACCCCATGTCCGTCCGCATCGTCGATGTCCGCGAAATCACCAAACCGATCTCCTCGCCGATCCGCAACGCCTATATCGACTTCACCAAGATGACGACGAGCCTGGTCGCCGTCGTCACCGACGTGGTGCGCGACGGCAAGCGTGTCGTCGGCTACGGCTTCAACTCCAATGGCCGTTACGGGCAGGGCGGTCTGATCCGCGAGCGCTTTACCGCGCGCATTCTCGAAGCTGATCCGAACTCGCTGCTCAATGCCGCCGGCGACAATCTCGACCCCGACAAGGTCTGGGCCGCGATGATGACCAACGAGAAGCCGGGCGGCCATGGCGAGCGCTCGGTCGCGGTCGGCACCATCGATATGGCGGTGTGGGACGCGGTGGCGAAGATCGCGGGCAAGCCGCTGTTCCGCCTGCTTGCCGAGCGTCACGGCGTGACCGCCAATCCGCGCGTCTTCGTCTACGCCGCCGGCGGCTATTACTATCCCGGCAAGGACCTCTTGATGCTGCGCGGCGAGATGCGCGGCTATCTCGACCGCGGCTACAACGTCGTGAAGATGAAGATCGGCGGCGCCCCGATCGACGAGGACCGCACCCGCATCGAGGCGGTGCTGAAGGAGATCGGCAAGGACGCGCAGCTCGCCGTCGACGCCAACGGCCGCTTCAACCTCGAGACCGGCATCGCCTACGCAAAAATGCTGCGCGACTATCCCTTGTTCTGGTACGAGGAGGTCGGCGATCCCCTCGACTACGCACTACAAGCCGCGCTCGCCGAGTTCTATCCCGGCCCAATGGCAACCGGCGAAAACCTGTTCAGCCACCAGGACGCCCGCAACCTGATCCGCTACGGCGGCATGCGCCCCGATCGCGACTGGCTGCAATTCGACTGCGCACTGTCCTACGGCCTGTGCGAATATCAGCGCACGCTGGAGGTGCTGAAGACCTACGGTTGGTCCCCCAGCCGCTGCATCCCGCATGGCGGCCACCAGATGTCGCTCAACATCGCCGCCGGCCTGGGCTTAGGCGGCAACGAAAGCTACCCCGACCTGTTCCAGCCCTATGGCGGCTTCCCCGACGGTGTCCGCGTCGAGCACGGCCACATCACCATGCCGGAGCTGGCAGGCATCGGCTTCGAGGGCAAGTCGGATCTCTACAAGGAAATGAAGGCGCTGGCGGAGTAGGGGGGGCGCTGGGGTGCGATGGCGTCTCCAATAACTCCGCTGTCATGCCCCGGCTTGTCCGGGGCATCCAGTACGCCGCGGCGGATGTGGCGAGAGCGAGCTCTTCAATGTCGGCCTCTGGATACTGGATCGCCCGGTCAAGCCGGGCGATGACACCGTTTCTGGAGCTTCGTCTCAGGCCCCCTACGACAACCGCATATCCAAGAGCCGCCGTCCTTCGCCCTTCAGCAGCTTCTTCACCGCGCTGGACGCCACGACCTCGCCGTCGTTGGCGTAGGCTTCGTGGTTCTTCTCGATGTCGTCGAGGCGATAGAGGTAGTTGACCATGACGCCGGCGGACTCGCGCATGCCCTTTGGTGAGAGATCCCCTAGCCAGTTGATGCGCTCGAGCCGGGCGCCGTTGCCGAGATGGAAGCGAGCGACGGGGTCGATCAGCTTGCCCTTCGGCGTACGTGCCTTCAGGAAGAAGTGCGCCGCGAGCGGCTCCAGAATGCTGCGCAGCAGCGCTGTCGTCTCGGGATGCTCGAACCATGTGGGATCGTCGAGACGCTTCAGCGTCTCGCAGTCCTCGTCCGACAGCGGCAGGTCCTTGTCCTGCTTCACCCATTGCATGAAGCCCGGAACCGGCGAGAGCGTCACGAAGGTGTCGAGCTTCGGCAGCTCGCGGCGCAGCTCCTCGACCACCTGCTTGATCAGGAAGCTGCCGAACGAGATGCCGCCAAGGCCACGCTGGGTGTTGGAGATCGAATAGAACACGGCAGTGCGCGCGCGCTCGATCGGCAGATGTTGGCGGTCGACCGCGAGCAGTGGCGCAATCGCACCGGGAATGGTCTCGGTCAGCGCCACCTCGACGAAGATCAAGGGCTCGTCGACCATCGCAGGGTGGAAGAAGGCGTAGCAGCGGCGGTCGACCGGATCGATGCGGCGGCGCAGATCGTCCCAGTCAGAGATCTCATGCACGGCTTCGTAACGGATGATCTTTTCGAGGATGTTGGCCGGGGTCGACCAGTCGATCCTGCGCAGCACGAGAAACCCCCTGTTGAACCACGAAGAGAGAAGATGTGAGACGTCGCGATCGAGCGCAGCGAGATCGGTGTGCCCGTTCATCATGCCGAGCAAATCGGCCCGCATGCTGACGAGGTCGCCGGTGCCGCCCGGCGCGCGGTTGAGGCGGCGGATCAGCTCCTGCCGTCGCGGCTCGGAAGCGAAATGCAGCGAGCTCGCGTCCTCGTCGGTGGGCTTGGCGCGCCATTTCTCGATCGCCTTGGACAGCCGCTCGCGATCGGGGCCGAAATCGCGCACCAGCGCCTCGAAGAAAGCGCGGCGTCCGGCCGCATCCAGCTCCTGGTAGAGATCGAGCACCTCGCGCGCCATCGCGGTGCCCGAGGCTTCGCCCCGGCCCGAGAGCAGCGCGTCGCAAAGCGCCATCAGCCCGGCGGCGTCTGGTTTGGTGTCCGAGCCGTCGCCGCGGCGAAGCAGCGTGCGGCCGCGCTCGGAGATGGTGGCGAGCAGGTCGGAGAAGAAGGCGTTGGCCATCTGGACTTTTCGATTCCGGTTTGTGCGATGCGGAAGCTTACATGGGATTTAGGCGGAAGCCGATCACAATCAAGCAGGGGAATTTTGTATCTTTAGTGGTGCCATGCAGCCCACGGTACACTGTCATGCCCCGGCTTGACCTGGCTTGACCGGGGCATCCAGTACACTGTGGCTTCTCGGTTCTAGCCGCGCCGCCTCTGGAATACTGGATCGCCCGCCTTCGCGGGCGATGACATTGAGTGTGTGGCAAACTCCGTCGGCGTCCGCCCCGTCACCTGCCGGAACGCCGCCGAGAACGCCGGCACACTGGCATAGCCCAGCTGCGTCGCAAGCTGCTTCACCGACACGTTCGCATCCGTCGATAGCCGCTGGATCGCCGCCGCAATCCTTGCGCGCTGGCACCAGCTCTTGAAGCTCAGCTGCGTTTCCGTCGAGAACAGCCGCGACAGCGTGCGCGCGGAGGTTCCAACCGCGCGCGCCAGCGTGTCGATGTCGTGCAGGCCGGTGGGATCGTCGAGCACGATCATCGCGGCGCGGCGGCAGCGCACTTCGCGCGGCAGCGGCACGAAGGTCGTGGAATCCTCGGCCTGGTGCAATTCCAGCATCACGAGACGAACCAGTAGCTCGGTCCGCGCCTCGGTATTGCCCGCGTCGAACAGGGCCAGGATCGCCTGGTGCAGCAGCGGCGACACCCGGACCACGAACTCCTTGATCAGTCCCTCATATTGCTGCTCGCGCTTCAGCCAGGGCAGGTCGAAATACAGCGTGCGCATCTCGATGTCGGCGAGCAGGTCGATAGCATGCTCGAGCCCGGCGGGCACCCAGACCGCGCGGTCCGGCGGCACCAGCCAGCGCCCTCCGGGCGTCGTCACCTGCATGGTGCCCTTGGCGGCATAGATCAGCTGCGCCTCGCGGTGCAAGTGCGGGTCGATCCGCAACCCCTTGGGATAGTCGCGCGCGACCAAGTGCACGCCCGCGGTCGAGCGGTGGTTGCCCCGGACCTCCCGGAGGATTGGCGTTTCGACGACAGTCATTGGCAGCATCCCGTCATGCCCAGGACATATAACTCATTTCGGAGCAGGAGAGGATTCGTATGAACAGCCCCAGCCGGGTCATCAGTTTCGTCAATGCCGGCCATTTCATCGACCATTATGCGATGCTGATCTTTGCCGCCGCCGTCATCATCATGGGGCCGGCGCTCGGCATGGCCTATTCGGAACTCTTGCCTTACGCGACGCCGGGCTTCGTCGCCTTCGGCGCGGGCTCGCTGCTGACCGGCTGGCTCGGGGACCGCTGGAGCCGCCGCCACATGATGCTGATCTTCTTCGTCGGCATCGGCGCCTCCATGATCGCGGTCGGCTTCGTGCAGACCCCGGCGCAGCTCGGCGCGGCGCTGCTCGCGATCGGCATGTTTGCCTCGATCTATCATCCCGTCGGCACCGCGATGATCGTGTCCTATGCCGACAAGCTCGGCCGCGAGATGGGGCTCAACGGCGTCTGGGGCAATCTCGGTGTTGCCTCCTCGGCGCTGGTCACCGGCGTGATCGGCCAATATCTCGGCTGGCGGTTTGCTTTCATCGTTCCCGGCATCGTCACCATCCTGATCGGCATCGCGTTTGCGCTGACCGTCGTCCACGAGGACCGCAAGGGCTCCAAGCAGGCAGCGGCGCAGGCGCGCGTCGCCAAGCAGGACATGTGGCGCGTGGTGTTGTCGCTGCTGATCGTCGTGGTCGCGATCTCCACCACCTTCAACGCCGTGACCGTGGCGCTGCCAAAGCTGTTCGCCGAGCGGCTCGCGGACCTGACCAAGAGCCCGGCGCTGCTCGGCGTCATCGCGGCCGGTGTCTACGTGTTCGGCGCGATGACGCAGTACACGATCGGCCGGCTACTCGACCGCTATTCGCTGAAGACGGTGGCGCTGCCGCTGTCCTTCATGCTGGCGCCGTTCCTGTATCTGGCCGCAAGCCTGTCCAATCTGCCGCTGATCGTGGTTTCGATCGGCATCGTCATGGGCGCGTTCGGGCAGGTCACGGTGAACGACGCCATGGTCGGCAAATACACCACGGAAGAGTGGCGCTCGCGCGCCTATGCCGTGCGCTATTTCGTCGGCTTCACCGCGGCCGGTGCCTCGGTCGGCCTGGTCGCCTGGCTCTACGAGCAGGGCGGCTTCGTCACCATGCTGCACGCCTTTGCCGCCCTCTGCCTGCTCGCGATCGCCGCCGCGCTGATCCTGCCGCGCGAGATCCGGACGCCGCAGGCGGCGTGAAGCGCCATCGTGAGGTGCACTGCTCACGCCGCACCGTCATTGCGAGCGCAGCGAAGCAATCCAGAATCTTTCCGTGGAGGGACTCTGGATTGCTTCGTCGCAAGAGCTCCTCGCAATGACGGGGAACAGTCGCAATGATGCGGGATGTGGCGGCACGTCGCTTGGTGCCTGCCGATGATGCCATTCTGCCGGTGTTTTGCCCGACGTGTCAAACGCCGGTTGCCGCCGGAAAACCTCAACGCCAACAACGCCGTTCTACTGTGCATGGGGTTGTTTTCGCATTTTTTGTTGAAGCACCCCCAAGGCCCGGCAGCGCAAAGCCGGAACTCCCTCCGCCTCCCGCGGGTTCTATCCCTGTCGCCCCGGCGCTTCGCCGGGCAGATGAAGGGGGAATGACACCCGCATGCAGTGGAGCCTGCTCCGACCGGTCGGCCTTGTCCCCGCGGCGCTTGTCCTCACCACCATTGCGGCGAGTGCTGAGGGCGGAAAATCGGCCGGCCCGTCCGAATTCCTCCTGGTGGCGCAGATCGTCTTGCTGATCGGGGTCGGCCGCGGTCTCGGCGAGATCATGCAGCGCATCGGCCAGCCTTCGGTGATGGGCGAACTGCTCGCCGGCATCATCCTGGGGCCGTCGCTGTTCGGCTGGATCTGGCCCGAGGCGCAGCACGCGATCTTCCCGAAGACGCCCGAGCAGAAGGCGATGATCGACGGCATCGCCCAGTTCGGCATTCTGCTGCTGCTGCTGCTGACCGGCATGGAGACCGACCTCAAGCTGGTGCGGAGGGTCGGCAGGGCGGCGATCGCGATCTCGATTGCCGGCATCCTCGTGCCCTTCGCCTTCGGCTTTGCGCTCGGCGAGTTCCTGCCGGATGCGCTGCTGCCCGATCCGCACGCGCGCCTCGTGGCCTCGCTGTTCATGGGCACGGCACTGTCGATCTCCTCGGTGAAGATCGTCGCCGTGGTCGTTCGCGAGATGAACTTCATGCGCCGCAATGTCGGGCAGATCATCGTCGCGACCGCCGTCATCGACGACACCATCGGCTGGATCATCATCGCCGTCATCTTCAGCCTGGCCTCGCACGGCACGCTCGATATCGCCTCCGTGGCCAAGGCCATGCTGGGAACGTTCGCCTTCCTGGCCGTCAGCTTCACCATTGGCCGCCGCCTGGTGTTCCAGCTGATCCGCTGGGCCAACGACAACCTCGTCAGCGCGGCGGCCGTCATCACGGTGATCCTGCTGTTGATGAGCGTCATGGCAATGATCACGCATCTGATCGGCGTCCACACCGTGCTAGGTGCCTTCGTCGCCGGCATCCTGGTCGGGGAGTCTCCGATCCTGACGCGGCAGATCGACGAGCGCCTGCGCGGCCTGATCTCGAGCTTCTTCATGCCGGTGTTCTTCGGCCTCGCCGGGCTCAGCGCCGACCTCTCGGTGCTTCGCGATCCCAATCTCCTGATGCTCACCGGCCTGCTGGTCGTGATCGCCAGTGTCGGCAAATTTGGCGGCGCGTTCGTCGGCGGCACCCTGGGCGGGCTGAATGCGAGAGAGTCGCTGGCGCTCGCCAGCGGCATGAATGCGCGCGGCTCGACCGAGGTGATCATCGCCACCATCGGCCTCTCCATCGGCGTGCTCAGCCAGAACCTGTTCACCATGATCGTGACCATGGCGATCCTGACCACGATGGCAATGCCGCCGATGCTACGCGCGGCGCTGGCGAAGCTGCCGGTGAACGAGGAGGAGAAGGAACGGCTGGAGCGGGAAGAATTCGAGAAGCGCGGCTTCATTGCCAATCTCGAACGTCCCTTGCTCGCAGTGGACGAGAGCGTCAACGCCACCTTCGCCGCGCACGTCGCGGGCGTGATTGCCGGCATGCGCGGCCTGCCAATCACCGTGCTGCACATCGGCGAGCGCGCCAGGGAGCAGGACAAGGGCGAGGGCGACAGCCACGAAGCCGTGGTGAAGAAGGCGGCCGCAACCGTCTCCGCCAATGGTGACGAGGGTGCCGGCAGCGTCGATGTCGTCACCCGGACCAGGCGCGCGGAGCTCGGCGAGACCATTGCCGACGAAGCGCGCAAGGGCTTTGACCTTCTCGTCGTCGGCATCGACAAGGTCGCTGCCGCCAAGGATCGCTTCGACCGGAAGATCGAGGACATCGCCGCCGAGTTCGAGGGGCCGCTCGCGATCGTGGTGGCCAAGGGCAGGCACTTGAAGCAGCCGGTGCCCGACGCGCTCAACATCCTCGTTCCGGTCTCCGGCAGCGGCGTCTCCAAGCGCGGCGCCGAGGTCGCGGTGGCGCTGGCGCAGGCCGGCTCAGGCTCGCTCCGGGTGATCTATGTGACGACGACGCGCGACAAGGGCGCGCAGCGCGGCACCTCTCGCGGATTGAGCCAGGAGACGGGCATCCTCAAGGACACCAGCGATCTCGCCGCCCGCTACGACGTCGACATCACGACGACGCTGCGCGTGAATCGCGCGCCGGAGGCGGCGATCCTGCGCGAGATCGACACCACCGACGTCGACCTCGTGGTCATGGGCGTCGACCGAATCCAGGCCGACCATCTCTCCTTCGGCGGCGTCGCCGCCGCCGTGTTGAGGCAGTCGAAAGTCTCCGTGCTGCTGGTCTCGAGCGGCGAGGCGCGACAGGCACCGGCGGAGAAGGCCTGAGTTGATTCGACTTGCGGCTGCGGCCGGAGTGCTTCACCTCTCCCCAGCGGGGAGAGGTCGGATTGCGCCTGGCGATGCGAAGCATCGTCCAGTGCAATCCGGGTGAGGGGCCGCAGTATCGGGTGAGACTGTAACCCCTCACCCGGAACGCATCTTCGATGCGCTCCGACCTCTCCCTTCGGGAGAGGTGACCCGAAGCAGCCTACGCCTTCACCTCCGCGGCCACCTTCGCCTTCGGCGCTTTCTTCGACGCGCGCCAATTCTCGAAGCGCTGTACCACCACGAAGAAGGCCGGCACGAACAGCACTGCGAGGCAGGTCGAGGCCAGCATGCCCGAGAACACGGTGATGCCGATCGACTTGCGCGCGCTGGCGCCGGCGCCGGTGGCGAGCACCAGGGGCACCACGCCGAGGATGAAGGCGAACGAGGTCATCAGGATCGGACGGAAGCGGGCGCGCGCCGCCTCGATCGCGGAATCCAGGAGCGGCTTGCCGTCGCGGCCGTGCAGCTCGAGCCCGACCTCGACGATCAGGATCGCGTTCTTGGCCGACAGCGCGATGAGCAGGATCAAGCCGATCTGGCAATAGAGGTTGTTGTCGATCTTGAGGCCGCTGAGGATCAGCATCGGCCCGAGCAGCGACAGCGGCACCGCGAGGATCACCGAGATCGGCGCGTACCAGCTCTCATACTGGCCGGCGAGCACGAGATAGACCAGCAGCATGGCGAGGCCGAACACCCAGTAGATCTGGTTGGAGACTGCCTTCTCCTGATAGGACATCGCGGTCCATTCATAGCCGGTGCCCGGCGGCAGCGTCTTGTCCGCGATCTCCTCCATCAGCTGCAGCGACTGGCCGGAGGAATAGCCTTGCGCCGGCAGGCCGATGATGGTCGAGGATGGATAGAGGTTGTAGAGGCTGATCAGCGACGGGCCGGTGGCCGGCGTGATCTTGGCGACGGTGCCGATCGGGATCATGTCGCCGTTCGAGTTGCGCACCTGCATGTTGGCGATGTCGCGCTCGGTGACGCGGAACGCCGGATCGGCTTGGGTGTAGACCTGGAACACGCGGCCGAATTTGTTGAACTGGTTGACGTAGGATGAGCCCAGATAAGTCGACAGGGCCGAGAACACCTGATCGGTGGTGACGTGCAGCGTCTGGGTCTTGACGCGATCGATCTCGACGTTGAATTGCGGCACTGACGAGCGGAACGAGGATTGCACGCGCTGCAGCGCGCTCTGGCTCTGGCCGTTACTGACCATCGCCCCGGTGATGGCCTGCAGCTTGGCGAAATCGCTGTTGCCGTCGCGCAGCTCGACCTGCATCGAGAAGCCGGCGGCGTTGCCGATGCCCTGGATCGGCGGCGGCGGCAGCACGATGGTGCGCGCCTCCATGATGGTCGCGAGCTTGTCGTTGAGCCCGTACACCAGCGAGCGCAGATCCTCGCCGGGCCCTTTGCGGGCCTCCCAGTCCTTCAGGATGATGTAGGCGACGCCGGCATTGGCAAGGCTCGCGCTGTTGTCGAGCGCGGAGATGCCGGCGATGGTGATGACCTGCTGGACGCCTGGGGTGTCCTTGATCAGCTCACTCGCTCTGTCGAGCACCGTCTGGGTTCGCTCTAGCGCGGCGCCGTCGGGCAGCTGCACGGCGGCGATCAGATAGCCCTGGTCCTCGATCGGCAGGAAGCCGGTCGGCACCCGCGACAGGCCGTAGCCGCCGATTCCGATCAGGACCAGCGCCACCGCGACCGAGACGGTGGCGTGCCTGACCAGGAAGCCGATCAGCCGCGTGTAACCGCGCTCGAGCCGGTTATAGACGGCGTTGAAGCCGCGGTAGAAGAAATTGCGCCGCTCCGGCGGCACCGCCGGCCGCAGCCAGAGCGCACACTGCGTCGGCTTCAAGGTCGCCGCGTTGATGGCGGAGAGAAGCGCGGTCGCCGCGATCACCAGCGCGAACTGTGAATAGATGCGCCCGGTCAATCCGGCGAGGAACGAGGCCGGCAGAAACACCGAAATCAGCACCAGGGTGATGCCGACGATCGGCGCGAACAGCTGGTCCATCGCCTTGATCGCGGCGTCGTGGCCGTTCATGCCCTGCTCGATGTTGTGGGCGGCGCCTTCGACCACGACGATGGCGTCGTCGACCACGATGCCGATCGCGAGCACGATCGCGAACAGCGTCGACATGTTGATGGTGAAGCCGAGCGCCGCCATCGCGGCGAACGCGCCGATGATGGTCACCGGCACGGTCGTCGCCGGCACCAGCATGGCGCGCCAGTCCTGCAAGAACACCAGGATCACGACCAGTACCAACAGGCCGGCCTCGATCAGCGTCATGTAGACCTCGTGCACCGAGGCCTGCACGAACTTGGTGGTGTCGAACGGCGTGTCGTATTTGATGCCTTCGGGGAAGCGCTTGGCGAGCTCCGCCATCTTCTTCTCGACCGCCTGCTCGACCTGGAGCGCGTTCGCGCCGGGCGACTGGAATACGCCGATGCCGACGGCTGGCTGCTTGTTGAGCGAGAAGATCTGGCTGTAGGTCTGTGCGCCGAGCTCGACCCAGCCGACGTCGCGCACCCGCGTGACGTCGCCGCTGGTGCCCGATTTGACGATGATGTTCTCGAACTGGCTGGTGTCGTCGAGCCGGCCGTTGACGTTGAGCGTGTACTGGAACGCCTGTCCCGGCGGCGTCGGCGGCGCGCCGACCTGGCCGGCGGAGACTTGCTGGCTCTGCTGCTGGATTGCGTTGATGACATCCTGCGGCACCAGGCCACGGACCTGCAGCTTGTTGGGATCGAGCCAGACCCGCATCGAATACTGGCCGGCGCCGAACACCGTGACGTTGCCGACGCCGGGCAGGCGGGAGAGTTCGTCGCGGATGTTGATGGTGGCGTAGTTGCTCAAATAGAGGCTGTCGTACTTCGCGTCGGGCGAGGTCAGCGTCACGAATAGCAGGATCGAGGTCGACCGCTTCTGCACGGTGACGCCCTGGTTCTGCACCGCCTGCGGTAATTGCGCCAGCGCGCTGGAGACGCGGTTCTGCACCAGCACCTGCGCGAAATTGAGGTCGGTGCCGATCTTGAAGGTCACGGTCAGCGTATAGGTGCCGTCGGAGCCGCTGTAGGACTGCATGTAGAGCATGTCCTCGACGCCGTTGACCTGCTGCTCGATCGGCAGCGCCACGGTGTCGATCACGGTCTTGGCGCTGGCGCCGGGATAGCGCGTGGTCACCTGCACGGTCGGCGGCACCACATCGGGATATTGCGCGATAGCGAGATTGAACAGCGCGACGCCGCCGATCAGGATCATCAGCAGCGCGATGACGTTCGAGAGGACCGGCCGCTCGATGAAGAATTTTGAAATCATGGCCGGCGCTCCTACTTGGCAGAGGCCTGCGGCTGCTCGATCTTTGTCACTTGCGGGTCGATCTTCTGGCCCGGGATCACCCGCAGCAATCCTGCGATCACCACGCGGTCGTCTGGCTTCAGGCCGCTCTCGATCACGCGCAGGCCATTGTCGACGGGACCGATCTGCACCTTGCGCTGCTCGACGAAATTGTCGCCGTTGACCACGAGCAGGTAGCGGCCGCCCTGGTCGCTGCCGAGTGCGGTGTCGGGGACGAGCAGGGCGCTCTTCTCCTGGTCGAAGGGCACGCGGACGCGAACGAAATAGCCGGGCAGCAGCACCCGTTTGTCGTTGGGCACGACGCCGCGCACCGCGAGCGTGCCCGTCGATGTATTGAGGGTCGGCGAGACGTAGTCGAGGTGGCCTTCATGCGGATAGCCGGTCTCGGTCTGGAGGCCCACCTGGATCGGCAACTGTTTGAGGTCGGCGACGGTCAGCCCGCGGCGAGCCGCTTCGGCGCGGATGCGCAGCACATCCTGCTCGTTGACCGTGAAGTTCACCCAGATCGGGTCCAGCGCGACGATCTGCGCGAGCTGGGTCGGAGAGGAGACGCCGACGAGCTCGCCGACCGAGACCAAGTGCGCGCTGACGATGCCGTCGAACGGCGCCGTCACCCTGGTATAGCTGTAATTGACCTCGGCGAGCCTGGTATTGACCTGGGCCTGCTGCAGACTGGCCTGAGCGTTGTCGCGGGTGGATGTCGACGTGTCGAGGGTGGACTGTGAGACCGCCTGGCGCTGCACGAGCTCGACCTGGCGCTTGTAATCGGCTTCTGCCTGCTTGACGGTGGCCTGCGCGCCGACCTCGGCGGCCTTCGCCTGCTCGACTTTGAGCTTGTAGGTTTCCGGCTCGATGGTGAAGAGCTGGGTGCCCTGCTTGACGAAGGTGCCGTCCTGATAGTCGATCGATTGCAGAAAACCTTGCACGCGCGCGACGAGATCAACGCTCTTGATCGGCGCGGTGTTGCCGGTCGCCTCGATATAGCGCGTTACGGCGCGTTGCACCGGCATCGCCACGTCCACCTTGGCCGGCGGCGGCGCCACGAACGTATTCTTGTCCTCACAGCCGGCGAGCGCGATCACCGCGGTTGCCGTTGCCAAGGCCCGCCCGACATGTCTCCACGCTTCCTTACGTCGTGCGGGAGATGCGGGATTCGAGCGTGTCATTCGGTGGCCCCCGGGTTGCTGTCTGTCGGTGCGGCAGGCTACCAACAAATGCCCGTCCGTGGAACACCATAGCCATGGCAGTCAGCGGCCTTGCACTGCAAACGGCGGCGTGGCCTTTGACAGGTTTGTCATGACAAATGGCTTTTCACTGAGCGCACGATCGACCAGAATTGTGTCAAAGGCCATGTGACCGGCGTGATGCATCGGAAGAAGAAAAGGTGAGGAGACCATGACATGCCTACGTCGCTCCAGTCGGCCCTTGCCGGCCTCGTTCTCGCAGCGGCGGTCGCCATGCCCGCGCTAGCTGATGGCCTGAAGGACGAGATCGCGCCGACCGGCAAGCTGCGGGTTGCGATCGCGATCAGCCCGGCGGGCGGTGCGTTCTGGTCGACCAAGACCGAGGCCGGCTATGCCGGCGTTCCCGTCGATCTCGGCAAGGAGTTGGCGGCACAACTCGGCGTGCCCGCCGAATATGTCGTGCACCAGAATTCCGGCCAGATCACCGACGCCGCGTCGAAAGGCACATGGGACGTCACTTGGCTTCCCAAAGATCCCGAGCGCGAGACCAAGATGATGTTCGGCCCGATCTACGAGGTCGCGGACGCCACCTACATCGTCAAGCCCGGTTCGAACATCACCAATTTTGCCACGCTTGACCAGGTGGGCATCAAGGTCGCGGCCGTCAACGCCACCACCACCATGCGCGGCGCCATCGCGCATTTAAAGAGCGCGAAAGTCACGGGCTATCAGACCTATGACGAGATCTTCGGCCTGCTGAAGAGCGGCGAGATCGATGCCTTCGCGCTGTCGCGCGACCAGCTCAACAAGATGGCGCAGAAGATTCCGGGTACGCGTGTGCTGGACGAGACCTTCAAGAAGACCGTGACCGCTGTCGCCGTCCCGCGCGGCCACAGCCAGGCATTGGCGTTCGTCACCAAATTCATGACGGAGGCCACCACGAACGGCACGCTACGCAAGGCCTACGACAACAACGGCCTGAAGGATTCGCCGATCCGGACGGAGTAGTATGACCCATGTTGCGGCGCGCCGATCTGTCAGCGCCCCTTCATCTCCGCGTACTTCGCCATCGCGCGCTCGAATTTTCGGTTGAACAGCCACATCGCGGCAAGGATCTCGCGGAAGCTTGCGGAGGCTCGCGCGCGGTCGGCCTGTCCGAAAGCAAAGATGCTGTTGTTGCGCAGGTGCTTCATGATCGTGGGGCTGGACACCCTGTAGTTCAGGAGGTCGCCCGACTTGAGCGCGGACCTGGTCGGGGTGGGCACGATCTGGATCAACTCGAATAGCTTCATGTGGTCGATCGGGTCGGGCAGCGTCTTCACGATCCCCGGGATCTCCCGGAACAGATCGGCATGCGCGTTCATCAGGCCGTCGCGCACATTGGTCCAATGATTGAAGCGGTGATCGGTGCCGCGGGCGCGCGCCTCCTCCTTGTCGTCGCGCGCGCTCAGTCCTGGATCGATCGCTGCGATCTCGCCCTTGATGGCCTCCCATTTCCTGCGGCCGTTGCGGTCCTCGGAGGGGCCGGTCTGGAAGCTGCCCATATAGGTGTTCGAGCGTCCGTTGCGGACATTCTGCTTGCCGTTGGTCTCGGCGAAGAACAGCCCGAGGCTGATGCGCCCCGCAGCGTCCGCGTGGTCGGGTGCAAGCCCCTTGGCACGCGCGATCGCCGAGGCGAGATCGACGACGTCCTTGAACGGCGTTACCGAGTTCTGCGCATTGGCGGGCGGCGCCTCCATGATGTCGAACAGTTTCGAATATTCGTCGATCAAAGGCTCGATGTCGGCGTCGAAATAGGCAGGAGGAATCTCGAACTTATTGGGCTTTCCGATTCTAGCGGGAATGGCGTCGGTGAGATCCTTGTAGGTGCTGATGACGGCGACACGCGCCAGATACAGCGCCTGTCCCGGCAGGTTTGGCAGCGGCTGCTTCGCCTCGATCTGGCGCCGCCGCTCGGCCAGGACCGACCTGAAGTCGGCGAGCGCGCGGTCATAGGCGGCGAGCGCCTCGGATTGTTTTGCCGTGAGCGTGCCCTGCTGTCCGACGGCGGGTGCCGTCAAGAGGGCGAGCGCCGTCAAGGCAGCGGCAACAAGGTGTCTCGGTCCCATGCGGTTCCCCGGCAGCTGTCGAATCGTCGCCACGGAACGTAAGCATCAGACGCGGAGGCTGGCGAGATGCAATCTCTCCCGAGCCGACGGCTGCCCTCTCCACCTATAGCGCGCGTTTCGAACTTTCCGGGGCGAGCAGGATGCCGATGAAGGCGCAGGCCGCGATCGCCTCGAAATAGAGGATCACAGGGGTGAAGCTGCCGCTCGATCCCATCAGGGCGGTGCCGACCAGGGGCGCGATGCCGCCGCCCAGGATGATGCCGAGCTGCTTGCCGAGCGAGGAGCCGCTGACGCGAACCTCTGTCGGAAACTGCTCCGCCGTGAAGGCTGCTTCCGGCGCAAACATCAGGGCGTGAATGATTCCGATCGAGACGACCAGGCCCATGACGAGCAGTGTCGGGTCCTTTGTCGCGACGAGCTGGAAGTAGATCGGGTACCACGCCGCCGCCAGCAGGATGCCGATCGCGATGAACGGACGGCGGCCCAAGCGGTCCGAATAGGCCGCGATCAGCGGCACCATGCACATTTCCAGCACGTTGGCGACCATGGTCCCGAAGGTGACGCTGGATTGCGCCATGCCGAGCGTCTTGACGGCATAGCCGAGCACGAAGACCGTGCTCATGTACTGGAACGTGCTGTGCGCCATATTGGCGAGGCAGCCGAACAGCACCGACTTCTTCCACAACCGCGCCACGTCGAGCAGTGGTGCCTTCGGCCGCGCGGCTGAGGCCTGGACCGCCTTGAAAAGGGTCGACTCGTCGACCTGGAGGCGGATGTAGGTGCCGAGCACCACGAGGACGAGGCTGAGTACGAAGGGCACGCGCCAGACCCATTGCGCAAAGTCTTGCGGGGTCGAGACGAAGCCGAGCAAGGCGATGAAGCCGGAGGCCAGGATCACGCCGATCGGACCGGACGCGTTGACAAAGGAGGCGAAGAAGCCGCGTCTTGCCGACGGCGCATTCTCCAGCGTCAGCGACACCGCGTTCATGTATTCGCCGCCGAAGGCAAACCCCTGCACGAAGCGCAAGGCGACCAGCGCGATCGGCGCCAGGAGCCCGATCGAATCGTAGCTCGGCAGGCAGCCGATCAGGAAGCTCGCGACACCCATCAGCACGAAAGTGATCGTCAGCATCGCCTTGCGGCCGAGTTGATCGCCGTAATGGCCGAACACCATGCCGCCGAGCGGGCGGGCGACGAAGCCGACTGCAAACGTCGCGTAAACCGCCAGCATGCTCGCCGTCGAATCCATCTTTGGAAAGAAGAAGCGGTCGAACACGATCGGAGCGGTGAAGGCATAGATGAAGAAATCATAGTGTTCGATCACCGATCCGAGCGAGGATGCGATCACGAGCTTACGGAACGCCGGCGTGATTGGCGCCGCCCCGGCGCGACTGGTCGCCCCGGTGATGACCTCGGCAGTGTTGCTCATACGTTTCCCCTCTCTGCTTTTGCTTATGTCGTCTCACATCGGGCGCGCCGGGCTGGCGGCGGAACGAGGCAGGCCTCGCCGCCGCCGGATCGCTCACCGCGCCTCGTCGACGACGGGATTGCGCAGGATTGCGAGCTTCTCGACCTCGACCTCGACGACGTCGCCGGGCTTCATCCAGAGCGGCGGGGTGCGCTTGGCGCCGACACCGCCGGGCGTGCCGCTGACGATGACGTCGCCGGGCTCGAGCCGGGTGAAGGTCGAGCAATATTCGATCTGGCGCGGGATATCGAAGATCATGTGCTTGATCTGCGTTTCTTGCACGACCTGCCCGTTGAGACGTGTGGTGAGCTTGAGCTCGCCGAGCTCGCCGAGCTCGTCCGGCGTCATCATCCACGGGCCGAACGCGCCGGTATCGGGAAAATTCTTGCCCGGCGTGAACTGGTGGGTGTGGCGCTGGAAATCGCGGATGCTGCCGTCGTTGTAGCAGGCGTAGCCGGCAACGTGACCCATCGCCTCGCTGCGGGAGATGTATCGCCCGCCCTTGCCGATGATGACCGCGAGCTCGCCCTCGAAGTCGAGATGGGTCGAGACGCGCGGCCGGATGATGGGCTTCAGATGCCCGGTTTGACTGTTGGAATAGCGCGAGAAGATGGTGGGGTGCTCGACCTCGGGGCGGCCGGTTTCCTTCCGGTGCGTCTCGTAGTTCAGGCCGACGCACAGGATCTTGTCCGGGTTCGGAACGACCGGCAGCCAGCTCAGCCCCGCAAGCGGCGTGGCGGCCGCCTTGGGCTTCGCGTCCGCGACGCCTGCGAGCGCACCGGCGATGGCGGCCCTCAGATCGGCATAGCGGGTGGCGAGCACGGCGCCGGCATCGAGGAAATTGCTGCCCTCGACAAGGCCCCAGGTCGTCCGTCCGTCGATCGCAACGGTCGCGAGTTTCATGCTGTCTTCTCCATTTTGAAATCCGGATCGGGATGGCCGTGCAGGCGCGAAGTGACCTCGCGCAAGAGACTGCCGAGCTCGGCCGCGTTGCGCGCCGCCCCGAACACGTAATGATCGGGCCGTACGATCGCGGCGAGGACGCCGTGGCGGTCGAACCAGCCGGCCAGCACACTGTCGCTCTCTTGGAGCACGCCGGATGCATCGGCGCCGGCAGGCGCGATTGTCGTTGCGATCAATTCCGGATAAGCGGCGCAGAGCGCCATGAGGGAGGGGGCCTCGCTGCGGCGGCCGTCGATGAGCACGCGCAAGCGGGGCCCGGTGATCTTGTCGAGCAGGCAAGGCGCGCCATCGTGCAGGACCTGAGGCTGCGGAAACAAGCTGCCGCGCGCGGCTCCATCCTGATCGGCCAGGAAGCCCGTGCGGAGCGGCGGGATGATCTCCTGCCGCGTGATTTCGAGCGGCTTGCCGCGGCCTGCAATCAGGATCTGCGCATCGCGGCGTCGCGCGGCGGCCGGATCACGCTCGCAGATCGACTGGCCGATCGCCTTGATCTTGCCGGTCAGCTCGATCACGTGCTGCTTGCGCTCGGCGGTGTAGCTGTCGAGCAGGACGTCGGGCGAGACGCCCCTCAGCACGGAATCGAGCTTCCAGACGAGATTGGTCGCATCGCGCAGGCCCTGGCACATGCCCTGGCCGATGAAGGGTGGCTGTTGATGCGCGGCATCGCCGGCGATGATGATGCGATCGTTGCGCCAATCAGCGGCTACCAGGGCGTGGAAACGATAGGATGCCGCGCGCCACAATTCGCCATCCTCCGGCGCGAGCCAGGGCGCGAGCCGCTTCCACACATTTTCCGGCCGCTCCATCTGCCTGGGGTCTTCGCCCGGCAGCAGCATGATCTCCCAGCGACGATGGTTGTTGGGGCCGATCAGGAAGCTGACGGGGCGCGCCGGATTGCAGAACTGCGCGGAGTTCTGCGGCAGTTTTGCGAGCGCGTCCTCGTTGACCCGCACGTCGACCACGAGCCAGGGCTCATCGAAGATCAGGTCTTCGAGCGCGATGCCGGCGATCTGTCGCACCGTGCTCGAGGCACCATCGCAGCCGAGGACGTAACGCGCCGTCACCGTCCGCGATTGTCCTGCCGCATCCTTCAACGTCGCCCCGACGCGGTCTGTCCGCTGCACGAGATCGACCAGCTCGACGCCGAGCTCGGCGCGGACACAGGAAAAGCTCAAGGCGTGACGGCGCAACTCGGCCTCGACCGGCGGCTGGCTGAACACCATGCTGGGCGTGTAGCCGAGCGGGTAGGGCTTTTCGACCATGTGGACGCGCCGGATCAATTGACCGTCGACGCCAAAATGCTCGGAGGCGGTGAAGGGCTCGACATGGGGCGCGATCGCTTCGGCCAATCCCATATTGTCGAAGTGACGAAAGATCTCGTGGTCGAGCGCGATCGCACGTGGCTTGTCGTAGATGTCGGTGAGGCGATCGATGACGAGCGTGCGATGGCCAAGACGGCCGAGCAGCCCGGTCGCGACGGCGCCGGTCGGTCCGAAGCCGACGATAAGCACATCGCAATCCGTGGTGGCGGCGGACATCGTCATGTGCGGCGATCCGTGTCGAAGAGCACGGAGAGTTGCGCGGTCTTGCAGGCTTCGCTCTTGGGCGGCGCAATGCCCCATTGGTCGGTGCGTCCCGGCGGCCAGATCCATTCCGCCGGTCCCTTCGCGCGATAGCTGTCGTCGACCTGGAGGACTTCGGCGGTGTATTCGATGACGACCCCGTCCGGATCGACGAAATAGGCGAACACGTTGTCGCCGGGGCCGTGCCGGCCGACGCCCCAGCCGATCGGAAAGCCGTGATCAATCATGCGGCCGGAGCCGCGCATCACCGATTCCAGATCCGGCATCAGGAAAGCGATGTGGTTGAGGCCGTTGCTTGGTGCTTCCGCGAGCACGACGGCGTGGTGGTCGCTGTTGCAGCACAGGAATGCCATCAGCTTCGAGCGGTCGGTCAGGCGAAAGCCGAGCACCTGCTGATAGAACGTCGAGAGCTTTTCGATGTCGGCGCTGTTGATGTTGACGTGGGCGAGCCGCTCGGCACGGTCAGCCACGATGCGCGCCGTCTTGGTGCGATCGCCGTGGACGAACTCTATGCGGCAGCCCTGCGGCTCGCGGATCACGAAGTGCGTGCCGCCCGACGGCGCGTGCGATGGCGCGGGCGGCGTGATGATCTCGCAGTCCGCCTCGCGTGCGCGCGCGAACAGGCGGTCGAGATCGTCGCGCGAGCGGACGCGAAAAGTGGTCTTGCACAGCGCAGCTCGTTCGCCTTGCGAGAGTTCGAGAACGTGGAAATCCGCGCCCGTCGCGGCGAGATAGACCGTGCCCTCGGCTTCGGCCGCGACATCGAGGCCCCAGACCTTCGTATAGAAGTCGGCGGAGACGCCAAGGCGCGGCGTCGCAATCTCGACGCTGCGCAACGCGACCACCGGAAAATCGGACATCGGGCTTCCTCGTCAAGGCAGAGGGCCGCACCCGAATAGCCGCGGATCGCCCACCAAGCCGGTTGTTGTTGGCGAACGATTAATCTATATAAATCTATCCGTAAAGACGAAATTTATAAATTATTGGTGCTTGCAGCCTGTTGTACAAAAAATCTCGATGAATCAGTGGGACGCCATGAGCTCAGACCTGTCGAGCCCGAAGACCGACGCGCCGGCGACGCTGGCGACGAGCATCTATGCCCGCCTCAAGGCCGACATCCTGACCACGCGCCTTGCGCCCGGACGCAAGCTCCAGTCGCGCTTCCTGATGGAGCATTACAATGTCGGGCAGACCCCGCTCCGCGAGGCGCTCAACCGTCTCACCACCGAGGAGTTCGTCGTCGGCATGGAGCAGCGCGGCTTCTACGTGAAGCCGGTCAGCAAGGACGAGCTCCGGGAATTGACCAAGACGCGCTGCTGGGTCGAAGGGCTGGCCTTGCGCGAATCCATGCAGAACGCGACGCAAGAATGGGAGGAGGCGCTTCTGGTGACGCATCACCGCCTCGACCGCACGCCGCGTTCGCTCGATCCGGAAAAGTTCGC
Source organism: Bradyrhizobium sp. Rc2d (assembly GCF_900099855.1). Lineage (NCBI taxonomy): Bacteria > Pseudomonadati > Pseudomonadota > Alphaproteobacteria > Hyphomicrobiales > Nitrobacteraceae > Bradyrhizobium > Bradyrhizobium sp. Rc2d. The sequence continues at coordinate 681,317 of NZ_FNCU01000001.1, read as the reverse complement.
GGACAATCCGGAGTGGGAGAAGGCGCACCGCGCGTTTCACGCGACGCTGATTGGCCTGTGCGGCTCGCGCCCGCTGCTCGGCTTCTGCGAGCAGCTTGCCGACCGGCTCTACCGCTATCGCATGATGTCGATCGCGAAGGCCTACCCGGTCCGGAAGATCGGGACCGAGCATGCACAGATCCTCCAGGCCGTGCTCGACCGGAAGACCGACGATGCCGTCGCGCTGCTGCAGCAGCACTATCAGCGCACGGCGGATGTGATCGATTCGGATCTCGAGACGGTGCTGCCTAAGTCCGACACGCCTTACGCCGCGCGATAGTCCGGCGCCGTGGCCAGGAACTTGGCATAGGCATCCGCGTCCGGCGGCTGGAACCGCCCGGCGAGCCCGCCGCGCTTCTGGTTCTTCGCGCCAATGTCGGCCATCAGCTCGTCGAAATGGCGATAGTGATACGGCGCGACACACAGGCCGCCATAGACGCCCGCGGCCGGCCGTTCGACGCGTTTGAAGTGCAGCATCATCTCGATGTTGTCGCGCATGGCTTGCGCGGTCGGCTGGTTGGCGAGCTGGCCGTCGGCATAGCGCACCAGCCAGTTGGCGGCGAGATCGGCGCAGAGCACGGTGCAGAATGACGAGTTGAAGCCGACGAAGCCGAGCTCGGGCAGATCAGGGTTGGCGATCAGGCGATAGAGCCGGTACTGCCCATCCGCATCGACCAGCTTTTGCTGGTAGGCCGAGGGCAGGAACGGGACGCCGAGCTTGTAGCCGATCGCGAGCACGGCAATGTCGGCGCCGATGCGCTCGCCGCCGCTCATCACGATGCTGTCGCCGTCATAATGATCGAACGTGCCGAACACGGCCTTGATGCGGCCGTCGGCGACCATGGGATAGAAGCCCGGCGTTGCGATCGGCACAGAGCAGTTGACGCCGTCCTCGATCCGCTCCTTCGGGACCATGTTGCACCGGTTGAGCTTAAGCTGCGCCTTCAACAGGCTCTCCAGCCCGCGCCAGTTCGCCCAAACCAGCGGCGCGGCGAGGCGGTGCGCGAGCCGGGTCATCGTGCTGATGCCCCAGCCGGGAAACATCTCCTCCTGCGCGCGGATGTAGAGGATGCGCTTGAAGTTCACGAGCCCGCCGATGAAATAGGGGATGCGCCAGACCGGCTCGCGCATCACGATCGTCACCTCGCGCGCGCCTGCCTTGACTGCGTTCACGGCGATGTCGGTCGCGGATTTCGAGCCGCCGAGCACGACGACGCGGCGTCCCTTTGCCAGGGCGGCATCGTTGTATTTCGATGAATGCAGGATCTGGCCGCCCTGTGCCAGAAAGCCGTCCTCGCTAGGGCAATGCAGCTCGCGCGGTTCGTTAAACTGACCGGTGCACACCGCGATGAAATCGAAGTCCTCCTGCGAGGTCGCGCCGTCCTTGCCGCGCAGCGCGAGCGTCCAGCCCGGTTTGCCGTCGGCGCGCCGCGCCATCCCCGCGATCTCGGTGTTGAGGCGTAGCATGCGGTCGAGGCCAAAACTCTTCGCGTAGTCGGCGAGATAGGCGTGGACCTGCGGCCCGGTCGGCCATTCCGGATAGGCGTCCGGCATGGCGCGGTCGGTGTAGCGGTAGAGCTCCTTCGGGCTCTGGGTCTGCACTTCGGGATAGGAGCGCGCCGGCTCCCAGACGCCGCCGAGATCGCCGCTGCGCTCGATGATGGTGACGCGGTGACCGCGGATGGAGAACGCTTTTGCGGCGGCAAGGCCGGAGACGCCGGCGCCGATCACGCAGACATGCTTCGGAGTGATCATGGGTTTGCTCGCAATCAGTGTGTTTCGCGCGCAAGCGGCCACGTTCGGCCGCAAGGCGCGGCCGGCGGAGCTGCAAGCAGATGAAAGTGACGAGGAGGTGGGCCGCCTAGTCGTTGGCCTCGGGCGGCAGGAAGTCGACCTCGTGCAGGGCCGAGATGCGCACGACCTCGGCGGGGTCGGTCAGGTTGTGCAGCTGATTGAACAGCGCCTCCAGCTTCTGCATCGGCGAGACCCAGAACAGCGCGCGGCACGGCTTGTCGGACTTGTTGAAATAGCCGTGCGGGATGCCGCGCGGCATGCGCACGAGGTCGCCGGCATGGGCCTTGACCCATTGGCCGTCGAGCTTGAGGTCGAGCGTGCCCTCCTGCACCAGGATGAACTCGTCCTGGGTCGGATGGATGTGCACCGGCACGAACTGGCCGGGATCGCTGTTGGTCTCGAACGCGAAGGTGGAGTCGGTCACGGCCTTGGGGAAATAGACCTGGCCCAGGATGTTCCAGCTCTTGCCGCCATAGCCCGTGCCGTTTGCAGTAATGCCCTTTTCGAGTGCAGTCATGCTCGCCTCCTCATGGATTCCGGCGGGGATGGAGCATCGGCCAGTCGTGGCCCGCCTGTCTATCCGCTAAACGAATCCGCAACGGCTGTTGCCATGCAGCACGACGATTTTGTGGATGCGGCCCTTTTCGCTGTCACGGAACTATTATAGGCTTAAAGCAATTCCGTGACGCGAAGCGTGGTCGACGATGTCCGCAGCCGTGCTGGAAATGAGCGCGAGACCATTCGCAGCCGAACGGCTTGCGGATTTCGCCCGCGTCACCACGGACGACGTCGACGAAGCAGCCGAGCAGATCGGACGCATCTTCTGTCCGCACGATCTCAAGCCGACGCGTGCGCGCGCCGCCGGCTTCTCCGCCCGGCACAATTGCGCGGCATTCGCAGGCTTTTCCATCAACTATGTCGCCTATGGCGGATCGGTCAGCATCGATCCCGGCTGCCTCGAACGCTTCTTCCTGGTCCAAGTCCCGCTCACGGGCACCGCCCGCATTCGTGCCGGCGCCTGCGAGCTCGATGCCGTGCCGGACAGGACGGCGTCACTGCTGTCGCCGACGATCCCGACGCGCATGACCTGGGCCGACTGCGCGCAAGCGATCCTGCTGCTCGATCGCCGCATGGTCGAGCAGCGCGCCGCGGCGCTGTCGGGCAGGGCAGCCGGCACGGTCGAGTTCGATCCTGTGATCGACCTGGACGCGCCGTCCGGGCGGGCGTTGCGGGCCAGCCTTGCCGAGCTGATGACGCTCGCCGAACGTCTCGGTCCCGCCGGCAGGCTGTCACCGGTCGCGATGGCCGATTGGCGCGAGGTTCTCCTCGATCACCTCCTCAATGGCCAGCGGCATGACCTGTCGGATGCGATCAGGACGTTTTCGGGCCGGGCCGAGCGTCTGCCACGCGCGCTCCGCGCCGCGCGGGATCATCTTTCGGACAATGCCGGCGAGCCGCTCGACCTCGCACAGCTCGCCTGCGCCTCCGGCATCGGCATCCGCGCGCTCCAGCTCGGCTTCCGCCGTCACTTCGGCCTCTCGATCTCGCAGATGCTGCTCGACATGCGCCTTGCCGGCCTGAACGCCCGCCTCGCGCAGGCTTCGCTCGATGCCTCCATCACCGAGATCGCTTTCGATCTCGGCTTCACCCATCTCGGCCGCATGGCTGGCGCCTACCGCGAAAAATTCGGCGAGACGCCTTCGGCGACGTTGCGGCGAAGGATGAGTTAGCCGTGGTGAAGTTGGGCCCGGGCGGCGGTCCGTGTCCATCTCTCCCCAGCGGGGAGGGGTCGGATTGTCTGGCGATGCGAAGCATCGTCCAGTGCAATCCGGGTGAGGGGCCGCGGTACCCAGTGAGACTTGAACCCCTCACCCGGATCGCCTCTTACGATGCGATCCGACCTCTCCCTGCGGGAGAGGTGAGCCTTCGGCGCGAGGCCTACTTCCGCGGTCGCGTTGGGCCGTTGTCTTCGGCCGCCTGCCTGCGCAGAAAAGCCTCGACGTCAGCCTGCACGGAGTAGGGCGTCGGGATCGCATCGCCGGCGGAATCGACTGCGGTGTCGAGACAGCGGCGCAGCATGCGTGCGAGCTCGGCCTTGCGATAGGGCTTTCGCAAGAGCGGTGCGCCCATCGTGGCGCGTCCCTGCGTATGCAGCGAATCGTAGGCGTATCCGGAGGTGAACAGCACCCGCAGGGACGGTCGCGCGGCCACCATTTGCTCGGCGAGCTCCCGTCCGTTCATGCCGCCGGCCATCACGATGTCGGTGAAGAGCAGGTCGAACGCGGTGCCTTCGGCCGAAACGGCAAGCGCTTCGGCCGCATTGGCGGCGGGGATGACCTTATAGCCGAGGCTCTTGAGCTGGACCGTGACGTAGCGGCGGACGTCGCGGTCGTCCTCGACGCAAAGGACGGTTTCCTTACCCCCGACGATCTTGCGGTCGTCATAGCCGGTCGGGCGAAGCGCGCTCGTCTCCGCCTTCGGCAGGTAGATCGTGAACACCGTGCCGCTTCCTTCTTCGGACGCGACCTTGATGCCGCCGCCGGACTGCTTGACGAAGCCGAACACCATGCTGAGCCCGAGCCCCGTACCCTTGCCGACCTCCTTGGTCGAGAAGAACGGATCGAAGATGCGCTCGAGGATGGCCTGCGGAATGCCGGTGCCGGTGTCGGCGATCTCGATCTCGACATAGTCGCCGGCATAGCCGGCGCCGACCGCCACCGCTTCGCGGACGCCAAACACGACGTTGCGCGTCGTCAGCGTCAGCTTGCCGTCGTCCGGCATCGCATCGCGAGCGTTGATTGCGAGGTTGAGCAACGCCGAGCTCAGTTGGCCGCGGTCGGCATAGGCGAGCCAGACGTTGCCGCCAAGCCTGGTCACGATCTCGATCTTCTTGTCGAAGGTCGCCAGCAGCAGCTTTGCCAGTTTCTCGATCAGCTCGTTGACGTCGATCTCGGCCGGCTGGAGCGCCTGCTTGCGGGCAAAGGAGAGTAGGCTCGATGTCAGCGCGGCGCCGCGGTCGGCGGCTTCGCTGATCAGCTTGGTGATGGTCGCAAGCGGAGGGTTGTCCTTGACGGCGTCGGCGAGGATCTCGATCGTGCCGGTGATCACGGTGAGCATGTTGTTGAATTCGTGCGCGATGCCGCCGGTGAGCTGGCCGACCGCCTCCATCTTCTGGGCCTGGATCAATTGCTCCTCGGCAGCGCGCTTATGGGTGATATCCCTGACGAAGGTATTGATGATGGAGCGCTCTCCTATCCGCAACACCGTGCTGGACGCCTCGGTCAGGATGCGGTCGCCGTTCCTGTGGATCAGGCTGACCTCGAAGCGCATGCCGCTTGGTGCGGCCGACAATTCCGGAACGAGTCGCGCCATGCGCTGCCTGAAGGCGGCGCGGAGCGGCTCGGCGACGATGAGATCGACGACATCGGCGCCGAGAGCCTCCTCACGCGTCCATCCGGTCAGGGCCTCGGCCTGAAGGCTCCACTCCAGCACGACACCGCTGTCGTCGATCTGAATGAAGGCATCGAGTGCGGTCCTGATGACGGCTTGCGTCATCTGCGCACTGTCGCTGCGCGCTTGCGACAGTGCGGCCGATTTCGCGGCGGCGCGTTTTGCCTCTGACGTCTCGATGGCGCGCGTGCAGAGCCGCGCGAGCAGCACCGCGATTGCCGCACTCACCAGCAGGGCGACAAGCTGGGCCGTGCCGAAGCCAGCGCCGCCGGTCACGGCGTAGGAAGCGAGAAGGGCCGCAGCGGTCACGATGACCTGGGCGGCCATCGCAAGTGTCAGAAGCCCCCTGAGTTTCATGGTCTCACACCAAAGACGCCAACCGCGGACCGCCCGGCCGCTCCGTCGGCGACGTCCGGCTTGATGTGAGCTACAGACTCCGCGTGGCTCCGTCGAGGGGCAATTTACGGTGGTAGCGGGCGGCGGGTCCCTTCAGGAGAGGGAGTACCGCGTCATCCCGCCGGCGGATCGGTCTGGCGCAGCGTCGTCACCCAGATCACGCGTGCCACCTGCTGGGTCGGGTTGTCGAACATGTGCGGCACGATGCTCGGAAAGCGAAAGCTGTCGCCGGCCTCCAGCACATGAGCCTGGTTGTCGAGCCACAGCCGCAGGCTGCCCGCGAGGATGTAGCCGGCCTTCTCGCCGGTGTGTTGCAGGAAGTCGGTGCCGGACGAGGCGCCGGGATTGAGCGTGAGCTCGTAGAGTTCGAGCTGGCCCTTGCCATCAGGCGTGAGCGCCTCCTTGACCACGCCGCTGGCGGTGAGCCGCAGCAGCCGCCGGTTATTCTTGCGCACGATGTAGCGCTGCACGTCGGCGGGATCGCTGCTCTCGAAGAAATAGGAGATCGGAACGTCGAGCGCGATGCTGAGCAGGCGCAGCGTGCGGATCGACGGCATGGCGCGGGCGCGCTCGAGCTGGCTGATCATGCCGGTGGAGAGGCCGGTCTTGTTGGCGACGTCCTGGATCGAGAGGCCCGCGCGCTGGCGCAGCAGCCGCACGGTCTCGCCGAGGCGCTGGTCGACCGCATCGTCGGCCTCGATCGCCGGAGCGTCCTTCGGATCCTTCGTATCGCCGCGACCATCCATGTCGCTCTCCCATGCATCATCTCAAGCCCGCACCGCATCAGTCCGAGGCTTTAGTCAGGGTGAAAAAGTCGCGCATTCTAGCAATGCGATTGACAGCTGTATTTAGTCGTGATGAAATTTTGGCTGAAAAATTTAGAAGCACTAAAGCCCACTCCTGTCCCTTCGCCGGGGTCTCGGGGCGCGGGGGACGGTGCCGCGTGCGACAACGGAGAGTGGCCATGGCAGACGGCACCGGCAAGTTCGGCGTTGGAGCAGTGCATCTCGGCATTCCGAATCGCCGTCAGTTCTTCCAGCTTGGGGCCGGCGCCGCGGCAGGATGGACCCTTGCAGGCAATGCCTTCGCGCAGGTCGAGCGCCCGACCAATCCGCCGGACAAGCCGCGCGGGCAAGTGATCGCAGCGCTGTCGCAGGAGCCGACCGTCTTTCATCCCTTGATGCCCGGCATCGAGGTCGATCAGGGCGTCTGGTGGCAGGTGTTCTCTCTGCTCTGGTTCATCGATCCTGCCGGCAATTTCGTTCCTGACCTCGCGCGCGAGGTTCCGACCATCGAGAATGGCGGCCTGTCGGCCGACGGTCTGACCTGGAAGATCAAGCTGCGCAGCGACGTGAAGTGGCATGACGGCACGCCATTCACGGCCGACGACGTCAAGTTCTCGCTCGAGCTGATCAACAATCCCGATTTCCGCGCCCGCAGCCGCGTCGGTCACAGCCTGGTCAAGGACATCAAGGTCGTCGCGCCCGACGAAATCCACTGGCGAATGGAAGCTCCCTATTCGCCCTACATGTCGATCCTGGGATCGCTGACCTTCATCGTGCCCAAGCACATCCTTGAGAAGGTGTCCGATCCGAACGCCTCACCATTCCACAATGCGCCTGTCGGCACCGGGCCGTTCCGCTGGGGCGAGCGCGTGCCCGGCGACCATATCCTGCTCAATGCCCACACCGGCTATCACGGCAAGGGGCCGTACGTCGAACGCGTGGTCTTCAAATACATTCCTGATCTCACCGTGCTCTACACCCAGTTCCGCACCGGCCAGGTCGACTACACCGGGCTGCAGGGCATCCTGCCGAACTTCGTGCAGGAGGCGAAGACACTGAAGGGGCGCAAGATCGTCGTCTCCTCGACCTCTTCGGTGGAGCATATCGCGCCCAATCTGGAGTTCGGTCCCTTTGCCGACCGCGCGGTGCGCGAGGCGCTCTATCTCGCCATCAACAAGCAGGCGATCATCGATGCGCTCTATTACGGCCTGCCGACGCAGACGGAGAGCTTCGTGCCGCAGCAGGCCTGGTCGTTCCAGCAGGGGCTGCCGCAACACAAATACGATCCCGCCAAGGCCAACGCGCTGCTCGATGCCGCTGGATGGGTTCGCGGCTCCGGTGGCGTGCGCGAGAAGGGCGGGGTCAAGCTCGAGTTCACCAACTCGACGACATCAGGCAATGCGGTGCGCGAGCAGACCCAGCAGCTCCTGATCCAGGACTGGCGTGCGATCGGCGCTGCGATGCGCGTCAACAACATGCCGGCCGCCGTGATCTGGGGCGACTTCTGGCAGCAGTCGAAATTCAATTCAGTGCTGGTGTCCGTGAACTTCATGCTCGGGAGCGATCCCGACGTGACGCCGCGCTTCGGCTCCGGTGCCATTCCGGCCAAGGGCGGCCGCGGCTACAACACCTATCAATACAGGAGCCCCGAGGCGGATCGTCTCCTCGGCGACGGCGCCAAGCAGTTTGAGATCGCCCAGCGCAAGACGACCTATGGCGACCTGCAAAAGCTGATCCGCAATGATCTCGCCATCCTGCCGCTGTTCCAGGGCTTCATCGCCGAGGGCGTGAAGGAGAGGCTGCAAGGCTTCCGTCCCAACATCAACACCTCCATCAACTGCTGGAACATCCGCGAATGGTACTGGGCCTGATCTATCAGGTGTGCAGGGCAGCCTGAGATGGCCCGTTACGTCGTCAACCGCCTGGCCCAGGCGCTCATGCTGCTGGTGATCGTCTCGGGAATCGGCTTTGCCATCCTGCACCTGGCGCCCGGCGGTCCGCTGTCGCAATTCGCGGCCTCCGCGCAGATGACGCAGGAAGACCTCGACCGCGTCACCAAGCAGCTCGGGCTCGATCGCCCGTTGCCGATCCAGTATCTCGACTGGTTCGGTCGCATGGTGCGGGGTGACTGGGGCCGCTCCTATCGCGACGGCGAGGCGGTGCTGTCGGTGATCTCCTCGCATCTCGGCGCCACGCTGGAACTGATGGCGACGGCGACCATCATCGCGGTGCTGCTCGGCTGCTGGATCGGGGTGCTGGGTGCGCTGCGCCGTTATTCGTTGTTCGACACGCTCGCAACCGTCGGCGCGATGATCGCACTGTCGATCCCGACCTTCTGGTTCGGCCTCGTCACCATCTACGTGTTCTCGGTGAAGCTCGGCTGGCTGCCGGCCGGTAACCGCGAGACCGTCGGCGATGGCTCATTCCTCGACCTGTTGCATCACCTGATCGCGCCGGCCTTGGTGCTGGCGCTGGTCGAGACCGCGATGTGGGGCCGCTTCATGCGTTCCTCGATGCTCGAGGTCATCAACCAGGACTACATCCGCACCGCCCGCGCCAAGGGCATGCCGGAATGGCGGATCCTCACGGTGCACGCGCTGCGGAACGCGCTGCTGCCGATGATCACGGTCGCCGGCCTTCAGTTTCCGACGCTGCTTGGTGGCGCGCTGGTGGCCGAGACCGTCTTCACCTGGCCCGGCATGGGGCGCCTGTTCCTCGATTCCATCGGCTATCGTGACTACCCCGTGGTGATGGGCATCTTGATGTTCTCGGCGACCATGGTGCTGATCGGCTCGTTGCTCGCCGACATCTTCTATGCCGTCGTCGATCCGCGCATCCGGGTGGGCTAGGCGATGGCGACCGCGACCCTTTCCACAGTTCAGCCCGCCCCCGGCCAGGCCGCGTGGCGGCGTTTCCGCCGGCATCGGCTGGCGCTCGCGGGCGCCGTGATCATTCTGGTGCTCGTCCTCGGCTCGGCGTTTGGTCCTTATCTCTTGCCATTCGATGACACCTATATCGACGTCATGAAGCGGTTCGCGCCGCCGCTGTCGGGTGCACACATCCTCGGCACCGACGAGCTCGGCCGCGACGTGCTGGCGCGCTTGATGATGGGCGGCCGCGTCTCGCTCTCGATCGGCATCGTGGCGATGGTGATCGCGATGGCGGTCGGCATCGTCGTCGGCGCCTTCGCTGGCTTCCATGGCGGCGTGGTCGGCGCGGTGCTGATGCGGCTCGTTGACGCCGTGCTGTGCTTCCCGACCATCTTCCTGCTGCTCGCGCTGGCGGCGCTCACCGAACCCGGCCTCGTCACCACCACCGTGCTGATCGCAGCGACGGCGTGGATGAGCGTCGCCCGCGTCGTCGAAGCGCAGGTGCGCTCGCTGCGGGAGCGTGAGTTTGCGGTCGCCGCGCTCGCCTTCGGCTCCTCGAACCTGCGGATCATGTTCCGCGAGCTCGTGCCCAACGCGATCGCGCCGATCGTGGTCGCGGCGACGCTGAACGTCGCCAAGGCGATCCTGCTCGAATCCTATGTCAGCTATCTCGGCTACGGCATCCAGCCGCCGGCTGCGAGCTGGGGCAACATGCTCAACAACGCCCAGATCTATCTCACCAGCGCGCCATGGCTTGCGATCGCGCCGGGCGTCGCCATCACGCTGGCGGTGACGAGCTTCAACTTCCTCGGTGACGGCCTGCGCGATGCGCTCGATCCGCGAATGAACATCCCATGACGAGCCCAGGTCCGTTCGAACTGAAGTCCAGGAGTGCCCCATGTCCCCGCCGCTCAACCGTATAAACAGCGATGAACGCCTGCCGGCACAGGCGGATGTCGTCGTCATCGGCGGCGGCGTGATCGGCGTGTCCGCGGCCTATCATCTGGCGAAGAAGGGCCTTTCCGTCGCGCTGGTCGAGAAGGGCCATGTCGGCGGCGAACAGTCGAGCCGCAATTGGGGCTGGTGCCGCCAACAGGGCCGCGCGCGCGAGGAAATTCCACTCGCACGTGAGGCGCTGCGGCTGTGGGAGGACATGCAGAACGACGCCGGTGTCGATGCCGGCTTCCGCCGCACCGGCGTGCTGTTCCTGACCAAGAGCAAGGACGAGCTTGCGAGCTGGGAACGCTGGGCCGCGGTCGCGCGCGAGCAGCAGGTCCACTCCACCATCCTGACGCCGGCCGAGATCGCCGAACACATGCCAGGCAATGCCGACAAATGGGTCGGCGGCCTGCACACGCCGAGCGACGGCCGCGCGGAGCCGTCGATGGCCGTGCCGGCGCTCGCCACTGCCGCGCGAAAGCACGGCGTCACCATCCATCAGGGCTGCGCCGCGCGCGGACTGGAGACTCAGGGAGGACGAGTCAGCGCCGTCGTCACCGAGAAGGGCATCATTCGCACGCAGTCCGTGCTGCTGGCGGGCGGCGCATGGTCGTCGCTGTTCTGCCGTCGTCACGGCATCGAGCTGCCGATCGGTCTCGTCAACGCCACGGCATGTCGGACCACGCCGGGGCCGGAGATCACCTCCGGCGCGCTCGGCACCGATTTCTACTGCATCCGCCGCCGTCTCGACGGCGGCTTTACGCTGGCGCTGCGCAACCGCGGCACGGTCGAGCTGTCACCCGACCTGTTCCGCTACGCCCGCACCTTCTGGCCGACCTATCAGCATCGCAAGAACGGGTTGAAATTGTCGTTCGGCAAGTCGTTCTTCGACCAGCTCGTGCGCGGCACCAGCTGGAGCTTTGACAAGCCGTCGCCGTTCGAGGCCGAACGCGTGCGTGATCCGGCGCCCGACATGTCGCTGGTCAATGCGGCGCTAGCGTCGCTGATCCGTTCGAATCCGGAATTGAAGGACATCGAGATCGCGGAAGCCTGGGGCGGCACCATCGACTGCACGCCAGATACGATCCCCGTGATCTCGCCGGTAGATGCCTTGCCCGGCTTCTTCCTCGCCACCGGCTTCTCCGGTCATGGCTTCGGCATTGGTCCCGCGGCCGGCAAGCTCGCCGCCGATATCGTGACCGGCTCGACACCGCTGGTCGACCCGGTGGCTTACAGCCACAAGCGCATGATCGACGGCCGGCGGCTCGCGCCGGTCAGCCCGTTTTGAGGCGGCATGACGGTTCTCTACAAGGCCAACATGATTCGCGGCGCCGAGTGGGCGCGCTTCTTTGCGGAGCGCGCGCCGCATCTGCCGTTCCGGCTCTGGCCCGACATCGGCGATCCCGCTGATATCAGTTATCTGGTGGCGTGGGTGCCGCCGGAGGATATCGCCACGACGTTTCCGAATCTCGAACTGGTCTTCTCGGTCGGCGCGGGTGTCGATCAATTCGACGCCACAAAGCTTCCGGCGCATATTCCGCTCGTCCGCATGCTGGAGCCCGGCATCGCCGAGACTATGGTGGAATACGTCACCATGGCCGTGCTCGGCCTGCATCGTGATCTCCTCCACTTTATCAATCAGCAGAAGGAGCAGGTCTGGCGCGAGATCCGGATCACGCCGGCGAAGCGGCGGCGTGTCGGCGTGATGGGGCTCGGCCAGCTCGGCCAGGCCGTGCTCGATCGGCTCAAGGCGTTCGGCTTCCCGCTGCTCGGCTGGAATCGCTCGCCGCGCGAGATCGAGGGCATCACCTGCTATTCGGGCGCGGGCTCGCTGCCGGACTTTCTGTCGCAGACTGACATCCTCGTCTGCCTGCTGCCGCTGACCGGCGAGACCCGCTGTATCTTGAACGCGGACCTGTTCGCGCGCCTGCCGCGCGGTGCCTCTCTCGCCAATGTCGGCCGTGGCGCGCATCTCGTCGAAGCCGATTTCCTCGCCGCGCTCGACAGTGGCGCGCTCTCGGGCGCCGTTCTCGACGTCGCCGAGCCCGAGCCGCTGCCCGCGGGCCATCCGTTCTGGAGCCATCCGCGCATCCTGCTGACGCCGCACAATGCCAGCATGACCACGCCGGATACGGCCGTCGATTTCGTGCTCGACGTCATCGCACGCCACCGCCGCGGCGAAGATCTGCCGGGCCTCGTCGACCGTAGCCGCGGTTATTGAGGTTGAGATGGTGATGGGAACATCAGCGCAGCCACGAGCTCAGTTCACCTCTCCCGCTCTTGTCCGCCGAAGCCTTGGCGAAGGCGGATGCGGGACAGGTCGGCGCGAAGCGCCGGGTGAGGGGTCTCTCCTCTTGGGGGTCCTTCATTGTGGAAGCACCCTCTCCCCAGCCCTCCCCCGCAAGCGGGGGAGGGAGCGCACCTTCTTTGCGGCACGATCCAGTCTCATTTCGCAAAGCTCCTGGTGCTTCGCATGAGCACCGGCGCAAACGCACCTGATCAACTCGTTGCCGAAGCGCAGGCGCCTGTGCTGTCGGTTGCCGGCCTCACCACCTCCTTCATGCTCGACCGGCAATGGATCCCTGTCGTCCGCAACGTGTCGTTCGACATCGCCCCTAAGGAGACCGTTGCAATCGTCGGCGAGTCCGGTTCGGGCAAGAGCGTCACCGCGCTCTCGATCATGCGGCTCATTCCGCAGGAGATTGGTCGCGTCGAGGGCCGCATCGTGCTGGCCGGCCGCGATCTCCTCGTGCTGCCCGAAGCGGGCATGAAGGACATTCGCGGCAACGACGTCGCGATGATCTTCCAGGAGCCGATGACGAGCCTCAATCCGGTGCTCACCATCGGCTTCCAGATTGCGGAAGCGCTGATCCAGCATCGCGGCCTGTCGCGTGCGGCGGCGGAGGCCGAGACCATCCGCCTGCTCGATCGCGTCCGCATTCCCGCGGCGACATCGCGCTTCCACGAGCATCCGCATCGCTTCTCCGGCGGCATGCGCCAGCGCGTGATGATCGCGATGGCGCTGGCCTGCAAGCCGAAGCTCCTGATCGCGGATGAGCCGACCACCGCACTCGATGTCACCATCCAGGCGCAGATCCTGGAACTGCTGAAGGAGCTTCAGCAGGAGGAGGGGATGTCGATCCTCTTCATCACCCACGACATGGGCGTGGTCGCCGAGATCGCTGATCGTACCGTGGTGATGTATGGCGGGCAGGCGGTCGAAACCGACGCGACGTCGCGCATCTTCGCCGCTCCGTCGCATCCCTATACCCGCGCACTGCTCGCCGCCGTGCCGCGCCTCGGCTCGATGGACGGACGTGAGCGGCCGATGCGTTTTCCCATCGTCGACAAAGTCTCGGGCACTTCGGACGAGCCGGTGGAGACGCCCGACACGGTCTCGACCGCCGAGCGTCCGTTGCTCGAAGTCGCCAATCTAACCACGCGCTTTCCGATCCGCTCGGGCCTGTTTGGAAAGGTCTCGGGCCGTGTCCACGCGGTCGAGAACATCTCCTTCACCTTGCGCGCCGGCGAGACGCTGGCGCTGGTCGGCGAATCCGGTTGCGGCAAGTCGACGACAGGCCGCTCGATTCTCAGGCTGCTCGAGCCGGACAGTGGCACCGTCCTGATCGATGGCCAGGACGTGCTCGCCATGAACGGCCGAGCTTTACGCGATTTCCGCAAGCACATGCAGATCGTGTTCCAGGATCCGTTCGCGAGCCTCAATCCGCGCATGTCGGTAGGGACGGCGATCGCGGCACCATTGCTCGCCAACGGGCTCGCGTCGGCGTCGCAGGCGCGCGACAAGGTCGCCGATCTGCTCGTGCGCGTCGGCTTGACTGCCGACATGGCCGCGCGTTTCCCGCATGAATTCTCCGGCGGCCAGCGCCAGCGCATCTGCATCGCGCGTGCGCTTGCGCTGGGGCCGAAGCTGATCGTCGCGGACGAGGCGGTCTCGGCGCTCGACGTCTCGGTCAAGGCGCAGGTCGTGAACCTGATGCTCGACCTTCAGGCCAGCATGGGCCTTGCCTATCTCTTCATTTCCCACGACATCGCGGTGGTCGAGCGCATGAGCCACCGCGTCGCGGTGATGTATCTCGGCGAGATCGTCGAAATCGGTCCGCGCGCATCCGTGTTCGGCAATCCGCAGCATCCCTACACGAAGAAGCTGATGGCTGCCGTGCCGGTGCCCGATCCATCGCGCCGCGGCACCAGGCGCGAGGCTTCCAACGACGAGATCAGAAGCCCGGTGCGCGCGCCGGATTACCAGCCGCCTCGCCGGCAATATCGCGAATTGTCGCCCGGCCACGTCGTGCAGGTCTGGGGCGAGGAATGGTCGGCTAACTGAGCGCAACTTTCAGTTCCTGCTCCTGCGCTGCCGAGTGCGCGACGATACGGGCTCCTGAAATCGTGACCGGATGGAGCGACAGGGAACTGCGACATGTGAACCGTCTCATATTCCATCACTTTCTTTTCGAGCTATGACTCCCGCAAGAAATTGCCACACCCGGAGCTAACTGACAGACACGGGTGAGATGCAATGCCTGCGAAGCCGGATGCTCGCAGCTTTGGATTGGCTCTCGTCTTGGTCACGAGCAAGCCAGTCCCAACACTCAGCACAGATCTTTTCAAAAATTGGAATCAGGGCATCGCGAAACGTGTTTACGCAGCTTCTGTTCGGGGTCGGCCGGTAGGCTGCTACTTACCAAGGAGCCCCCAATGAAGATCAGCAACGAAGTTTCCAGTGCATTTTCGCAGACAAGACACGCCGGCAATTATCGGATCGCCCGTTCGAGTCTTATCAAGGCAGCCCACCTTCTTGAAAGAATTGGGCTCGCAGCCGTTGGGGCCACTTGCGGCCTCTATGTGGGTGCAACCCTGTTACGTCAGAAAGGCGGACTGTTTGAAAGCGGCTGGATCGTGCTGCTCATGATGATCTACGGAGCTGTCAGCTTCTATATTGGAATTGATTTGTCTCGGACGTTCGCTCGGAAGTCGATTTCGAGCACCTCGGAGCAATACAATGGGTCCGAGGCGGTTGAGATCATGAGTGCGGCCGGGACGTTCAGCGCGGCGATTGCAGCAGCTCTGTCCGTCAGCATCCTTGTCCTTGATCAAAGCCTTCCCAATGGCCTGATTGTCTCTGTTGCGGCCTGTTGGATCGTCGGTTCTTCGCTTCAAGTTGCGGCAGGAGCGATGGCGCGCAGCTACGAAGTGACCATGGACAAGGAGTGAAGACGACTGTCCTCGCGGAAAAAGCGCATGCCGGGCATCTTGGCGTGGGCAAAAGCCCGGGTGCCGGATTCGGCTTCAGATCTGAAGGAGTCATTGACGATCGGAACCTCTGTCGTTCGATGCTACGTGCAGACGATTTTTAGTAGCGCAGACGTTCGCATCGAACGACGTTCCTGCTTGGAAGCGTACCGAGCAACCTAAGTTGTCGCGCAACAAACAAGGCGTGCGATCATGGTGGCGTTGGGATATTGTTCCCGCGTGCCGTGGTCCAAAATTCTGCTAACCGCCAACCGCACGATCGGTGGAGCCAATGCAGATTGCGGAGTGGCTCGAGAAGCTGGGGCTTGGGCAATACGCAGAGCGTTTTGCCCAAAATGGGATCGACATGGGCGTCCTTCCCGAACTGATGGACGACGACTTCGAGAAGCTCGGAGTGCTGCTCGGCCATCGCCGCAAAATGCTGCGTGCTATTGCCGACCTCGATCCAGCCGCGCTGATCGCATCGCCCGCTCCTCCTCAAGACGCCGAGCGGCGTCACCTCACCGTTATGTTTTGCGATCTGGTCGGCTCGACTGCGCTCTCGGCGCGGCTCGATCCCGAGGATATGTGGGAAGTGATCCGCGCCTACCGCGCCGCCTGCGCGAGCGTCATCGCTGCTTACGACGGCAGGATAGCCAGGTTCGTTGGTGACGGAATACTCGTCTATTTCGGCTATCCTCGCGCCCACGAGGATGATGCGGAGCGGGCAGTGCGAGCGGGCCTCGACATCATCTCTGCGGTCGGGCAACTCAAGACAAGCGCCGACGAACGGGTCGAACTGCGGATCGCAATCGCGACCGGACTTGTGGTGGTCGGCGACCTCGTCAGCGGAGATGCGTCAGAGGAGCACGGAACGATCGGCGATACACCGAACCTTGCTGCCCGGCTCCAGAGCCTGGCGGAGCCGGGAGCGGTCGTCGTTGCCTCGTCGACGCGCCGGCTGCTGGGCGATCTCTTCGCGCTTCGTAATCTCGGCCGCCGCGAGGTCAAGGGGATAGCCGAACCCATCGCGGTCTGGGCGGTCGAGGGAACGACCGCATCGGAGAGTCGCTTCGAGGCGGTTCGTGCTGCGCGCTCGATCGGCTTTGTCGGCCGCAAGCAGGAGATCGAATTCGCGCTCTCGCGCCAGCAACTGGCATGGCAGGGGCGAGGCCAGATGCTGTTGATTTCGGGCGAAGCGGGCATCGGCAAGTCGCGCATGGTCGCAACGCTGTCGGAAAGCCCCGCGTTGGGGACGCACCGCCGGGTGCGATATCAGTGTTCGCCCTACCACACCAACAGTGCGCTTCATCCCTTTGTCGCGCAGCTCGAGCGCGCCGCCGGCATCCGCCCGGACGACACGCCCGGGCAAAAGCTCGACAAGCTCGAGGCCATGCTGGCGCTTGGAACGCAGCAGGTTGCCCAAGCGACACCGCTGATTGCGGCTCTTCTTTCGATTCCAACCGGCGACCATTGTCCGCCGCTTGGGTTGAGCCCGGCGCAACAGCGGCGACAGACATTTGCCGCCCTGCTCGATCAGCTTGAGGGGCTGGCGCGCGAGCAACCGCTGCTGATCATCTGCGAGGATATGCACTGGGCCGATGCCACGACACTTGAACTGCTCGATCTTGCGGTTGATCGGATCAGGGGACTGCCGATACTCGTGCTCACGACATCCCGGCCGGAGTTCGAGCCCTCCTGGTCGGGCCTTGCCAACGTCAGTCTGTTGCGGCTCGACCGACTAGACCCGCAGGACACGCGTGCGCTGGTCGAGCAGGTGACCGTCGGCCGCCAGCTGCCACGGGAGATGATGAAGCAGATCATCGACAAGACGGATGGCGTCCCGCTATTCGTCGAAGAACTCACCAAGATGGTGCTGGAATCCGGATTGCTCGTCGAAGACGCCGGGCGTTATCGCCTCGATAGTCCGCTCCCGCCGCTCGCTATTCCCGCGACGCTGCAGGATTCGCTGATGGCGCGGCTCGACCGGCTGGCTCCAGTCAAGGAGGTGGCGCAAATCGGCGCCGCCATCGGCCGCGACTTTTCATACGCGCTACTGAGATATGTGGCGGGACGCGATGATCTGACGCTGACCGCCGCGCTAGCGCAGCTCGAAGAGGCGGAACTGCTGGTGCGTCACGGGGCTCCGCCCGAAGCAAACTATAGCTTCAGGCACGCTCTCGTTCAGGAAGCAGCCTATGAAGGTCTGCTCAGGAGCAAACGGCAGCTGCTTCACAAGCGCATCGGTGATGTCCTGCGCGAGAAGTTTCCGATCGTGGCCGAGACCGAGCCGGAAGTTCTGGCACATCACTTCACCGAGGCGGGGCTGAGCGAGGTCGCGCTCGAATGGTGGCGCAAGGCGGGCCAGCAGGCGCTAAAACGCTCGGCCTATTCCGAGGCGATCGCGCATCTCGGCAAGGCGGTTGCGACGGCGGATCAACTGCCCGATGAGCCCCGCCGCACGATGAGCAGGCTGCATCTTCAAATCGCATATGGCCGTGCATTGCGCGGCAGCCTCGGGCACAGCGCTCCCGAAACGGTCGCCGCATGGACGCGCGCCCGACAGTTCGCAGCCGACATCAATGATCCCGTTGAACTTGCGCCGGTCCATTCGGGCCTCTTCAATGCCTGCCTGACACACGGCGAGCTCGCTCCGATGCGGGAGCTGGCGGATGCCATCATGAGCGCCGCTGAACGACGGCCGAACTCACCGGTGGCCGCCATCGTTGCCCATTGGACGGGCGGGGTTACCTGCTGGTTCGGTGGTGACTACTTGAAGGCGCGGAGGCATCTCGAGCAAGCACTGGATATCTATGGTGCCGAGCCGGATCCGGCGATGTTCAGGGCTTCCGCGCTGGATCTTCCGTTCGTGATCATGAGGTTTCTTGCCTTGGTACTCTGGCCGCTGGGCAGCATCGGCCGCGCACGCCAACTCGCCGCCGAAGCGGTGCGCGCTTCCGGAGAACAACGGGCGCTTTCCCAGGCCAATGCGCTTGTTCATCGCGCGGTGTTCGACGGACTGTGCGGGGGCTTGTTGCAGCAAACCGAGACGATCCTGGCGCTCGGTCTCGCGCGCGACCACACGATGCCGCTCTATGTGGCCGCCGGCACCTACCTGAATGGCCTCGCCAAGTGGCGTGCCGGCGAGCGAACGGCCGGGCTGGCAGAAATGCGCCGCGGCTGGACCTTGCTGCATGAGAATGACTGCTACCTCTGTGAACCGTTTTGGGGAATGCATGTCGCCATGGCGGACGCAGAGGTGGGCCAAGTCGAAACCGGGCTCGAAATCTTGAGTGAGCTGATTGCATGGGCGGAGCAATCCGGTCAGCGTTGGCTCGATGCCGAGCTGCACCGCGTCCACGGCGAGCTTTTGTTGCGCCGTGACCCTCCCGACGATTCCGGTGCCGAGAATGCCCTCACGCGAGCGCTGGACATCGCACGAGGCCAGCAGGCGAAGACGTTCGAGCTGCGCAGCGCCCTTGGACTTGCGCGCCTGCACAAGACGCATGGTCGAGCGTGCGCGGTATCCGAACTGCTCGTTTCCGTGCTCGCCGAATTCGATGCGGAGCGAAATCTTCCCGAAATCACAGAAGCGAAAGAGCTGCTCAAGCACGCGCCGTGACCCCGCTGGCGCCTTGGGGGCTAGGCGATGACTGTCACGAATTGACGTGCACGAAATCCCGCAGCAGCGGATAGATCTCGTTGTTCCAGCGCTTGCCCGAGAACACGCCGTAATGGCCGACGCCGGCCTGCATGTGGTGGACGCGGCGATAGGCGCGTACGCCGGTGCAGAGGTCCTGCGCGGCGAGGGTCTGGCCGATCGAGCAGATGTCGTCCTTCTCGCCCTCGACCGTCATCAGCCCCATGCGGCCGACGGCCTTGGTGTTCACCGGGCGTCCCCGATGCATCAGCCTGCCCTGCGGCAACAGGTGCTCCTGGAACACGTCGCGCACGGTCTCGATGTAGAACTCCGCCGGAAGGTCCATCACCGCGAAATATTCGTCGTAGAAGGTTTTGATGCTGGCGGCCTTGTCCTTCTCGCCTTTGGCGATGTGGTTGGCGAGGTCGAGATGCTGCTTGATGTGGCGCTCGAGATTCATCGACACGAAGGCGGTGAGCTGCACGAAGCCGGGATAGACTTTGCGCAAGGCGCCGCGGCACTGCATCGGCACGTAATTGATCAGGTTGCGCTCGAACCATTCGATCGGTTTGCTCTTGGCGAAGTCGTTGACCCTCGTCGGCTGGATGCGGGTGTCGATCGGCCCGGCCATCAGCGTCAGCGTCGCCGGCCGCGAGGGGTGGTTGTCCTCGCACATGATCGCGGCGGCCGCGAGCGCGGAGACCGATGGTTGGCAGATCGCCACCATGTGCGGGCGCGGGCCGAGCTGTCCGAGGAAATCGATGAGATGCTCGGTGTAGTCGTCGAGCCCGAAGCGGCCCTCGCTGCGGGGAATGTCCCGCGGATTGTGCCAGTCGGTGATGTAGACGTCGTGGTCCTGGAGCAGCGTCTTCACGGTGCCGCGCAAGAGCGTGGCGAAATGGCCCGACATCGGCGCCACCAGCAGCATGCGCGGCTGCTCGCCCACGCCGTCCTTGCGAAAGTGCAGCAGCGAGCCGAACGGCGTCGCGTAGGCGATCTCCTCGGTGACGGCGACTTCGCGATTGCCCACCATCACGCTGTCGATGCCGTAGGCCGGGCGATTATAGGTGAGGGTGGAGCGCGAGATCAGCTCCAGCGCCGCCGAGAGCCGGCCGACCACCTGATGCGACACGCCCTGCGGGACCAGGTTGAGGAATTTGAGCGCGGACGAGGCCCCCGCCCGCCATGGCGCGGTCAGGTCCATATGGTTCTGGAAGGCCTGATAATACATCGACATCATACTGAAACGCCCACTTGTCCCGGGCGATTATGCAATATCGAAGCCAAGCGGGAGCCGGGCCGCCCTCGAAACTGGCACATCGCTTGCTCTTCATGTTGCGGGAAGCACAGCTCATGGGCACGCCCGTGGCGCGAGCGGGTGTCGAGATCAGGCGCAGGGAAGGGCCAAATGGCGAAGGCGACACTGACCATCAGCAGCAAGAACTACTCGTCCTGGTCGCTGCGTGGCTGGCTGCTGACGAAATTTTCCGGGCTCGATTTCGAGGAGATCGTCACCGCGCCAGACGATCCGTCCGCGCGCGCCGAAATCCTGCTGCTGTCGTCCTCGATCCTGGTGCCGTGCCTGCGGCACGAGGGCGCCGTGGTGTGGGATACGCTGGCGATCGCCGAATATCTCAACGAGGTGATGCCGGACGCCGGGCTGCTGCCTGGTGACCGCATCCAGCGCGCGCATTGCCGCTCGATCTCGGGTGAAATCCATTCCGGCTTCACCACGCTGCGCGCCTCGCTGCCGGTCAACCTGAAGGGACACTTTCCCGGCTTCAAGATCTGGTCGCGCGCGCAGGCCGACATCGACCGAGTCTGGTTCATCTGGCGCGACTGCCTGGAGAAATCGGGCGGTCCTTTCCTGTTCGGCGAGCGGCGCACCATGGCGGATGCGATGTACGCTCCCGTGGTGACGCGCTTCGTCACCTATGACGTCAAGCTTGCGCCGCCGCTGAAGGCCTATGCCGACATCATTATGGCCATGCCCGAGATGCAGGAATGGATCGCGGCGGCGCGGGAAGAGCCGGCCGAGATCGAGGAGCTCGAGGTCGAATATTAGGCAGGTCTCGCGCGGTCCTGCCCGTTTCGGGGGCTGGGGACCGTCGCCCGGCAGGCACGTGGCGTGCCCTCGCCATGCCCTTGATGCGGTTAACTTTTGCCGCCAATACGCGGCCCAAATCCAATCCTGCGCTGCGCAGATATTGTGCGCGCGGGCGGCCGGCTGGCGACATCTAGCCGTGAACAGATGCGTACGAAGCCCTACGGCCGATTCGGACGTGATTCGTTCAGGCCGCGTTCCGAAGGTTAAAGCGGGAGCGCGGCCCCGTCGCATTTTGAAACACAGATCGCCGTCAGGCGGCGCCGCGCTGCTTCACGCGCGGCAGACGCCAGCCGATGACGGTCGCTTCGACCGCGATGCCGGCCTCGTGGTTGCGCCAGCGTCCCTCCACATAACGGCAGGCGAACGGCAGCTGATACGTTCCGCTGTGGTCCTCGCACAACACTTCGACCGCAAGGCCGGGTGGTGGTTCTCCGGTGCCATCGAATTCCGCCAGACGTCTATCGCGCGTTGCCATTCCAAAAATCTCCCCTAAACAAAGCCGCGGAAAGAACGCCCACTTCTTTCCGCGTGCCGATCATCGCTCCCCGTCCCAGGGAACAGGCGCAAGCTCACGCGAGAATGCGGTACGAGTGTGGTAGCCTCACGCGCTTGCGCGCAAAAAGCGCACATTGATGTGATCGATTGACGAGGAACCTTTCATGCTGCTCCGAAGCGCCGGCGTCTGTTTCGCAATGTTGCTGCTCGCAGCGCTGGCGCCGCTGTCGCTCCGCGCGCAGGACGTGCCCGGCATCGAGATCTGCACCGTCGAGAAGACCATGGAGCGGCGCACGAGCTGCCTCCAGAGCAATGTCGACTTCCTGCAGAAGTCTATCACCAAGCTCACGCTCGATCATCAGCAGAAGCTGGACGCGGCCAATCGCCAGATCGACACGCTGAAGACGAGCCTCGCCGGCTTGCAGAAGACGCTCGCCGATCTCCAGGCCGCCCAAGTGAAGACGGGCGACGATGCGAAGAAGAAGCAGGACGCGCCGGCGGCGGCGAAGGACGCTACGAAATAAGCGCGGCGATCACGCGACGCGATATCGCTCCATCACGCCGCGATCGGGCTCGTAGCCAAGTCCAGGGCCATTCGGCACTGCGACATGGCCGGTCGCATCGACATCGGCGCGGCCGCCCCAGAGGCAGGCCTCGCGTTTCAAGTAGAACATCTCGACGAGCCCGTCCTCGCGCAGTGCCAAGAGATGCAGCGTCGCCAGCAGGCCCGGACCGAAATAAGGAGAGTGCGGCACGATCTTGACGCCGAACTGATCGGCCAGCGCCGCGACCTTCAGAAACTCCGTGATGCCGCCGACCTTGATCACTGAGGGCTGCGCATGGCTCACCGCGCCCGCATTCATCATCTGGCGGAATTGATATTCCGTGCAGGCGTTCTCGCCGGCGGCAACGTCGAGCCCGCCCTTGCTGCGGACCTCGGCGAGCGCGGCAAAATCCTCCGGCGGCCAGACCGGCTCCTCCAGGAACATCGGTTTCGCGTCCGCACATGTCTTCGCAAACGCGATCGCCTGCTCGGCGGTGAGCGGGCAGTTCATGTCGACCATCAGCGGAATGGTCGGCCCGATCGCCTCGCGTGCAGCGAACACCGCAGGTGTCGTGGTCTCGTGCAGCTTGATGGCGCCATAGCCGAGCGCGAGCGCCTTCCTGCATTCGGCGGCGATGTTGTCGGGCGAGCCGATCCGCAGCAGGCTCGCGTAAGCGGGAATGGCCGTGCGCCTGGTCTCGCCGAGCAAGCGGTGGACCGGCACGCCTTCCACTTTGGCGGCAAGGTCCCACAGCGCGATGTCGAGCCCGGAGATCGCGAACATGGTGACGCCGTAGCGGCCGAACAGGTGCAGGTTGCGCTGGATCTGCTCCATGACCCCTGGGATGCCGGCCGCGTCAGGCACCTTCAGCCCACGCGCCTGCGGTGCAATCATCTCCTCGACGGCGCTGCGCGTGGTGCGGGGGCAGACATAGGCGAAGGCATCGCCCCAGCCGGTCAGCCCGGCATCGGTCGTGACCTCGACCAGCACCATGTCGAGCGCGGTAATTGCGGAAGCGCCCTGGCGAAAGCTGGCGACACCGGCGTCATAGGGGATGCGGATATGGTGCGCCCGCACATCTGTAATTTCCATGACGCGGTTCCTCCGTGCTTTCTGGTGAGCGGTTTCAGAGACCCGGGAGTGTAGCCACGGATGCCCGGATGTTGCCAGTAGCCGTTGCCCGGCTATCCTCATGTCAGGACCGCAATGCCGATCAAGCGACCCGGCGGCATGCTGCGCATCATGACCGTGCTTCGAACGAGGACGACCACCGTGAACCCAGCCCAGCGCGCGCTCTGGTATATCGAGAGCCATCTGGCCGAGCCGATGACGCTCGACGAGATCGCTGCGATCTCAGGCGTGTCGCGGTTCCACATCGTGCGCGCGTTTGCCGCAGCCACCGGTCTTCCGGTGATGCGTTACGTGCGCGCGCGGCGGCTGACGGAAGCCGCGCGCAGTCTTGCGAACGGTGCGCCGGACATCCTGTCACTGGCGCTGGAGGCGGATTACGGCTCGCACGAAGCATTCACCCGCGCGTTCCGCGACCAGTTCGGCACCACGCCCGAAGCCGTGCGGGCCGCGACATGCGTCAGCCACCTCAAGCTTCAGGAGCCGATCCTCATGGACTCCACCATGCTCGACCATCTTGCCCCGCCGCGTTTCGAAACCGCAAAGGCCTTCCTGGTCGCCGGTCCCGCCGAGCGCATCTCCTGCGACAACGGCGCCATGATCCCCGGTCTATGGCACCGCTTTCACCAGGAGGTCGCCGACATTCCCGCCCGCGTCGGCAACGTCGCCTACGGCGTTTGCTGCAATGGCGATGATGCCGGCAATTTCGACTACATCGCCGGCGTCGAGGTCGCCGATTTCTCGGACCTGCCGCGTCGCTTCGGCCGCATTCGCATCCCCGAGCAGCGCTACGCCGTCTTTACCCACACCGATCACGTCGCCTCGATCCGCCGCACCGTCAACACGATCTGGAATCAATGGCTGCCGGCCTCCGGCCTCAAAGCCGCGGACGCACCGAACTTCGAGCGCTATGACGAAAAGTTCGATCCAGCAACCGGAAATGGCGGCTTCGAGATCTGGTTGCCGGTGAAGGAGTAGCGCGCAAGGCTGGCATACCATCCCGCTTGCTTGGCAAGCCCCGGCGACTTTGTCATAACCGCAGGCAAATCTTGCGTGTGGGCCCGTGCCGGACATCCCGTGCAAGTCATAACAAGCAGCCGGGAGGGTCCCAACATGTCCAACGTCCGCGTTCTTGCCACCGACCTCGAATTTCCAGAAGGGCCGGTCGTGATGCCGGACGGTTCGGTCGTGCTGGTGGAGATCCGCGGCCAGCGCCTGACCCGCGTTTATCCCGATGGCCGCAAGGAGATCGTCGCGAAGGTGCCGGGCGGCCCCAATGGCGCCGCGCTCGGGCCCGACGGCAAGATCTACATCTGCAACAATGGCGGCTTCTCCTGGCTCCCGGCCGGCAAGATGATCATGCCGGGCCCGCAGCCGGACGATTACCGCGGCGGCTCGATCCAGCGCGTCGATCTGCAATCCGGCAAGGTCGAGACCGTCGTGACCAGATGCGGCGAGCACGATCTGCGCGGCCCCAATGATCTCGTGTTCGACAAGCAGGGCGGCCTCTGGTTCTCGGACCTCGGCAAACGCCGCGCGCGCGAAATGGATGTCGGCGGCATCTACTATCTCAAGCCCGGCATGACCGAGATCGTCGAGATCGTGCATGGCGTGTTGCCCGCGAACGGCATCGGGCTCTCGCCGGACGAGAACACGGTCTACATCGCGGAGACACCGACAGGCCGGCTCTGGGCCTATGAGCTCTCCGCGCCGGGCACGCTGAAGCCGCGCGAGGTGATCTATCGCGGCGAGCGGGGCAAGCCGATCTGCGGCCTCGGCGGCTACCAGATGTTCGACTCGCTCGCGGTGGAGGCGAATGGCAATGTCTGCGTCGCCACCCTCGTCTCCGGCTGCATCTCGGTGATCGCGCCCGACGGCACCCTGGTGGAGCAGGTTCCGACCGGCGACCGCGTCACCACCAACATCGCCTTCGGCGGCCCCGAGCTGAAGACCGCCTACATCACCCTGTCAGGCAAGGGCGAGCTGATCGCCATGGACTGGCCGCGCGGCGGTTTGCCGTTGAATTTCTTGAACAAGTGAGCCAGGCCGTCATTGCGAGGAGCCCGCGACAAAATTGCGAAGCAATTTTGCGCTGGCGACGAAGCAATCCAGACTGCCTCCGCCGTAAGACTCTGGATTGCTTCGCTTCGCTCGCAATGACGCAAGGAGAGACTTTCAATGCCCTGGCCCGACCCCATCACCCTGCGCGGACAGCACGCCCGTCTCGAGCCGCTGTCGCATCAGCATCGGGAGGGGCTGGTCGAGGCCGTCAAGGACGGCGAGCTGTCGAAACTCTGGTACACGGCGATCCCACTGCCGGAGAACATGGGCAAGGAGATCGACCGGCGCCTCGGCCTGCAGGCCGCAGGCTCGATGCTGCCGTTCACGGTGTTCGATGCCGCCGGCAGGATCGTCGGCATGACCACCTACATGAACATCGATGCTGCCAACCGCCGGGTCGAGATCGGCTCGACCTGGTACGGCAAGAGCGCGCAGCGCGGCCCGCTCAATACCCAATGCAAGCTCCTGCTGCTGCGGCATGCCTTCGAAACCCTGAACTGCATCGCGGTCGAGTTCCGCACGCATTTCTTCAACCACCAGAGCCGCCGCGCCATCGAGCGCCTCGGCGCCAAGCAGGACGGCATTTTGCGCAGCCACCAGGTCGGGCCGAACGGCACGCTGCGCGACACCGTGGTCTACAGCATCACCGCCGCCGAATGGCCGACGGTGCAGGCGCATCTCGAATTTCAACTCAACGACAAGCCGCGCTAGCTATAATGTGCTCCAGATTTGCTGCTCGCTCGGTCACCTCTCCCATGGGGAGAGGTGAGGAGCGCCCAGTTCCGGCACCGATTCAAGTGAGACTCATTGCGCGCCAAGGACGCTGCCACCATGGACAGATTTGATTATGTGATCGTCGGAGCGGGCTCGGCCGGTTGCGTGCTCGCCAGCCGGCTGAGCGAAGACCCCGCGACCAGCGTCTGCGTGCTGGAGGCAGGCCCTTCCGACTGGCACCCCTACATCCACCTGCCGGCGGGCTTCATCAAGACCTTCCACATGAAGAGCATCAACTGGGCCTACCAGCAGGAGCCGGGGCCCTGGACTGGCGGCCGCAGCATCTATGCGCCGCGCGGCAAGACGCTCGGCGGCTCCTCCTCGATCAACGGCCACATCTACAACCGCGGCCAGCGCATGGATTTCGACACCTGGGCGCAGATGGGCAATCGCGGCTGGGGCTATGCCGACGTGCTGCCCTATTTCCGGCGGCTGGAGAAGCGGGTCGGCGAGGGCGAGGCGCTCTATCGCGGCCGCGAGGGCAGCCTCACCGTCACCACGATGGAGTGGCGCGATCCGCTCTGCGAAGCCTTCATGGAAGGCGCGGTCTCGCTCGGCATCCCCCGCAACCCCGACTACAACGGCAAGACCCAGGAAGGCGTGTCCTACTGCCAGCGCACCATCAACAACGGGCTGCGCGTCTCCGGCGCCACCGCCTTCCTCAGGCCCGCGATGAAGCGTCCCAACGTGCACGTGCACACCCACGCGCATGCGACCGAGATCATTTTTGAAGGCAAGCGCGCCGTCGGCGTGCGCTACATGAAGGGCGGCCGTGGCGGTCATCCCGTCGAGGTGCGCGCCAACAAGGAAGTGATCCTTTCCGGCGGCACCTATAATTCGCCGCAGCTCCTGCAGCTCTCCGGTGTCGGCTCGCCCGATCTGTTGCAGGCCCACGGCATCCAGGTGCGCCACGCACTGCCGGTCGGCGAGGGCCTTCAGGATCATTACGCGCCGCGCACGGTGGCGCGGGTGAAGGACATCAAGACCATCAACGAGCTTCGCCGCGGCTTCTCGCTGTGGATCGAGGCGCTGAAATGGGCGACCGCGCGCCGCGGCCTGCTCTCGCTGTCGCCGACCATGGTCTATTGCTTCTGGCACTCCGGCGAGAGCGCCGAGAGCTCCGACTTGCAACTCACCTTCACGCCGGCGAGCTACAAGGAGGGCGTGCAGGGCCAGCTCGAGGACGAGCCCGGCATGACGGTGGCCTCCTGGCAGCAACGCCCCGAGAGCCGCGGCTATGTCCACATCCGCTCGGCCGATCCGTTCGCGCCGCCGATCATCCAGACCAATTATCTCGACGCCGAGCTCGACCGTCGCGTCATCGTCGGCGGCATGAAGCTCGCACGGCGCTTGCTGAAATCTGCGCCGCTCTCGCCCTATTACGCCTACGAGGATTTCCCCGGCCCGAACGTCAACACCGACGACGAATTTTTGCACGCCGCCACCCAGCGCGGCACCACCACCTTCCACCCCGGGTGCACCTGCCGCATGGGTCCGGCGGATTCCACCTGGGCCGTCGTCGACGACCAACTCCGCGTCCACGGGTTGGAGGGCCTGCGCGTGATCGACGCGTCGGTCATGCCGCGCATGATCTCGGCGAACCTGAATGCGTCAACCATGATGATCGCCGACCGCGCCTCGGATTTGATCCGCGGCAAGCAGCCGATGGAAGCGGCGCGGATTCCGGACACAGCGGTGGGCACAGCAGCGTAGGGTGGGCAAAGGCGCGAAGCGCCGTGCCCACCGTCGCTCCGTCGTTGCGAGAGGAGTGGTGGGCACGCTTTCGCTTTGCCCACCCTACGAAACCTTTGTTGCCCGTCGGGCAAAACACCCCGACACCCGTCAACCCCTCCGCGCAAAAATATTCCACTTTACCGAAATTCGGAATTGCGGCATAAGTCGGAACAGCCCGGCCCCGAGGAAGAGGGGCGGTTCGCGAGGTCGTTCGAAACGCGGGCCGGGTTGCGGTGGACGCGGCAGCGTCGGCACGAGAGGTCAAGGGCAGGGCGGATTGCTCTCCGTGAGCCCCAAGGCTTCGTGTAGACGAGCGGCGCTGTCAGGTTCGTCTCGCCAGCAAGTTTCCGGCTCCGTCGACAGGGCTGGAAAAACTGCGACGAATAGCGAACCGTGCGTACGGCAAAACCGTGTGGTCCTGGCCGTCGTTGCTACGGTCAAGCCTTGGCGGATGCGGCATTTGCGTCAACCGGCGCGATGCCGGCGACTTTCGCTGGGGTGAGGGAGGCCAGAACGAACTCGGCTCCCGGGAGAGCGCGGCATAAGCCGTCCAACCACTGCGCAGGGAAGGCCGTGTGTTGGGCTTCACCTGTATGCCGCTGTGCAGTTTTTCTGCGTGTGCCTTCGCAGCGGACCGTGGGTGCCAGCCGGCACCCGGCCTTCCCTGCGCCCTCTTTCTTTGGGGGCGATGGAGAGAGCAAAGCTCGGGCGAAATGCGCCGCGAGGATGCGAACGTGTGTCTGCAGTTCAGAACGTGAGCCGGAGAGCGACCCAATGCCCCTTGCTCCGTCATTGCGAGCGTAGCGAAGCAATCCAGACTGCCGCCGCGGGGGGATTCTGGATTGCTTCCGCCTACGCCAAGGCTTCGGCGGACAAGTCGCTGCGCTCGCAATGACGAAGGGGAGGCAGGCGCGCGCCACACACTGTCATCGCCCGGCTTGACCGGGCGATCCAGTATTCCAGAGGCGCTCGTGATTGAGCCGAGACGCCGCGGCATACTGGATTCCCCGCCTTCGCGGGGAATGACAGCGCTGTTTGGAGAACGACGCCAATGCCCCTTGCTCCGTCATTGCGAGGAGCCCTTGCGACGAAGCAATCCAGAATCTTTCCGCGGAGGGATTCTGGATTGCTTCGCTACGCTCGCAATGACGATGGGGGGCAGGCGCGCGCCACACACTGTCATCGCCCGGCTCGACCGGGCGATCCAGTATCCAGAGGCGATTGTGATTGAGCCGAGACGCCTCGGCGTACTGGATTCCCCGCCTTCGCGGGGAATGACGGTGTCACTTGGGAGCGATGCCGATGTCCAACACGTCGTCCTGGCGAAAGCCAGGACCTATTACCCCAGGGAGTGGTTTTGCGAATATTGGTAGTTCGGTACGCCGACCATCCGCAATCGATAGATCACGCAGTTTGGGTCCCGGCCTTCGCCGGGACGACACCGAGAATGTGTCGGCCGCGCGCCCTACACTTCC
The DNA here is from genome assembly GCF_900099855.1 of Bradyrhizobium sp. Rc2d. Lineage (NCBI taxonomy): Bacteria > Pseudomonadati > Pseudomonadota > Alphaproteobacteria > Hyphomicrobiales > Nitrobacteraceae > Bradyrhizobium > Bradyrhizobium sp. Rc2d. The sequence goes on along the minus strand of NZ_FNCU01000001.1, from coordinate 651,835 downwards.
CTTCGGCTCAAAAACGCCAGCCGCTCGAACAGGTGCACGTCCTGCTCGTTCTTGAGCAGCGCGCCGTGCAGCGGCGGGATCAGTTTGCGCGGGTCGCGCTCGCGCAGTTGCTCGACGCTCATGTCCTCGTTGAGCAGCAGCTTGAGCCAGTCGAGCAGCTCCGACGTCGACGGCTTCTTCTTCAGGCCGGGCACCTCGCGCACCTCGAAGAAGATGCGCAGCGCCTCCTCGACGAGGCGCTTCTTGATGCCGGGGAAGTGGACGTCGACGATGCGGCCCATCGTGTCGGCATCGGGGAACTTGATGTAGTGGAAGAAGCAGCGGCGCAGGAAAGCGTCCGGCAGCTCCTTCTCGTTGTTGGAGGTGATCATCATGATCGGGCGCTGCTTGGCCTTGATCGTCTCGCCAGTCTCGTAGACATGGAATTCCATGCGGTCGAGCTCGAGCAGCAGGTCGTTCGGGAATTCGATATCGGCCTTGTCGATCTCGTCGATCAGCAGCACCGGGCGCTGCTCGCTGGTGAAGGCTTCCCAGAGCTTGCCGCGCTTGATGTAGTTCCTGATGTCGGACACGCGGGCGTCGCCGAGCTGGCTGTCACGCAGGCGCGATACCGCGTCGTATTCGTACAGGCCCTGCTGCGCCTTGGTGGTGGACTTGATGTGCCAAGTCAAAAGCGGCGCGTTCAGCGCCTTCGCCACTTCCTCGGCCAGTACGGTCTTGCCGGTGCCGGGCTCGCCCTTCACCAGGAGCGGGCGCTCCAGCACGATCGAGGCGTTGACGGCGACCTTGAGATCGTCGGTCGCAACATAGTCCTTGGTGCCCGTAAATTTCATTGCGTGTCCTTGGGTATCGTCGGCGTGAGGCGCAGGCCCCGGTCGCGACAAGGGAACGGCCGCGCGTGGCGGCCGTTCCTGGTTCGGTCAGGCTTTCAGACCCGTCTTATCAGCGAAAGGATGACCAGCACAATCACCGCGCCAATCGTGGCGTCCACGATGGCGCCGACCGTGCCGGTGGCGAGCGCGATATGCAGCTGCGGCAGCACCCAGCTCGCCACCAGCGCGCCGATGATGCCGACGACCATGTTGCCGATCAGCCCAAATCCCGCCCCGTGGACAATCTTGCCCGCCAGCCAGCCGGCGATGGCGCCGATGATGAGTGCTGCGACAATTCCCATTGCAAACGTCCCCCAAACAACCCCTCGAGGCGGCCAATTCTAGAGCAAAAAGCCTCCCGGTCCAGCGCGGAGCAGTGGCCTGCGCCCCTTGACGTTCGCCACCTGACGGGCAATCTGTCATCCATGTTCCTGCAATTCTTCACCTCTCTGCGCGACGCGCAGGTCCCTGTGACGCTGCGCGAATACCTCACGCTGATGGAGGCGCTCGACGCTGACCTCGCGGACTACACGGTCGAGAATTTCTACTATCTGTCGCGGGCCTCGCTGGTGAAGGACGAGCGCAACCTCGACAAGTTCGATCGCGTCTTCGGCACGGTGTTCAAGGGGCTTGAAAACCTGCTCGACGCCATGGAGAAGGCGGAGATCCCCGAGGAGTGGCTGAAGAAGCTCGCCGAAAAGTACCTCACCGAGGAAGAGAAGAAACAGATCGAGGCCATGGGCTGGGACAAGCTCATGGAGACGTTGAAGAAGCGGCTCGAGGAGCAGAAGGGCCGGCACCAGGGCGGCTCGAAGTGGATCGGCACCGCCGGCACCTCGCCGTTCGGCGCCCACGGCTACAACCCTGAAGGCGTGCGCATCGGCCAGGAGAGAAACCGCAACAACCGCGCCGTGAAGGTATGGGACAAGCGCGAGTTCAAGGATCTTGACGGCAATGTCGAGCTCGGCATCCGCAACATCAAGGTGGCGCTGCGCCGCCTGCGCAAGTTCGCGCGCACCGGTGCGCCTGACGAACTCGATCTCGACACCACGATCCGCGAGACCGCCAATCACGGCTATCTCGACGTGCACATGCGCCCCGAGCGGCGCAATGCGGTGAAGCTTTTGGTGTTCTTCGACATCGGCGGCTCGATGGACGCGCATATCGAGCAGGTCGAGGAGCTGTTCTCGGCGGCGAAGAGCGAGTTCAAGCACATGGAATACTTCTACTTCCACAACTGCCTCTATGAAGGCGTGTGGAAGCAGAACAAGCGCCGCTTCACCGACCGCACGCCGACCTGGGACGTGCTGCACAAATACCCGCACGACTACAAGGTCGTGTTCGTCGGCGACGCTTCGATGAGCCCTTACGAGATCATGGTGCCGGGCGGCTCGGTCGAGCACGTCAACGAGGAGCCCGGCTCGGTCTGGCTCGATCGCATCATCCGCACCTATCCGCATGCGGTGTGGCTGAACCCGGTGCAGCAGAAGCATTGGGACTATTCGGAATCGACCACCATCATCAAACGCATCTTCGCCAACCGCATGTACCCGATCACGATCGAGGGACTTGAGGGGGCGATGAAGGAGTTGACGCACTGATGCATAGTTAGTCCGGCTCGATCGGCGACGGGACTGCGCTCCCTCCCCCGCTTGCGGGGGAGGGCTGGGGAGAGGGTCTCTCCACGAGCGAGGCTCCCCAAGAGGAGAGAGCCCTCACCCGCCGCGCTCGGGACGATGCTTCGCATCGCCCGGGGCGCGTCGACCTCTCCCGCAAGCGGGAGAGGTGACCTCCGCCTCCGGCAGATCGCCTGGGGCGACGACGTAACAAGAGGGAGAACCACATGCCCCAGACCATCACCCGCGGCATCAAGGCGCTGATCGACGAGGCCAATGCCGAGATCGAGACGCTCAGCGCCAAGGACGCCATCGAGATCTCCAAGAACGGCGACGTCGTCATCGTCGACATCCGCGACCCCCGCGAGATCGAGCGCGAGGGCCGCATCCCCGGCGCGTTCGCCTGCACCCGCGGCATGCTCGAATTCTGGATCGATCCGCAGAGCCCCTACGCGAAACCGATCTTCCAGGAGGACAAGAAGTTCGTCTTCCACTGCGCCGGCGGCCTGCGCTCCGCGCTCGCCGCCAAGACCGCGCAGGACATGGGATTGAAGCCCGTCGCCCACATCGCCGGCGGCTACGCCGCCTGGCGCGATGCCGGCGGGCCGACCGAGCAATGGGAGCCGAAGAAGAAGGGGTGAGGTGCTTCGCCGTTGCTCCAATCTCCGCTGTCATTCCCCGCGAAGGCGGGGAATCCAGTACGCCGCAGCCTATCGATTGAATCACAATCGTCTCGGAGTACTGGATCGCCCGGTCAAGCCGGGCGATGACAGCAGAGTTTGACGCGCGCTGCTTCAATCTCACTCGCGCTCTGCACGCCCCGGAATGACTGCAAGGAAAGACAGATGACCCCCACCGATCCCCTCGTCTCCACCGAATGGCTTGCCGCCCACATCAACGACGCCAACGTCAAGGTGCTCGACGCCAGCTTCAAGCTGCCCGGCGTGCTGCCGCTGCCGAAGGACGATTATCTCGCCGCGCATCTGCCCGGCGCCGTGTTCTTCGACGTCGATGCGGTGTCGGATCATTCCAATCCGCTGCCGCACATGTTTCCGAGCGCCGAGCAGTTCGGCCGCGACATCGGCAATCTCGGCATTTCCAATGCCGACACCGTCGTGATCTACGATGCCGGCGGCTGGGTTGCGGCGCCCCGCGCATGGTGGATGTTCCTGTCCTACGGCCACGGCAATGTGCGCATCCTCAATGGCGGCCTGAAGAAGTGGCGCGCTGAGGGCCGCCCCGTCGAGAGCGGCGAGGTGAAGCCGAAGCCCGCGACGTTCAAGGCGAGCTACGATGCAAAGCGCGTGCGCAGCATGCAGCAGCTGATCGCTAACGTCGCAAGCCACGCCGAGCAGGTAATCGACGCACGCGCCGCCGACCGTTTCGAGGGCCGTGCGCCGGAGCCGCGGCCGGGCATCCGCTCCGGCCACATCCCCGGCGCCCGCAACGTGCCCTACAATCTCCTGTTCGATGCCGCGACCGGCACGATGAAGCCGCTCGACGATCTCCGCGCCGCCTTCACCGGCGCCGGCGTCAAGCTAGATGCGCCAATCGTGACGAGCTGCGGCTCGGGCGTCTCGGCCGGCGTGCTGACGCTTGCGCTCTATCGCCTCGGCATCACCGACACCGCGCTCTATGACGGCTCGTGGTCGGAATGGGGCCAGGCCGGCGGCCCGCCGATCGCGACCGGGCCGGCGTAACCTCGTCGCCGCAGCGACGGTTCACTCCCTCGCCCCGCTTGCGGGGAGAGGGTTGGGGTGAGGGGGAGTCCCAGCAGGGGAGGTGAGAGCGAGACTCGCGGAGAGTCCCCCTCACCCGGATTGCATCTTCGATGCAATCCGGCCTCTCCCCGCAAGCGGGGAGAGGCGAAGAAGGAGCGTCAGCGTGTGCGCGCAGTTGTTGTGGCGAACGCCGGCTGCTGACGTCCGAACGGATCGAGTTGCTGCTGCAATTGCTGAGGCGGCGGACGCTGCACCACGCGGTGCCGTTTCTTGGCCTTCGCCTTGCGCTTGGTCGCCTTGCTGTCCGCCTTGATGTCCGCCTTGGCTTTCGCCGGTGGATCCTTCACGGACGTCGCCGCCGGATCGTTCAGCGCGGCCATCTTGGCCGCGGCGGCATCGAGCGCCGAGGAGGCCTGGGCAACACCGGCATCAGGGGTAACACTGGAATCAGCCGGCACCGGCTCGCTGGCGGTCGCGGCAGCAGCAGGCTGCGTCTCGGGAATCGATGCCGTGGTGTCGGCCGGGGTGAGCGTGTCGGTGGCCGCTGGCGCTGTGGCGTCCGCCGTCGGCTCGGGTGTGGCCGGTTCGGTGGTCGGAGTCTGGGCTTCAGGCGCGGCTTCAGTGATCTGGGGCTGAACGTCGGTCTCGGTCGTCGGCGTGGCGACTTGCTCGGGCCCGTTCGCCGGCAAGCCGATGGTCGGTATCTGGTCACGCAGCGACGGGGTGGGCTCGACGGTCACCTCCGGCTCCGGCTGCAATACCGCGAGCACCGGTTGAGCCGGCTCGGGAGCCTGCTGAAACACCTGCTCCTGCGGGCCGTTCCGCCAGGCGGGGTTGCTGACATACTGCTCATGGCTCGCCCGCAGCAGCGCGGCGGCCCCTAGGCCGAACACCAGGATGGAGGTTGACAGCAGGATCGCGGCAAACAGGAAGCGAAAGCCGGGAAGCATCGGTCGGGTTACGAATTTCCGCCCCGGGTTGGGGCCAGGGCCCATGAGCCATCTGAACGCGGTGACGGTACTGATTGCCGCCTTCGCCACGCCGGGATCGGAGCTCAAAGCGGTGACGAATCAGGCTGATTCGACCATATCGCAACGCCTCTCCGCCGTTCCCTAAAATTCGGGCCCGAAAACTCCGGCAATTGATGGCGTGATGCGATTTCTCCCCCGTGATGCAAAGGGGCAACGGTAGTCTTGCGGATCACAAATCGGCAAATCCGGCGCAAATACGCCTGATATGTCTTGAATGTGCCGCTATCTTCGGTCATCTGGCCGTTAACGGTCCGATCGGGCTTGGGGACTATACAAGAGCGATGATGATCAAACATTTTCTGACGATATGCGCTGCCGCGACAGTCGCTGCGGCGGGAACCTCGCTCGCGCAGGCTCAGAGCTATCCGGTCCAGCAGGCGCCGAGCTATGGCGCCCCGGCTGAATATCGCCCAGGCGATCGCACGCCGAATTTCGACGCGCTGGACGAAGACGACGACGCGATGCCGCAGACCTCGCTGCCGGCGCCCGGCCCGGCGGACGATCCGCGCTACGGCCGCCCGGCCGGCGCGCCTCCGGTCTATTCGGCGGCCCCGCCGCAGGGGCCGGTGATGTCGCCGGATGATCCGCGTTATGGCCGTCCGGCTGGCGCTCCGGCCTATTCGGCCGCGGCGCCGCAAGGCCCCGTGATGTCGCCCGACGATCCCCGCTATGGCCGGCCCGCCGGTCCGCCCCCGGTGATCTATGCCGATCGTCCGGGTCAGGGCCAGGCACCGGCCAATGACGGCCTGCGTCCGCCGGAGGCCGTCGGTGGTCCCGCCGCGACCGGTACGGTCCAGGCTGGGCAGCCGCCCGTCGGCGCCGACGGCCGGCCGATGACGGTCGCGTCGTTGCCGCCCGAGGAGCAGCCCGATGCTGCGCCGGCGCAGTTGCCTCAGAACCTGCGCCGCCAGGAAGTCGCGTTCCAGACCAAGGAGCCGGCCGGCACGCTCGTGGTCGATACGCCGAACACCTACCTCTATTACGTGCTCGGCAACGGCCGTGCGATCCGCTACGGCGTCCGCGTCGGCCGCGACGGCTTCACCTGGACCGGCGTACAGAAGATCACCCGCAAGGCCGAGTGGCCGGATTGGCATCCGCCGACCGAGATGATCGAGCGCCAGCCCTATCTGCCGCGCTTCATGGCCGGCGGCCCCGGCAACCCGCTCGGCGCCCGCGCGATGTATCTCGGCTCGACCGTCTACCGCATCCACGGCACCAATCAGCCCTCGACGATCGGCAAGTTCGTTTCCTCCGGCTGTATCGGCATGCTGAACGAGGACGTCTCCGACCTGTTCGACCGCGTCAAGGTCGGCACCCGTGTGGTGGTGCTGCCGGGCGGCCCGCAGCCGGGAACGGCGACCGCCTCCGCCGCGCCAACGCCGAGCGCTGCTGGTCCGGCGCCAATGGCCGCCCAGGCTGGCCCGGTCCCGGGCACGCAGCCGACGGTGGTGCCGCCGCTGCCCGCGCCGGTCACCGTGCGCTAAGCGCTTCGCGCGCATTCGAATTGCAATGGGCGTGCCTTGGCACGCCCATTGTCGTTTCAGGCCATCGTCGTTTCAGGCCAGTGTCGTTTCAGGCCAGCTTCCGCGGCAGCTCGCCGCCCTTGGTGAAGGCGTCGATCGCCTCGACCATCTGCCCGTAATGGATGCGCAAGCCGTCCGCGGTCGCGTAGCCGAGATGCGGCGTCAGCACGAGATTGTCGAGCTTGCGGAAGGGATGGTCGACCGGCAGCGGCTCGACCGAGAACACATCCAAGCCTGCACCTGCGATCCTCCTCTGCTGCAAGGCCTCGAGCAGCGCCTGCTCGTCCACGATCGGCCCGCGCGCGGTGTTGACGAGGAAGGCGGTCGGCTTCATCCGCGCGAGATCGGCGCGGCCGACCAGCCCGCGCGAGCGCTCGCTCAGCACCACGTGGATGGTGATGATATCGGCCTTGGCGAACAGTTCCTCCTTGCTGGCGTAGCCGACGCCGGCCTCCTTGCACTTCTCCGGCGTGAGGTTTGGGCTCCAGGCGATCACGTTCATGCCGAACGCCTTCGCAATCCCCGCCATCTTGCTGCCGAGCTTGCCGAGCCCAACGATGCCGAGCGTCAGTCCTTCGATCTCGACGCCGGCAAAGGTCTGCCAGGGCTCGCCGGCATGCATGCGCGCATTCTCGCGGCCGATGCCGCGGGTCAGCTCCAGGATCAGGCCCATGGTGAGCGGGGCGGTGGGATCGCGCGAATATTGCGTGCCGCCGATGGCGACGCCACGCGCCTTCGCAGCGTCCATGTCGATGGAGGCGTTGCGCATGCCGGAGGTCAAGAGCAGCTTCAGCTTCGGCAGCTTGTCGAACAGGCCCTTGGGGAATGCCGTGCGCTCGCGCATCGCGCAGATGATCTCGAAATCGGCCAGCGCGCTCGCCGCGGCCTGCTCGGAAGCAAATGGGTGGCTGAACACGGTGACGTCGATGCGGTCGGAGAGCTTTGGCCAGTCGGCGACGTCGAGGGCGAGGTTGAAATAGTCGTCGAGAATTGCACAGCGCAGGCGCGTCATCAGCGTTCATCCATGGCGAGAGGTGACGGCGCGAGCGGGGGCGCCCTCGTCGGAACCGGGCCATGGTTGCGCGCAATCAGCCTCGCGCGCAAGCAGCTAGCGTCTTCAAAAATCCGATAGGAGGTCGTCGCTCAGAGGTCGCGGGGCTTCAGGCGGAACGGTGCATCCATGCCGTGCTTGGCGCGCCAGGCCGGGCCGGGGCCGCGCATGTAGTGCAATTCCGGCCGGTACGGGTTGAAGGCGGTGGCGAAGAAGCGCTTCCAGAAGCTCTGGATATCGGAGACGAATCCGGAGACGTGGCCGGCTTCTGCCGGAACATGAAAAGAGTTGGTCTCGATCAGAGCCATGATGCGGCCTCGCTGTGCTCCCGTTCGTTCTGAGCGGGTGGCGCTGTTTCCGCGCGAAACCGAGCTTTGGCCTGATTTATTAAAAGATGGTTTCAATTGTCCGGATCTGCGTCCGGATGGTGTCCGAACCGTATTCATCCGTGGTGAACGGACGGAAAACATTGCCCTTTGGGGACGGGATCGCTACATCGGCGGCAAGCAAATTTCCTCAAATCGAAGGTTTCACGGGACCGATGGCGCGCCAGTTCATCTATTTCATGCAGGGCCTGACCAAGAGCTACCCGACCCGGAAGGTGCTCGATAACATCCATCTGAGCTTCTATCCGGACGCCAAGATCGGCGTGCTCGGCGTCAACGGCTCGGGCAAGTCGACCCTGCTCAAGATCATGGCCGGCCTCGACAAGGAATACACCGGTGAAGCCTGGGTCGCCGAAGGCGCCCGCGTCGGTTATCTCGAGCAGGAGCCGCATCTCGATCCCAAGCTTTCCGTGCGCGAGAACGTCATGCAGGGCGTCGCCAAGCAGAAGGCGATCCTCGACCGCTACAACGAGCTTGCGGTCAATTATTCGGACGAGACCGCCGACGAGATGACCAAGCTGCAGGACGAGATCGAGGCGCAGGGCCTCTGGGATCTCGACAGCAAGGTCGACCAGGCCATGGACGCACTGCGCTGCCCGCCCGACGATGCCGACGTGACGAAACTCTCGGGCGGTGAGCGCCGCCGCGTCGCACTGTGCCGCTTGCTGCTCGACCAGCCCGAGCTCTTGCTGCTGGACGAGCCGACCAACCATCTCGACGCAGAATCGGTATCCTGGCTCGAAGGCCATTTGCGCAACTATCCCGGTGCGATCCTGATCGTCACCCACGACCGCTACTTCCTCGACAATGTCACGGGCTGGATCCTCGAGCTCGATCGCGGCCGCGGCATTCCCTACGAGGGCAACTATTCGTCCTGGCTGGTGCAGAAGCAGAAGCGCCTCGAGCAGGAAGGCCGCGAAGAAGCCGCGCACCAGAAAACGCTGGCCCGCGAGCAGGAATGGGTGGCGTCCTCGCCAAAGGCACGCCAAGCCAAGTCGAAGGCGCGCTACCAGCGCTATGAGGAGCTGCTCAAGCAGGCGAGCGAGAAGCAGACCCAGACCGCGCAGATCATCATCCCGGTCGCCGAGCGCCTCGGCGCCAACGTGGTCGATTTCGAGGGCCTCAGCAAAGGCTATGGCGATCGCCTCCTGATCGACGATCTCACCTTCAAGCTGCCGCCCGGCGGCATCGTCGGTGTGATCGGTGCCAACGGCGCCGGCAAGACCACGCTGTTCAAGATGATCACCGAGCAGGAAACGCCGGACAAGGGCACGATCACGGTCGGCGAGACCGTGCATCTCGGCTATGTCGACCAATCGCGCGACGCGCTCGACGGCAAGAAGACCGTTTGGGAGGAGATCTCCGGCGGCAACGAGCTGATCCTGCTCGGCAAGAAGGAAGTCAATTCGCGCGGCTATTGCTCCTCGTTCAACTTCAAGGGCGCCGACCAGCAGAAGAAGGTCGGTGCGCTCTCCGGTGGTGAACGCAACCGCGTCCATCTCGCCAAGATGCTGAAGTCCGGCGCCAACGTGCTGCTGCTCGACGAGCCGACCAACGATCTCGACGTCGACACGCTGCGCGCGCTCGAAGAGGCGCTGGAGGATTTCGCCGGCTGTGCCGTCATCATCAGCCACGATCGCTGGTTCCTCGACCGCATCGCGACCCACATTCTGGCCTTCGAAGGCGACAGCCACGTCGAATGGTTCGAGGGCAACTTCCAGGACTACGAGAAGGACAAGATGCGCCGGCTCGGCCAGGACAGCATCATTCCGCACCGCGTGAAGTACAAGAAGCTGACGCGGTGATCTCGGCATGATGCGGCGGGCGCTCATCGCTGCGGTGATTGCGATCACCTGTGCTCAGTCGCCCGCCCGCGCCGCCGACGCCGCCTTCACGCAATTCATCGTCTCGCTCTGGCCGGAGGCGCAGGCCGAAGGCGTGTCGCGCGCGACGTTCGAGGAGCAGATACGCTGGCTCGAGCCTGACTACAAGCTGCCCGATCTGATCCTGCCGGGGCGGCCAGCGACCGGCGCACCGTCGCAGGCCGAGTTCGTGCAGGTGCCCGCCGACTACGTCAAAGAAGCCTCGATCGCGCGGCTTGCAGGTGAGGGGCAGCGACTGCTGCAAAAATATCGCACCGCGCTGACCGAGATCGAGAAGAGCTCAGGCGTTCCTGCGACCGTCATGCTCGCGATCTGGGGCCGCGAGACAGACTATGGCCGCTACACGCTGCCTTACGATCTCGTCCGCGTGCTGGCAACGCAGGCCTATGTCGGACGCCGCAAGGATCAGTACCGCAACGAGTTCATCCTCGCGCTCAAGATCCTCGGCGAGGGTGTGGTCACGCGCAAGGACATGCGCTCGTCCTGGGCCGGCGCGACTGGTCTCACGCAATTCCTGCCTTCCGAATATTACAAGCACGGCGTCGACTTCGACGGCGACGGCCGCATCGACATCTGGCATTCGGTGCCGGATGCGCTGGCGTCCGCTGCGCAGCAGCTCGTCAACAAGGGCTGGCAAAGCGGTGTGCGCTGGGCCTACGAGGTGCAGGCACCGGCCAAGGTCGATTGCACCACCGGTGTGCCCGAGGTGACGAAGCCAATCGGCCAATGGCTGCGCGAAGGTTTTGTGCCGGTGCGTGGGCAGAAGCTCAGCGCGGCCGAACAGGCGCAGCCGGCCTCGCTGCTGCAGCCGGAGGGCATCTACGGTCCGTCGTTCCTGAGCACGAAGAACTACTTCGTCATCAAGGAATACAATTTCTCCGATCTCTACGTGCTGTTCGTCGGCCATCTCAGCGACCGCATGATGAGCCCGCTGCCATTCGCAACGCCCTGGTCGGCTTCGAAGCAGTTGCGCACGAAAGACGTCGAGACCATGCAGCGCGGGCTCACGCGCGCCGGACTCTACAAGGACAAGATCGACGGTAAGGCGGGCATGCAGACCCGCGCCGCGCTCGGCGCCTATCAGAAGTCGGCGGGCCTCAAGGTCGATTGCTGGCCAAGTGAAGAGGTGCTGCGCTCGATCCAGGCAGCGCGATAACGGTTCTCGACTTCGGCCAAAAGAAAAAGCCCGGCCGAGATGCTCGGCCGGGCTTCGATCGCAGCGCGAATGCGCGCGTAACGATCAGATCAGTAGCAGACGCGAACCGGCCGGCTGACCCAGCCGTAGCCGTCCCAATACCGCTCACGACGCCAGTAGCAGGGCGCCGGCGGCGGGGGCTCGGCCACGTAAACGGGGCCGCCATAAGCGGGGCGGCTCGACGCGATGGCGCCGCCAACGATCGCGCCGCCGATCAGGCCGGCTGCGATGCCGGCGCCGACGCCGTCACCGGCTTTGGCGGGCGGAGTGGCGGTCACCAGCGAACCGGCGACCGTCGCAACCGTGAGGGCGGCAACTAAAGTCTTCTTCATGCTCAGGGCTCTCCTGGGAGATGGGCTCCCCTTGTTAGAGGTGCCCGGGTTTCAAAGGTTCACGCACACTCTGATGGAATTGGCCGTTGGGCTAGCAAGCGCGCAAATGGTCAATCCACGGTAAACGCACACGGAGCTGTGACGAGAAAAAGCGGTCTTTTTCGGGCCCCGAGATGAACGGCGCATCCGTACTGAACCGGTTCAGGGGCGGCTCAGCCGCAGACTCTGACGCGGCGGACGCGCCAGGCGTAGCCGTCCCAGAAGCGCTGCTTCTGCCAGACGCAGCCGCCGCCGTAATAGTCGTCAGCAACATAGCCCGGGCCGGGGGCGTAGTAGCGGGGCGGATAGTAGCCCGGTTCGTAATAGCCGGGGCCGGGTCCGTAATAATACGGGGAAGCCAGCGCGCCACCGACAATGGCGCCGCCGATGATCCCGGCCGCCACGCCTGCAGCGACGCCGCGCTGCGCATGGGCCGGTGTTCCGGCCGTCAGGGCCAGAGTGACGATGGCAGCAATTGCCAGGAGCGACTTCTTCATTGTTGACCTTTCACACAATCACGCGGGAACTCTTTGGCAGCAGAGTTCCATACTTCGCTTGAATGATCAATGAACGGCACCCTTGCCGGGTACGACAGACTGGTATGGACCGCAGCTCCACACAGGACACGATGATGGGCAACGCGATGATCAATGCATTGATTGCTGCCGGGATCGTTTTCGCGATCGGCTACGGCTGGATCACACACCTCCAGAACCGCGGTCGGCGCTCCCGCGCCGCGGTCGGCAACGATGGAGGGAGTAGCGGCGGTGACAGCTATTCGGGGACGAGCGATGGCTTCTCGCTGGGAAGCTGGTTTTCCAGTGACAGTTCGGGGAGCTCGACTGATGGCGGCAGCTGTTCCAGCAGCGATAGCGGCAGCAGCGGCGGGGATTGCGGTGGCGGCGGTGATGGCGGGGGAGGCGGTGGTGGCGACTAGGTCCGCCGCAATCTTGATCGAACGCAACACCCTATTTTAGAGCCGTTCTAGGATGTTTGCGGGCCAGTTTGGAATAGCTTCAAATACCAGTTTTTCCTTTTGCATCCGGCCGGCCCCTTAAATATCGATGATGGTGCATCACCGAAGGGCCTGCCGCTTCCATGATCGTTTGTTCCTGTAACGTACTGAGCGATGACGACATCCGCGCCGCCGTCGCCGAGTCCGACGACGCCGTGCGCCATGCCAAGCAGGTTTATGGATGCCTCGGTTGTAGCGCCGAATGCGGCCGCTGTGCCCGGACCATCAAGACCATCATCGACGAAGCGCTTGGCCCCTGCGCCCAATCCTGCTGTGCCGGCTGTCCGCACAGCCACGCCGTGGCCGCCAACGACGAACCGGCCGAACCGGCCCAGTTCGCGCTCGCGGCCTGCTGAAAACTTCCTCAACGCTGGCTGAGCTTTCCCCCGGCTGCGTCCCCCCAGCCGGTTGCCGTCGTCCGCAAATTCATTTAGAAGCATTCTAAACTCGGTTTGGGGCCGATTTGGATTGCAAGAGCTGGAGTGAACCATGCAGGCCGACCCAAAAGTCATCGACTATCTCAACAAGGCGCTGCGTCACGAGCTGACTGCGATCAACCAGTACTGGCTGCACTACCGTTTCCTCGACAATTGGGGCCTCCTGGACATGGCCAAGGTCTGGCGCAAGGAGTCCATTGAGGAGATGGAGCACGCCGACAAGCTCACCGCGCGCATCCTGTTCCTCGATGGCTTCCCGAACATGCAGGTGCTCGATCCCCTGCGCATCGGCCAGAACGTCAAAGAGATCATCGAATGCGACCTCGCCGCCGAGATGAGCGCGCGGGCGCTCTACCAGGAAGCGGCGACCTACTGCCATGGCGCCAAGGACTACGTCACGCGTGACCTGTTCGAGAAGCTGATGAGCGACGAGGAGCACCATATCGACTTCCTCGAAACCCAGCTCGACCTGATCGGCCGTATCGGCCTCGAGCTCTACACCCAGAAGCACGTCGGCGGTCTCGAAGGCGAGGGGCACTGAGCTCCGGCACTGGCCGCATACTCCCGTGTCGTCCCGGCGAACGCCGGGACCCATCAGCACAGGAAGTGGTCGTAGCGCGCAACTGGTAACTCCGAGTCTTCGCCAAACCACTCCCTGTGGCTATGGATCCCGGATCTGCGCTGCGCTTGTCCGGGGCGACACTGTGGGTTGTCGCACCGGCTACAACTGCGTCTTGTAGAGTTCTTCCACGCTCTCCTGACTCTGCGGTTCACCCAAGCCCGTCTGGTCGTGAATAACCTCGATGATGCTCGGCATCACCGAGCGCAGCACCTTCTCCGACGACCATAGCTTCGAGCGCATCAGCGCCTTGCCGCAATGGAAATAGACCTCGCTGACGGCGACGTTCAGCACCGCGCGCGGCGGCTTGCCGAATTCCACCATCGCGGCGAGCAGATCCGGATCGGCCGACAGCGTGCCGCGTCCGCCGACGCGCAGTGTCTCGTCGATCCCTGGCACGAAGAACAGCAGATGCACGAAGCCAGAGCCTTCGACGACGTTGCGAAAACTGTCGATCCGGTTGTTGCCGGAGCGGTCGGGCATCAACAGCTGGTTGGGACCGGCGACGTGGACGAAGCCGATGCCGCCGCCGCGCGGCGATGCGTCGACGCTGCCGTCCGCTCCCGATGTCGCGAGCACGCAGAACGGCGACATCTCGATGAATTTCTTCGCATGGGCATCGATCGCCGGACGCGCTTTCGCAATGACGCGCGGCGACGGTTTGGCATAGATGGTGGCGAGGTCTTCGGCGCTAAGATCGGTCAACGGCGTGCCTCCGCTTTCGGCTTGGCCTCAAGCTAACCGATCAGGCGCCTCCAGCCAACGAAATCCATCGCGCTAGACCGCATCGGCCGGCACGAAGCAGCTGATGATTATGGCGCCGCGGTGGTGGACGTACCACACCACGGCCTGACCGACCGGATTGCCGCGGTCGCGGATGATGGCGCGCTCGGGCACCTCCATCCATTGTCCTTCGATCGGCACCCAATAGGCCCCGCCACGTACGTCGTATTCGGTGCGATGGCCGTCGGAAATGTCGCAGCAGGGCACGCCGTTCGGCGCGATCACACTCTTGAACCAGCCGCGGATGTCGGGCGGGACGTGGTCATATTGCCCATTGTCGAACGCGAACGCGGCGCTCGTCAGTGCAGCCAGCCCAACGCACAGTGCGAGCATGCGCATGCGATCCTCCTCATCGCGTGCCGTACCAAAGGCGCGCGATTGTCCCGCGCATCGATTCGTTTCGTTGGCGCGATTAAGCCCGAGCCGTCAGCTCAATGCATGCTCAAATAATATGCGGCGTCGAGCGCTGCATATGATGCGTTGCGAGATGGCGCGCGTGGCGCTCCTACATGGTCCGCTGCGGCGCTATCTTCAGCAATTGCCGAATCTGCTCGCTGTAGAATTTCGCATTGCCGGTGGTTCCGTGGCCGCGCGTCTCGGCGCTTGCGGGGATCAGGAAGAGGCGGGCGTTCTTGACTCGCTTCATCGCAGCGTCCGTGATGCCGGTCTCGGGCGGATTGCGCTCGTCATCGGCGGAATTGATCAGCAACAGCGACGCTTCGATTTGCTCCAGCTTCTCGCCGGCATTGTAGTCGTGCGAAGACTCCCACTGATAGACGAAGTCGTTGGCATCCGCCGTGATCGGTGTCGCGAGCCGATCGTCGACGATCTTGTCGGCCTTGGCTGCCGTCGGCGCCTGCGATTGATAGGCCAGCGTGCCGCCGATGCTGGCGATGCCATAGGCCGTGATGGCGTATTTCATCATGCGCGGCTGGCTGGTGTAATTGCCGCCATTGTAGTCGGGATCGTTGCGGATGGTGTCGAGCATAATCCGCCGCAGCATCCAGTTGCGCGAGGCCATCTCGGTCGGCTGCGAGGCCATCGGGATCAGCGCGTCCATCGCGCTCGGATATTTCTCGCCCCACAACCAAGTGTGCATGCCGCCCATCGAATTGCCGATGACGAGCCGCAGATGCTTGACGCCGAGGCCTTCGGTCACCAGGCGATATTGCGCTTCGACCATGTCGTCGTAGTCGTATTTCGGGAAGCTCGTCTTCATCCCGTCGGACGGTTTTGACGATTTGCCGTGGCCGATACTGTCGGGAATGATGATGTAGTATTTGGAGGCGTCGAGTGGTTGCCCAGCGCCGAACAGCTCGCCGGCAAAAGCGGGCGACAGCATGCTTGCTCCCGAGCCGCCTGTTCCGTGCAGCACCAGCACAGCTTGGCCGCTCGGCTCGCCGACGGTGGTGTAGTGCAGCCGCAGTTCCGGCATGGTCTCGCCGGTGTGGAACTTGAAATCCTTGGCGATCCAGTCGCCCTGCTTCGGCGTCGGATAGTCGGCTGCCAGGACCGATGTCGAAATGGATAGAAGAACGGCCGACAAGGCCGCGCAAGAAGCTCTCATGATCCTCTCCCCGAGCGGCTCGTATTCGGCGGCCGCGTTGCCGCGGAACTTAACAGAAGTGCGGGGAAGGATGTAGGATTTCGTCGCCGCCGATCGTCCTTGGACATATCCGGAGAGACTGCATGTGCCGTAACATCAAGACGCTGTTCAACTTCGAACCACCGGCGACGGAGGACGAGATCCACGCCAGCGCGCTCCAGTTCGTGCGAAAGCTGTCCGGCTTCAACAAGCCGTCACAGGCCAATGAAGAGGTGTTCGAGCGCGCAGTGGCGGAGGTATCGGAGGCCGCGCGGCGGCTGTTGAGCTCGCTGCACACCCATGCGCCGGCGCGCGACCGCGAGGTCGAGGCGGAAAAGGCCAAGGAGCGCTCGCGGCTGAGGTTTGGTTAGCGATCCCAGAGAGCCCATTCCGTGATTTGGCTCACGGAAGAGCGCTACTTACTGCGCGATGATGTCCGCCGGGGTTTCGACAACCCGGAGCATGATCATGAGCCGCCCCCTTCTTCCCTTGAAAGCAGGTGCCGTCACCCTCACGGTGCTGTGGACCGCCTGGATGATGTGGTGGAGCGGCTCCTTCTCGAGCGTGAACACGATCATCCTCGCCCTGTGCGGCGCCGCGGTCGGCTATCTCTGGTATCGGGCCATGCGTTGGCAGTTCGAGCGCATGGGCATGCTCCCGCGACGCGAAAACGAGGAATAGGCTCGTCTGCTAGCCCTTGTTGCCGCGCTTCTTCTTTTTCTTCTTCTTTCCGCGAGTGTCGCCTTCGCCTTCGTCGCTCCCATCATCGGCGATCGGCCCGTCAGTCTCCTGCACGGCGGCCTCCAGCGCCTCGCGCTCGGCGGCTTCACGCTCGCGCTGGCGGCGCCGTTCGTCCCAGGCGTCGAACAGCTGCTCGAGCCACGGCAGCACCTGTTCGATCGACGGCAATTGACCGGGTGGCCCGGCCTCGCCGCGCGGGCCTTGCGGCCCTGCGGGCCCCTGCGGTCCGACAGGCCCCTGCGCGCCCGCCGGTCCGCGCGGACCGGCTTCGCCCTGCTTGCCTTGCGGACCGGCCTTGCCTGGCGGTCCGGCCTTTCCGATCGGCCCCGGCTTGCCTTGCGGACCCGGCTTGCCGCGCGCGCCGTCGGGGCCGCGCCGGCCCGGATGACCCTGCGGTCCCGGCCGTCCCGGCTCGCCCTGCCGCCCGCGCGGTCCCTGAAGTCCCTGCCGTCGTCCCTGATCGTCTGCCACGCCACTGCTCCCCTTTCACGGAAGCAAGCTACTTAGCGGCGTTTGACGACAGCAGCAATTCCGCCCGCGTATCGCACGGGATCGGGCAACATCGATCGGCACCGCGCGCTAATCCTGATAGGCGGGCACTTCGATTCCGGAGGCGGCATAGAGCCGGATCTTGTTGCGCAGCGTGCGCACCGACAGGCCGAGCACGCGCGAGGCGCGCGTGCGGTTGCCGTCGCAGCGCGCCAGCGTCTGAAGCACGAGCTCGCGCTCGACCTCGTCGACGGTGGCGCCGATCAGCAACGGAACGATCTGGTTCGGTGCAAGGAATTGCGCGCCCGGTTCGGACGCAGCGACATGAACAGTGGTCATCAATACACTCCCCGATCAACGCCCGCTTCCACCGTTGGAAGCGGATCGAGAACAAACGACCCCCAAGCCGTAGATCCACGGTGGTCTGGTTTGGTTAATGAAAAGTTAACCGCGGGCGATCGCACCAATTGACCTCAGGAATGCCGCGAAGCCGCCGCGATTGGCGCGGGATGCATGGTGATGCGGGCCCATCTTGCGCGACGCGGCTGTCATGCCCCGCGCTGCCACATCCTCCGCTGTCATGCCCCGCGGAGGCGGGGCAGCCAGTAGGCCGCGGTCCTTCCGTATCCCACAACGGCCTCTGGGATACTGGATCGTCCGCCTGCGCGGACGATGACACTGAGCCAGTGGTAAGAGCTTCCGCGCCCGCTCACACCGTCCGGTATCCGCCGTCCACCATCACGATCGTTCCCGTGACATAGGCCGACAGATCCGAGGCCAGGAAGATCGCGGGTCCCACGATGTCCTCGGGCTTGCCGGTGCGCGCCAGCGGAGTGTGATCGACGAAGGCCTGCACCAGCGCCGGATTGGTTGCGCGCACATTGGCGTTGATGTTGGTCTCGATGAAGCCGGGCCCGATCGCGTTGACGCGCACGCCTTCCTTGCCGAGCTCGACCGCGAGCGCCTTGGTGAAGCCGAGCACGCCGTGCTTCGAGGTTGTATAGGCCGCCGAGCTCGGCGTGCGCAGATGCACGAAGGACTGGATCGAGCCGATATTGACGATGCGGCCCTTGCTCGCGCGCAGGGGCGCGAGGAACGCCTGCGTCATGTTGAAGACGCCGTTGAGATTGAGCGAGATGATGTCGTTCCAGTCCTTCGCCACCGTCTCCGTCTCGGCGGTGAAGGCGTTGCGGCGGGTGATGCCGGCATTGTTGACGAGGATCGAGACCTGCCCGACCTTGTCCGCGACTTGCTTTGCCAGCGCGAAGCAATCGTCACGCTTGGTCACGTCCAGCGCAAAGCTCTCGGCCTTGCCGCCCGCCTTGCGGATCTCCTGGGCGGCCTCCGCGATCGTGTCGGCATTGACGTCGAGCAGCACCACTTGCGCGCCTTCCCGCGCATAGCCGGCCGCGATCGCCCGGCCGATGCCGGAACCGGCGCCGGTGACGACGGCGATGTGGTTTGCGAGCAATGCCATGACAGTTTCCTCCCGTTTTCGTTTCGAAGTTTCACGAAAAGCTAACTCGAAATTAAGGGGTCGGAAACGGCGGCCTTGGCATACTGATCTTCATTGCTAAACGTTGCGCGCATGATGGAACGGCTTGAATCCTGGAAACTCGCACTCGAACGCCTGCGGTCGGCGCAGTCCGCCGACTGGGCCGAGGCCGGCCGGCTCGTGGCCGAGATCGCGCGGATGAGCAGCGACGTCACACTGCGCCAGGCGGCGGAGCAGGCGCTTCCGGTGTTGCGCCAGGCCGTCGACAATGACGATCACAGCGTCACGCTGGCAGCCCAGCGCCGCATCAGCGTGGTGCTCGAGGTCATTCATGATCTGACCGCACCGCGCTTCGGTCGCCGCAATGCCATGCCGAAGAAGCTGTCGAGCGAGGATCGCGCCCGCAAGGTGCTCGGCCTGCCGCTCGCCGTGCAGCTCACTTGCGAGGATATCAATCAAGCCTATCGCCGCGCCGCCAAGGGCATGCATCCCGACCATGGCGGCAGCGCGCAAGCCTTCATCGACCTCGCCGCCGCGCGCGACATCCTGATCCATCCCGGCGCGCACAAGGACGCGTGAGAGCGCCTGGCGATATCTCGTAGGGTGGGCAAAGGCGCAAAGAGCCGTGCCCACCATTTTCTTCACGGATGAAATTGGTGGGCACGCTTCCGCTTTGCCCACCCTACGATTTCTGCTCACGCAGCTCGAAAAAAAAGCGCGGACAAGGACGCGAGGTCCTTGCCCGGTTCTTCGTCCGCCGATCGAATTGTTACCAGGTGCAGTGGCCGTTCATGAGCGCCTGATCCTTCAACATCAGCGCATCGCCGAAGGTCGGCACGGTCGCGCTGACGCGGGAATAGTCGGACGGCCACGGCGTGGTCGGGATGCTCTCGTCCCAGATCTGGCAGAAGCCGGTGTCCTGCCAGCGGATCAGGTGATAGCTGGCTTCGGCAGGGCTCGCAGCGACGAACGCAGTGACGGCAAGACCGACGGCAGCGCAGAGCACGGAAATACGACGCATGATCAGCTCCTCAAAATGAAAGATGGGATGCGCCTCCCGACAATGATGGGAGGGCCGGTGCGGGACGCTTTTGGGCCTGCGCCCCGGACAAGATGTGAGTAGTTCCGCCGGCCGGTCAGGTTCAAAGCGGGCGCGCGGGAAAATGCGCGATTTTGGCTGGAAAAAGCCAAGGCCGCTGCAAAAAGACAAAGGACGGATCGCTCGCGCGACCCGCCCTTCAAATCCGATCCGTTGCGTCAGTTCAGAGCGTGCAACGGCGGTCCGACCGCATCTTGATCTGGAGGTCCGACGCTTCCTGGAAAGTCGGGAGCGGCTTGCTGACGACCTTGTAGGTCGACACCCCCCACTGGAACGGCTTGTACTGCAGGTCCTCGTTCCAGACCTGACAGATGCCGGTGTTGTCCCAGCGGATCACGTAATAGCCGACCTTCGCCGAGGCGGGCACGGCGAACACGGACGAAGCGATGCCGGCAACGGCACAGAGCGCAAGTGCGCGACGCATGAAGTATCTCCTTGTGGGGGGAAGTGGGATCCGAAAATTCGTGCGGGAAAAGCAGGGCCTTTGCAAGCCGGGGAGCGGCCGTTCACGGACATGTCAGTTGCTGCCGCGCATTTGGTTTGGCCGCGTGCCCGACAAGTCACACGTGCTTAAGCGTTGCTCACTTCGAAAGCGACGCCACCGCCTCGATCTCGATCAGCATCTTCGGATCTGGCAGCGCCTGCACCACGCAAGTCGTGCGCGCGGGGTACGGCGGCGGGCCGAAGGCGCCGGCATAGAGCGCGTTCATGGCGGCCACGTCCGAGGCGCGGGTCAGGAGCACGTTGACCTTGACGAGGTCGTGCATGCTCGCGCCCGCATCGACCAGCACCCGCTTGATGTTGACGACGACGTTGGCGAACTGCGCCTCGAACCCATCGGGCAGCGCACCATTGGCGTCGAAGCCGGGAATGCCGGAGACGAACAGGAGATCGCCAACGCGGGTGGCAAAAGACAGCGGCGGTGCCTTGACATGCGGCGGGGGCGCGAAATGCTGGATCGGCATGGGATCACCTCGGGGATGGTCGATAGACGCATGAGCGTAGCGGCAGGCCGGGGCCGCTCAAAACAAAAAATGCGAAAACAACCCCATGCACAGTAGAAAAGGCCAAGCTCATCAGCGCTTTCGGTAAGCCCGAAATAAAAGTTGACTCGTCGGGCAAAACACGGGCAGAATTGCATGATGGCGAGATTGCTTTTGTGGACGAAACTCCTCTGTCATGCCCCGGCTTGACCGGGGCATCCAGTACGCCGCGGCCCGTCGATTCGATCACAACTGTCTCGGAGTACTGGATCGCCCGCCTGCGCGGGCGATGACAGTTGAATGCGTTGCCGCATTTCACGCCTCACGCCTCATTCCTCACACCTCATGCACCGCGCAATCATGTTGCCGCCGCGATCGATCGGATAGATTTGTCGCATCTGATTCGAATCCTGCCTTGAAAAATAGCCCCCGGAGATCCCCATGAAGCTCGCATCCACCTTCCGCGCCGCGCTGGTTGCCATCGCCGCCCTGGCTGGCCTCTCGACGGCGGCACGGGCCGATAGCGGTTTCGTGACGCTGACGATCTACAAGGCAGGCTGGATCATCGGCGGCTCGGGCGGGAGCGGCGTGCTCAACTTCCGCGGCCGCACCTATGGGCTCTCCACCGGCGGGCTCGACTACGGCCTCGTGTTCGGCGGCTCGAAAACCGTGCTGCGCGGCCGCGTCTCCAACATCAACCGTCCCTCGGATGTTGCCGGCGTCTACGGCGCCGCCGGTGCCGGCCTTGCCGTCGGCGCCGGCGCCCGCGCCATCGTGCTGACCAACCAGAAGGGCGCGGTGCTGGAATTGACCGGCCGGCAGGTCGGGTTGATGGCGAATGCGGATCTCAGCGGGCTTGCGATCACGATGCGGTAGGGGCGCCTCAATCTGTAGCCCGCATGAGCGACAGCGACATGCGGGTCGGCTCTCGGCCCCGGATGTCGCTTCGCTCATCCGGGCTACGCTGCCGTCACCGCCGCATGAATCCGCTCGCAATGCGCGACCAGGTTTGCGTGCGCTTCGACGAAGGCCTTCAGCGGCGTCGGGATCGGAAAATAGTGGATGTTGGCGATGAAGCCGTAGATGCCGGCATCGATGCTCGTTGGCGCCGCGCCATGCACGTAGCCGGCAGCCGGCACGATCTCGGCCAGCACCTTGAGATCGGCAAGCCCCCGCGCGTAAGCCTGCTCGGGCGTGTAGCGGCCGATGCCCTGGTAATGATAGCGCTGCGCGTTGTAGGCCTTGGCCTTCTCGAACCCGGCCGCGTCGATCTGCGGATGCTGCGCGATGAAGGCATCGCGGAATGCGGGATAATAGCGCTCGTCCTTCCAGCGCGAATAGGACATCACCCAGTAGAGATCGTCCAGCATGCGCGTGACGAGATGATTGGTGCGCCGCTGTTCCGGTGACAGCAAGGCATCGATGGTGAGGAGATATTTTGCGATCGCATGCGCGATGATGGTCTCGCTGTCGCCGATGGTCTCGCCGTCGTCGATGATGTAGGGCAGCTGCCCGCGCGGCGCGGCGGAGGCATCGAAGACGTGCTCGTGCACGAACGGCACGCCCGCGAGCTTGAAGAAGGCATAGACCTTGAGGCCGTAGCCGTTGTTGTCGGCGACGCCGAACAGCTCTGGGTAGGAATAGAGGTTCAGCATGGGCGGCGGCTCCTCTGGGTTGGCGGAGCCTAGAATGCAAGGGCGCCGAGATGGACGCAATGGCCCGCGGAAGTCGTCACATCCACGGTGTCGTCCCGGCGCAGGCCGGGACCCATACCGCGTGATCTATGTGTTGTGGGCGGGCGTAGTACCGAACGACGAGTCTTCGCCAAACCTCTCCCTGGGAGTATGGGTCCCGGCCTGCGCCGGGACGACGACTGAGTGTGCGGCACCATTCCGAACCTTGCCCCTACGAACGCGATGCGGCGTTGAACACCGCCAGCTGCGCCTCGAACGCCCGCCTGAAAGCCGGCCGCGCTTCGCCGCGGGCGACATAGGCGGCGATCTCAGGATATTCGTCCAGGAGGCCCGATGTGTTCAACCTGCGCAGCACCGTCACCATCAGGAGATCGCCGACGCTGAAGGCGCCATCGAGCCAGTCGGCATCGCCGAGGTGGCGGGACAGTTCGCCGAGCCTGATACGGACGCGATCTTGAAGCATGGGCAGGCGCTCCGCGTACCAGCTCCTGTCGCGCTCGAACAGCATCGCCATCGCGAGCTCGACGATCGGCGGCTCCAGCGTGCTGAGTGCAGCAAACATCCACGCGATCGCACGGCTCCTCGCATTTACATCGACTGGCAGCAGTCCGGCATGACGCTCGGCGATATGGAGCACGATCGCGCCGGACTCGAACAGGGCGAGATCGCCGTCCTCGAAGGTCGGGATCTGCCCGAACGGATGCAGCGCACGGTGCTCCGACTGCTTCATCTGCTCGAACGAGACGAGACGGACGTCGTAGGGCTGGCCGACTTCCTCCAGCGCCCAACGGACCCGCATGTCGCGGGCCTGCCCGCGGCCGCGGTCGGGCGAGTTTTCGAAGGCGGTGATGGTGGGCATCGGGGGGCTCCGGGCGTGATGTATCCAGAGGACGAACGGGTGGGGCGGATTCCGACAGGGTAGTTCATAGAACCTGTAGCCCGCATGAGCGAAGCGACATGCGGGTCAACCGCCGTCCCCGGATATCGCTTCGCTCATCCGGGCTACGAGTTGCCAGCCAATCCACCGGTGTCGTCCTGGCGAAAGCCAGGACCCATACCGCGGAATCTATCGGGTGCGCACGATCGCAGTACCGGACCGCGAGTCTTCGCCAAACTTTTCCCTGGGGTAATGGGTCCTGGCTTTCGCCAGGACGACGAGTGGGCGTGCGGGGTGAGCTGCCCGCCTCGCAAGCGGTCTCGTAGGGTGGGCAAAGGCGCGTTCCTCGCGCGCCGTGCCCACCGCTCTACCGGATTGCGTGGAGAGATGGTGGGCACGGCGCAAGAGCGCCTTTGCCCACCCTACGACTTGATCCAAGCCGCCAACTCCCTCCACGGCTCCAGCGTCCAATGCCCCGACGCCGCGCCCGACGGCGACGGCAGCACGAACACCTCGGCCGGACATTCATCCCGCTTCTGCCGTCCTAGTGCAATCCCGCGCGACGGCCTGCCGTAAAACAAACTCGCCGCCTTTTTGCTCGTGAACGCAATCGTCTGCGGCCGATACTTTTCGATCTTGGCCCTGAACCCCGGCACGTCGATCGTCTCTGCCGCGATCTGGTGATCCATCCCGGCGCCCGACTTGGAGAGATCGGTGAAGCCGATCCCGAGCTCGATCAGCGCTGCGAACTCGCCCGGCTGATAGCGCCGCGGCGTGATCCCGGCCTCATGGATCGCGCGCCAGAAGCGGTTGCCGGGATGGGCATAGTAGTGCCCGAGCTCCGCCGAACGCGTCGAGGCGGCGGTGCCGACGAAGACGAGACGGAGGTTGGGACGGAGCTGGTCCGGGAGGCGGTCCGAGGCGTAAGCGGACAATTCCAACGTCCCAAGAAAGTTAGTTAAGCCGCGGGGCACGCTAGTCCACTATGCGCGTCACATGCGATGCCCGAGCCATATCCATTTCATAGATTCCGTCGGTGCAGGAGCCGGTCAGAAGATCGAGGGTGAAGGGCACCCAAGCATCTCCGATGGGCGTCCAAGCTTCCCCAGTAAGTTTGGATTCATGAACATTGATTTTGCGGAAGCTATCCCATGAAATCCGCGGGCTAGTCCATCGCGAGTTGTCAGACCGCACCACGCTGAAATCGACCACGCCTTGGAAAACGACTAGTCCAAGAGAAGGTACAGGAATTGCGCGCCAGGTATCAGGTGCGACGCGATCTCGAATGACATGATATTCCGGATCGATAATGCAGGTGTTGCCCCAAGCGACGACGACCACGTCCGTTCCGTTGGGATGGTCGAGCACGGTGGAGTAGTCCGCCATGCCTCCAAGGAAGTTGCCGACCCATGGATCGGAATTCTTTGGATAAAACCGGACAACCAAACCTTCACGAAACTCGTGCTCACCGCGCTCGGTCAAAGAGATCGCCGGCGGGCCGTACGAGGGCAGTCCTGGCAATATTTCAAACCGCATGGCCGGTTCACATCGCTTTTCCAGCTTTGGGGACGACGGTTGTCGTCCCCAAAGCCAGCATCAGACGCCTCACAACACCCGATTGCTCTCCTTCACTTTCTCCGCATCGAGATACACATTGCTGCCCATCTCCTTGAACTTCTCGCTCATCTTCGCCATGCCGTCCTCGACCGTGCCGGCCATCGACATCCCCACCGAGTTCGGATCGTTCAGCGTCGCGGCATAATCCCGCACATCCTGCGTGATCTTCATCGAGCAGAATTTTGGCCCGCACATCGAGCAGAAATGGGCGACCTTGTGAGCTTCCTTCGGCAGGGTCTCGTCGTGGAAGTTCTTGGCGGTATCCGGATCGAGGCCGAGGTTGAACTGGTCGGTCCAGCGGAAGTCGAAGCGGGCGCGGGAGAGCGCGTCGTCGCGCAGTTGCGCCGCCGGGTGGCCCTTGGCGAGATCGGAGGCGTGCGCCGCGATCTTGTAGGTGATGACGCCCACCTTGACGTCGTTGCGGTCGGGCAGGCCGAGATGCTCCTTCGGCGTGACGTAGCAGAGCATCGCGCAGCCGAACCAGCCGATCATGGCGGCACCGATGCCTGAGGTGATGTGGTCATAGCCCGGTGCGATGTCGGTGGTCAGCGGTCCAAGCGTGTAGAACGGCGCTTCGCCGCATTCCTTCAGCTGCTTGTCCATGTTGATCTTGATCTTGTGCATCGGGATGTGGCCGGGGCCTTCGATCATGACCTGGCAGCCCTTGTCCCACGCGATCTTCGTGAGCTCGCCCAGCGTCTCGAGTTCGGCGAATTGCGCGCGGTCGTTGGCGTCCGCGATCGAGCCCGGACGCAGGCCGTCGCCGAGCGAGAACGAGACGTCATACTTGCGCATGAGGTCGCAGATCTCGTCGAAATGCGTATAGAGGAAGCTTTCCTTGTGATGCGCCAGGCACCACTTCGCCATGATCGAGCCGCCGCGCGAGACGATGCCGGTGACGCGGTTGGCGGTGAGGTGGATGTATTGCAGGCGCACGCCGGCGTGGATGGTGAAATAGTCGACGCCCTGCTCGCACTGCTCGATCAAGGTGTCCTTGTAGAGCTCCCAGGTCAGCTGCACCGGATCGCCGTTGCACTTCTCCAGCGCCTGGTAGATCGGCACGGTGCCGATCGGCACCGGCGAGTTGCGCAAGATCCATTCGCGGGTGGTGTGGATGTTGCGCCCCGTGGAAAGGTCCATCACAGTGTCGGCGCCCCAGCGGATCGCCCACACCATCTTCTCGACCTCTTCCTCGACCGACGAGGTCACTGCCGAGTTGCCGATATTGGCGTTGATCTTGGTCAGGAAGTTGCGGCCGATGATCATCGGCTCGAGCTCGGAGTGGTTGATGTTGGAGGGGATGATGGCGCGGCCGCGCGCGATCTCGTCGCGCACGAACTCCGGCGTGATGAAGGCGGGCACGGAGGCACCAAAGCTTTCGCCGTCGGCGAGTGCGGCTTCGGCGCGTTCGAGCTGTGCTTTCCGGCCGAGATTTTCGCGGGCGGCGACGTAGATCATCTCTTTGGTGATGATGCCGGCGCGGGCGAATTCGAGCTGCGTCACCTTGTGGCCGTCGAGGCCGCGTAAGGGTTTGTGATAGGCCGAGAAGGCGCGCGCAGCCTTGTCGGTGGAGACGCTGCCATTGTCCTCCGGCTTGATCTGCCGGCCCTCATATTCCTCGACGCCACCGCGCTCCAGCACCCATTGCTTGCGATTGCGGGCAAGGCCGGCGTTGACGTCGATGGTGATGGACGGGTCGGTGTAGGGGCCCGAAGTGTCATAGACCGGCAGGTTCGGCTCGCCGGCACCTTCCGAGAGGATGATCTCGCGCAGCGGCACGCGCAGGTCGGGCGCGGCGTCGGGAGCCGCGAAGATCTTTCGCGAGGAGGGAAGCGGGCCGGTGGTGACGGCGGGGATTGTCTTGTCGGGGTTGGAGCGGATGTTCATGGGGGCCTCCTTAGTTCGTTAGTTTCGCTGCGCGAGCGTCGATTACAGCTGTCATCCCCGCGAAAGCGGGGATCCAGTACTCCGCGGCGGTGCGGCTGGAGCCGAGAAGGCGCGGCGTACTGGATCGCCCGGTCAAGCCGGGCGATGACAGTGGAGTGTGGGGTGGAGAGAGCGGGACATGCATCACGCAGCCTCCACCGTTAGGCCGAGCCACTGCCGCACGCGGGCATCGGGATTGGCGTTCTGGGTGACGTCGGACACGACGGCGATCGAATCCGCGCCTGCGGCAAAGATCTCCGCGGCGTGCTCGAACTTGATGCCGCCGATCGCGACCAGCGGAATGTTGCCGATGCGCTGCTTCCATTCCGTGATTTTTGGAATGCCCTGCGGCTCGAAGCGCATCGATTTGAGCGTGGTGAAGAAGATCGGGCCGAGCGCGACGTAGTCGGGCTTGGCTTTGAGCGCCGTCGCAAGCTCGTCGTCGTCATGGGTGGAGATGCCGAGCGACAGCCCGGCCTCGCGGATCGCCTTGAGGTCGGCGTCGGCGAGATCCTCCTGGCCGAGATGCAGATATTTTGCGCCGGCAACGACCGCCGCGCGCCAATAGTCGTTCACGACGAGCCTGGTCTGCGTGTCCTTGGTGATCGCCAGCGCGTCCGTGACGATCTGCAGCGCATCGGCGTCGTTCAGCTCTTTAGCGCGCAGCTGAATGGTGCCGACGCCGAGTTTCGTCAGGCGCTCGACCCATTTAAGGCTGTCGACGACGGGATAGAAACGATCAGGATACGGCATGCCAGAACGGGGTCCCAACGACAGGAGTGGAGGGGGAGGCGAAGTCGCGGGCGTTCATCAGCCCGGCTTCGTAAGCGGTGCGGCCGGCCTCGACGCCGAGACGGAAGGCGTTGGCCATCGCGACGGGGTCGGCGGCTTTGGCGATGGCGGTGTTGAGCAGCACGGCGTCGTAGCCGAGCTCGAGCGCGTGCGCGGCGTGGCTCGGCGCCCCTAAGCCGGCGTCGACCACCAGCGTGATGTCGGGCAGTCGCTCGCGCAGCAGCTTGAGCGCATCGCGATTGATGATCCCCTTGGCGCTGCCGATCGGGGCTGCCCATGGCATCACCACCTTGCAGCCGGCATCGACCAGGCGGTTCGCAACCGAGAGATCCTCGGTGCAATAGGGGAAGACCTCAAAGCCGTCCTTGATCAGGATGCTGGCGGCCTCGACCAGGCCGACGACGTCGGGCTGCAGCGTGTCGTTGTCGGCGATGACTTCCAGCTTGATCCAGCTCGTGCCGAACAATTCGCGCGCGAGTTTTGCGGTCGTCACTGCCTCGCGCACGCTGCGGCAGCCGGCGGTGTTCGGCAGCACGGTGACGTCGAGCTCGCGGATCAGCTTCCAGAACGCGTCCCCGGTCTTGCCGCCGGCGGCCTCGCGCCGCAGCGACACCGTGACGATGTTGGAGCCGGAGGCGCGGATCGCGGCCTGCATGATCGCCGGCGAGGGATAGAGCGCGCTGCCGATCAGCAGGCGGGAAGAGAAGGTCTTGCCGTAGAAGGTCACCATGTCGGTGTTTCCTCAAAAACAAATGTCGTCCCGGCGAAGGCCGGGACCCATACCGCGTGATCTTGCTTGAGGCACAACGGCAGAGACCATTCGCCACAACGCAAGCCTGTGGTTATGGGTCCCGGCCTTCGCCGGGACGACTCGTGGAGAGAGCGTGCCTTCATCTCCCTCACCCTCCCTGCCGCGGCGTGATGATCTCGATCTCGTCGCCGGCCCTCAGCTGCGTCTCCGCCCAGCGGCTTTTCGGCACGACGTCGTAATTGAGCGCGATGGCGAAATGGGTGCCCTCGTAGTCGAGCTCGGTGAGCAGCGCGTCGACGCTGACTGAAGCCACCTCGCGCTGCTCGCCGTTGACGATCACCCGCACTGCATCACCTCGTTGTCGATCTGGCCGCGCTGGACGTAGGCAAGTGTCAGCTCGGCGAGCGCCGGCGCGAGCAGGAAGCCGTGACGGTAGAGCCCGTTGACGCTGATCTTGCCGTCGCGAATGCCGATGCGCGGCAAATTATCGGGAAAGGCGGGACGCAGGCCGGAGCCGAATTCGACGATGCGGGCTTCGCCGAAGGCCGGATGCACCGCGTAGGCGGCCCCTAACAGCTCCAGCGCCGAGCGCACGCTGACGCCGGTGTCCTCGGCCTCGATCGAGGTCGCGCCCAGCATGAACAGTTTGTCCTCGCGCGGGATCACGTAGAGCGGCCAGCGCGGATGGATCAGCCGCACCGGACGCGCAAGCTGCACCTCGCCTGTCTCGATCAGGATCATCTCGCCCTTGACGCCGCGTAAGTCAGGCTGCTCGTCGCGCGCGGAAAGGCCGCGGCAGTCGATCACGATGCCGTCGAGGTCTTTGGCTGAAACGTCGCTGGAGAATTTGATGGAGCCGCCGGCGGCGCGGATGCGCTCGTGCAGCTTGGGCAGCACGCGGCGCGGCTCGACATGGCCCTCGCTCGGGAAGAACAGGGCCTCGCGGAAGCGGCCCTCCAGCGACGGCTCCAGCGCGGCGAGGCCGGCGGCATCGAGCCGCTCGTGGCCCTCGGTCATCCGGGCAAAGCGCTCGAAATCGTTGCGCTCGCGGGGATGGGCGACGACGAGCGAGCCGTTGAACGGCGTTTCCGGCAATTCGCGGCGCCAGATGTCGAGGGAGCGCAGGCCGAGGCGGCTGATGATGGGTTCGGCGACCTCCGCCTCGCAATAGGGCGCGAGCATGCCGCCGGCCCAATGGCTGGTGGCGTCGGTCATGGCGGCGTCACCACGCTCGTGTAACGTCACGGCATGGCCGGCCTGCGCGAACAGCAAGGCCTGCCAAGCCCCTGCGATGCCTGCGCCGATGATGGATACCGGTGAATCCGGCCGCTTGGTGGTCTGGTACATCCCTGTCCCTTCGCCGGCATGACCCGGATCAGGTTCAAAGGGTCACCGCGGTCCTGGGCGGTATTGCCCATTTAGCGGTATCTCAGCTCCTCCTCGGAGCACCCCTCGGAACGGCTCTAATGTATGCCAGTGGGCGCTGGTGTCAACGCGGAGCGTTCGTCATGCCCGGGTCAAGCCCGGCCATGACGGCGGATTAGCGTGTGGGAACCTGCGCCCGCGCGTTGCGGACGCGCTGGGCCAGCTTCCTGTGCGGGGCGGTGCCGAACATCGGCTGCGGGTTGCCGTTCGGCTCGAGCCAGGTCTCGCCCATATTGGCGACCTGCACGGCCTCCTGGCGCTGCCGCTTTGCGACGTAGTAATAGCCGCCCGCGAAATAACGCACGGCTCGGGCGTGATCGCCGTTGGCGGCGCGATAGGCGCCGGCGAGATATTTGACCGCATAAGTGAGATTGGTGTTGGGATCGCGCAGACCTGCGGCATCGCCGGTGTAGCCGACCCCGCGGGCGGTCGCGAGCTTGATCTGCATCAGCCCGATGGTGCCGCCACGGCCGACGAGGCCCGGCTGATAGCGGCTCTCGCGCATGATCACGCGGTGCACCAGCGCCTCCGGCACGCCGTTGGCGCGGGCATGGGCCGCGACCATCTCGGCATATTCGGCTTCGCCGGCGAATGCGGCCTGCGGCAATGTCAATCCGGCCGCGAGCAGCGCGGCAACGCGTAAAATTTTCATCGAAATATTCCTTGGCAGAACGGACCTGCACCCGAGCGGGTTAGGCCGTGGGAACACGGCGATGATGTGGCGAAACGCCGCCTCCGGCGATTTTCGTTGGGCCGTCGCTTTTACGACTCAAACCTAGGTTAAGTTTGGAGCTGGCGGCGTGCCTTACGCGACAGCTGGTCTGTCCATTCGTGTCTCCGCCCAAAAATCGCTCGTCAAAGCAGCATGCGGGAGGACGTCCATGACCCCGGCAGACATCGACGACATTCCCACACAGAACCCCTGTGCACAGTGCGGCACGCCAATCCCGTTCCCGGACTGGATCGAGCCGGGCGAAGGCCGCGTTTCCTATCTCTGGAGTTGCCACGCCTGCGGCTACCGCTTCGAGGCGGTGGCGATCTTCGAGCGCGAGGCCGTGGTGCACCCGCCGCTCGCGGCTTGAGGCGCGCTACGCCGCCAGCCGCGGCTCCTGCCAGATCGGCAATTGCATCCGCACGATCAAGCCATGCGGCTCGCGGTCGTGCAGCGACAACTCGCCGCCATGGGCGAGTGCGATCGCGCGCGCGATCGACAGGCCGAGCCCGAAGCCGGTGGACTCGTCCATGGTGCGGGCATCGTCGCCGCGCACGAACGGCTCCAGCATCTCCTGCTTGCGCGCATCCGAGATGCCGGGGCCATCGTCCTCGACGTCGATGACGAGTGTCGTGCCCGAGACGTCGAGGCGGATCGTCACCTCGGCGCCGAAGCGCACCGCGTTCTCGACGAGGTTGGTGACGCCGCGATGCAGATCGTCGGGCCGTGCGGCGGCGGTCGCGGACGCCGGCCCGTCATAATGCACGACATGGCCCATGTCGCCGAACTGGTCGGCGACGAGCTGCAGGGTGCTGGCGATGTCGACCAGCGTCACCGCCTCGATCTTGCGGTCGTTGCGCAGCAGCGACAGCACGGATTCCAGCATCGAGCGCATCTGGTCGAGGTCGATCAGCATGCGCTTGCGGTTGCCTTCGTCCTCGATGAACTCGGCGCGCAGCCTCAGGCGCGTGATCGGTGTGCGCAGATCGTGGCTGATCGCGGCCAGCATCCGCGTGCGATCCGACATCAGCCGCGCGATCCGCTCGTGCATGCGGTTGAGCGCGCGCGCGACCGAACGGATCTCCTCCGGGCCGCGCTCGGGCAGCGGCTCGGCGGTGCCGTCCAGGCTGAAATTCTCCGCGGCCTTGGCGAAGGACGACAGCGGCGCGGCCAGCGCACGCGCCGCCCACAGGCCGAGCACGGTGATACAGATGAAGGCGGTCATCAGCGTCACCAGCCATGGTGCGCCCCAGAACCACGGCCGCGGGCCGCCGTCGACGCGGCCGGCGATCACGGCGCCGTCGGGCAATTCGACGGCGACGCGGTGTGCGCGACCCTCGGCGGCGAGCTGCATCACCTTGTAGCCGCGCCCGAGATGACGGCGCATCCCGAACAGGTGGGCGCCGTCGCCTGACTCGATCACCGACCCGGGGGCGAGCATCTCGATGCCGAGCCTGGGGAAGGCGCGCGCGAGGTCGGCGACGAGGCGCGGTCGCTCGCTGGCATCGGCCGCGCCGAGCAGCAGCGCAGCATCGGTCAATTGATGGGCGCCGTCCGGCGGCGTGTCCGGGCGGTCCGGCCGGCTGATCAGGAAGGCGGTGGTGACGACGAGATGCAGCGCGACGGTCGAAGCCAGCACCAGCGCGGCGATCTGCCCGCCGATCCCCTTGAGGTGGAAGAATCCGAACGGCTTCATCGTCGGCGCGCCCTTCAGCTGCTCAGGGGCGCGGTCACCGCTTCCGTCCTCGGCGTGAACAGATAGCCGCCGGAGCGCACCGTCTTGATGATGGTGGGATCGGCCGGATTGGGCTCGATCTTGCGGCGGATGCGGCTGACCAGCACGTCGATGGAGCGCTCGAACGAGCCGGTGTTGCGTCCCTGCGTGAGGTCGAGCAGGCTGTCGCGCGACAGCACGCGGCCGGGCCGCTCGCAGAACGTCCTGAGCAGATCGAATTCGGCGCTGGTGACCGCGACGCGCGCGCCTTCCGGATTGCGCAATTCGCGCAGGCGCAGGTCGATACGCCAGCCCTCGAAGGCGAGCGTGGAGGCGCCTTCGATCGTGCTCGCCGCCTGCGCTGCGGCCTGGCGGCGCAGCACCGCGTTGATGCGGGCGAGCAGCTCGCGCGGGTTGAACGGTTTCGGCAGATAGTCGTCCGCGCCCATCTCGAGGCCGACGATGCGGTCGACGTCCTCGCCACGCGCGGTCAGCATGATGATCGGCGTCTGCGCCTCCGCGCGCACCTTGCGGCACAGGCTGAGGCCGTCCTCGCCCGGCAGCATGACGTCGAGGATGATCAGGTCGACGCGATGGTCGGCCATGGCGCGCGACATCTCGCGGCCGTCGCTCACGGCGGTGACGTTGCAGGCGTTGTTGCGCAGGTACTTCGCAATCAACGTCCGGGTTTCGCGGTCGTCCTCGACGACCAGGATGTTGGGATTGGGAATGGCCATGCGCTTTGTTTGTCCAAGATTCGGGCCAAATGGCGAAGATTTTTGTTTCAGAGTGTTTCCAGCGGCCCCGTCGCAATGCCGGGACATGACCGGGCAGTGGAGCGGCAAGATCTCGTTAAGGCCGTTAACCATACCGTGGTGCCGTTCGCCACGAAACCCCGCAAGATCCACGGAGCCATCATGACCTCGATTTCGGCGGCCTCCGCCGGCAGCTACCAGTCGCCGCTGCAGCGGCTGCAGCAGGAATTGCAATCGCAAGTCTCCGCCGGCACGATCTCGTCGTCAGACCAGTCTGCGCTCTCGACCGCGCTGACCGACATCGACACCGCACTCCAGCAGAGCCGGTCGAGCGACCAATCGAGCGGCACGCGTCCCTCCAAGGACGAGATGCAGTCGAAGATCGACGACCTCATCTCGAACGAGGTGTCGAACGGGACGCTGACCTCGGATCAGGCCGAGGAGCTGAAGAGCGTGTTTCAGTCCGCCTTCGCCAATGGCCCCGGCGGGGCAGGCGGCCCCGGTGGGGCAGGCGGACCACCGCCCGGCCCGCCGCCGGATGATGCTAATTCGGATTCGTCGACGACCACGGATTCGACCAACAGCACGTCGGCTGACGCAACGACCGCGGAAATCCTCCAGCAATTCCTCCAGGCGCTGCAGCAATCGCAATCGTCGGCGTCGTCCTACGGTGCCAATGGCAGCGCGTCGAGCGGCTCGAGCTTCTCCGCGCTGCTGATCGACTACAAGAGCTGACCTGGGCGACGCTGGGTCGGCGCGTTCCCCGCCGCGATCATGCTTCACCCAGGGCGCATGATCGTCGGCGGGGAACCGTGCGCCGCAACATGTTCCTGGGTGACGCAGGAACGTGCCTTGCCGTGATTTTCGGCTCGCGCATTGCGCGACGAAATTGCCGCGCGCACGGAACCGCGCGTGATCAGCGCTGTTTTCTCCGCACGAGGTTTCTGAAGGAGAGGACAACATGATGAAGACGATTGTTGCCGGCCTCGCCGGCACAGCACTGCTTGCGACCGTGGCGTTCGCGCAAGCGCCGACCGCCACCACCGACAAGGCGCCGACCGCGGCTACCGCCACGACGACGAGCGCGTCCGACCAGTGGCGCGTGTCGAAAATGTCGGGCGTCAAGGTCTATAACGAGGCCAACGAGAACATCGGCTCGATCAACGACCTCTTGATGGACAAGAACGGTAACATCAAGATCGCCGTGATCGGCGTCGGCGGCTTCCTCGGCATGGGCGAGCATCTGGTCGCGGTGCCCTACGAGAAGCTGAAGTTCACCAACGAGGCCATCGCCTACAGCGCCCCGGCCACCAGCCCACCCGGCCGGCCGGCCTCGACCACGACGACTGGCGCAGCGACCGGAACCGACAAGACCGCGACGACCTCGTCCGCGTCGAAATGGTATCCGGATCATGCCGTGTTCAACGCCAGCAAGGACGAGCTGAAGGGCATGCCCGAGTTCAAGTATTCGGAGTAATGCGGCTCGCGTAACTGCCTAGACGAAGCGCGCCCGGTTTTCACTGGGCGCGCTGTCGTGTCTTTTCGTCCCCGTCATTGCGAGGAGCTCGCGACAAAATTGCGTAGCTCGCAGTGACGACGAGCGCAGTTCAATGCCCCGTCACCATCGGGCAGCCGCCCTTGTCGAGCGGACGGAACGCCTCGTCGCCGGGCACGGTGGCGATCAGCTTGTAGAGGTCCCACTCGCCCTTGGATTCCTCGGGTTTCTTGACCTCGAACAGATACATGTCGTGGACCATGCGGCCGTCGATGCGGATCTTGCCGTTCCTGGCGAAGAAGTCGTTGATCGGTGTCTTGCGCATCTGTTCCATTACCTTCGGCGCCTCGTCGGTCTTGATGGCGTCGATCGCCTTCAGATAGTGCAGGGTCGCCGAATAAAGGCCGGCCTGGATCATGGTCGGCATATGCCCGACCTTCTCGTTGAAGCGCTTCGAAAAGGCCCGCGTCTCCTCGTTCATGTCCCAGTAGAAGGCGTCGGTGACGATCAGGCCTTGCGTCGCCTTGATGCCGAGCGAATGCGTGTCGGTGATCTCCTGCAGCAGCGCGATCATCTTCTGGCCGCCCTGGGTCAGGCCGAACTCGGAAGCCTGCTTCAAGGCATTGGTGGTGTCGCCGCCGGCATTCGCCAGCGCGACCACCTTGGCCTTGGAGGCCTGGGCCTGGAGCAGGAAGGAGGAGAAGTCCGATGAGTTGAGCGGATGGCGGACCTCGCCGAGCACCTTGCCGCCGCTCTCCTTGACCACGTTGGCGGCGTCGCGCTGGAGCGCCATGCCGAAAGCGTAGTCGGCCGTGACGAAGAACCAGCTGTCCTCGCCGCGCTTGACCATCGCCTTGCCGGCGACGTTCGACAGCGCATAGGTGTCGTAGGTCCAGTGCACCGTGTTGGGCGAGCACGCGGTGCCGGTGATGTCGGACGAGCCTCCGCCGGAATTGATGTTGATCCTGTTCTTCTCGCGCGTCAGCGCCGAGACCGGCAGCGCCACCGAGGAGGTCGGAACGTCGAAGATCGCGTCGACTTTGTCGTTGTCGTACCAGTTGCGGGCGATGTTGACGCCGACATCGGGCTTGTTCTGGTGATCGGCGGCGACGACCGCGACCGGCTTGCCCGCGACCTTGCCGCCGTAGTCGGCGACCGCCATCTCGACGGCGGCGAGCGACCCCTTGCCGGTCGCGTCCGCATAGAGGCTCGACATGTCCGTGAGCACGCCGATTTTGACGATGTCGTCGGAAATCTGCGCCTGCGCGGCGCCGGATGTTGCGGCCAGAGCGAGGCCAGCTGCGATCGCGACACTGAGTTTTTGCATGTTGTTTTTCCCTGTGTGTTGTTGTTTGGGCTTTGTTGCGGGAGGAGTTTTAACGGCTATCTGCAGGCGCAGCTAAGCGATCCGCGCCATAGCAGAATGCAAAAAAGAAAGGGCGGGTGGTGTTCCCGGGAGGAGGAATATCGCAACGTCACGATGGCGCATTGCTGTGCCCTCTCCCCTTGCGGGAGAGGGCAGCGACGCTCGCGGGAAAAGGAAGACGAACGTCGCCTAGCCGCCACGGCCCTTGAGCCGCTCGTTCCGTCGGCGCAAGCCTTCCATGGTCGCGAGGAGGATGATCGATACCGTCGTCAGCATCACCGCCGCGGCCGTGATCGTCGGGCTGATGTTCTCGCGGATGCCGGCGAACATCTCGCGCGGCAGGGTGCGCTGCTCGGGACCTGCCATGAACAGCACGATCACCACCTCATCGAAGCTGGTCGCGAAGGCGAACAGCGCACCCGACGCGAGGCCGGGCAGGATCAGTGGCAGAATCACGCGGCGGAACGCGTAGAGCGGCGAGGCGCCGAGTGAGGCGGCGGCGCGCGCCAGATTGGTGTCGAAGCTTTGCAGCGTCGCGCCGACCGTGATCACCACAAAGGGCGTCGCCAGCGCGGTGTGGGCCAGGATCAAGCCGAGATAGCTGCCGGTCAGTCCGATCGGGGCGAAGAAGAAATAGAGACCGACCGCGGTGATGACGCCGGGCACGACGACCGGCGACAGCACGAAGGCCAGCACGAGCGGTTTGAACCGGCTCTTCCACTGCGCCAGTCCCAGCGCGGCCAATGTGCCGAGCACCATGGACAGCAGGGTCGAGGCGACGCCTATGATGATGCTGTTCTTCAGCGAATTCATCCAGCGCGGCGAATTGATGAAATCGTCGTACCAGCGCAAGGAGAGGCCGGGCAGCGGATAGGTCAGGTATGAGCCCGAGCTGAAGGACAGCGGCATGATCGCCAGGATTGGCGCGATCAGGAAGATGAACACCAGCGTGGAGACGACGATGGTCGCGGTCCATGCGATACGTTGGCTCGGCGTGCGGAGGGAGGGATCATCGCTCAATTCTTCATTCCTCCCGTGACCTGCTGCCCCTGCACCAGCTTTCCGTAGAGGAGAGCGAGCAGAAGAGTGGCGAGCAGCAGCACCGCACCCAACGCCGAGGCGAGGCCCCAATTGGCCGTCTCGGTCGTGTAGAGCGCGATGAAGTAGCTGATCATTTGATCGGCGGCGCCGCCGACGAGTGCCGGTGTGATGTAGTAGCCGAGCGCCAGGATGAAGACGAGCAGGCTTCCGGCACCGATACCGGGTAGCGTTTGAGGCAGGTAGATGCGCAGGAAGGCGGTGACTGGCGGCGCACCGAGCGAGGCGGCGGCACGCATGTAAGCAGGCGAGATCGCCTTCATGCTGCTGTAGAGCGGCAGGATCATGAACGGCAGGAGAACGTGTGTCATCGCCACGCAGACACCGAAGCGGTTGTAGATCAGGCGCAACGGCTCGTCGATGATGCCAAGCCAGTGCAGGCTGTCGTTCACGACGCCCTTGCTCTGCAACAGCACGATCCAGGCGCAGGTGCGGACCAGAAGCGACGTCCAGAACGGTAGCAGGACGAAGATCATCAGCAGGTTCGACCGGCCGGGCGGCAGCGTCGCCAGCAGATAGGCGACCGGGAAGCCGAGGATCAGGCAGAGTGCCGTGACGCTGAGGCTGATGATGAAGGTGCGGGTGAATACGTTGCGGTAAATGGCCTGATCCGGCGGGGCCGCGACGATCGCGCCGTCCATGTTCCGGGTGAGGTCGAGCGCCGCCAGCAGGTAGAAGCCGGTCAATGGGCCACTGGCGTCCTTGATCGTCGTCCAGGTGCCGCGTTCGCGCCAGGCCGGATTGATCTTGCCCAGCGTCTCCTTAGCCGTCCCTCGCTCCGGCACCGCCTTCAGATTGCGTGCCGTGCTGGTCAGGATGGTGCGGAAGCCGTTCAGTGCGTAGTTCAGCCGCTTGGCCGCAATGGCCATGGTGCCGGAGGCGCGCGCCGCCAGGATGTCGCTTGCCAGCGCAGCAAAGGCCTTTTCGTCCGGCAGGTCCTTGCCGTCCCAGCTCGCGAGAGCAGCGACGGTTTGGGGCAGAACCTGACGCACCTCCCTGTCATCGACCGAGCGCCACAGCATCCCGGCGATCGGGCCTGCGAAGGTGAAAAGCAGGAAGACGAGAAGCGGCAGCACCAGCGCCAATGCCTTGACCTGGCGCGCCCGCTCGGCACGCTTCAATCGGCGCTTGAGGGGCACCTCGGTCTGGGCATCTGCGCCGATCGCGGGTGTTGCTGTCATGCTGCGAGCCTCTTTGACTGCACATCCTTCGCCACTTCAGGCCGGGCAATCGCATGTGGCCTTGTCGATCGGCCTGAGCAAGCGCCTCGTCCTTCGAGACGACCGCTTCGCGGTCTCCTCAGGATGAGGCTCATCGACATTGGCGCCTGCTGTGACACCGCTGCCGCACACTCCGTCCTCATCCTGAGGGCCCGCCGTAGGCGGGCGTCTCGAAGGATGCATCACGGGCGCGTTGCCCGCGACGCACCCTCTACCTGCTCCCGTATGTCGGTTCCGGTCACGCGCTATTTTGCTGCCCATTTGTTGAAGCGCTCGGTCAGGCGGTCGATGTTCTCGAGCCAGAAGCCAACGTTGATCTCGACCGCGTTCTTGATGTTATCAGGCGCCGTCGGCAGTTCCTTCAGAACGGCGGGCTGCAGCCGAGCGGCTGCGTCCTTGTTCGAGGTGCCATAAGCAATGTTCTCCGACAGCCTGGACTGATTCTCCGCCTTGCCGGCGAAGTCCAGGAACTTGTAGGCCGCGTCCTTGTTCGGGCTCCCCTTCAGGATGACCCAACTGTCGAGGGTGAACAGCGCTCCGTCCCACACCATGCCAAAATTCTTCTTCTCGTTCTTGTTCGCGGTGTCGATGCGGCCGTTGTAGACCGAGGTCATCGCCACCTCGCCGGAAGCGAGCAATTGCGGCGGCTGGGCGCCGGCCTTCCACCAGACGATGTCGCCCTTGATGGTGTCCAACTTCTTGAAGGCGCGATCGATGCCCTCGTCGGTCGCCAGCACCTTGTAGACGTCCTTCGGTGCGACGCCGTCGGCCATGAGAGCGATCTCCAGCGTGGTCTTCGGGCCCTGACGCAGGCCGCGCTTGCCCGGAATCTTCTTGGTGTCGAAGAAGTCGGCCCAGCCGCCCGGGGCCTGTTTCAGCTTGTCCTTGTCGTAGCCGAGAACGAAATCGTAGAGGATGGCGCCGACACCGCAGGGATTGACTGACGGCGGGATATAGGCGGCCTCGCCGCCGATCTTGGAATAGTCCATCTTCTCGAACAGGCCTTCCTCGCAGCCGACCGCGAGTTCGTCGCTCTCGACCTGGACGACGTCCCAGGTTGCGGCGCCACCCTGCACCTTGGCGCGCAGCACCCCGACGCCGCCGTCCCAGGACTCGTCGTTCATCGGAATTCCGGCCGCCTTCTTGAACGGCTCGAAATAGACCTTCTTCTGGGCATCCTGATACGCCCCGCCCCACGACACGACGGTGAGGTCACGCGCCTGCGCAACCGTGACCAGCGCAGCGCTGGCGGTGAACGCCGCGGCGAAACCCAGAGCAATCTTGCCAATGTTGCGCTTTAGCATGGTCCTTGTTCCTTCTTCATCTGCGTTGCGTTGAGGTTGATCGATGCCGGTCCACTTGCGCCAAAGACGTGCTGCAGGATTGAATCACACGGGATCAAGGGCCAGGCAGTCCTCGGGGCGGAAGGTGATGAACACGCTGTCGCCATGTCTCAGGCTGTCATATGCCCCCGGCTGAAGCTTGACCATGAACTCCCCGTTGCCGGCGACGTCGAGCACCGCAAGCGCGTGGTCGCCGAGATAGATGGTGTTCTGCACCCTGGCCGGCAGGCGGTTCGGTCCCTCGCTGGAGATGCCATCCAGGACAATGGCGATCCGCTCCGGCCGCACCGACAGGGAAGTCGGCGCGCCGGCGCCTGATACGTTGACCGCCCGTGCGGTCACGGCAGCGCCACCAGCCAGCGCGACGCGGCAATAGTCCTTGTCGACCGTCTCGACGGTGCCGGCCAGCACATTGTTCTCGCCGATGAAGTGGGCGACGAAGCTGTTCACCGGATGCTCATACAGCGCGTCGGGTTTGTCGATCTGCTGCACGATGCCGTCGTTGAACACCGCGATGCGGTCCGACATGGTGAGCGCTTCGCTCTGATCGTGGGTGACGTAGACGACGGTGATGCCCATCGTCTGGTGCAGTTGCTTGATCTCCAGTTGCATCTGCTCTCGCAGGCGCTTGTCCAGGGCGCCCAAGGGCTCGTCCATCAGAACGAGCTGCGGGTTGAAAACCAGCGCGCGGGCCAGCGCGACGCGCTGCTGCTGACCGCCGGACAGCTGCCCGGGCCGCCGCTGCGCCAGGGTTTCCATCTTGATCATGCGCAACGCCGCCCTCACGCGCTCCTGCGCTTCCGCCTTGTTGATTTTGCGAACGGATAGCGGGAAGGCGATATTCTCCGCGATCGTCAGGTGCGGAAACAAGGCATAGTTCTGGAACACCATGCCGATGTCGCGCCTGTGTGGCGGCACGTTCTTGATCGGCCGGCCAGCGAGGTAGATCTCGCCATGAGTGGGAACCTCGAAGCCAGCGAGCATCATTAGCGTGGTCGTCTTGCCCGAGCCAGACGGGCCGAGCAGGGTGATGAACTCGCCCTTCCTGATTTCGAGGTCGAGGTTCTTCACCACGAGGTGCTCGCCATCGTAGGTCTTCTGAATGCCGGAAAAGCGCACCAGTGCCGGCGCAGGCGTGACCATGCCGGCTTCCATGTCGTCCTCGCGTTGTCCCCTACAGTGCCGAGATTAGCATCCTCCGACGAGAATGCCAGCGGTGCAAGCGACCAAGCCGCACGGACCCGATGAGCGAAGGCGAGCTACATCCCCGACAGCTTCGTCACATAGACGTTCAGCGAGCCGCCGGCTTCGGCCACCACGCGCAGGGTCTTGGAATCGAAGGCGATGTCGGCAAGCGTCAGGCTGTCGATCTTGGCTTCGACCTTGAGGCCGTCCTCGCTCTTCTGGTAGTCGGCGATCGCGGCGGCGATCTTTTCGCGGGCATTGGCGGCGATCGGCTTCAGGTCGAGCGTCGCCTTCTGCAGCAGGGCCTGCTGCATCTGTGGCACCACGGCGCGCGCCGCGGCTCCTAACAGGCCGAACGCGGCCTCGGACTCAACCGCGAGCTGGATGTCGGCGAGCCGCAGCGTCTGCTCCGCCTGGTCGAGCATCGGCCGGCCCCAGATGTGCACGGTCGCCTCGGCGCCGAGGCCAAACCAGCTCTTCTTCTCCTTGGCGCGCACCAGCAGCGAGATCAGCAGGCGGTCGCCCGAGGGGATTACGTTGACGGTCTTCACGGTGACGTCGACCGGACCGGAGCCGTCCTCGGGATAGGTATGGCCGACCATCTGCGCCGCGATCAGCTTGTTGATCTCTGTGAAGGGCACGTCGATCGGCACGCCGATGTTCACGCCGGTGCCTGTCGGCGGCACGATCGAGATCTTGTCGGGAAACGGACACTCCGGCTTGGTCGGCGTCGAGGTCACGCGCGTCTCGGCCTCGAGGCCGAGCAGCAGCGTCACCGCTTGCGCATCGACGCGCGGCTGTGCCGCGATCGCGCGCACCGGCTT
The DNA here is from genome assembly GCF_900099855.1 of Bradyrhizobium sp. Rc2d. Lineage (NCBI taxonomy): Bacteria > Pseudomonadati > Pseudomonadota > Alphaproteobacteria > Hyphomicrobiales > Nitrobacteraceae > Bradyrhizobium > Bradyrhizobium sp. Rc2d. Next base: position 610,146 of record NZ_FNCU01000001.1, on the reverse strand, counting down.
CATCTCGAGCCAGAGCGGCGGCAGTGCGGCCGATGAACTCGAGCCTTGCAGCGGGATCGAGCGGCAGGCCTTGGCCCATTGCGCTTTCGCGTTCTCCCGCAGCGAAGGATCGTTGCGGATGCGCTCGGAGACCGCGTTAATCTGCTCGCCGACATTCTTGTCGATCAGCGGCTTCACCTGCGCCGGCACGTTGACCTTGGCGCCTGCGACCGAGAGGTTGGTGTCGCCGAGATTGACCTGCGCGCCGAGATTGGGCTCGAGATGCCAGGCGGCCGCGAGCTTCGGGCGAGAGGTGACGACGACGTTGCCCTTGATCTCGGCGCTGGCGTTCAGGTTCTTGATGTTGACGGCGCCGATCCGTTTCGCCGCGTCACCGCCGAGCACGCTGCCGAGCGCGTCGCCAAGGGCGCCTGTGGCTTTCGAGGACAGCGATCCCGTCACGTTGAGCTTGCCGGTGAGCGGCGTCGACAGCGTCAGCACGTCCTTGTCGCCGTTTGCCGCCATCGGACCGCGGGTTGCGGACCAGCCGATGTCGGCGTTCTCCAGGATCTGCGAGATCGGATTGTCGGCCTTCCCTGCGAAATTGCGCGGCGAGGCCTTCTCGGCCTGCTCGCGGATCGCCGACAGCGCGATCGCGACCGGCGCGATCACGATGGAGCTCTTCGAGGCCGGCGGCAGCGGCGGCAGTTGCGCGACCGGCGGCGCCGAATTGGTCGGCTGCGGCGACAGCAAGTCCATCGCCTTCAGGCTGATGAAGAACGACGCCGCGAGCACCACGACGGCGATCAGGATAGTCTTCAGGTTCAGCGTCAGTCCCATCAATCCCCCAGGCCGCCCGGGGCAGAAGTCTACAGGGCAGGCGAGAAGGGCGCTAGAGCGCAAGGATGGGGTGGAATTGGGGCGAACAGGTTAACGGATGCGAACCCGTCGTTGCCGCGCATTCAAACCGTGATCGCGAGGCTAGCTGCGCCGGGGACGACGGACCGCCCTCACATTGCCGCGACCACCGCCGCCGCAGAAGAAGCGATCGCCGCCATCGGACTCCAAACCCGAAACCATCGTCCCGGCGGGCAGGTCGAGCTGCTCGAGCACCTTGCCCGTATCTGGGTCGATCCGCCGCACGTCGCTCTCCTCGTTCTCCCAGGTGCCATGCCAGAGCTCGCCATCGACCCAGGTCACGCCGGTGACGAAGCGCTTGCTCTCGATGGTGCGGAGGACCTTTCCCGTTTCGGGATCGACCTGATGGATCTTGCGCTCGCGATATTGCCCGACCCAGAGCGAGCCTTCGGCCCAGGCCAATCCGGAATCGCCACCGCCGCCGGGTGAAGGGATCGTGCTGAGCACCTTGCCGGTGGCGGCGTCGACCTTCTGGATGCGATCCTCGGCGATCTGGAACAGATGCCGGCCGTCGAACGCCGTGCCCGCATGCGCAGCGACATCGATGGAGCGCGCAATCTTGCCGTCGGCCGGATCGACCGCGTTCAGCTTGTCGCCGGATGCGAACCAGACATGCGTGCCGTCATAGGTGACGCCATGCACGGCTTCGACGCCCGCGAAAGGCCCATACTCCCTGATGATCTCGGCGGCTGAACGCTTCATGTGCTCGATCCCTGTGATGTGACCTCACCTTACGTCTTCAGGAGCGGCGTGGGGAGTAACAAGCCTGTCGGGAAACCCGGGACGGGCGGGGTCATCCAGCGCCGCGCCCTTCCGTGTCCGAAGGACTGCACCTTGTGCGATCGCGCGAGCTCTTCGAGCGCGCGCTGCACGGTGCGCGCGCTCGTTCCAAGCGCCAGCGCGAGCGCCGAGCTCGACCAGGGTTCGCCGTCGGAGAGGAAGGCGAGCACCGCGGCGTGCTTCTCCTCGACCGGCCGCGCCAGCACAAGAACCTGTCGCGTCTTGCGCGGTGTCAGCGCAAAGCCCTGCTTGGTCGCGCTTACGTCGGCAAGAGGCTTGAGCTTGGCGCGGAGCCGGCCGATCTCGACCCGCAGCCGGGCGCGATGCGATTCATCGGCGTGCTTCGCCTGAAATGCCGCGTTCATCAGTGCCTCTCGGGACACGTCCGCGGGCCACGCCTGTGCCAGGGGGCGGGCGAGCGCGAACAGCACCGGCCGGGTCCCGAGCGACACGACGATGCCTCCCTTGCGAACGGTGTGATGGAATGTGTCCACGACGAGCGCCTGGGATGCCGCCAGCGCTTCGACCTGGCCGAGCAACAGCGGATGCTCCTTGCCGCGTGCGATCAGGCGCGCCGCGGGCGTGTCGAGGACGAGGTTCGCACTTTCGACTTCGGCCGTGAGCACTGGAATCCCGGCTAACCGCGCCGCGTCGGCGGCGCGGTCGAGCGCCGCCCGCGCATCTTTGGTTCTGAGCCGCCGGATTGCGATGCCGGCGAGCACGAGTTCGCGGACGACCTGAGATGCAGGCGGCAGTGGTGATGCGCCGAGCGCCGCCAGCGTGCGCTCGGCTTCGTCGAGGCGCCCGACCAGAAGAAGGCGGCGGGCCTCGATGTGACCGGCATGGGCGGCATTGCCGAGATCGCCATGCTTTGCGAGTGTCGCCCGCGCGGCCGCGAGCGTCTTCACCGGCCAATTCAGATCGCGCGAGACGAGCGCGATCTCGGCCTCGGCCACGATGCACCTCGCGCGCGCCACCGCCTCTCTCGGACCGAAGGCACGTGCGGCGCTCCGCAGCAGCATCTTGGCCTTGGCGAGATCGCCGAGCTGCGCCATCGCGATGCCGCGCAGCGCCAGCGACGGCGCGTCGTTGCGTAAGGCGACGCGGTTCAGTGCACCGAGCGGATCGCCCGCTTCGAGCGCGCGCGCCGCGGCCGTGATCAGCGACTCCATGCAAATCCCGCCACACTTGTTACTCCCACCGCGCAACCGTCCGGTGCCAGAAACAGTTTACGACCGACGATGTGCGGTAAGGGGCGAGCTGTTCCGCGTCTGTCATAACGCGACGCGGAATGACCGCCCAGGCAAGAGGTTTGGAGAGCCATGATGACATCAGTTGAAAACGCAGGGAATACTGGACATTCCGCCATGCAAACACCGCCGGTGGTGTCGCCGCAGGACTGGGAGGCAGCTCGTCTGCAACTGCTCGTGAAGGAAAAGGCGCATACCCGTGCCCGCGATGCCCTGGCCGCCGAGCGGCGGCGTATGCCGTGGATGGCAGTGGACAAAACCTATGCGTTCGAGGGCCCCGGCGGCAAGGTCAGTCTGGTCGACCTATTTCAGGGCCGGCGGCAATTGATCGTCTACCGCGCCTTCTTCGAGCCCGGTGTGTTCGGCTGGCCCGATCATGCGTGCCGGGGCTGCTCCATGGTCGCCGACCAGGTCGCCCATGTCGCGCATCTCAATGCCCGCGACACCACCCTCGTCTTCGCATCGCGCGCGCCGCAAGCCGATATCGCGCGGCTGAAGCAGCGGATGGGCTGGACCATGCCCTGGGTCACTATCACCGACAGCTTCGACGCCGATTTCGGCGTCGACGAATGGCATGGGACCAACGTGTTCTACCGTGACGGCAACCGCGTCTTCCGCACCTATTTCGTCAAGAGCCGGGGCGACGAGCAGATGGGCGGCACCTGGAACTATCTCGACATCACGCCGCTCGGCCGGCAGGAGGTCTGGGAGGATTCGCCGAAGGGCTATCCGCAGACGCCGACCTACAAATGGTGGAATTGGCACGACAGCTACACGGAAGGCGCGGCGCCCGACAAGAAGTGGGTCGAGATCTCGGACGCCGGCGAGAAAGCCTTTCGCGAGGAGGCCGCGGGAGAAAGGAAATGACCTCTCCCGTCAGCGCGGCCGCCAGCGTCAACCGCGACAGCATCGCGGCCGCGCGTCACCTCGCCAGATGGCTGGGGCTGGCGGCCACGCCGACCTTCGCGATCATGGCCCTGCTGACCGCCGTGCTCGGCGGCGGTCCGGCGGACATGCTCTGCTCTGCCGGCCAGGGATCCGCGCTCATTGGCATGGTGCCGATGTATCTGTTGATGAGCGCGTTTCATTCCGCGGCGTGGCTGCGGTTGATTGCGGAACGAAGGCGCGGGGGCGAGCCCTCCTGAAGGAGCCCGCCAACGGCGAGCGTCTCGAAGGATGCGCCACACCAAAATGGCGCGATGTGTCCGGCCTCTTATTGCGAGCCGCCCGCCGCCTGCAGATAGGCAACCACCTTGGCCGCTTCCTCCGCCGAGATGCCGCCATAGGGCTGCATCTTGTGGCCGGACACGACCTCGTCCGGCTTGACCATGAAGCGGGTGAGCTTGTCCTGGTCCCAGACGAAGCCGGCTTCCTTCATTGATGACGAGTAATTGTAGTTCGGCAGCGAGCCGGCCTTGCGTCCGACGATCTTGTTGAGATTGGGACCGAGGCGATTGTCGCCCTCTTTCACGGAGTGGCAGGTGCGGCAGGAATTGTTGAAGGCCTGGTGGGCCGCGTCGTCGCTCGCCGGCTGCTGCGCGAACGAGAGGAGTGGTGGTGACAGGAGCAGCGTCAGTGCCCCGGTGCCGATCGCGCGCAGCCATGCGCTTGACGAAAGTTGCAGGCGTGCTCGCATCTGCGCCTCCATCGGGGATCGCGCCACAGCAAGCGCGCTTCGGGATGTCGAGGGCAAACGAAAACGGCCCCGGTGGGTTCCGGGACCGTTTGCGTCACAATGTCCTGTCGCTCAGCGCGTCGCAGCTCCGAGTTCCGCTCGCCGCTCCGTCATCGGCAGCACGATCACCTTGGTGCCGACGTTGACGCGGGCGTAGAGGTCGGTGACGTCGTCGTTGGTCATGCGGATGCAGCCGGAGGAGACGTGCTTGCCGATGGTCTCGGGCGCGTTGGTGCCGTGGATGCGATAGATGGTGCTGCCGAGATACATGGCGCGGGCTCCCAACGGATTGCCGGGGCCGCCGGCCATGTGGCGCGGCAGATAGGGCTGGCGGGCGATCATCTCCGGCGGCGGGGTCCAATCCGGCCACTCGGCCTTCTTGCTCACCGACTGGATGCCGGACCAGGTGAAGCCGTCGCGCCCGACACCGATGCCGTAGCGCAGCGCCTGTCCGTTGCCGAGCACGTAATAGAGATAGGTGTTGGGCGTATCGATGATGATGGTGCCCGGCGCCTCGCGCGTTGCATAGGAAACGGTCTGGCGGCGGAAGCGGGCCGGCATCTCGACCGCGTCCTGATCCTCGGACGGCGCGGCCTGATAAGGCGTGGTCTGGTAGGGCTGATAGGGCTGAAGCGGCTGCGGCGCGGTCATCGGCGGCAGCGGCTGGAAGAAGGGGAAGAGCTGCACCGGCGCGGCGTTGGCTGCACCTGCGAACGCGAATGCGGAGATCGCCACTGCGCCAAAAGCAACGACGCGCGAATAATTCTTGAACGTGTCCAGATTGAACATTGATCGCCCCTGTTTGCTCGGTGTTTTTGCTCACCGCGGCACCGCTACCGGTGCTCCGTTGGGTGGATCACTTAACGGCAAAACGTTTCGGGACATTTGCGCGGAAAACCGAAAACGGTTTCACGGCCGCAAGGATTGTTTCATGACAGTTTCGTGGCCGCGCGGACCCGTTAACGAACAAAACAGTGGGCCGACACTTCTGTGACGTCATACGCCTGAAATATCCTTCGTTGATGGTCGGAAACCGAGAATCATCAAACTCTCGGGATTTTCCCATGCGGGTATTAATCGCGACCGACGCCTGGCATCCGCAGGTCAACGGTGTGGTGCGGACGCTGACCTCGCTGGCGAACGCGGCCAAGGCTCTCGATGTCGAGATCGACTTCCTGACCCCGGAAGGCTTTCCGTCATGGCCGCTGCCGACCTATCCAGGCCTGCGCATCGCGCTGCCTACGGGTAAGGAGATCGCGCGGCGGATCGAGAAAGCCGCGCCGGACGCGCTGCACATCGCGACCGAAGGCCCGATCGGCTGGGCCGCGCGGGTCTATTGCCGGCGCAACCGGCTCGCCTTCACCACCTCCTATACGACGCGCTTTCCCGAATATGTCTCGGTGCGGACCGGCATCCCCGCGAGCATCGGTTATGCCGTGCTGCGCCACTTCCACGATGCCGCCGCGATGACCATGGTGGCGACGCCCTCGCTGCGGCAGGAGCTGTCCGAACGCGGCTTCAAGCGGCTCGGGTTCTGGACGCGCGGCGTCAACACCGAGCTGTTCCATCCCGACAGCCCGGCTCAGCTCGACCTGCCGCGCCCGATCTTCATGACGATGGGCCGCGTCGCGGTGGAGAAGAATCTCGAAGCCTTCCTTTCGCTCGACCTGCCCGGCACCAAGGTCGTCGTCGGCGACGGCCCGCAGAAGGCCGCGCTGGAAAAGAAATACCCCGGCGCCGTCTTCCTCGGCGAGAAGAAGGGGGCGGATCTCACCGCGCATCTCGCCGCGGCCGACGTCTTCGTGTTTCCGAGCCTGACTGACACTTTCGGCGTGGTGCAACTGGAAGCTCTCGCCTGCGGCACGCCGGTTGCCGCTTTTCCGGTGACGGGACCAAAGGACGTCATCGCCGGTCATCCGATCGGCGCGATCGACCACGATCTGCGAACCGCGTGCCTGCGCGCGCTCACGATGTCGCGCGAGACCTGCCGCAATTTCGCGCTGGAACGCTCCTGGGAGAACAGCGCGCGCCAGTTCGTCGGCAATCTCACCTCACTTCAGCCCAGTCGCGTCTTGCGCACCTCGCCTCGCATGGCGCGGCGGCCGGTGCGCGGTTGATCTTCAATTAGAACCACAGCGAGAACCTCATCGATGGCTAAGATCATGAACCTTGACGGCACCCAGCAGCTCGACCTCACCCGCGGCACGGTCGAGCAGGCCTATGACCGTTGGGCGCCGGTCTACGACCTCGTGTTCGGCGGCGTGTTCGCCAAGGGCCGGCAGGCCGCGATTGCGGCCACCAACAAGATCGGCGGCCGGGTGCTCGAGGTCGGCGTCGGTACCGGCATCTCGCTGCCGCTCTATGCGCCGAACCTGCGCATCTTCGGCACCGACATCTCGGAAGCGATGCTCGACAAGGCGCGCCGCCGCGTGACGGAGCAGAAGCTGAAGAACGTCGAGGGTCTCGCGGTGATGGATGCCGAGAAGCTCGAGTTCCCCGACAATTCCTTCGACGTGGTGATGGCGCAATATGTCGTCACCGCCGTGCCGAATCCGGAAAAGGCGCTTGACGAATTCGCCCGCGTGCTGCGCCCGGGCGGCGAGCTGATCATCCTCACCCGCGTCAGCGCCGATACCGGCATGCGCCGCTTCATCGAGCAGAAGCTCCAGCCGGTGGTGCGTCCGCTCGGCTTCCGCACCGCCGAGTTCGCCTGGTCGCGTTACGCCAAATGGCTGGCCGGCGCCCACGGCATCGAACTCGCCGAGCGCCGCCTGATTCCGCCGCTCGGGCACTTCTCGCTGGTGCGCTTCCGCAAGGTCGACGTCGCCAAGGCGGCGTGAGCTTACGCGTCCGCGTGCGTCATCGCGCCGCTGCACATCGTCACATGACAAAATGATGATGTCACACGGCGTACATCGAATCCCTTTAAATCCCGTACCCGAAAGCATTTTGGGGAAGAGCATGATCAAGAATTATCTCGAGCAGCTGCGCATCCAGCGCTGGGACGACCATCGCTACTATCACCACAGCCGCATCAATCAGAGCCTGCACTTCGTCAGCGCGCTGAGCTTCCTCTTTGCCTATGTCTGGCTGTTCATCGATCCCGTGGTCTCCGGGCTGGTCGGCTGGCTGGTCTCGATGACCTCGCGCCAGGCCGGTCACTTCTTCTTCGAGCCGCATGACTACGACCACATCAACCAGGCGACGCACGAGTACAAGGAAGAGATCAAGGTCGGCTACAACCTTCAGCGCAAGGTGGTGCTGATGGCGATCTGGGCGCTCTCGCCGCTGGTGCTGGTCGCCGATCCCACGCTGTTCGGCCTGTTCACACCCTGGGCGAGCGCGACCGATTTCATGCGGCAGGTCGCCAAGATCTGGCTCGTGGTCGGCGGCGGCGGCCTCTTGTTCCGCACCGTGCACCTGTTCTTCATTCGCGACGTCGAGACCGGCCTCGTCTGGATGACCAAGATCCTGACCGACCCGTTCCACGATTTGATGCTCTATCACAAAGCCCCGCTCGCGCTGATGCGCGGCGAGCTGATGGACCCCGGCCTGCACCTCAACCCCGAGCACACGCTGGGCCTCATCGGCGAGCCCACGCTCGAAGAGCAGCACGCCTGAGCGCGCTGCGCATATCCAATACTCCGATGTCAATTGGTTGCGTCATGCCCGGGCTCGTCCCGGGCATCCACGTCTTGGGGGCTTCTTCGCCTCTCCCCGCGTGCGGGGAGAGGCCGGATCGCATCGCAGATGTGATCCGGGTGAGGGGGAGTCTCCGCGGGGGTGCTGCTAGATGGTCGTTCGCCAACTTCCACAGCGCGCGCGGAGAGTCCCCCTCGCCCCGACCCTCTCCCCGCAAGCGGGGCGAGGGAGAAGGGCGGGCGGTGCTCGGGGCTAAGTGTGAGAAAGCCTCAGCGCCCGAAGCGCTTGGCCAGCATCTCTTTCAGGATCTGCCGCTTGATGTTCTTGTTGGTGAGCACGCCGTCGTGCCACCAGAAGCCATCGGCCTTCATCTTCTGCGCCGCGCGGACGAAGCGTTCGGCGACCTCGGTGAAGTCGGCGTCGGTGTAGTTGAGGCTGAAGATCAGCCGGCCGGTGCCGACCCAGCTCAGCGCCAGGCCCTCCGCACGCAGGTAGTATTGCAGCATCCAATTGTAGCGGGACGGCGTGGTGTATTTCACCGTCCAGATCGACGAGAAGTTGGCGAACTGCACCGGCAGGTCGGCCTCGGTCATCATCCGGTTGAGCTTCTGGACGCGGCCGTTCCAGGTCTCCTCCAGCCTGTCATAGACGGCGCGGAAGTTGGGGCTGGCGAGACGGCTCAAGAACTCGTCCATCGCCGTCATGACGTAGGGATGCGAGTTGAAGGTGCCGCGGGCAAAGCAGATGTCGGCGGGGCGATCGTCGCGGAAGCGGCGCATCAACTCGCGTTTGCCGCAGACCACGCCGACCGGCAGGCCGCCAGCGAGGCTCTTGCCGTAGGTCACCATGTCGGCGCGTACGCCGAAATATTCCTGGGCGCCGCCGGCGGCGAGACGGAAGCCGACGAACACCTCGTCGAAGATCAGCACGATGCCACGTTCGGTGCAGACTTCGCGCAGCTTTTTCAGCCACTCCGTATATGCCGCGCGATCGAAATCGCCGCCGCGGGAGGAATCGACCAGGGAGGAATCGCCGGGCGCATTGGCGTTCGGATGCAGGCCCTGGAGCGGGTTGACCAGCACGCAGGCGATGTCCTTGCGCGTCCGCAGCACGTGCAGCGTCTTCTCCGACATCTCGGCGAGGGTGTAGGTCTCGTGCGCAGGGATAGGATTGCCGACGCCGGGCTGCACGTCGCCCCACCAGCCGTGATAGGCGCCGGCGAAGCGAACGAGATGCGCGCGCTTGGTGTGGTAGCGCGCGAGCCGCACCGCCTGCATCACGGCTTCGGTGCCGGACATGTGGAACGAGACCTCGTCGAGGCCGGAGATCTGGCAGAGCCGCTGCACATTCTCGAGGATGACGGGGTGGTAGGGGCCGAGCACGGGGCCGAGCGCATGGGCGCGCTTCTCGGAGCCCTCGATGCACTCCTTGTAGAAGTCATTGCCGAAGATGTTGACGCCGTAGGACCCCGTGAGGTCGTAGGAGATGTTGCCATCGACATCCGTGACGGTGACGCCGCTGGAGGATTCCATGAAGGTCGAGGTGCCCAGATGCTCGCGGACGAGGCGCGAGAACTGGAACGGCACGCGATAGCTCTCGGTGAAGTTCAGGTCGGAGATCGTCTCCGCCGCTTCCTTCGTCATCGCGCGGCCCTTGGGGTAGCGCTCGGCGTAAAGCTTGGCGAGGCGGAAGAAGGCGTCCTGGCGCTGAGCCACGACGTTGGCAGGCGCGCCGTCGCAGCCGAAGTACTTGTCGCCCTCGAACTCGTAGAACGGGAGCAGCCGCGCCACGCGGCGCGACATCTTGGAGTGCCCCGCGAGCGAGCGGTGCTTGGCGCGGGAGAGTTCGACCCGCGCCTTGATCTTCGGGAGGACGGCGGCAGCGGAGGCTGCGGCGGCCACGGACATCGAGAGAATCGGGAGTGTCGTTTCCATGACAACAAGCGCTAATACTGCGAGCTGACAGATTCATGACAGTCAAAGCCCTCATCGCCTCTTTCACCCAGCAGGAAGACCTCAACTTCCTGTTGACCAACCGCATCCCCCGGGCCGCGCTGACCCGCTTCATGGGCTGGTTCTCCAAGATCGAGAACCCGCTGGTGCGGGACTTCTCGATCGCGCTGTGGAAGCTGTTCTCCGACCTCGACCTGTCGGAGGCGCGCAAGACCCATTTCAAGAGCCTGCATGACTGCTTCACCCGGGAGCTCAAGCCGGGCCTGCGTCCCTTTGATCCGGACGCTTCCATTGTCGCCAGCCCCTCGGACGGCATTGTCGGCGCCCATGGCCGGATCGCCGACACCGAGCTGTTTCAGGTCAAGGGCGCGCCTTACTCGCTGCTCGACCTCGTCGGCGATTCCGCTCTCGTCGACCAGCATCGCAACGGAAGCTTCGTCACGCTGCGGCTGACCTCGAGCATGTATCACCGCTTCCACGCGCCCTATGACGCGCATATCCAGCGCGTCACGCTGATTCATGGCGATGTCTGGAACGTCAATCCGATCGCGCTGAAGCGGGTCGAGCGGCTGTTCTGCAAGAACGAGCGCGCGGTCATCCGCACGCATTTGTCGACCGGCGAAGCCGTGACGCTGGTGCCGGTCGCCGCCATCCTGGTCGCGAGCATCCGCCTGCACTTCCTCGACATGGTGCTGAACGCGCAGACCCGCGGCCCGGTCAATTTCCCTTGCGACGTCAACGTGAGCAAGGGCGAGGAGCTCGGCTGGTTCGAGCACGGCTCGACCATCATCATCCTCGCGCCGGGCGATTTCACGTTCTGCGACGGCATCGCGGAGGGCACACGCATTCGTGCAGGTCAGGCGCTGCTGAACAGAAAGTAGCCTTCAATCCGCCGCGCCCGCCGCCTATATCGTCCGCGGGGATAACGATACTGGATATGAGCGATGGCGCGGGCGCCGGTGATGGCGGCGGGTGGTATCGTGCTGCGGCGTGGTTCGACGCCGCTGATTGCAGTCGTGCGCCAGCGCAAGCGCAACGAATGGGTCTTGCCCAAGGGCAAGCTCGACGACGGCGAGACGCCCAAGGAAGCCGCGCACCGCGAGGTGCTGGAGGAGACCGGCCACGATGTCGCCGTGCGCGAATTTCTGGGCACGCTCGTTTATCAATCCGGCGGGCGCTCCAAGGTCGTGCATTTCTGGCGGATGGAGGCTGACGGCGGGCCAGTCCGCAAACTGATGAACGACATCAAGGCGGTCGACTGGCTGACGCTGGACGATGCGATCGCCCGCCTCTCGCGCGAGTATGAGCGCGCGTTCCTGACACACGTTGGTCCGATCGCGCTCGCGACTGCGGGGCTGGCGGCCGCTCCCGAGCCGACGCCGCCTGTGCCCGACGGTATCGATGCGGCCCTGCAGAAGCTGACACCTGCCGAGGCCGCGTCGGTCGATGAATTGCGGCATGGTTTGTTGCAGAAGGTGAAGGCGTGGCTGCGCGGCGACGCATGAGCGCGCGCCGCATGCTGGGCAAAACGGCATCTGCAAGTTAGTGCGGTAACGCCAGCTCCTTCCAACTCGTCATTGCGAGCGCAGCGAAGCAATCCAGAATCTCTCCGCAGAAAGATTCTGGATTGCTTCGTCGCAAGGGCTCCTCGCAATGACGAGGAGGCGGCGGAGCGGGCTTCTTTCGCACGATTTCCTCAGAACCGCCGCCGCGCTGACGATGCAGCTTCGCGCACACGAAGGGGAGAAGGAAGGGTCACCGCCGCTCCTTCTCCTTCGGCGCCGGTTTGCGCGGCGCTGCGGGGCGTTGTGCGCCAGGGAGGCGCTGCTGGAAGCCGCCTTGACGTTGGATGCCGCCTGGCTGTTGGGCCGCAGGTGGCTGTGCTGGCTGACCGGGCCGCAATCCCGTGCGCGGTGCTTGCGGCTGCGTCTGCTGTACGCCACCGGGCTGGGCGCCTTGCCCGGTGCGTGGCGCTCCTGGCGGCCGAACCTCGCCTTGCTGGCCTTGACCTTGCAGCCCCTGCTGCTGCGCACCTTGTCGCTGCTGTTGCCCCTGACCCGCGCGCTGGCCACCCGGCTGTACCGCGCCGCCTTGGCCCTGCCGCTGCGGTGGCTGCGCGCCTTGCCGGTTCGGCGTACCCGGCTGCTGCTGACCCGGACGGAAATTCTGGCCGGGCTGGCCGTTCGGCCGCTGCGGCTGTTGGCCCGGCGGCGCGTTCGGCCGCAATTGCTGCTGTTGCGGGTGGAGCGGTCGCGGAATGCGGCTGAGCGCACCGGGATTGGCGCGGCGGAAGTCGCGCTGCTCGGTGACGATCTGCCGGCCCGTGGTCTGCGCCAGATGCACCTGGCTGACGAAGCCGCGGTCGCGCGCGATCTGCTGCGGCGGAATCGTGATCGGCACCGCGGCAAAGCGCATGACGCCGCCCGCGCCGCCTGTACCCGGCCGGATCGCAAAACCGCTCGCTGCTTGCGTCAGCGCGCCGAGCCGCGCGCCGCTGCTGCGGTCGTCGACGTCGATGTGCCCGACCCGGCCGTCTGCGTCGGGATAGAGCTTGATGTTGACATTGCTCGCCCTGTTCGCCGCCGCGCCTTCCGGCACATCGACGACGCCGGTGGTGCCGCGGATGCCGAGCGTCGCGGTCGGCGTCGTGATCTTCATGTCGCCGGTCTTCGCCACCGCTGCGGCAACGAAAGCGACCGTGCCCTTGCCGACGTCGAAGATCGCGGCGTTCTGCTTGCCGCCGTCCTCATAGACGTAATTGTCGATGGTGATCCTGGCGCTGGCCGAGAGGTTGAACGTGGTGGCGTCGTTGAAGGTGATGCCGAGCGAGGAGTTCGACGAGGTCTGCACGACGTCGTTGAGATAGATGTCGTCGCGCACGCGCAGCGGATACGAGTTCTTGTCGCGGATCACGGTCGCGATCCCCGTCACGGTCGCGACGTTGCCGATCGGCTCGACGGCGGTGGGCTGCGCGTCTGTGGCGGGGCTGGGAGAGGCCGACGGTGTCGGGGAGGGGGCGGGTATCGGCTGTGCTTGCGGCTGTGCCTGCGCAAACTCGATCGAGTCGGCTGCGAACGTCACGCTCGCGCCGGCCGGCAGCAAGGCCAGCAGGGCGAGCGCAAACACGAAGCGGCGCCAGGCTGCCAATGAAGTCACGAGGAGATCCCGGTGAGAACGCGAGGTGAGAGCTGCGGATTTCAGCCGGGGACAGCTGAATGACGGATGAACACGAAATCGCGAACCCCAGATGCGCATTTGCGCATCTGGGGAATCTTGAAATTGTTGTGCGAGCTTGTGGCATGAGATCCCGGGCTCGATGCTTCGCATCGCCCCCATTGCGTAATTGCGCAATCGGGGATGATGCCTCCAGCGTCAGCTCACGCGCTTCCAGGTCTGACCGCCACAGAACATGCCGCCGAAGGCGCAGCCCTGCACGCGCATCAGATTCGGGCCCTTCATCGCGATGGTCGAGTCGTAATTGCGGCCGGAATCGGGATCGTGGATGCGGCCACTCCATTTCGAGCCCTCGGGCTTCATGTTGATCAGGATACGCGCGTTGGTCTTCTCGGCGTAACCACAGAGATTGGGACCGCACTGCTCGACACGGACATTGCCCTTGTTCTCTTCGGTCGCCCACACGCCGATCGGCGAGTTCGGTGCCGCCACAGTCGCCGCCGCAACCGGCGCCGGGGCCGGCGCGGGAGCCGCAGCGACGGGAGCGGGCGCGGCAACGGGAGCAGGCGCGGTAACAGGCGCAGGCTGCGTATTGTCGACGCCGACGGACGGAGCGGCGGCAACGCTCGCGGCGGGGGCTGTGGGGGCGGCAACGGCGGGCGCAGCCGCCTGGACCGGCGCCTGCGGCACGGGCTGCTGCTGCACCGGAGTCGGCGCGGGCTGTGCAGTCGTGGTCGCCGGAGCCGGCGTGGTGTCGACGTCATCGTCGTTGGAGCCGCCAAGGCCCTTGAGGTTGATGTTGTTCAGCTTGATCGGCTTGTCCGACAGGCCCGGCGCGACGATGGTCACGCAATTGAGCGAGGCGCAGTTGCGCGGCGTCTCGATGCGGATGTGCTGGCCTTCGATCTGGAACGAGATCGAATTGCCGGCATGCGCGGCGGCGGTCGAAGCAAGGAAGAGCGCGGTGGCGGCGATGGTCAGCTTGTTCATGACGACCTCCGAAATTGCGTGGTCCCGGTATGGACTGATGTCGCTGGTGACTGAGCGTGGTTCGACCCTACGACGGTGCCGTCCTGTCTTCCGTGACAAACGTCACGCCGGCTTGCGTGAGCCGGCGCACATTTGGCCAATCTTCATCCGGGTAACGTCGCCGCGACAGAGAGGGAGGCGTCGATGCAGCGGCTTGCGACTTCGCTTGGCACATTGATCGCCTTGATGGCGATTGCGCCCGCCGCCCAGGCCGGTTCCTATTCGTTCTCCATCGGCGGCCACCGGTTTCATGTCGACGCACCGCGCAATTGCCGATCTGCTTCCTGTGTTTCGGTGTCCAGTCGCAGCCTCCGGCCGACAGAAGCCGTCAGCACAGCACCGGTCTCGCAGCCGGCGCCCGCGCCGGTGGTCCAGGCACCGCAGCCGGTTTGTCCGGCGGCGCCGGTCCGGCCGCCACAAGCGACTGCGGTCGTGCCGCCACCAGCGCCTCCCGTCCTTGCCGCGACGACGTCGCAGCCCGTTGTGTTGCCGCCGGCGCCAAGACTCAAGGGGTCGGGCCTCAATCCGCCGCGGGTTGATTTGCAGCGCGTAGACCCGCCGAAGATTGTTGCGCTCGATCCGCCGCGCGTCGCGCCGCCGGTCATCGTCCCGAGGCCCGACATCAAGCAGACCGCAACAGTCGCACAGCGCAGCGACGACGAGGGCTATATGCCGCTCGGCGAGTGGGAGAGCGCTGGCGCCAACGGCACCGTTCGCATCGAGCGCTGCGGACCGGCACTGTGCGGTTACGCGCTGAGCGAGGCCTCAAACCGAGGCGAGAGCGTTCTCGTCAACATGAAGCCGAAATCGCACGACGCCTGGACCGGCAGCATCTATAGCCGCTCCAGCGGCAACACCTATTACGCGACGATGACGCTGAAGAGCCCCGGCAAGCTGCACGTCGAAGCCTGTGCCCTCGGCCGCTTCTTCTGCTCCGGCAACGACTGGACGCGTGTTGAGGAGCGGCAGGAGAAGGTGGTCACGACGTCGCAGCAGTGGGGTACGCGGTCGTAGCTCATCGAGAGATGCGCATTGTTGTGCCCTCGCCCTTGTGGGAGAGGGCAGCTCCGCTGGTCGACGCGGGCTCACTGGGGTGAGGGGTCTGTCTCCACCAGAAGCGCGCGAGGATAGAGACCCCTCATCCGGCGCTTCGCGCCACCTTCTCCCACAAGGGGAGAAGGGAAGAGAGACACCGTCTTACGTTTGAGCCGCTAAATCATGCCGAGCACGATGGCGCCGACGAAGGCCATGGCGAGGTACGCGGTGATAATGCTCAATCTGTCGGCGAACGTCATGAGATCGGTCCCGCTGTCGCGCCGCCTTGGGCGCGAGCTTTATGGTTAACAGAAAGTCTCTTGCCGAAAAAGGCAGTCTTGCTGTCGCTCAGCCCGGCAGCATTTCCGCGCGCGCGGGCCGGTATGGTTAAAGAAGGCTGAAATCGACACGTTGAAGAGTCTTTAAGTAAATTCGCCGAACGTGCGTTCATGACGCGCGGAGTTCGTTTGTATCTCGTCGGCTCCATCGTCCTTGTTTCGCTAGCGGGTTGCGGACGCGGCTTCTTTCAGGCCGAACGCGAACCGTGGCGGGCCGAGGCGGAAGCGGCGTGCCTGAAATCGGGGGCGGTCAAGGAGAGTGCGGACATCGTCCGCATCGACCCGATCTCCGGCCCCGGCCAGTGCGGCGCCGAATTTCCGCTCAAGGTCGCCGCCATCGGCGAAGCCTCCAGCAGCTACGGCTTTGCCGACGAGGAACTGCGTCCGCCGGCGAACATCGGCAACCAGCCGCGCTGGCCGGTGACGCAGCCGCGATCGAACTATCCGCAGAGCCAGAATTATCCGGCCTCCTCCTATCCGCAGCGATCGAATTACCCCGAGAGCGCAGTGCAACAGCCTTTCGGCTATGGCAGCTCAACCGGTCCGATGTCGTTGAACGCGCCCGGCGTGGCGCCGCAGGAAGACGAGATCGACCTGCCTCCCGAGGGCACTGATGCGGCGGGTGCTGCGCGCTACATGAATGCGCCGAGCTATCCGGCGCGGCCGGCCGGTCCGGCGCCTTACTCGCAGGCGCCCGCGCAGCAGCCGTTGCCGCGTCTTGGCCCGGCACAGGGCAATCCCGTCACCGCCGTCGGTCCCGTTGCGATCAAGCCGACTGCAACGCTGGCCTGTCCGATCGTGTCCGAGCTCGACCGCTGGCTCGCCGACACCGTGCAGCCCTCGGCCATGCGCTGGTTCGGCGTCCGCGTCGCCGAGATCAAGCAGATCTCAGCCTATTCCTGCCGCGGCATGAACGGCAATTCGCGCGCCCACATCTCCGAGCACGCCTTCGGCAATGCGCTCGACATATCCGCCTTCGTGCTCGCCGACGGCCGCCGCGTCACCGTGAAGGACGGCTGGCGCGGCATGCCGGAAGAGCAGGGGTTTTTGCGCGACGTGCAGTCCGGCGCCTGCGCGCATTTCACCACGGTGCTCGCGCCGGGCTCGAACGTCTATCACTACGATCACATCCACGTCGACCTGATGCGCCGCGCCAGCCGTCGCCTGATCTGCCAGCCTGCCGCCGTCTCCGGCGAAGAGGTCGCCGCGCGTGCGCAGTCACGCAGTCCATATGCGAACGCGCGCGATCCCTCCGTGACTGGTTCGCTCGGCCGCAAGAGCACCGCGCACAAGCGCGAAGAGGACGACTACGCCGACGATTGAGGCTTGCAAAACCCTGTAGCCGGATGAAGCGCAATCCGGGACAGGTATCCCCGCATTCCGCTTCGCTCCATGCGGGCTACGATGGGCATAGTTCGACCTAATTAGCAGATCATGTCGACGTCGGCTTCGATGGTACGGGGACCAGCCCCATGCACTGCTGCACCTCGCCGGGAACGCTGTAGGTCCGCATGATGTGGCGGCTGTCGCGCAAGCCGGACGCCTCCCGTTGCACCACGAACATCCAGAGCGCCTGGCCGGCTTCCGCGACCAGCCTGCGCCTCGCCGGTTGCAGCGAGGCCGGCGTCTCCGAGAGCGCGTGGGCGGCGTCGAACTCGCGCAG
Organism: Bradyrhizobium sp. Rc2d; assembly: GCF_900099855.1. NCBI lineage: Bacteria > Pseudomonadati > Pseudomonadota > Alphaproteobacteria > Hyphomicrobiales > Nitrobacteraceae > Bradyrhizobium > Bradyrhizobium sp. Rc2d. The sequence goes on along the minus strand of NZ_FNCU01000001.1, from coordinate 592,711 downwards.
ACGCGTCAGCGTCTGTTCGAGCGCGCGACCCATCCGTCCAAGCGCCGAGGCCTGTTCCTGGACGATCTCATAATGGAGGATATCGACCGGCGGGCGAAGATCACGAGACATGGCCGCAATATAGGGCCGCGGCGCCGGCCTGCGCAACGCGCGGCCTGCTTGCCGTTACTTCCGGTACGCCGCCAGGAACATCCGCGTCGCGCTGTCGACCACCTCGGTCATCCGTTGTTCCGATGGCGCAGGCGCGGCCTGGAAGACGAAGGGCAGGAACAGTGAAGCCTTGCAGAGTTCCATGAATTGCGAGGCAGCAAGATCGCAATCGTCGATATCGAGGTCACCGGAGCCGACATGGGCTCTGAGATACTCGGAGAGGCGGTTGATGGTCTTGTCCAGCACCCGCCCATAGTAGCGGCGGCCGACATCGGGCATGCGCTCGGCGATCGCCATCACGGTGCGGATCGCCGATCCGCCGCCGGGGCGGCAGAGCAGATGGATGTAGGCCCGGCCGAACTCCTTCAGCGTGGTTTCGGCATCGCGCGCGGGATCGAAATTGAACACGACCTGGCCGTGCTGGAGCGCCTCCTCTTCGAGGATGGCTTCGAACAGCGCGCATTTGTCGGCGAAGTAGACGTAGAGCGTGCCCTTGGAGACCTGCGCGGCGCGCGCGATCTCGCCCATGCTGGCGCCGTCGAAACCGAGCGCCATGAACACCTTGCGAGCCCCGTCCAGGATCTGGCGGCGCTTGGAGCTGTCCTCCTCGTGGAGGACGTGCAGATGTTCGCTGGCAGCTACAACCATTGGTTTAGGGTCTCGGAAGGTTTTGGATCGGGTCTGGCACCATGAAACGCAAATATAAGGATTCGGGCCCGTAGGGTCCCGGACGGGAACATTATGTATATTGACCGAACGGTTCGGTCAATGATATTTGAGATGGGCGAGAGGAAACAGGCCGCACGACGGCCTGCCCTTGGTCGCGCTTTTTTGGGGAGGCCTTTATGGCCGTATCGAGAGACCAGGCTGCGCGCGTTCTTCGCCAGGAAGCGGTGGACGAGCAGACCGGCGGTGACGCTGCGACCGAGAAACCCGCCGTCCTGGCCGAGCAATTGCGCTCTCATGTGGCCGAGGAAACCAGGCGCCGTACCGCCGAGGTGGCCGAGAAGCCCGCGCCCGACAGGGCGGCCCCGGCTGCACCTGCCGATAGCGCCGCTGCCGGCGCGCCCAAATCCGGCAAGCGCAAATTCGTCCTGATGGGCGTTGGCTTGCTGCTGGCGCTCGCGGTCGCGAGCTATGCCGGCTACTACACGCTGGTCGGCCGCTTCTACATCTCCACCGACGACGCCTATGTCCGCGCCAACAACACCATGCTCGGCGCGCGCGTCGCCGGTCACATCTCCTCGATCCTCGCCGGCGATAACACGCCGGTTCGCGCCGGCGACGTCGTCTTCCGCATCGACGACGGCGACTACAAGATCGCGGTCGATGCCGCCGCGACCAAGATCGCGACCCAGCAGGCCACGATCGATCGCATCGGCCGCCAGGTTGCCGCGCTCGACAGCCAGGTCGCGCAGGCCAAGGCGCAGCTCGTCTCGGCTGAGGCGGGCCTCAAGCGCGCCGATCTCGATTATGAGCGTCAGCAGGCGCTGAGCAACAAGGGGTTTGCCTCGCGCGCCGTGTTCGAGAGCTCGGAAGCCGGACGCGATCAGGGCGCCGCCGCGGTCAAGGCTGCGCAGGCCGCCTATGACGTCGCGGTCAGCAATGTCGACGTCGCCAAGGCGCAGCAGGCCGAAGCGCAGGCCCAACTCGCCGAGCTCAAGACCACGCTCGCCAAGGCCGAGCGCGACCTCAGCTTCACCGCGGTGCGCGCACCGGTCGACGGCACGTTCTCCAATCGCCTGGTCAGCGCCGGCGATTTCGTCGCGGTCGGCCAGCGCCTCGGCAACGTCGTGCCGCTCGATGCCGTCTATATCGACGCCAATTTCAAGGAAACGCAGCTCAAGCGCATCCGTCCCGGCCAGCCGGTGACGATCAAGGTCGATGCCTACGGCATGCGCAAGTTCTCGGGCGTGGTCGACAGCATCGCGGCGGGCGCAGGTTCGGTGTTCACGCTGCTGCCGCCTGACAATGCCACCGGCAATTTCACCAAGATCGTGCAGCGCGTGCCGGTGCGCATCCGCGTGCCGAAGTCGGTGGCGAAGCAGAACCTGCTCCGCGCCGGCATGTCGGTCTACGCCACCGTCGACACCAACAAAGGCGCGGCCGACGCCGACAGCGAGGTCGATCTCGACGATCCCACCGCGATCCACCCGCAGTAGGATTGATCACTCATGACTCGCGACACTCTAGCTCCGAGTACAGCTGCGCTCCCTCTCCCGCTTGCGGGAGAGGGTATCTCTGCTAGCGAGACTCCCCAAGAGGATAGAGTCCTCACCCGCCGCGCTCTGCGAGCGCGTCGACCTCTCCCGCAAGCGGGAGAGGTGAAGAGAGCTCGCAGCTTGCATCTGAGCTGACACCATGGCCAACGCCACCACCGCTTCACCTGCCATGATGGCGGATCCCGCATCGGAGCGCATCGCGCCGAAGCGGCTGTTTGCCTTCATCATCATGGTGTTCGGGATGTTCATGTCGATCCTGGACATCCAGATCGTCTCGGCCTCCCTGAGCGAGATTCAGGCCGGCCTGTCGGCGAGCTCCAGCGAAGTCTCCTGGGTCCAGACTGCGTATCTGATCGCCGAAGTGATCGCGATCCCGCTGTCGGGATTTCTATCGCGCGCTTTCGGTACGCGGCTGTTGTTCGCGATCTCGGCCGCCGGCTTCACCTTCTCGAGCCTGCTCTGCGGCTTCGCCTCCACGATCGAGGAGATGATCCTCTGGCGCGCGCTGCAAGGCTTCCTCGGCGCCGGCATGATCCCGACGGTGTTCGCCTCGGCCTATACCGTCTTCCCGCGCACGAAATTCCACATCGTCGGTCCCATCATCGGTCTCGTCGCTACGCTGGCCCCGACCATTGGGCCGACCGTCGGCGGCTACATCACCGACCTGATGTCGTGGAACTGGCTGTTCTTCATCAACGTCGTGCCCGGCATCAGCATCACCTTGGGCGTGCTGGCGCTGGTCGATTTCGACGAGCCGCATTTCGAGCTGCTCGACCGCTTCGACTGGTGGGGCCTGCTGTTCATGGCCGGCTTTCTCGGCACGCTGGAATATGTGCTGGAGGAAGGTCCGCAATATGAATGGCTGCAGGACACCTCGGTGGCGATCTGCGCCTGGATCTGCGCGATCTCGGCGATCGCCTTCTTCTGGCGCGTCTTCACGGCGGCCGAGCCGATCGTCAATTTGCGCACCTTCTCCAACCGCAACTTCGCGATCGGCTGCCTGCTCCAGTTCTGCATCGGTATCGGCCTCTATGGCCTGACCTATATCTATCCGCGCTATCTCGCCGAAGTGCGCGGCTACAGCGCGCTGATGATCGGCGAGACCATGTTCGTCTCCGGCATCACCATGTTCCTGGTCGCGCCGCTGGTCGGCCGTCTCATGGTGAAGTTCGACATGCGCTACATGATCGCGTTCGGCCTCGTCGTGTTCGCGATCGGCTCCTACCAGATGACCTGGATCACCCGCGACTACGATTTCTACGAGTTGCTGGTGCCGCAGATCCTGCGCGGCATCGGCATGATGTTCGCGATGGTGCCGACCAACAACATCGCGCTCGGCACGCTGGCGCCTGATCGGGTGAAGAACGCGAGCGGCCTGTTCAACCTGATGCGCAATCTCGGCGGCGCGGTCGGGCTCGCCATCATCAACACCGTGCTCAACGATCGCACCGATCTGCACATCACGCGCCTGCAGGAGCGCGTGACCTGGGGCAACGCGACTGCGACCGAAACCCTGACCATGTTCATGCAGAAATTCCAGGGGCTCGGCGATTCCACGCTGATGGCGATGAAGCAGCTGTCGCAGCTCGTGCACCGCCAGGCCGTGGTGATGAGCTTCGGCGACGCCTTCTTCATGCTGACGCTGTTCTATCTCGGCCTCAGCCTATTGGTCGCGCTGCTGAACAAGCCGGCCGCGATGACCGGCGGCGGCGACGCGCATTGACGCGGCACTCTCGATGTCATCGCCCGCGAAGGCGGGCGATCCAGTACGCCGCGGCTTATCGATTGAAATACTACCGCCTCTGGAATACTGGATGCCCCGCCTCCGCGGGGCATGACCGCGGAGGTTGAGTGGCGTTTACGCGCAAAGGCGCACCAAATTGCAACACTCATGCGTGATCTCGCGCGAGCCCCGTTGCAAATCGCAAACGACACATCTATAAAGCGCACCTCATTCAATCGAACCGGGGAGAGATTTGCATGATTTCGTCGCATTCGCAGATCGCACGCCCGCGCTCGATGTTCTGGCTCGGTATGTGCTCGGCCTCCTAGAGGCCCTTTCCGCCAGCTTCGATTGGGCCAAGGTTTCGGCCAAGCGCCCCGATCGCTCCGCTTCCCAAGTCAAAGTCAGTTTTGAGTGACGCCGTTTCGGCCCTCGCGGCCGGCCTGCGTCCATCGATGGAGCCGGCCTGCGCGAGCGGCCGGATGATGTCATGACCGCTCTGTCCAAAAAGCCCGCCGCGATCCGTTTGGTGCTGCCCTTCGTGTTCCGGCACTGGCTGCAGCAGCCCGGGCGCGGCCTCATCGTGGCCGGCGGCCTCTTGGGTGCGACCATCGCCGACCTGTTCATGCCGGTGTTCTCAGGGCATCTGGTCGATGCGCTGACGCGCGGCCCATCGGATCCGGATGCGCGCCACGCGGCGCTGGTGGCATTCGGCGCCATCGTGGCGCTGGGCGCGGCCTCGATGGTGCTGAGGCTCGTCGGCCTCCAGGCGATCGTGCCGTTCACGCTGAAGATCATGTCCGACGTCGCGCAGGATGCGTTCACGCGCGTGCAGCGCTTCTCGACCGATTGGCACGCGAACTCCTTTGCAGGCTCCACGGTGCGCAAGATCACGCGCGGCATGTGGGCGCTCGACCTGCTCAACGACACCATTCTGCTGGCGCTGGCGCCCTCGCTGCTGGTGCTGATCGGCTCGATGGTCCTGATCGGCTTGCATTGGGCCTCGCTCGGCCTGGTGATCGCGCTCGGGGCGATCTTCTACGTCACGATCACGGTGGTGTTCTCGACCCGCTACATCGCGCCGGCGGCGCGCGTCTCCAATGCCTGGGACACCAAGGTCGGAGGCACGCTGGCGGACGCGCTGACCTGCAACGCCGTGGTGAAGTCGTTCGGCGCAGAGCTGCGCGAGGATGCGCGGCTCGCGCGCGTCGTTGGCCGCTGGCGCGTGCGCGTGCGGCGGACCTGGCTGCGCTACAATTACACAGCCATGTCGCAGCTCTCCTTGCTGCTGTGCCTGCGCGCGTCCGTAATCGGCGGATCGGTGCTGCTGTGGATGTCAGGTCACGCCTCGCCCGGCGACGTCACCTATGTGCTGACGAGCTACTACGTCATCCACGCTTACTTGCGCGACGTCGGCATGCATATCAACAACCTCCAGCGCTCGGTCAACGACATGGACGAGCTGGTGGCGATCCACGACGAGCCGGTCGGCATTGCGGATGCTTCCGATGCGCGGCCGATCGCGATCGAGGGCGGCGAGATCGTGTTCGACGACGTCACGTTCCATTATGGCGGCCATCGCGCGCCGCTGTATGACGGGCTGTCGCTGACGATCCGCGCCGGCGAACGGGTCGGACTCGTCGGCCGCTCCGGCTCCGGCAAGACGACCTTCGTCAAGCTGGTGCAGCGGCTTTACGACGTCTCCGGCGGCCGCGTGCTGATCGACGGGCAGGACATCGCGCTCGCGACGCAGCAATCGCTGCGCAGCCAGATCGCGATCGTGCAGCAGGAGCCGATCCTGTTCCACCGCTCGCTCGCCGAGAACATCGCCTATGGCCGTCCGGGTGCCAGCCTGCAGGCGATCGAGCATGCGGCGCGGCTTGCGAACGCGCACGACTTCATTCTGCGCCTGCCCAAGGGCTACGGCACGCTGGTCGGCGAACGCGGCGTAAAGCTGTCGGGTGGCGAGCGGCAGCGCGTGGCGCTAGCGCGCGCCTTCCTGGCGGATGCGCCGGTGCTGATCCTGGACGAGGCGACCTCGAGCCTTGATTCGGAATCTGAGGCGCTGATCCAACAGGCGATGGAGCGGCTGATGAAGGGCCGCACCTCGATCGTGATCGCGCACCGCCTGTCGACGGTGCGCAGCCTCGATCGCATCCTGGTGTTCGACCGCGGCGAGATCGTCGAGCAGGGCACGCATGCTCTGCTCGCGGCCAAGCCCGGCGGCATCTATCGCGGCCTGTTCGAGCGCCAGGTGGTGGAGCTCGGACATATCGCAGCAGCGGAATGAGGCGCGCGGCAGGGGCGAACGTCCCGATGTTACGGCGCCAAGGATGGACTGACATGAAAGACCTGACGAACGGCTCCATCGTGAGACACATCCTGGCCATGGCCCCTCCGATCATGGTCGGCATGGTCACGATCATGGTCTGCCAGCTGGTCGACCTGTACTTCGTGTCGGGACTGGGCGATGCAGCGGTCGCGGGCGTCGCCGCGGCCGGCAACGCCGGATTTCTCGTCAACGCGCTGATGCAGGTGCTCGGCGTCGGCACCGTTGCGCTGATCGCACATGCGGTGGGACGCAAGGATCGACAGGATGCCAATTTGATCTTCAACCAGGCGATCGCACTGTCTGTGCTGTTCGGCCTGCTGACTCTGGCCATGGGCGCAGCACTGTCGCGCCTCTACATGCGTTCGATTGCCGCGGACGAGGCGACGATCGAGGCTGGGACCATCTATCTGTTGTGGTTCATGCCGGCGCTCGCGCTGCAATTCGCCACACAGGTGATGGCGTCTGCGCTGCGCGCGACCGGCATCGTGCGTCCCGCCATGCTGGTGCAGGCGCTCGCGGTCGTCATCAATATTGCGCTGGCGCCGGTGCTGATCGCGGGCTGTGGCACGGGCTACGCACTCGGCGTTGCCGGCGCGGGGCTGGCAAGCTCGATCGCGGTGGCGATCGGCGTTCTGATGCTGCTGGCGTACTTCCGCAAGGTCGAGCGCTACGTCGCGTTCGACGCGGCGCAGTGGCGCCCGCAGCCGCGCCATTTGAAGCGCATCCTCAATGTCGGGCTGCCCGCCGGCGGCGAATTCGCGATGATGTTCATCCTCATGGCGGTGGTCTACTACGTGTTGCGCGATTTCGGTGCGGCGGCGCAGGCGGGATTCGGCATCGGACAGCGGGTGCTCGGCCTGATCCAGATGCCGGCGCTTGCGGTCGCGCTGGCGGCCGGGCCGATCGCCGGCCAGAACGTCGGCGCTGCAAACGGCGCGCGCGTGCGCGAAACCTTCGTCAAGGCGGCGCTGATCACCACCGTCGTGATGATCGGCTTCATGATTCTTGCGCAGCTGAAGCCGGAATTGCTGCTCGCCGGATTCTCGAACGACCGGGAGACGATGGAGATCGCCTTCCTGTTCCTGCGGATCATCTCGCTCAACATGGTGGCGCAGGGCCTGATCTTCACCTGCTCGAGCATGTTCCAGGGCCTTGGTAACACCAAGCCGGCGCTCTTGAGCTCGGCGACGCGCGTGTTCACTTATTCGCTGCCGGCGATCTGGCTGTCGACGCGGCCGGGCTTCCGCATGGAGCACGTGTGGTACTTGTCGATCGCTGCGACGACGCTCCAGGCTGCGCTGAGCTTGTGGTTGTTGCGCCGCGAATTCATGAAGCGACTGGTATCGCCCCGTCCGGAGCAACCCATGGAGCAGGCGGGGGCCGAGCCAGTCGCGCCTCCCGCACGCGTGCCCGCCTAAAGCGCGATGAGATTGGGATGAATCGTCATCGCGCTTTAGCTTGTTGTTTGAGCATGATCTTTTCGGAAAACCGCTCCGCACTTTTGCGGATCATGCTTTAGTGCGTGCCAACACTATTCCAGACGAGACCGAGGCCCGACAGGAACAGGAGGCCGAGCACGACATCGCCAAAATGCTTGTCGCTCAGGGCGTGATAGACCCGCGCGCCGGCCCATGCGCCGATCAGTGTGCCCGGAAACGCGACCAGCGCGAGCCAGACCACTTTGAGTTCGACGAGGCCCGAGGCGGTCTGCAACGCCAGCGCGGTCGCGAGCACCGTGAAATTGAAGAGCTGGAAGATGCCGCGCCGCTCGTGCTTGTTCCAGCCGCGGATGTTGGCCCACAGGATCGGCAGCGGGCCCGACAGTCCGGCGAGGCCGCCAAGAATGCCGCCGGCAAAGCCGATCGAGCCGTCGGCAATGCGGCCGCCGAACTTGATCGCGAGCGGCCTCTTGTTCAGATACAGCGCGCTCGAGAAGATCAGGAGCAGCACGCCGACGCTCAGCTTGAACACTTTTGGATCGGCGGAGGCGACCATTATCGTTCCCAGCGGCACGCCGATCAGTCCGCCGATCAGGAACGGCCAGACCAGCGAGAGGTCAAAACTCTTCCACATCGACGGTAGCGTTGAGGTTTGCGCGATCACCGAGCAGATCAGCACCAGCGGCACCGCGAGCGATGGCGGCAGCACATAGAGCCAGATGCCGAGCGCCATCAGTGCCGTGCCGAAGCCGGCCAGTCCCGAGACGAAGCCGCCGGCCAGCGCGCCGAACAGCAGCAGCGCGTAAGTGGACGTTTCCACCAATCATTTCCTGTCGTTAGCGGCGATGCCGAACGCGATCCCGCTTTTGATCATCATCTGGCGCATAGCACAGATGCGGCCGCGAAGGTCAATTTCAAAGCCGCACGCAAGCGTGATCCCCAGGGGCGGGCGTTCGCGGAAGACGTGCCTACATGACGCTCGTACTTTAATCTTGGGGCCTGCCGGGCGTCACGCCGCACCGTCCCTGATGAGATGATGGAGCATGATCATGACCCGCATGAACATTGCCGTTGCGGCCGCGCTGTTATCGGCCGCCGCCCTGACGCCGACATTGGCGCAGGCGCAGTTTTCCGAGCCTGCAGCCTATCAGGCCGCGCATCCCGACCGCGATGTGCTCAATGGCGGCCAGCTCACGCCCGCGGGCCACGCAGCCCGCGGCGAGGCGGTGGCCCCGAGCGAGGCCTATGCGGCTTATCCTGCAGCCGTTGCGCCGGTGGTTCGCCCACGCCACCGTCGTCATCATCAATAAGTCGTCCTCATCAATAAAGAGTCTAGACGATCTGCCTGGTGTCGGCGGGCTCGTGCAGCACGCCGACCAGGATGCGCAGCGCTTCCGTCAATTCCGATCTGTTGCGTGCCGCCCCCAGCGAGACGCGTGCCGCATGCGGTGGTGTCCCGTCGACCGTGAAGGCTTCGCCGGCGACCACCGCGAGTCCATGCCGCAAGAGATGCCCCGCGACATCGGACCGGCCCTCCGGCAGCGGCAGCCAGAGATGATGAGCGGCGGGCTTGGCCAGGAACTGAAACCCCTTCAGCGCCCGCTGCGCGAGCTGTTGGCGGCCGACTGCCTCGTTGCGGATGGCGGTGATGATGCGATCGGCAATGCCGGTCTCGATCCAATGCGTGACCAGCGCGACCATCAGCGGCGCCGGCATCTGCACGGTGGCCTGCAAATGGCTGCGCATCGTCTGCTGCGCGTCGTTGTCGGGTGCCAGCAAATAGGCGACGCGCAGCGCCGGCGCGATGCATTTTGACAGCGTGGTCGCGAGATAAGTCCGCTCCGGAATGAGGTTCGCGATCGGCGATGCCGAGCGATCGAGCAGCCCGTAGGCGTCGTCCTCGATCAGCGTCGTACCGGCATCGCTGATGATCTTTGCGATGGCGTGACGCCGCTCGGCGGACAATGTCGCCGTGGTCGGATTGTGCAGCGTCGGAGTGAGATAGACGGCCTTCGGGCTGTGCGCGCGGCAGGCCTTCGCCAGCGCGTCGGGCAGGATGCCGCCGTCGTCCATGGCGACACCGATGAGCTTGACGCCGAGCCGTGCGGCGGCGGCCTTGATGCCGGGAAAGGTGAGCGTTTCCGTCAGCACGATTTCGCCGGGCCGCGCGAGATGAGCGAGCAGGTTGAACAGGATCGTTTGCGCGCCCGGAAAGATCACCAACCTGTCGGCATGTGCATGCGGAACGCGTGCGCGCATCCAGCGCGCTGCGATCTCGCGCTCATGCGCGCTGCCGCCGGGCGGTTGATAGTTGAGATGCGCCGTCAGGCCCGATTGCGCGCGGATCGACTCCATTCCGGCGATGATGCGCTCGTCGAGCTGCGCCTCCAGCGGATGCGGCGGCACATTCATCGAGAGATCAATCGCGACGGGATGCGGCATGTCGACCGCACGGCGCGCGCTGGTCTCCGATACGAACGAGCCTTGTCCGACCCGGGCCTCCATGATGCCGCGGCGCCGCGCCTCGGTGTAGGCGCGTGTCACCGTCGTGAGATCGATGCCGAGCGCTTTTGCGAGTGCGCGCTGCGTCGGCAATTGCTGGCCGCGCACCAGCCTCCCTGCGGCGATGTCGGCCTCCATGGCCTCGACGATGCGCTGGTAGCGCGGGCCGGAGAGCTCCGAGATTGTAGGGGTCCAATCCATGCAATATAGGCCCATATCCTTTGAATGTATGGATGCAAGATATTATTGTATGGATCGTTGAAAAGGAAGAGGTGTGGTCATGGCGACGGTCTCTCTGGCAAAGGCGATGTGGCGCGGTTTCAGCGGCAAATGTCCGAATTGCGGGGAAGGGCACATGTTCGGCCGTTTCCTGAAAGTGGCTCACGCTTGCGACCACTGCTGCGAGGAGTTGTTCCACCAGCGCGCAGACGACTTTCCTGCCTATCTCGTGATGGTCGTCGTCGGCCATCTCGTGGTGCCGGCGATCCTCGCGGTCGAGACGGCCTACGCGCCGGCACTCTGGCTGCAACTCGCGCTGTGGCTGCCGGTGACCCTGTTCGCCTCGCTCGCATTACTGCAGCCGACCAAGGGCGCCATCGTCGGGCTGCAATGGCAGCTTGGCATGCACGGTTTCGAGGCGAGCAAGCTGCGGCGCGAGGCCGGCGAGCTTGCACCCGTCATCGTAAAGGCGAATACGCGCGCGGCCTAACGTGGCCGCAGCGTCTACATTGCGCGGCCGGCCGCTACATCGTCATTCCGGGGCGTGCGCAGCACGAACCCGGAATCCATTCCTCCACCAACTGTGCCGTCCGATGGATTCCGGGCTCTCGCTTCGCGCCCCCCGGAATGACACCATTTAAATGGCTGCGCGCTTGCCCCTAAAATGGTGAGGGGCCCGGCGCATTCACGCCGAACCCCTCGTTGCTTCCTTAGCAAGACGTTTTCTTCACGCGAACCGGAAACCCACTTCGCTCGAAAACGCTTTAGAATATCAGCCGGCCTGTAAGCCGGGTTCTGTAGGGCACCGCCCGCTTGCGCGAACGGTACGTGACGGCCATTCCTCTGGGGTCATGTTTGCACATGGCCTCGGGCAACCTACCCGGACGGCGGGCCTGACATCGCCCCGCGGCGTTATCGCTTGCGCGAACAGCCCGCTACGCCGTCCCTATTCGGTTTTGCTCCCGGTGGGGTTTACCATGCCGGCTCCGTTGCCGCAGCCGCGGTGCGCTCTTACCGCACCTTTTCACCCTTACCCGCCTATGCAGCTTGCGCTGCTTCGGCGTGGCGAGCCTCGCGGGCTTGTCACGCCATAGCCCCGAAGGGGCGAAGGCGGGCGGTTCGTTTTCTGTGGCACTTTCCCTGGGGTTACCCCCGCCGGACGTTATCCGGCACCGCATGTCAAGGGAGCCCGGACTTTCCTCCCCGGCGGCCTTTCGGCCCCTGCCGGAGCGGCCGTCCGGCCGACTGACGGTTTACGCATGGAGCATTGGTGACGGTTCCGTCAAGCCGATATCGCCGCGCACGCCTCGCCCGAAATAATTTATCCTGAAGATGTCGTTTGGAGCGTGCCCCGTTCGACTGGATGTCGGCAACACAGCCGAACAATAGGAGTGAAGCGATGCAGTATCTGCTGATGATCTACCAGAACGAGGCCGAGTACGCGAAGATTGACACGGGAACCACTCAGAAGATGTCGGCGGAATATGAGGCCTTCACGCAATCCATCATCCGGAACGGCAATTTCAAGGCCGGCGATCGGCTCCGGCCGACCACGACCGCGACGACGGTGCGCGTGCGCGACGGCAAGACGCTGACGACCGACGGTCCGTTCGCGGAAACGCGCGAGCAGCTCGGCGGCTACTATCTGATCGAGGCCAAGGATCTCGACGCCGCGATCGAGATTGCGGCGCGGATTCCCAGCGCGCGCATTGGGTCGATCGAGGTGCGGCCGATCTGGGTGTATGAGAAGTGACAACTCTCACCTTCGTCATTCCGGGCTCGCGGCCTTGCCGCGCCCGGGAATGACGGGAGGAGAGTGATCGTGTGACATGACCCCTTCCGAGATCGAAGCCATCTTCCGTGACGAGGCGGGGCGGGCGCTGGCCACGCTGATCCGCCTCGTCGGTGATTTCGATCTCGCCGAGGATTCGCTTCAGGACGCCTTCGCCGTCGCGCTGGAACGCTGGCCGGCCTGCGAGGTCCCCGACAATCCGCGCGCCTGGCTGGTCAATGTCGCCCGCAACAAGGCGATCGACCGCATTCGCCGCCGGGCCATCTTTCGCGGCAAGCAGCAAGCGCTGGTGCACGAGCTCGAGCTGAACGCGCAAGCGCCTGACGAGCCGCCGGCCATGCTCGACGACGACATGCTGAGGTTGATCTTCACCTGCTGCCATCCCGCGTTCGCAGCCGAAGTCCAGATCGCGCTGACGCTGCGCACCGTGTGCGGGCTCTCCACCGCGCAGGTGGCGCGCGCCTTTCTCGTCAGCGAGGAGGCGATGGCCCAGCGCCTCGTTCGCGCCAAGCAGAAGATCCGCCTCGCCGGTATTCCTTACGAAGTGCCGGAGCGCGACGCGCTGGCGCTGCGGCTCGACGGCGTGCTCGCCGTGATCTATCTCGTCTTCACCGAAGGCTACGTGGCGACCTCGGGTACGGGCCTGATGCGGCCCGATTTCGCCGTCGAGGCGATCCGGCTCGGCCGCCTGCTCGACCGGTTGATGCCCGATCGCGCCGGCATCAAGGGCCTGCTGGCGTTGATGCTGCTGCACGATGCGCGCCGCGGCGGGCGCGAGACACCGGCCGGCGATATCGTGCTGCTAGAGGAACAGGATCGCTCGCTGTGGGATCGCGCGCAGATCGAGGAGGGCCTGCTTCTGGTGGAGGACGCGCTGCGCCTACCCAGCCGCCCGCAACCCTATGCCGTGCAAGCCGCGATCGCGGCGCTGCATGCACGCGCGAACAGCTTTGAGGAGACCGATTGGCCGCAGATTGCGGGGCTCTACGAGGTGCTGCTACGCATCAGTCCCTCGCCGGTGATCGAGCTGAATCATGCCGCGGCGGTGTCGATGGTTGATGGACCTTCACGTGCGCTCGCTCTTGTCGACGCGATCACCGCGCGCGGCGGGCTTGATGGCTACGAGCTGTTGCCCGCGGTGCGCGCGGATCTGTTGCGGCGGCTCGGCCGCAAGGACGAGGCGCGCGAGGCGTATCGGGCGGCGACGGAGGCGACACAGCTGGAGCCATTGCGGCGGCTGTATGCGCGACGGGTGAGGGAGATGGGATAGTCGCCACGAGCTCCGTCATTGTGAGCCAACGGGTCCGCGCGAAGCGCGGCCCGATAACAGGCTCCGCGAAGCAATCCAGAGCCTTTCTGCCGGAACAGTCTGGATTGCTTCGTCGCAAGAGCTCCTCGCAATGACGAAGCATGTGCCCGTCGTCGTCACTTCGACGCGACAGCCGTCCCCTCTTGCGGCAAGCTCGCCAGCAACGCCTGCAATGTCGACAGCGTCGAATGATCGGCGACACCATCCAGACGGGCCGGGCGGAAGTGTCGCTGGAAGGCGGTGATGACTTCCATGGTCGCGGCATCGTATTTGCCGGTCAGCGGCACGCCGTAGCCGTATCTGGCGAGCGCCTGCTGCATGCTCAGCACGGCGTCGCTGATGGTGCCGAGCATCAGGGTCTCGCCGCGCACGACCGGGGCGGGCGTCACCCAGTGGCCAACGCCGGAATTGGCCAGCGAATGCCACGGAAATTTTTCGCCGGGATCCTTCTTGCGCGCGGGTGCGACGTCGGAATGGCCGAGCACCCGGTGCGGCGGCACCTTGCGGCGGAGCATGATGCCGCGGCACAGCGCGATCACGGCGGCGATCTGGCGCAGCGGATACTCCGGATAGCCCCAGTCATGGCCGCGATTGATGATCTCGATGCCGATCGAGCAGGAGTTGATGTCGTCCTCGCCGGCCCAGGACGAGACGCCGGCGTGCCAGGCGCGCCTGGCCTCGGGCACGCATTGCACGATGCGGCCGTCCTCCAGCACGACGTAATGCGCCGACACGTCGGTCCCCGCCGTGCACAGCCGCGCCAGCGCGCCCTCGACATCGGGCATGCCGGTGTAGTGCAGCACGATCATGTCCGGCTGGCGTCCCTTGGCGCGCTCGCCATGGTTCGGCGAAGGGATGATATCGGAGACGATCGAGGAATCCGGATCGAACGTCCGCATGCCCGCCGCGGCCTTGGGAACCGGGAGCACGCGTTGACGCTTCGAATCAGATCCAGACGGCGTGGACGAACCGGACGGCATGGACAGCTCGAGTTGGACGGAGAGTGTGGGCCAAGCCCTTCTCTTTACTATTCCTTTACCCTCGGCCACGCGCAATCGCGCGGCGCGGTTAACGGATGCATTTTGGCGTATGTGTGTGGATGAAGCATCACCACGGCGTCACCTTTTCGACTTGTCGCGAGCCGATCAACGCTTTCTTAACGCTAAGGGCCGTTACTGAGAGATGAAGTGCCGACCCGCGTCCGGAGGCGGCCAAAGCGTATTTTGGCTCGAAATCCCATGGCTGCCCGACAAAATTCGCTGGGAACACTGGGTTTGCCGCCCGGGACGACCGGACTCGGTAATCATGTAGGACGAGGGCCTTGTCGTGGAACCGCCGCGACGCAGAATCATTCGAGGCGTCATGGGCTGTTTCGTTCCCGATCTGGCATCGACGTCAGGCTGGGCGTTCGGCAGGCGTGGCGCATGAGCTCGGCTCCGCACATTCCGGTTCTCGGCCGCGAGGCCATCGACCATCTCGCCCCGCGCGAAGGTGGCATCTATGTTGATGCCACTTTCGGCGCCGGCGGCTACAGCCGCGCCATTCTCGATGTGCCGGGAACCCGGCTCATTGCGATCGACCGCGATCGTACTGCGATCGCTGGCGGTGCCGAGCTCGTCGAACGCTCCGCCGGCCGGCTCACGCTGGTCGAAGACCGCTTCTCCAACCTCGCCGAGGTCTGCGTGGCGCAGGGCGTCGACACCGTCGATGGCGTCGTGATGGATGTCGGCGTGTCCTCGATGCAGCTCGACCAGGCAGCACGCGGCTTCTCCTTCCGTCTCGACGGTCCGCTCGACATGCGGATGGGGCAGGCGGGCCCGACCGCGGCGGACGTCGTCGCGCGCGCCTCCGAAGGCGATCTCGCCGACATCATCTATCTCTTCGGCGAGGAGCGGCATTCGCGGCGCATCGCCCGTGCCATCGTTGCAGATCGTCAGGAGACGCCGTTCACGACCACGCGCGCGCTCGCCGATCTCGTCGGCAGGGTCGTGCGCTCGAAGCCCGGGGACATTCACCCGGCGACGCGGACGTTCCAGGCGCTGCGCATCTTCGTCAACGAAGAGCTCGAGGAACTCCAGACGGCGCTCGCTGCGGCCGAACGCGTGCTCAAGCCCGGCGGCCGCCTCGTCGTGGTCTCGTTCCATTCGCTGGAAGACCGCATCGTCAAGAATTTTCTCGCCTCACGTTCCAAGAGCGGCGGCGGCTCGCGGCATCTGCCGGAAGTCGCGCAGGCCGCGCCGAGCTTCCAGCTGCTGACGCGGCGGCCGGTCGTCGCCGGTGAAGACGAAGTGGCGCATAACCCGCGTGCGCGCTCCGCAAAGCTGCGCGCCGCCGAGCGCACCTCGGCGCCCGCGCATGACGATGGGGAGCCATCGTCATGGCCAAGACTCTCCGACGTCATGAGGGGCGGCTAGCGCATGCGCTTCATCCACCTCCTCGTCATCGGCGCGCTGATCTTCGCGGCGGCCCATGTCTACCGGATCAAGATGGACTCCACCGCGCGCACCGAGAAGGTGCTGCGGCTGCATGCGGAGATCCGGGAACAGCGGGATGCGATTGCCTCGCTGCGCGCCGAATGGGCCAAGCTCGATGCGCCGCTGCGCCTGCAAGGATTGTCCGACCGGCATCTGTCGCTCAAGCCGGTCAACGGCACGCAATATGACTCGCTGAAGAACCTGCCGGAGCGCCCGCCACGGATGTTCAGGCCGGGCGAGCCCGACCCGATCGGAGCGATGCTCAACACCATCGAAGCCGCGAGCGATCCTGAGACCGTGACGGGCTCCGTGCCTCAGCCGGAGGACAATCAATGAGCGCTCCGATCCCGGCAAAACCCATGGAAAAGCAGACCGAGCCTTGGCGGCAGCGGCTGATCCGCAGCCTGCTCTACGGGCGCAATGTCGATCGCGCCGCGAAGGCGCGCGCGCGCGTTGGCCTCGCAATGCTCGCCTTCGCCTCGGTCTATGCCCTGATCGGCGGCCGCCTCGTGATGTTCGCGATCGGCGCCGACGCTCACGGCGCCCGCCGCGCCGCGGCACAGGAGGTGGTCGCGACCGCGCGACCCGACATCGTCGACCGCAACGGTGCGATCCTGGCAACCGACGTCAAGGCGGCGAGCCTGTTCGGCGAGCCGCGCCGCATCATCGACAAGGACGAGGCGATCGAGCTTTTGACCGCCACCGTGCCCGACCTCGACGAGGCCGAGGTGCGCGAGCGCCTGAAGACGCGCAAGGGTTTTGTCTGGCTCAAGCGCGAGGTCACGCCGAAGCAGCAGCAGGACATCCACAAGCTCGGCATTCCCGGCATCGGCTTCCTGCGCGAGAACAAGCGCGTCTACCCCACCGGCAACGAGGTCGCCCACCTCATCGGTCTCGTCAATATCGACAACCAGGGCATCGCCGGCCTGGAGAAGTGGCTCGATAATCAAGGGCTCGCCGATCTCCATCGCGCCGGCTTTGCCACCGACCGGTTGCAAAAGCCGATCGAGCTCTCGGTCGATCTGCGCGTCGAGCACGCGCTCCGCGACGAGCTGTTGAAGGCCAAGGACAAGTTCCACGCCAAGGCCGCCTCCGGCATCGTCTCCAACGTCAAGACCGGCGAGATCGTGGCGATGGTCTCGCTGCCGGACTTCGATCCCAACAATCCGAAGGAAGCGCACGACCCCGACCGCATCAACCGCCTGACCACCGGCGTCTACGAGATGGGCTCGACCTTCAAGGCGTTCACGCTGGCGATGGCGCTCGATTCCGGCAAGATCAACCTGAACTCGTCGTGGGATGCGCGCGGAAACCTGCACTATGGCAAATTCACCATCCATGACAGCCATCCGCTCGGGCGTTTCATCAACACCAAGGAAGTGTTCACCTACTCGTCCAACATCGGCGCGGCGCGGATCGCGCTCAGCCAGGGCGTCGAGGCGCACAAGGCGTTCCTCGCCAAGATGGGCCAGTTGACGCGGCTGCGCACCGAGCTGCCGGAGAGCGCGGCGCCGCTGATCCCGCGCCGCTGGAGCGAGCTGAACACGGTCACGGCAGCCTTCGGCCAGGGTCTCTCGGTGGCGCCGCTCCAGGCGGTGATGGGCATCAACGCGCTGGTGAACGGCGGCTATTTGATTCCGCCGACCTTCATGAAGCGCAGCGAAGCGGAAGCGGCGGCGCTGGCCAAGCGCGTGATCAAGCAGGACACCAGCGACAAGATGCGGTATCTGATGCGGCTCAATGCCGAGATCGGTACCGCCAAGACCGCTGACATCAAGGGCTATTACGTCGGCGGCAAGACCGGTACGTCCGAGAAGGTCATCAACGGCCGCTATGCCAAGAAGCGGGTGCTCAACTCCTTCACTGCGGTCATGCCCTGCGACGATCCGAAATATCACATCCTGATCATGCTGGACGAGCCGCAGGCGATTCCTGAAACCAAGGGTTTCATCACGTCCGGCTGGAACGCGGTGCCGACCGGCGGCAAGGTGATCGAGCGAATCGCGCCGCTTCTGGGCGTCGAGCCGCGGTTCGACCTGCCGCCGTCCGACCGCCTTATTCTTGCAGCATCCAGGACAACCCAGTAATCAACCGGGTAGGCCGTTGCCGCTGCTGAGTCGGGGCTTTTCCGAAGATTCGGCTTTCCGGCACGGCATGTCGACTGGAACACCATGAAGCTGCGCGAACTGCTAGGCAATGATGCCGCAATCGAGCCCGCTGCCGCGGCGCTCGATGTGAGCGGCCTTGCGCTCGACAGCCGGCAGGTCAGGCCGGGCGATCTCTTCTTCGCTCTCGCGGGCAGCAAGACCGACGGCGCGCGCTTCATCGATGCTGCGGTCGCGGCAGGCGCGGTGGCCGTCGTCGGCGACCATGCGCCTGATGGCAGCAAGGTGCCGTTCGTCACGGTCGCCAATCCGCGCCGCGCTCTGGCGCTCGCCGCGGCAAGATTCTTTCCCGCACAGCCCGCGACGATTGCCGCGGTGACCGGCACCAGCGGCAAGACCTCCGTCGCAGCCTTCACGCGCCAGATCTGGGAGCGGCTGGGGCATGCCTCCGCCAGCATCGGCACTATCGGCCTCGTCTCGCCCAAGCGCACCGTCTACGGCTCGCTGACGACGCCGGACCCGATCGCGCTGCACCGGCAGATCGACGAGATCGCGCGCGACGGCGTGACGCATCTCGCCTTCGAGGCGTCCTCGCACGGGCTCGACCAGTACCGCCTCGACGGCGTGCGCGTCTGCGCCGGCGGCTTCACCAATCTCTCGCGCGACCACATGGATTATCATCCGACCGTTGCGCATTACCTCGCGGCCAAGCTCCGCCTGTTCCGCGAACTGGTCCCGCCTGATGGAGCAGCGGTGATCTCGGCCGATAATGATTGTTCAGTGGACGTCATCGACGCGGCGAAGGCGCGCGGCCTGCGCGTGATGGCGGTCGGCCGCAACGGCGACGGCGCAGGCGAGGGCATTCGTCTCGCCGATGCCGAGGTCGAGGGCTTTTCGCAAGCGCTCGCGCTCGAGCATTGCGGCAAGCGGTATGAGGTTCGGCTGCCGCTGGTCGGCGAGTTCCAGATCGAGAACGCGCTGGTGTCTGCCGGCCTTGCCATCGGCACCGGCAGCGATGCGGCAAACGTGTTCGCGAGCCTCGAACATCTCGAAGGCGCCAAGGGCCGGCTCGAACGCGTCGGCGAGCGCAACGGCGCGCCGATCTTCGTCGACTACGCGCATAAGCCCGATGCGCTGGCGAAGGCTTTGCAGGCGCTGCGTCCCTACGCCAGGCGCAAGCTGATCGTCGTGTTCGGCGCCGGTGGCGATCGCGATGCCGGCAAGCGGCCGATCATGGGCGAGATCGCGGCCGAGAATGCCGACGGCGTCATCATCACCGACGACAATCCGCGCAGCGAGAAGCCGGAAGCGATCCGCGCCGCGATCCTCGCGACCGCGAAGGGGGCTCGCGAAATCGGCGACCGCACTGCTGCGATCCGCGCGGCGATCGAGGACTTGCAGGAGGGCGATGCGCTCCTCATCGCCGGCAAGGGCCACGAGACCGGGCAGATCGTCGGCGGCGAGGTGCTGCCCTTCAGTGATCACGAGGCGGTCGCCGCCGCACTAGCATCGAGGATTGCATGAGCGCGCCGATATGGACGGTTGCCGAGGTGGCGCGCGCGCTGGGCGTCGGTGGATCATTCCCGGATACGCCGATCGATTTCGTCACCCAGGACAGCCGCCTGGTGAAACCGGGCAGCCTGTTCGTCGCGCTGAGCGGCACGCCAAGCGGTGGCTTCGTCTCCGCCTTCGCCAGCGCGCGTGACGGCTGGGAGTTCGCGGACAAGGCGGAAGCCTCCGGAGCGGTCGCGATGATCGTGCCGCACGAGATCGCGGGCATCCGCATTCCCCAGATCGTCGTGAAGGACACACTGATCGACGGCCTGTGGGGACTTGCGCGCGCCGCGCGCGCGCGCTTTGGCGGTCCGGTGATCGGGCTCACCGGCAGCGCCGGCAAGACCAGCACCAAGGAGTTTCTGGCCGCTTACCCCAACGCCTATGCCAGCCCGTCGAGCTTCAACAATTTCTGGGGCGTGCCGCTGACGCTGTGCAACGCCAGGCGAGACGCCAGCCTCTGGATCGTCGAGATGGGCATGAACCAGCCCGGCGAAATCGCGCGGCTCAGCGAGTTGACCCGGCCGACGGTCGCGCTCGTCGTCAACGTCCAGCCGGTGCATTTGGAAAAGCTCGGCTCGCTCGAAGCGATCAGGCGCGAGAAGGTCTCGATCGCGCTCGGCCTGCCCGAGGACGGCGTGCTGGTGCTGCCCGCCGGGATCAAGGCGCCGGATTGGAAAGGTACGGTGGTGCGCTTCGGCGAGCATGCCGAGGTGCACGAGATCGCGCACGCCCCGCATGGCGAGAGCTGGCAGGTCGTGGCCAGGCTCGGCAAGAAGGAGATCGCCTTCAGCCTCACGCCGGGCGCGCCGCACCGCGTGCAGAATGCGCTGGCCGCGCTCGCCGCGATCCGCGCGGCGAACCTCGATGCGGCGACGCTTGCGATCAAACTCGACCGGGTCGGCATCATGACCGGCCGCGGCGTCGAGCAGGCGGTCGGCGGCATCACCGTGATCGACGACAGTTTCAACGGCAACCCGGCCAGCGTCGCTGCTGCGCTGCAAAGCCTGCAGGCGCGCAACATGACTGGCGGGCGCCGCATTGCGGTGCTCGGCGACATGCTAGAGCTGGGCGCTGACGCACCAAGCTACCACATCGGCCTCGCCAAGCATCTCGAAGGCATCGACGGCGTCTATTGCGTTGGGCCCCTGATGCGCCACCTCTTCGACGTGCTGCCGTCAAGCAAGGGGCTCGGCTGGCACGACGATCCCGTCACGCTGAAGCCGGACGAGGTTGCGCGCCTGCTGAAGGCAGGCGACGTCGTGGTTGTCAAGGGCAGCAAGAAGATGTTCTGGGTCAACAAGTTTGTGCCGGGCCTGGTGGCCGCCTTGCAGGCAAAGGCGTAAACTGCTTGGAAGGCGCTGTTCCCGAATCCCCCTTTGCGGTGCGAAGCCGTGCGTTGTCCCTGAGGTCGCGCCCGCCCCGATGATGAAGGCCAGCGAATGCGCGTGAGGCACGTTGAGGCCAAGAACAATGCCAAGGCCGCGCATGCAAAGGCGCCATAGGACCGTCTGAATGTTTTACTGGCTGATCGAGCTCTCCAACACATTTCCGGGCTTCGGTGCATTTCGCACCTTCCTGAACGTCTTCCGCTACATCACCTTCCGCACCGGCGGCGCCGTCGTCACCGGCGCGCTGTTCGTGTTCCTGTTCGGACCCTGGATCATTGATCATTTGCGCATCCGGCAGGGCAAGGGCCAGCCGATCCGCACCGACGGTCCGCAATCGCACCTCGCCAAGAAGGGCACGCCCACCATGGGTGGGCTGATGATCCTGTCCGGCCTCACCGTCGGCACGGTGCTGTGGGCCAATCCGCTCAACCCCTATGTCTGGATTGTGCTCGCGGTGACGCTCGGCTTCGGCTTCGTCGGCTTCTATGACGATTACCTCAAGGTCACCAAGCAGACCACGACCGGGTTCGGCAGCAAGCTTCGCCTGCTGATCGAGGCGGCCATCGCGCTGGTTGCCTGCTACGCGCTGGTGCGGCTGAACCGCGATCCCGCGTCGACCGCGCTGACGATTCCGTTCCTGAAGGACACGGTGCTGCATTTCGGCTGGTTCTTCGTCATCTTCGGCGCCTTCGTCATCGTCGGCTCCGGCAACGCGGTGAACCTCACCGACGGTCTCGACGGCCTCGCCATCGTGCCGGTGATGATTGCGACCGCGAGCTTTGCGATGATCGCTTATCTCGCCGGCAACGCCGTGTTCGCCGAATATCTCCAGATCAAATATGTCGCGGGCACCGGCGAACTCGCCGTGCTCTGCGGCGCGCTATTGGGCGCCGGGCTCGGCTTCCTCTGGTTCAACGCGCCGCCGGCTTCGATCTTCATGGGCGACACCGGCTCGCTCGCGCTCGGAGGCATGCTCGGCGCCATCGCGGTCGCGGTGAAGCACGAGATCGTGCTCGCGGTGATCGGCGGCCTGTTCGTGCTGGAGGCGGTCTCCGTCATCGTGCAGGTGGTGTCGTTCAAGCTCACCGGAAAACGCATCTTCCGCATGGCGCCGATCCATCATCATTTCGAGCAGCTCGGCTGGACCGAGCCGCAGATCGTGATCCGCTTCTGGATCATCTCGGTGATGCTGGCGCTCGCCGGGCTCTCCACCCTGAAGCTGCGCTGACGGTCGCGCGATGATCCCGGTCACATCCTTTGCCGGCAAGACTGTCGCTGTGTTCGGCCTCGGCGGTTCGGGGCTCGCCTCCTGCCATGCGTTGAAAGCCGGTGGTGCCGAGGTGATCGCCGCCGACGACAATGCCGAGAACGTCGCCAAGGCGGCGCAGGCCGGTTTCGTCACCGCGGATTTGCGCAACATCTCCTGGGCGAGTTTCGCCGCGCTCGTGCTGGCGCCCGGCGTGCCGCTGACCCATCCGGTGCCACACTGGAGCGTGCTGAAGGCGCGCGAGGCGGGCGTCGAGGTGATCGGCGACATCGAGCTGTTCTGCCGCGAGCGGCGTCGTCACGCGCCGGAGGCGCCGTTCGTCGCCATCACCGGCACCAATGGCAAGTCGACCACGACGGCGCTGATCGCGCACCTGACGAAAGTCGCCGGCTACGACACCCAGATGGGCGGCAATATCGGCACCGCGATCCTGTCGCTGGAGCCGCCGCGCATGGGCCGTGTCCACGTTATCGAGATGTCGTCCTATCAGATCGACCTCACGCCCTCGCTTGATCCGTCCCTCGGCATCCTGCTCAATGTCAGCGAGGACCATCTCGACCGTCACGGCACGATCGCGCATTACGCCGCGGTGAAAGAGCGCCTCGTCGCCAATGTGCAGGCGGGCGGCACCTCGATCGTTGGCGTCGACGACGGGTTTTGCCGTGACATCGCCGATCGGCTCGACCGCGCCGGCAAGAACGTGGTGCGCATCTCCGTCAAGAATCCGCTGGCGAGCGGCATCCATGTCGAGCACGGCAACATCGTGCGCACCTCGAGCGGTGCCCGCAGCGAGATCGCCGCGCTCGGCGGCATCGGCTCGCTGCGCGGCCAGCACAACGCGCAGAATGCCGCCTGCGCCGCCGCCGCCGCGCTCGCGATGGGCATCAATCTCGATGTGCTCCAGAGCGGCCTGCGCAGCTTTCCGGGCCTTGCCCATCGCATGGAGCAGGTCGGCTGCCGCGGCAACGTGCTGTTCGTCAACGATTCCAAGGGCACCAATGCCGACGCCACCGCGCACGCGCTGTCGTCCTTCGCCGACATCTTCTGGATCGCGGGCGGCAAGCCGAAGGCGGGCGGCATCACCAGCCTGACCGGCTTCTTCCCGCGCATTCGCAAAGCCTATCTGATCGGCGAGGCCGCGCAGGAATTTTCGGGAACGCTGGGCAGCGAGGTTGCGCACGAGATTAGCCAGACGCTGGACGTTGCCGTCGAGCACGCCGCGCGCGACGCAGAAGCCTCAGGGCTCACCGACGCAGTCGTGCTGCTGTCGCCCGCTTGCGCCTCCTTCGACCAGTACCGCAATTTCGAGATCCGCGGCACCAAGTTCCGCGAGCTGGTGCAAGCGCTGCCGGGCGTGAAGCCGGTGGTGTGAGGATGTCGCGGCGACGCTGGATCGGAATTGCCGTCGCTGCTCTTACTGTCCCGGTCGTTGCGGGTTTTGTCTTCGTTGTCATCATCGACAATGTCATGAGCGGATTCGGCGCATGCCGCGTCGTTCGCCAGCGCGCGTTCGCCTCGCCAAGCGGTAGCCAGTTGGTCGTCGTGGTCTGGAAGTCGTGCGGAGCGACGGTGCCCGACAGCACGCAAGCCAGCATCATAGCTCGCGGGCGAACGTTCTCGCCTGAGAGCACGCCGACCTTTGTCAGCGTGCGCGGGCATCTCGATCCCGTCGTCGCCTGGAGTACTGAGCGGGCGGTCAGGATCGGTTTCATTCCCGGGCCTGACCAGATCTACAAGCGCGATGAACGCGCGGGGGATGTTACGATCAGCTACGAGTAGGGCCCTCGTGTCCCGGACGCGGTGCGGCACGAAGTGACGCTCCGCAGAGCCGGGACCCAGAAGCCACGATGGGCCCCGGCTCTGCAGCGCACCGCAAGGGCGCTGCGCTGCGTCCGGGGCACGAGACTCTTCAAAACTTGAATGATTCCTTAACCCCCCGGTAACCAACCTCGGCGACCAATGGACGGACCTCTGTCCGAAAGCGGCCGCCCATGCTCTCCCGTGAAGAACGCACCCCCTTTTCCGAGTGGTGGTGGACCGTCGACAAGCCGCTGATGGGCGCCATCCTGGCGCTGATGCTCACGGGCGTGATCCTGTCGCTGGCGGCGAGCCCGCCGGTTGCCACCCGCATCGGGCTCGATCCCTTCCATTTCTTCAGCCGCCACGTGATGTTCCTCCTCCCGTCCTGCCTGGTGCTGCTAGGCGTCTCGTTCCTCTCGCCGCGCGCGATCCGCCGCAGCGCGCTGATCATCTTCACCATCAGCATCATCCTGATCGTGGTGACGCTCGCGATCGGCCCCGAGGTGAAGGGCTCTCGGCGCTGGATCACGCTGCTCGGCATCAACATCCAGGCCTCCGAGATCGCAAAGCCGTCATTCGTCGTCATCGCGGCCTGGCTGTTCGCGGAATCGACCAAGCGGCCAGAGATGCCGGCGACCTCGATGGCGCTGGCGCTGCTCTTGACGCTGGTCGCGCTGTTGGTGATGGAGCCGGACTTCGGCCAGACCATGCTGATCCTGATGGTGTGGGGCTCGCTGTTCTTCATCGCAGGGATGCGCATGATCTGGGTGTTCGGCCTTGCGGGCGCCGCCGCGGCCGGCCTGTTCAGTGCCTACCTTTTTGTTCCCCACGTAGCGGGCCGCATCAGGCGCTTCATGAATCCGGCCTCCGGCGACACCTTCCAGGTCGATACCGCCATGGAAGCCTTCTACAATGGCGGCTGGTTCGGCCTCGGACCGGGCGAGGGCATCGCCAAGCGCAGCCTGCCGGACAGCCACACCGACTTCGTGTTCGCGGTCGCCGCCGAAGAGTTCGGCATCATCCTGTGCCTGGCGATGCTGGCGCTGTTCGCCTTCGTCGTCATCCGCACGCTGTCGCGCGCCTATGCCAATGAGGACATGTTCTCGCGCTTTGCGGCCTCGGGCCTTGCGATCCTGTTCGGCGTCCAGGCCGCGATCAACATGTCGGTCAACCTCCAGCTCATCCCCGCCAAGGGCATGACGCTGCCGTTCATCTCCTATGGAGGCTCCTCGATCGTGTCGCTCGCCTATGGCGTCGGCATGATGCTGGCGCTGACACGGCTACGCCCGCGCACCGAGGTCGAGGCGAGCGGCCGCGCCGAGGCAATGCGGAGTTACGCGTAATTCGTCGTCATTGCGAGGAGCTCTTGCGACGAAGCAATCCAGACTGTCTCCGCGGAGGTAGTCTGGATTGCTTCGCTTCGCTCGCAATGACGAGAAAGACCTTGTAAAACCCTCCGCTATGGACACGTCCCCCCTGATTCTTCTCGCCGCGGGCGGCACCGGCGGTCATCTGTTTCCGGCCGAGGCGCTCGGCGTCGAATTGATCCGGCGCGGCTTTCGCGTCCGCCTCGTCACCGACGAGCGCGCGCTGCGCTATAGCGGGCTGTTCAGCAAGGACATGATCGACGTCGTCTCGAGCGAGACTGCGCGCGGCCGCAATCCATTCCAGCTTGCCTATGCCGGCCTCACGCTCGCCGTCGGCACGCTCTCTGCCTACGCTCTGATCAAGCGATTGAAGCCTGTCGCTGTCGTCGGCTTCGGCGGCTATCCGACGCTGCCGCCGCTGGTCGCGGCGAAATTCGCCGGCGTGCCCGGGATCATCCACGACGCCAACGCCGTGCTCGGCCGCGCCAACCGATTCCTGTCGAGCCGTGTCCGCGCCATCGCGACGTCCTTGCCCGGCGTGCTCGACCGCGATCCGGCGCTATCGGCTAAGACCACGACCGTCGGCACGCCGATGCGGCCGGCGATCCTCGCGGCCGCTGCGGTAAAATATATCACGCCTGACGTGAACGGTCCGCTCCGCTTGCTCGTCGTCGGCGGCAGTCAGGGCGCGCGCATCATGGCCGATATCGTGCCGGGCGCGATCGAGCGGCTCGAGCCTGCGCTGTGGAGCCGCCTCGTCCTGACCCAGCAGGTGCGCGAAGAGGACATGAGCCGCGTGCGCGCGGTCTACGACAAGCTCAAGATCAGGGTCGAGCTCGCGCCCTTCTTCACGGATTTGCCGGCGCGGCTTGCCTCCAACCATCTGGTGGTGTCGCGCTCCGGCGCGGGCACGGTCGCCGAGCTTGCCGCGATCGGGCGGCCCTCGATCCTGGTGCCGCTGCCGGGCTCGATCGACCAGGATCAGTTCGCCAATGCCGGCGTGCTGGTCAAGGTCGATGGCGCCATCCGCATCCCGCAGACCGAGTTCACGCCGGACCGCCTTGCCGCCGAAATCTCCGCCTTCGCCGCCGAGCCGGCGCGTCTTGCCGCCATGGCCGACGCCGCCCGCGGCGCCGGCCGGCTCGACGCGGCCGAGCGGCTGGCGGATCTCGTGGTCAAAGTCGCGGGAATCTGACGCGAAAAAGCCCTTGTCTTCGCCTTCTAAAGCGGGGCATCCAGTAGGAAAGGCGCGCGGCTGATTTGGCCGTGACCTTCGCCAGATGCCGCCTTCGGGGGCGGCGAGGTCAGGGAACAGAGTATGAGACTGCCGCGCGAGATCGGACCCATCCACTTCGTCGGGATCGGCGGAATCGGCATGAGCGGCATCGCCGAGGTGCTGGTCAATCTCGGCTATGCCGTGCAGGGCTCCGACGCCGCCGACAATTACAATCTCGACCGGCTGCGCAAGAAGGGCGCGAAGGTCTCGGTCGGCCACAAGGCGGAGAATGTCGACGGCGCTGAGGTCGTAGTGATCTCTACCGCGATCAAGCGCGACAATCCGGAATTGATGGCGGCGCGCGAACGGCGCATTCCCGTGGTGCGTCGCGCCGAGATGCTGGCCGAGCTGATGCGGCTGAAGAGCTGCGTCGCGATTGCCGGCACCCACGGCAAGACCACGACGACCACGATGGTCGCAACGTTGCTCGATGCCGGCGGGCTCGATCCGACCGTGATCAACGGCGGCATCATCAACGCCTACGGCTCCAACGCGCGGCTCGGCGCCGGCGACTGGATGGTGGTGGAAGCCGACGAGAGTGACGGTACGTTCCTGAAGCTGCCGACCGATGTCGCGATCGTCACCAATGTCGACCCCGAACATCTCGATCATTTCAAGACCTTCGATGCCGTACAGGATGCGTTCCGCCATTTCGTCGAGAACCTGCCGTTCTACGGCTTCGCCGTGATGTGCATCGATCATCCCGTGGTGCAGAGCCTCGTCGGCAAGATCGAGGATCGCCGCATCATCACTTACGGCGAGAATCCGCAGGCCGATGCGCGGCTGGTCGACCTCACGGCGGGCGGCGGCGGCTCGAAATTCAAGGTCGTCATCCGCGATCGCAAGAGCGGGGCTGTGCACGAGATCGCCGACCTCGCGCTGCCGATGCCGGGTCGGCACAACGCCTCGAACGCGACGGCGGCGATTGCAGTTGCGCACACGCTTGGTGTTTCCGACGACAAGATCCGCAGCGCCATCGCAGGCTTCGGCGGTGTCAAGCGGCGCTTCACCAAGACCGGCGAGTGGAACGGCGTCACCGTGATCGACGATTACGGCCATCACCCCGTGGAGATCGCGGCCGTGCTGAAAGCGGCGCGCGATTCCTACACCGGCAAGGTGATCGCCGTGGTGCAGCCACATCGCTACACCCGCCTGCAATCGCTGTTCGAGGAATTCTGCACCTGCTTCAACGATGCGGACGCGGTTGTAGTCGCCGACGTCTATGCCGCCGGCGAAGCGCCGATCGAAGGTATCGACCGCGATCATTTCGTGGCGGGCCTGCGCGCCCACGGCCATCGCGAGGTGATCCCGCTGCCGGCGGCTTCGGCGCTCGCGGGCATCGTCAAGGGATTGGCGAAGCCAGGTGATCTCGTCGTGTGCCTGGGGGCCGGCAACATCACGCAATGGGCGTACGCGTTGCCGGACGAATTGAAGGCGCTGGGGTAGGCCGGTGAGCTTCCCCGACATCACCCCCTCGCTAAAGGCCGCGATGCCTGATCTTCGCGGTCGGCTGCTCGCCAACCAGTCGCTCGCCGAGCTCACCTGGTTTCGCGTCGGCGGTCCGGCACAGGTGCTGTTCACCCCGGCTGACGAGGACGACCTCGCCTACTTCCTCGCGCATCTCGCGTCCGACATTCCCGTCTATGTCGTCGGCGTCGGCTCCAACCTCATCGTGCGCGACGGCGGCATTGCGGGTGTGGTGATTCGTCTCGCACCGCGCGCCTTCGGCGAGACGAGCGCGAGCGGCGATATCGTCACCGCGGGCGCGGCGGCGCTCGACAAGCGCGTGGCGGAAGTTGCGGTCTCCGCCAATATCGGCGGGCTCGAATTCTATTTCGGCATTCCCGGCACGATCGGCGGCGCGCTGCGCATGAATGCGGGCGCCAATGGCGGGGAGACCAAGGACGTGTTGATCGAGGCGAGGGGCGTCGCGCGCGACGGCAGCAAGCACGTGTTCTCCAACGCCGATATGAAGTTCGTCTACCGCAACAGCGGCGTCGATCCCTCCATCATCTTCACCTCCGCGCGCTTTCGCGGCGAGATCAGGGATAGTGATGCGATCCGCGCGCGCATGGCGGAGGTGCAGACCCATCGCGAGACAGCGCAGCCGATCCGCGAGAAGACCGGCGGCTCGACCTTCAAGAATCCGCCCGGCCATTCCGCCTGGAAGCTGATCGACGCGGCCGGCTGCCGCGGCTTGCGCGTCGGCGGTGCGCAGGTCTCGGAGATGCACTGCAATTTCCTGATCAACACCGGCGAGGCCACCGCGCACGATATCGAGACGCTGGGCGAGACGGTGCGCGAACGCGTGAAAGCGAATTCCGGAATTGAGCTACACTGGGAAATCAAGCGGATCGGAATTCCCGGCTAACCTGGACAGGCGACGAGAGCACATGCGCATCACCATCCTCTTCGGCGGCTCCAACCGCGAACGTCTGGTTTCGGTCGCCTCAGCCCAGGCGCTGCATCAGGCGCTGCCCGAGGCCGATCTGTGGTGGTGGGATGTCGAGGACAGGGTGCATGTCGTGCAGTCGAAACAACTGCTCGAACATGCCCGTCCGTTCGAGGACGAGTTCAAGCCCGGCACGCGTGGCATCCCGCTGGCGCAGGCGCTCGACCAGGCCAAGGCGGAAGGCCGGGTGCTGGTGCTCGGCCTGCATGGCGGGCGCGCCGAGAACGGCGAATTGCAGGTGATGTGTGAGGCGCGCGGCGTGGCCTTCACCGGATCGGGCTCGGCCTCCTCGCATCTCGCCTTCGACAAGATCGCTGCCAAGCATTTCGCCGCGCTCGGCGGCGTGACGCCGCCGGCAAACGTCGCGCTCGACAACATTGACGAGGCTTTCGCCGAATATGGTCGGCTGATCGCAAAGCCGGCGCGGGACGGATCGAGCTACGGCCTGATCTTCGTCAACGCCAAGCAGGATCTCGTCGCCGTCCGCAACGCGGCGAAGCACGAGGAGTACGTCATCGAGCCCTACGTCGCCGGCGTCGAGGCGACCTGCGGCGTGCTGGAGCGCACCGATGGCTCGATCATCGCGCTGCCGCCGATCGAGATCATTCCGGGCGAGGGCAGTTTCGACTACGCCGCGAAATATCTTTTGAAGTCGACCCAGGAGATCTGCCCCGGCCGTTTTGCACCCGAGATCACCGCCGCGCTGAAGGAGCAGGCGATGGCGGCGCATCGGGCGATGTCCTGTGCCGGCTATTCCCGCTCGGACTTCATCGTCTCGGACAGGGGCCTCGTTTATCTCGAGACCAACACGCTCCCCGGGCTGACGAACTCTTCGCTCTACCCCAAGGCGCTGAAGGCCGAGGGCATCGCGTTCGTCGACTTCCTGCGTGGCCTGATCGAGCTCGCCGAGCAGCGGGCCCGGAAATAATTAGGACTGGTTAACGGCCGAAAGGCCGAAACGGCCCGATTTGGGGTCAAAAACCGGTAAAATGCCGGATATCGCGGCATAAATGCCAGATATCGCGGGGCAAAAAGCATCCCGCGTTAACGAATTTTACCTTTTGTTTACCAGGACGTCCGAAGGTTAACGCTGGCGGCGCATATGGCGCTTTGGCTGCCGGCGCGTGAGCTGTTTGCGGTGATGTCACCTCCAGCGAACGCTTTGAAGGGGAGAGGTTTTCTTCTGCTGAAGACCAGCACCCGGCCCGGCAAGTCCGAGACGTCATGTTCGCCAGGACCCGCGCGATGTCGCGGCCAAACTTGTTGACGAGCTCGTGCAATGGATGGTGCAGGAAGCCTCACCCGGTCGTTTCTGAGATCGCTGAGGCCCCAAGCTGACCTGAAGGCGGCCGCTATCGGAGCGGTCGTGCTTCTGCGCGAGTGGGTGCAGGACAAGCGCCAGGAAAGACTCGAGGCGGCGCGCGCCGCCGCCAAGGACAAGGCCAAGACCAAGGCCATCGTCGAGCGCGAACCGCCGCCGCGCATGGTCGCGCTGGTCGAGCGCTATCTGCCGCACCGGGTCGGGATCAGCATGACCGTGCTGCTCCTGATCGGAAGCTGCGGCTTCGGCATCGTCAAGGGCGGCCATCTCCAGGATTTCATCACTGCGGTCAACGACGCCCGCAACGCGCTGGCCAATTCCGCCGGCTTCCGCATCACCTCCGTCGTGATCAACGGCCGCAAGCAGCTCACCCAGGACGAGATCCTCGCGATCGGCGGCGTCAGCGGCCGCTCCTCGCTGCTGTTCCTCGACGCCGACGCGGTGCGCGACAAGCTCAAGGCCAATCCCTGGATCGCGGACGCGACCGTGCTGAAGCTCTATCCGGGCCAGCTCATGATCGAGCTCACCGAGCGCAAGGCGTTCGCGCTGTGGCAGGAGGCCGGCCGGCTCTCCGTGATCGCCGATGACGGCGCCGTGCTCGAACCCTATGTCTCCCGCCGCTTCCTGTCGCTGCCGCTCGTGGTCGGCAAGGGCGCCGACACCCAGGCCCGCGATTTCCTCGCCCTGCTGGCGCGCTATCCGCAGGTCAATTCGGTGACGAAAGCCGCGATTTTCGTCGGCGAGCGGCGCTGGAACCTGAGGCTCAAGGATGGTCTCGACATCCGCCTGCCCGAGCAGGATGTCGGCAACGCCCTTGCGATGCTGTCCAAGCTCGACAAGGAGGACAGGCTGTTCTCCCGCGACATCGTCGCCGTCGACATGCGCCTGCCCGATCGTCTGGTGGTGCAGCTGTCCGACGACGCCGCCAAGGCGCGCGAGGAGCAGTTCAAGGACAAGAAGAAAAAGAAGGCCGGGGATTCCGCATGACCGGTCTCGATCGCACCCAGACGCCGAAGACACGCCCGATGCCGCACAAGCGCGGCGGCATCGTCGCCTGCCTCGATATCGGCACCAGCAAGATCGCCTGCATGATCGCGCGGCTGAAGCCGTCGCCGCCGAGCGACGCGTTGCGCGGCCGCACCCACGCGGTGGAATTGATCGGCTACAGCCAGATCCAGTCGCGCGGCATGAAGGCCGGCGCGGTGATCGATCTTACCGAATGTGAGCAGGCGGTGCGCCAGGCCGTCGGGCTCGCGGAGAAGATGGCCAAGGTGCGGGTCGAGTCCGTGCTGCTGTCCGTGTCCGGTGGCCGGCTCTCCGGCCAGCTGGTCGAGGCCGCCGCCGACATCCGCGGCGGCGCCGTGACTCAGGCCGACGTCAGCCGCGTCACCTCCACCGGCATGCGCCATGCCACCGGCGAAGGCCGCACCGTGCTGCACGCCCTGCCGGTCGGCTACACGCTCGATGGCGTCAAAGGCATCCGCGATCCCCGCGGCATGGTTGCGCACCAGTTCGGCGTCGACATGAACGTCGTCACCTGCGACGCCACCGTGGCACGGAACCTGATGCTGGCGGTGGAACGCTGCCACATCAATGTCGAAGCCATGGCCGCGAGCCCCTATGTGGCCGGCCTGTCGGTGCTGACCGACGACGAGGCCGATCTCGGCGCCGCAGTCGTCGAGATGGGCGCCGGCACCACCACGATCGCGGTCTATTCCGGCGGCCGTTTCGTGCATGCGGCGGGTTTTGCGGTCGGCGGGCAACACATCACGATGGATCTCGCACGCGGACTCTCCGCGACCATTGCCGATGCCGAGCGAATCAAGACTTTATATGGGACCGTCATCACCGGCGGATCGGACTCGCGTGAGCTGATGTCTGTGCCGACAGCCGGTGACGAGCAGGATCTGCCGCAGATCGTCTCCCGCGCCACTATCGCCAACATCGTCAAGCACCGTGCCGAGGAAGTCTTCGAAATGGTTCGGGACAAGCTGAAGGATTCGCCCTTCGCCTCAGAGCCCAACGGCCGCGTCGTGCTCTCGGGCGGCGCTTCGCAGCTGACCGGCCTCGTCGAACTCGGCACCCAGATTCTCGGCCGGCCCGTGCGGGTCGGACGTCCGCTCGGCTTCGGCCGGCTGCCCAACGAGGCGAAGAATGCCGCGTTCGCGGTGCCGGCCGGACTTCTCGTCTACCCGCAATATGTTCACCTCGAACATGTCGAACCGCGGCATACGCGGCAGCAGGTCAAGACAGGGACCGGCGGATATTTTGGAAAGGTCGGACGATGGCTACGCGAGGGCTTCTGATGACCGCTTTCCGCAATTGTCGATTTTCACCAACTCCCGCGGCCGCCGGCCGGGGCGAACCCACGCGCGCGTGATCGAGAGGCAGCAACCATGACCATCAGCATCAATGTTCCTGATATTCACGAACTGAAGCCCCGGATCACCGTGTTCGGCGTCGGCGGCGCCGGCGGCAACGCCGTCAACAACATGATCACGGCGGGCCTCCAGGGCGTCGACTTCGTGGTCGCCAACACCGACGCGCAGGCGCTGACGATGTCGAAGGCGCAGCGCATCGTGCAGATGGGCACCGCAGTCACCCAAGGCCTCGGCGCCGGCTCGCAGCCGAATGTCGGCGCCGCGGCGGCGGAAGAGGTGATCGACGAGCTGCGCGACCATCTCTCCGGCGCCAACATGGTGTTCGTCACCGCCGGCATGGGCGGCGGCACCGGCACCGGCGCTGCCCCCGTCATCGCCAAGACAGCGCGCGACATGGGCATCCTCACCGTCGGCGTCGTCACCAAGCCGTTCCACTTCGAGGGCGGCCGCCGCATGCGCACCGCTGAAGCCGGCATCAACGAGCTTCACAAGGTGGTCGACACCCTCCTGATCATCCCGAACCAGAACCTGTTCCGGGTCGCCAACGAGAAGACCACCTTCGCCGACGCGTTCGCGATGGCCGACCAGGTGCTCTATTCGGGCGTTGCCTGCATCACCGACCTGATGGTCAAGGAAGGCCTGATCAATCTCGACTTCGCCGACGTCCGCGCCGTCATGCGTGAGATGGGCAAGGCGATGATGGGCACCGGCGAAGCCTCCGGCGACAAGCGCGCGCTGACCGCCGCGGAAGCCGCGATCGCCAATCCGCTGATCGACGATAGCTCGATGAAGGGCGCCAAGGGCCTCCTCATTTCCATCACCGGCGGCAAGGACCTCACTTTGTTCGAGGTCGACGAAGCCGCGACCCGCATCCGCGAGGAAGTCGACCAGGACGCCAACATCATCGTCGGCGCGACCTTCGACGAAGCCCTCGACGGCCTGATCCGCGTCTCGGTCGTTGCCACGGGCATCGAGCAGGCCGCGATCGCCCGCAACAGCCAGGCGACCTCCGCTCCCGTCGCGAACCCGGCACCGCAGGCGCAGCAGGCTGCCGCTCCGGCCGCTGCTGCCGAGAGCCGTCTCGCCGACCTGACCGCGCGGCTCCGTGCCGACAATCAGCGTCTGGCCGAACGCGCCCAGAAGCTGGAGGGGCAGGTCCCGGCGGCCGCGCCGGCTCCGGCCGCTGCGGCGCCCCGTCCGAACGTCGAGCGTGCTGCGCTCGCCGCCATCGCCGCCGCCGTCGCGGACGTCCCGCAGGCGCCCGCGCCGATGCAGACCTACGGCGATGTCACCGTGCGCCCGATCGCGCAGAAGCCGACCCTGTTCCCGGAGCCCGAGCAGGCCCCGCTCGCCATGCAGGAGCCGATGACGCCGGAAACCTTCATCCCGCCGCAGGCCGAGCGTGCACCGGTCCGTGCGCCGCGGATGCCACGCATCGAGGAACTGCCGATGCCGGCCCAGGCCGAGCTTCGCCAGGCCCGCGGCGAGGTCGAGGAAGAGACCCCGCAGAAGACCCGCCTGTCGCTGCTCCAGCGTCTCGCCAATGTCGGCCTCGGCCGTCGCGACGAGGAGAGCGAAGCGCCGATCGCCGCTCGCACCGCCGGTCCCGCGATGCCGCCGCTGCCCGATCGCCGGCCGCAGAAGACCGTGGCGCAGCAGATCGCGGCTACCGAACCGGTATCGGAGTATGCTCGCCGTCCCGCGCCGCAGGGCCTGGACATGCATGGCCGCCCCGCGCCTGTTGCGCCGGCGCCACAGGGAGACGACCATCTTGATATCCCGGCCTTCCTGCGGCGGCAGGCGACCTGAGGATTGTTACAATAAGGCAGACGAAAAAAGGTCCCGGCAACAAGCTTGCCGGGACCTTTCCTTTGGTCCCGTGCATATCCGGATTGCGCAGCCAAGCAACTGATTTTAAATCATTAATTACGCATTCGGTGGTTCAGTAAAACTGCCGATGATGGCCCCAAACCTCGGCGCAATTTGGTTAAGCCTTGGCGCGAATACGGCAGGTTTGGGGTAACAATCGGTAAAAAAGCGTGAGTTGGCGCTGTTTGGGGCAGTGACTATGGTTTGCCGTGACTTGGGGATACGGATTCGCGGGACGTCGGCACTGACCGGCCAGGCGGGTCTCGTATAAGTCGCAGTGGTCGTAGTGGGGCGGTTCCTGATGAAATTTAGCCGGCAAACAACGCTTCGTGCGCAAGCCTCCGTGGCAGGCGTAGGCGTTCATTCCGGTCTTCCCGTCACTCTCACGCTTGGGCCTGCGCCTGTCGACGCAGGTTTTATTTTTGTCCGCACCGGACTCGAGGGAAGTGACCGCGAAGTTCAGGCCACCGCCGAGCAGGTGATTGCAACCGACTTCGCCACCGTCCTCGGCGATCGCGATGGCCCGCTGGTGTCCACCGCCGAGCACGTGCTCGCTGCACTGCGGGGCATGGGTGTCGACAACGCCACGATCGAGATCGACGGGCCCGAAGTGCCGATCATGGACGGCAGCGCCGCCGCCTTCATTGCGGCGATCGATCAGGCCGGCATCGTCACCCAATCGGCCCAGCGCCGCTTCATTCAGATTTTGAAGCCGATTTCGGTCAAGATCGGCGATTCCTTCGGCGAGATCAGGCCCTACGCCAACGGGTTCCGCGCTGAGGTCGAAATCGACTTCACCAACCCCGTCATCGGCCAGCAGAGCTACGCTTTCGACCTCAGCGCCGAGCGTTTCCGCCGCGAAGTTGGCCGCGCTCGGACTTTCGGCCTGATGGGCGATGTCGCGCGGCTCTGGAGCGCCGGCTATGCCCTCGGCGCCTCCTTCGACAACACCGTCGTGTTCGACGATGAGCGGCTGCTCAACACTGAGGGCCTGCGCTACGCCGACGAATGTGCCCGCCACAAGGTGCTGGACGTGATCGGCGACCTCGCGCTGGCCGGCCTGCCGCTGCTTGGCGCTTACCGCTCGGTGCGTGGCGGCCACAAGCTCAACCACGCCGTCCTGACCGCGCTGCTGGCCGACCGTACCGCCTGGCGGGTGGTCGAGGGCGAAGCGGCCCGCCGCACCACGCGTCCCCAGGGCGAAGTTGGTCGCGGCATCGTCGGTGGCCGGATCGCTGCGGCCTACGGGCCGGACGTGTCCTGACGGACCTGTTGTCGCAGGTACGGGTTGCAACTGCCCCCGGGAAATTCCTGGTAACCATGATCGACTAGCATTGCGGCAGTTTCGCCTTAATCCGGGCGAAATGCCTGCCTATCCGGTTCGTTAAAGATCGTTTTTCGGATAGATCGGCGTGGTCGCATGGCAGGCACCACGGTCACATTTCGCGCCCATGACGGGGTTCATGGGCTGGCGGGCACCGCATCACAGGGCGTCAAGGCAAAACTCATGTCGGCACAGCGTATGACGCGCGGATATCTCCCGGTCTCGTCTCGAGCCCGCGGCCTGCTTCACGCCGTCACCTTCATCCTGCTCGCGCTGCCGCTGGCCGGCTGTGGCACCGGCTCGCTCTGGGACAAGTTCACCGCCAAGGACGACACCTTCGTCGAGGAGCCCGCCGACAAGATCTACAATGAGGGCCTGTACCTCATGAACGAGAAGAAGGACATGAAGGCGGCGAACAAGAAGTTCGAAGAGGTCGACCGCCAGCATCCTTATTCCGAGTGGGCTCGCAAATCGCTGCTGATGTCCGCTTATGCGTCCTACCAGGGCGGCGACTATGACGGCTGCATCGGCGCTGCCACCCGCTATGTCACGCTGCATCCCGGCAGCCCGGATGCGGCCTATGCGCAATACCTGATCGCCGCCTCGCATTACGACCAGATCCCGGACATCAGCCGCGACCAGGCCCGTACCGAGAAGGCGATCGCCGCGCTGGAAGAGGTGGTGCGCAAATATCCGAACTCGGAATATGCCACCTCGGCCAAGGCCAAGATCGAGGGTGCGCGCGACCAGCTCGCCGGCAAGGAAATGAATGTCGGCCGCTACTACGCGCAGAAGCGCGACTACACGGCGGCGATCAACCGCTACAAGACCGTCGTCACGCAGTACCAGACCACCCGCCATGTCGAGGAGGCGCTGTTCCGGCTCACCGAGGCCTATATGGCGATCGGCATCGTCGGCGAGGCGCAGACCGCGGCGGCCGTGCTCGGGCACAATTTTCCTGACAGCCGCTGGTACAAGGACGCCTATAATCTTGTAAAATCCGGCGGTCTCGAACCGAGCGAGAATCAGGGGTCTTGGATCAGCCGGACCTTCAAGAAGATGGGTCTCGGCTAGGAAATTTGGTTCCATGCTGGCGCGTCTGTCGATCCGTGACATCGTCCTGATCGAACGGCTCGATATCGAATTCGCCACCGGCCTTGCGGTTTTGACCGGCGAGACCGGTGCGGGCAAATCCATCCTGCTCGATGCCTTTGCACTGGCGCTCGGCGGCCGCGGCGACGCCGGCCTCGTGCGCCACGGTGCGGAGCAGGGGCAGGTCACCGCCATGTTCGATGTCCCCAAGAATCACCCCGCGACGAAGATCCTGGCCGAGAACGGCCTGGACGACACCGGTGAGATGATTCTCCGCCGCGTGCAGCTCGCCGACGGCCGCACCCGCGCCTTCATCAACGACCAGTCGATCAGCGTGCAGACGCTGAAGGCGGTCGGTGCCGCCCTGGTCGAGATCCATGGCCAGCACGACGAGCGCGCGCTGGTCGATGCAGCCACCCATCGTCGCCTGCTCGACGCCTTTTCCGGCCTCGAAAAGGACGTCGCCGCCGTGGAAGCGCTCTGGGACGCCCGCCGCACCGCCAATACCGAGCTTGAGGAGCATCGCGCCGGCATGGAGCGCGCCGCGCGCGAGGCCGATTATCTGCGCCATGCCTCCGACGAGCTGAAGCAGCTCGCGCCCAAGGACGGCGAAGAGACCTCGCTGGCTTCGCGCCGCACCACCATGATGCAGGGCGAAAAGATCGCTTCCGATTTGCGCGAGGCGCAGGAGGCGGTTGGCGGCAATCATTCGCCGGTCGCGGCGCTGTCGGCCGCGGTGCGCCGGCTGGAACGGCGCGGCGTCAACTCGCCAGCGCTGGTCGAGCCGGCGGTGAAGGCGATCGACGCCGCGATCAACGCGCTGGAGGAAGCCGACCAGCATCTCCAGGCGGCCTTGGCCGCAACCGATTTCGATCCTGCCGAGCTCGAACGCATCGAGGAGCGGCTTTTTGCTTTGCGTGCGGCGTCACGCAAATATTCGACGCCGGTGGATGGCCTCGCCGCGCTTGCCGCCAAATATGCCGCCGACGTCGTGCTGATCGATGCCGGCGCCTCGCGGCTGAAGAAGCTGGAGCAGGCCGCGATCGAGGCAGATAGCCGCTATGCGGCCGCCGCCAAGAAATTGTCGCTGGCGCGGCAGAAATCGGCGGAGAAGCTCAACAAGGCCGTCAACGCCGAGCTCGCCCCGCTCAAGCTCGAACGCGCAAAATTCATGACCCAGGTCGAGACCGACGAGGCCTCACCGGGGCCGCAGGGTTTCGATCGCGTCGAGTTCTGGGTGCAGACCAACCCGGGTACCAAGCCGGGGCCCATGATGAAGGTCGCCTCCGGCGGCGAGCTCTCGCGCTTCCTGCTGGCCCTCAAGGTCGTGCTGTCGGACCGCGGCTCGGCGCCGACCCTGGTGTTCGACGAGATCGACACCGGCGTCGGCGGTGCGGTTGCCGATGCCATCGGCGGGCGCCTGGCGCGGCTTGCCGGTAAGGTGCAGGTGATGGCCGTGACCCACGCCCCGCAGGTCGCCGCCCGCGCCGACCAGCATCTCTTGATCTCCAAGGACGCCCTCGACAAGGGCAAGCGCGTCGCCACCCGCGTCAATGCACTGGCCGCCGACCACCGCCGCGAGGAGATCGCGCGGATGCTGGCCGGTGCCGAAATCACGGCGGAAGCCAGGGCAGCCGCAGAACGGCTGCTCAAGGCGGCGACGGCTTGACGCTCTCTTGTCCCGGCCGAAGAGCCGGGACCCAGAATGCCGCGCATGGGCCCCGGCTCTGCAGCGCACCGCCGAAGAAGCGCTGCGCTGCGCCCGGGGCACGCAAACGTAACCACCTTTACCCTCCCGCCCGCTCCGTCGTATCCAAGCACCATGGCCAGAGCAGCAAAATCCAAAGCAACACCGCCTCGCGACGTCGCCGACCTCACCCAGACGCAGGCCAAGGTCGAGCACAAGCGGCTGGCGCTCGAGATCGAGGGGCACAACGAGCGCTACTATCAAGAGGACGCGCCCACCGTTACCGACGCCGAATACGATGCGTTGCGGCAGCGCCTCAACGCCATCGAAAAGCGCTTTCCGGAGTTCGTCAGCGCGGAGTCGCCGTCGCAGAAGGTCGGCGCGGCGCCGTCGGGCCGCTTCAGGAAGGTCCGGCACGCCCTCCCGATGCTGTCGCTCGACAACGCCTTTGCCGAAGAGGACGTGCGCGACTTCGTCGGCCGTATCGCGCGCTTCCTGAAGCTCGGCGACGACCAGGTCAATTTCTCCGCCGAACCCAAGATCGACGGCCTGTCGATGTCGCTGCGCTATGAGGGCGGTGAACTCATCACGGCCGCGACGCGCGGCGACGGCGCGGTAGGCGAGGACGTCACCGCCAACATCCGCACGCTCGAAGACGTGCCGCAGAAGCTGAAGGGCCGCAACGTCCCCGATATCTGCGAGGTGCGCGGCGAGGTCTACATGACCAAGAGGGCGTTTCTGGCGCTCAATGAGCGGCAGAAGGCCGCCGGCGACACCATCTTTGCCAATCCGCGCAACTCGGCCGCAGGCTCTCTGCGGCAGAAGGATCCGACCATCACCGCCTCGCGCCCCCTCGGTTTCTTCGCCTATGCCTGGGGCCAGATGAGCGCGATGCCCGAGGGCACGCAGAGCGGCATGATCGGCTGGTTCGAGCGTTGCGGCTTCAAGACCAATCCGCTGACCAAGCTGTGTCACTCGATCGAGGAGCTGCTCGCGTTCCATCACTCGATCGAAGAGCAGCGCGCAAGGCTCGACTACGACATCGATGGCGTCGTCTACAAGGTCGACCGGATCGACTGGCAGGAGCGGCTCGGCTTCGTCTCGCGCACGCCGCGTTGGGGCATTGCGCACAAATTCCCGGCCGAACGTGCCATGACGGTGCTGCGCGACATTGAAATCCAGGTCGGCCGCACCGGCTCGTTCACGCCGGTCGGCAAGCTCGAACCGGTCGGCGTCGGGGGCGTGATCGTGCAGAACGTCACGCTGCACAATGAGGACTACATCAAGGGCATCGGCAACAAGGGCGAGGTGCTGCGCGAGGGCCGCGACATCCGCATCGGCGACACGGTGGTGATTCAGCGCGCGGGCGACGTCATCCCCCAGGTGGTCGACGTCGTCCTCGACAAGCGGCCGAAGACCGCCAAGGAATTTCACTTTCCGAAGAAGTGCCCGTGTCCGCTTCACACCGACGTCACGCGTGAGGAGACGGCGACCGGCGAGGAGGGCTCGCGCGCCCGCTGCACCGGCGAGTTCGCCTGCCCCTATCAGAAGATCGAGCATCTCAAGCTGTTCGTCTCGCGCCGCGCCTTCGACATCGACGGATTGGGGGAGAAGCAGCTCCAGTATTTCTTCGATGAGGGGTGGGTGAAGGAGCCTGCTGACATCTTCACGCTGGAGGAGCGCAACTCAAAACTCAAGCTCGAACAGATCGAGGGCTACGGTGCAACGTCGGTGCGAAATCTGTTCGGCGCCATCGAGAGCCGGCGGAAAATCGCGCTGGAGCGCTTCGTCTATGCGCTCGGCATGCGCCATGTCGGCGAGACCACGGCGCTGGCGCTGGCGCGCGGCTACGGCTCCTGGGATGCCTTTCACGACGCCTGCCTCAAGGTTGCCAAGGGCGACGAGGAGGCGATGGCGGACATGGACGCGCTCGACCAGATCGGCGACACCGTCATCAAGAGCATCGCCGACTATTTCGGCGAGAGCCACAATCGCGGCATCGTCGAGCGGCTGTCCAAGGAAGTCGAGATCGTCGACGCCGAGAAGCCGAAGAGCAATTCGGCCGTCGCCGGCAAGACCGTGGTGTTCACCGGCTCGCTGGAGAAGATGACGCGGGACGAGGCCAAGGCAACCGCGGAGCGGCTCGGTGCCAAGGTGTCGGGCTCGGTGTCGAAGAAGACCGATCTCGTGGTGGCCGGTCCCGGCGCCGGC
This sequence comes from Bradyrhizobium sp. Rc2d, assembly GCF_900099855.1. Taxonomy (NCBI): domain Bacteria; kingdom Pseudomonadati; phylum Pseudomonadota; class Alphaproteobacteria; order Hyphomicrobiales; family Nitrobacteraceae; genus Bradyrhizobium; species Bradyrhizobium sp. Rc2d. The sequence goes on along the minus strand of NZ_FNCU01000001.1, from coordinate 551,452 downwards.
TCGAAGCTCGCGGAAGCCAACAAGCACGGCGTCAAGGTACTGACCGAGGACGAGTGGCTGAAGCTGATCGGGGAGTGAGCTTCACGCTCTGGTGCTACTCACTCCGCTGTCATCGCCCGGCTTGACCGGGCGATCCAGTATTCCAGAGACGGTGGTAATTGAACCGAGAGGCCGCGGCGTACTGGATGCCCCGCCCCCGTGCGCAATTGCGCACTAGGCGGGGCATGACAGCCAGGGTGGGGACGGTCCCGCGCCCCCTCACATCATCCCCGTCTCTTCCTCCTCGGCCTGCTCAATCAGCTTCTCGCTGACCATGACTTCGCGGCGGGGGACGACGAAGATCATCGTGCAGGCGCAGAGCAGCGAGATCGCGAGGACCGCGGAGGTCAGCGGCAGCGTGGTGGCGGAGTGGCCGCCGAGATAGGCGCCGAATTGCGACATCAGTGCGCCGATACCCTGCTGGAGGAAGCCCATTGCGCCCGACGCGGTGCCGGCGGCTTCGGGACGGATGCTGATGGCGCCGGCGGCTGAATTCGCCATCACGAAGGCGTTGCCAGCCATCACGATCATCTGCGTGCCGAACAGCCAGCCGGGCGCCTCGTTCCAGCCGGCGAAGCTCCATATCAGGTTCAGCAGGCTGCCGCAGAGCTGGAGCGCAAGCCCGAACCAGATCAGCTTCTCCAGCGAGTGCCGCGGCGCAAAGCGCACGCAGAGCAGATTGCCGACGAGGAACGCAAAGCCCGAGGTCGCGAACCATGCGCCATATTCGGCGCTGCTGCGGCCCATCTGCGTCACCACGATGTAGGGACCGCCACCGGCGAAGGTGAAGATGATCTGCGAGGCCAGCACCTGGCACATCACGGAACCGACGAAGGCGCGGTTGCGGATCAGGATGCCGACGTCGCCGCGAAAGCCGCTGCCGGCGGCGCGGCTGCGGCGCGTCTCCGGCAGCGCCACCGCGATGCCGACGGCGACGATGATCGCGGCGATCGTGATGGCGTAGAAGATCGCGCGCCAGCCGAACGCGGTCTCGATCAGGCCGCCGGTGAGCGGGGAGACCATCTGTCCGATCATCAGGGCAGCGACCACGAGGCTGATCATCGAGGCGACGCGATCGCGCTCGTAGATGTCGCGGATGATGGCGCGGCTCACCACCATGCCGGCGGCTCCGCCCAGCGCCTGGAAGAAGCGCGCGGCGATCAGCTGCGGCAGGTTTTGCGCGAAGATGCAGGCGACGCTGGCAGCTATCATCAGCGCCAGCCCTCCAAGCAGTACCGGGCGCCGGCCGAACCGGTCCGACAGCGGCCCCATGATGAGCTGCGACAGCGCGATGCCGACCATGTAGAGCGACACTGTCATCTGCGCGATCGAGATGTCGCTGCCGAAATTGGTCGCCAGCACCGGCAGCGCCGGAACCAGCATGTAAAGCGAGATCGGCGCGATCCCGGTCATGACCACCAAGAGCAGGAGCACCAAGCGCGACGTCGCGAGGTTGGTCGCCGCTCCCGGCGGCTTGCTGATCATGCCGTGCATACGTATCCGTCTTTCGAATTCGAATCGACTGTAGCGCGCTCGTGCAAGACGGATATCGGCGTTTCGGAATGCGGCTATACGGATTCCGGGATGGTTATGATGACGGCGCGATGACCGCCCCGGCCTCCGCTGTCATTCCCCGCGAAGGCGGGGAATCCAGTATTCCAGAGACAGATGTCGTATGCGGAGAAGCTGCGGCGATGCCCGCCTTCGCGGGGGGACGGCTGTAGTGGAGCAGGCAGCGTTGCGCAAATCGCCTAGCGCCATGCGCACCGAACTTACGGCTTCAGCTCCGCCGTTGTCTGATCGAGCCAGGCCTTGGTCGCTTCATCAAGCGCCGGCCGCACCTCGGCCCTGACCCGCGCATGATACGCATTGAGCCAGTCGAGCTCATCGCGGCTCAGCATCGCCACATCGATCAGCCGGCGGTCGATCGGTGCCAGCGTCAGCGTCTCGAACGCATTCATCGGCTTCTCGGCACCGTTGATGTCGAGGGCGACCACCAGCTCGAGGTTCTCGATGCGGATGCCGAAGCCGTCGGTTTTGTAGTAGCCGGGCTCGTTGGACAGGATCATGCCGCGCTTGAGCGGCGTGGTGCCGAGCTTCGAGATCCGCGCCGGCCCCTCATGCACCGAGAGATAGCTGCCGACGCCGTGGCCGGTGCCGTGCTCGAAATCGACGCCGGCGGCCCACAGATATTGCCGCGCCAGCGTGTCGAGCTGCGCGCCGGTGGTGCCGTCGGGGAAGACCGCGCGCGCAATCGCGATATGGCCGCGCAGCACGCGGGTGAAGCGGTCGCGCATCTCCGCCGTCGGCTCGCCCACGGCCATGGTGCGGGTGACGTCGGTGGTGCCGTCTTCATATTGCGCGCCGGAATCGATCAGCAGCAGGTCGCCGGGTGCGATCCGCCGGTTGCTCTTGCGGGTGACGCGGTAGTGCACGATGGCGCCGTTCGGACCGGTGCCCGAGATGGTCGGGAACGAAACGTCCTTCAGCGCGCCGGTGTCGCGGCGGAACGTCTCCAGCGCCTCGACCGCGTCGATCTCGGTGAGCTTGCCGCTTCCCGCCTCGCGATCGATCCATGCGAGGAAGCGCGCCAGCGCCACGGCGTCGCGCACATGTGCGGTCTTCGTGCCCTTGATCTCGGTCGCGTTCTTCACCGCCTTGAGCAGCGCAATCGGGTCGCTGCCGCGCACCGGCTTGCCGCCAGCGCCTGCAATCAGCCGGCTGAGCGCGTCGGCCGCCGTGGCATTGTCGAGCGCGATTGCGGCGCCGCTCTTGGCCAGCGCCATCAGCGTCGGCGCCATCGTATCGTGCTCGCGCACGTCGGCGGATTGTTCGAGATGGTCGCGCGTGAGATTGGAGAGCTTGCGGTGGTCGATGAAGATCGTCGGCCGTCCGTCCTTCGGCACCAGCGCATAGGACAGCGGCAACGGCGTATGCGCGACGTCGGCGCCACGGATGTTGAAGGTCCAGGCCACGGCATGGCTGTCCGACACCACCAGCGCATCGACGCCGAGCTTGGCGATTTCGCCTCTGATCTGTGTCAGCTTGTCGGCTTCAGTGAGGCCGGCATGTTGCATTCCGTGCACGGTCACCGGCGCGAGGGGAGGCTGCGGTCGATCGTGCCAAATCGCGTCGACCGGATTGCTGTCGACCGCAACGAGTTCAGCGCCCGCCTTGGCGCAGGCGGCGGACAAGCGCTCGGCTGCTGAAGAAGTGTGCAGCCACGGATCAAATCCGAGGCGGTCGCCGGGCTTCAAGTGCGCCGACACCCAGCTCTCCGGCGGCGGATCGATCAGCGATTCCACCGCCCAGGCCTTCGCATCGACTTGCTTGGCAGCCTGCAGCGTATAGCGGCCGTCGACGAAGATCGCAGCCTCCTGGGTCAGGACCACCGCCAAACCAGCCGATCCAGTGAAGCCGGTCAGCCAGGCGAGCCGCTCTTCCGACGGCGGCACATACTCATTCTGCTGCTGGTCGGCGCGGGGGATCACGAATCCGGTCAGCTTGCGGCGGGCGAGTTCTTCGCGGAGTGCAGCAAGGCGCGCCGCCAATGCGACGCCGGCCTCGGGCTCCTCGAATGTCTGGAAGTGCGCTTCGAACATGTGGATCACTTTAGGATCATGGGGATCAGTCCGCAATCTAGACGCATTTGCGTCGCATCTGGCATGGACTGTGCTTGAAATAGTTCCATTCGAATGGAGTGGAGTAAAGGGTGCGGCAGTTGCGCTTCGTCCGGACAACAGGGAAATTCGAGCAAGTGGTTCATCTCAACGGCGAGGGGACACACGATGGCATCGTTCACATTTGAGAAGATTTCGCCGCCGGTGCGTCGCGCCCCGATTGTGGCGACACCGAAGAAGCCGCGCGGCCTCATCAGCCAGATGATCGATCGTTTCGCCGAGCGCCGCGCGAGGCGGACGTTGCGGGATGAGCGCACGATGCGCAAGGACGAGAAGCCGGCGGAGTAGCGCGGCGCCGAGATTTTGTAGGGTGGGTTAGTGTAGCGGTTGCGCGAAGCGCGGTCCGCTAGGCGTAACCCACCACTTTGATCGTTGCGAGAGAAGAGGTGGGTTACGCTGACGCTAACCCACCCTACGAGAGTTTCCGCAGCAACAAACTGCTCCATCCCTCGATCCGCAGATGCCGCAGCGGCACGAGACCGCGCGCGCGGTAGGCGGCGATCACGGCGGGGGCCTGATGAGTCAACAGGCCGGAGAGGATGAGGCGCCCGCCGGGCGCGAGATGCCGCGCCATCGGGCTCGCCAATTGCCGCAATGGATTGGCAAGGATGTTGGCCAACACCAGGTCGAACGGACCGCATTTGCCAAAATCCGGTGCGGCGAAGCCGGTGGCACGGATCACCCGCACATGGTTACCAACGTCATTCAGCGCCGCATTCTCTGTCGCCACCCGCACCGACGGTGGGTCGATGTCGGAGGCAAGCACTGCGCGATGCAACGCCTTGGCCGCGGCGATCGCCAGCACGCCGGTCCCGGTGCCGAGGTCGAGCACGCGCCTCGGCCGTGCGCTTTTCAGGACATGGTCAAGCAGCAGTAAACAGCCGCGGGTGGTGCCGTGGTGGCCGGTGCCGAAGGCAAGCGCCGCCTCGATCTCGATCTTGAGCTTGTTCGCCGCCACCCGGTCGCGGTCATGGCTGCCGTGCACCACGAAACGGCCGGCCGGGACCGGCACGAGGTCTTCTAGGCTCGCTTTGACCCAGTCCTTGGCCTCGACGATATCGAAGGCGAGCGTCTCCGCGATCTCATTTCCTGCTGAAGTTGCAACGAGTTCGCGCAGGCATGCCTGGTCCGGCGCGGCGGCAAAATGCAGCGTGACGTCCCATTGGCCGTCCGGCCGCTCGAAGGCGGCGACCGCCGCATCCCCCTCGAAAAACACCTCGGTGAGCACGTCGACGACACGCCTGGCGGCGGCCTCGCTGCCGATCGAGAAGCTGGCGCGATGAGTAGGGGAGGGTTGCATCCTGGGTTCCGTCGGGTTCAATTTTGGAACTTTTGTTCCCAATTTTTCAGCATAAGTCGCGGCTCGCAGATTCTGGTCGGACGAGTCCGGTGCAACTGCGATCGAATACGGTCTGATCGCAGCCGGTATCGCGCTCGCGATCACCACCGTGGTGAACAGCCTGGGCAGCACGATGAACGAGAAGTTCGGTTCGATTAGCACCTCTTTGAAGTAATTTCCGCCTCCCATTTCCCAGCCGGGTCTACTTCATAAGCTGTTTTTGACTTAACACCCGCGATGGGGATTGCCTCCTGGCGGGCGAGATCGTTTTTGCTAGGCGTGATTCTCAAGCGGTCTCCACAGGTTGTCCGCAGCTTGTACGACGGCTATCCACGGACTCTTCCCGCAATTGCCCCTTGGTTCTCCACTGCCTTTCCCCAGGCCTGCCCCGCCCGCCCGTCCCTGAGCATCCTCTTCTTGACCACATATCTCGCGACAGCCTGTCCACAGCTCATCCACAGACCTACCCACGGCTTCCGAACAGCGATCGGTGATCCCTCAGAATCGCCTGTGCGGCGTTGTGGCCCGGAGCACCGGTGACGCCGCCGCCGGGATGGGCGCCGGAGCCGCAATGGTAGAGGCCCTTCAGCGGGCCGCGATAGTCGGCATGGCCCAGCATCGGCCGCGCCGAGAACAGCTGGTTCAGCGTCAGCGCGCCGTGGAAGATATCTCCACCCAAAAGGCCGAACTGCCGTTCGAGATCCAGCGGTGAGAGGATCTGGCGGCCGAGCACGCTCGCCGCAAAGCCCGGGGCATATTTGTCCACCGTCGCGATCATGAGATCGGCGACCTCCTCGCGATGGTCGTCCCACGACTTTCCATCGGGAAGCTCTGGTGCGACATGCTGGCAGAACAAGCTCGCGACGTGTTTTCCTTCGGGCGCCAGCGTGTCGTCGAGCGTCGAGGGGATCAGCATTTCGACGACGGGCTCTCGGCTCCAGCCCTGCGCGCGCGCATCGAGATACGCGCGGTCCATGTAGCCGAGGCTCGGTGCCAGGATGATGCCCGAGGTGAGATGATCGCCTTCATCCGGTAGCGCCGTGAACGAGGGCAGGCGGTCCAGTGCCACGTTCATGCGGAAGGTGCCGGAGCCGTTCTTCCAGTGCCGGATGCGCGCGAGGAACTCGTGGGGCAGGGCGTCGGCCGCGATCAGCCGCGTATAGAGCAGCTTCGGATTGACGTTGGCTGCGACATATTTGGCGCGGATGGCCGTGCCGTTCTCCAGTACGACGCCGACCGCGCGGTCGCGCTCGACGATGATCTCGCGCACGCCCGCGTCGGTGTCGATCACGACGCCGCGGTGCTGCGCGGTGCGCGCCATGGCCTGCGTGATCGCGCCCATGCCGCCGATGGCGTGGCCCCAGACGCCCTTCTTGCCGTTCACCTCGCCGAAGGCGTGATGCAGCATCACATAGGCCGAACCCGCCGCGTAGGGGCTGGCATAGTTGCCGACGATGGCATCGAAGCCGAACAGCGCTTTTACGAGGTCGTGCTCGAAACGCTCGTCCAGCATCTCGCCGGCGGAGCGGGTGAAGAGGTCGAGCAGGCTGCGGCTCTGCTCCAGCGTGAGATCGCGCAGGATGTTGGCTGTCTTCAACGCATTCATGGCCTCACGGATCGCGCGCGTGCCAAAGCCGTCAACCAGGTTCGGCGGCGCGCGCAGCACGAATTGCCTGAGCACGTCGGCGATCTCTTCCAGCTCGCGCGTGAAACCGTCGAGCGCATCGGCGTCATGCGCGCTCAGCCGCGCGACGGAATCTTTCGTCCGCCCCTCGCCGGTGAGGAGATAGCTGCCGTCCGGCGCGGGCAGAAAATTCTGCGCGCGCCGTTCGACGATGCGCAGGCCTTGTTCCGCAAGATTCAAGTCGCGGATCACCTGCGGATTGAGCAGGCTCACGGTGTAGGCCGCGACCGAATTCCGGAATCCGGGGTGAAACTCCTCTGTGACCGCCGCCCCGCCGACCACCTTGCGGCGCTCGACCACGCGCACGCGCAGGCCCGCCATTGCGAGATAGGCTGCGCAGGTGAGGCCGTTATGGCCAGCGCCGATGATGACGACGTCGGTTTCGCTCATGAAGGGTTCAAATTTGTTCCATTGTCATTCCGGGATGGTCCGAAGGACCAGACCCGAAATCTCGAGATTCTCAGGTGCGCCGTGGCGCACCCCAGTTCGCCTCGTCGAGGCGCCCCGGAATGACATCTCTATATCAAGCATTCCTCGCATCACGCGACGCTTTATTGCCCGTTCAGGCGCCTTGTGCTCCATTGCGCCCGTCCGGCGCCCGCCGGGGGCATTGTCCGACGCGTTTTCTCGCGCGAACCGGTGCCCACTTCGCTGGAAAACGCTTTTGCCGGAGCTCCCATGGATTCGATCGTGCAACCCGCCGCCACGGAGCAATCGTCTGCCTCGCGCAACCGGCTGCTGCTGACGGTCTACACCGCCGCGATCTTCGTCAGTGCGCTCTTGCTGTTCTCGGTGCAGCCGCTGTTCACCAAGATGGTGCTGCCGCGGCTCGGCGGCTCGCCGGCGGTGTGGTCGGTGGCGATGGTATTCTTCCAGTCGCTGCTGCTCGCGGGTTACGCCTATGCGCATCTGTTGATGCAGGTCAAAAACCGCATCGTTCCGGTTGCAGTGCATCTGGTGCTGCTGGTTGCGGCCTTCGCGACGCTGCCGCTCGGAATCGCCTCCGCCTACGGCGAGCCGCCCGCTTCGGGCTATGCGGTCTGGCTGCTCGGCCTGTTCGTGGTCTCGATCGGATTGCCGTTCTTCGCGCTCGCCGCCAACAATCCGCTGTTGCAAGCCTGGTTCGTCCGCACCGGCCATCCCGCCGGGCACGATCCCTATTTCCTTTATGCCTCCTCCAACATCGGCAGCTTCCTCGCGCTGCTGTCCTATCCGTTCCTGCTGGAGCCGATGTTCACGCTGCACGCGCAGAACCGGTTCTGGACCGCCGGCTATGGCCTCTTGATCCTGCTGATCGCTGGCTGCGGCATGCTGCTGTTGCGCTCGCCGCAGCTGACGGCGGCGGATGCGCGAACGGAGGAGGTGAATGCGCCGGCGCCTGGTCTGGTGACGCGGCTGCGCTGGATCTTCCTGGCCGCGGTGCCGTCGGGCCTGCTCATCGCGGTGACCGCGCACATCTCCACCGACGTCGCGGCGGCGCCGCTTTTGTGGGTGCTGCCGCTGTCGCTGTATCTGCTCACCTGGGTCGTCGTGTTCCAGTCGCGTCCGCTGCTGCGGCACAAATGGATGCTGATGCTGCAGCCGGTCGCGATCGCGGGCGTGGTTGTCCTGCTGGCTTTCGGCGGGGAGCAGAATTTGCTGCTTACGCTCGGCGGTCATCAATTGTGTTTCTTCGTCATCGCCATGGCCTGCCACGGCGAACTGGCGCGGACGCGGCCGGCGGCCAAATATCTCACCGGCTTCTATGTCGCGCTGTCGTTCGGCGGCATGGTTGGCGGCCTGTTCGCAGGGCTCGTCGCGCCGTTCACCTTCTCGTGGATCGCCGAATATCCGATCCTGATTGCGCTTGCCGCGCTGTGCCGACCGCCTGCTAACGAGCGCCTCGCCGGCCTCGTTCGATGGTATTGGCTGGCGCTCGCCGCGCTCGCGGCGGCGCTCGTTGTGCCGTCCTATGCGACAGGCGGGCTCTCGATCTGGTTGGAGGACCACCGCGTCTGGGTGGCCGGCGCCGTCGGCGTGCTCGCCGCGCTGCTGGCGTTGACGTTCAACGCCGACCGCTGGAAGATTTTTGCGACCGTTGTACTCGCGCTGGCGTTGATCCGGGTTTATCCCGCGGACGAGGGGCGCGTCACCACGGTACGAAGCTTCTTCGGGGTGCACAAGATCGTGGAGACGCCCGGCGGCTATTTCCACGTACTGATGCACGGCACCACGATCCACGGCGCGGAGCGCTTCCGCAACAGTAACGGCACGCCGGTCACCGGTCGGCCCGAGCCGATCACCTACTATCACAAGGACGGCGGCATCGGTCAGGCCGTCAGCGCGATCCGCGAGCGCAAGGGCGCGCCGCTGAAGGTCGCCGCGATCGGTGTTGGCTCGGGCACGCTTGCCTGTGCTGCTGAGCGAGGGGAGAGTTGGAAATTCTTCGAGATCGACCAGTCCATGGTCGATGCGGCGCGTGACCCCAAAAATTTCCGCTACATCTCGAACTGCCTGCCGGATCTGAATCCGGTGATCGGCGATGCGCGGCTCACGTTTGCAAAGGAGCCCGACGGCGCCTACGACCTCATCATCGTCGATGCCTATTCGTCCGATGCGATCCCGATTCATCTTGCGACCAAGGAGGCGATGAAGATCTACAAGGACAAGCTCGCCCCGCACGGTGCCGTGGTGATGCACGTCTCCAACCGGCATCTCGATCTGGAGACCGTCGTGGTCGGCATTGCGGATGCCAACGATCTCACGAGCTGGGTCTTCAACGAGGATTCTGGGCGCGATTCCGATTACATCTTCTCGACCGACGTCGTCATCTCTGCGCGGGAGGAGGCCGACATCGGCAAGCTCGCCTCCTCGAAGTCATGGGAGCAGACCGAAGCTGACGACAGGGTGCGGGTCTGGAGCGACGACTATTCCAATATTCTGGGCGCGCTGTATCGGCGCTTAAGGGACGGGGAATAGGGACCTTTTCGTAGCCCGGATGGAGCGAAGCGCAATCCGGGGCCGCTTCGGCGTGACGGGGCACTGCTCCCGGATTGCGCTTCGCTCCATCCGGGCTACAAGGCGGGTCGGTTCTACGGCTCCACCGGCGTGCCCGCCGGCAGTGCAATTCCTTTCTCGGCGGCGATCTGCCGCAACAGGTCCGGCCTATCGGAGATGATGCCGTCGACGCCAAGCTCGATCATGCGCGCCATGTCTTCGGGCTTGTTGACCGTCCACACCACAACGCGCAGTCCAACTCCGCGGGCCTCCGAGATGAGCGCCGGGGTCACATCGCCAAAATATGGCGACCAGACCGCGCCGCCCGCGGCCTTGATCGTCCGCGGCAGCGAGCCGCCGTGATCGGCCGGATTGAAGCCCGCCGTCCAGTTGGTGGCTTTGTCGAGCGCCACCGTCTGGCCTGAGCCGCGCTGGAGCGTGAGGTACACCGTCGGTATCTTCGGTGCTTGCTGTTGCACGAGCTGCAACGTCCTCCAGTCGAACGACTGGATCATGACGCGGTCGGAAAATTTTTCGGCCTCGATCAGGCTGAGCAGTCTGGTGACGAAAGCCTGCGGGTCGAGAGATTGGTCCGGATGGTTCGGATCGATCTTGGTCTCGATGTTGAAGCGCACGCGGGTGTTGCCGGATTTGCGCACCAGTGCGAACAGCTCACTCAAGGTGGGAATGCGGGTCCCCGGCATCGCGCGCTGGTCAGGAAATTGTCTCGCGTAGGCGCTATCGGGCCGGATCCGGCCGACGTCATAGGTCCTGACCTCGTTGAGCCGCAGTTTCACGAACGGGGTGCCGGGCGCAGTGATGTAGGCCCCGTCGGGGCCGCGCGCGAGATCCGGATTGAGCCCGCGCTCATGCGAAACGACGACTTCGCCGTCCGCGGTCACACCGACGTCGAGCTCCAGCGTGTCCACGCCCATCGACAGCGCGTTGGCAAAGGCCGGCAGGGTGTTTTCCGGCAGCAGCGCCCGCCCGCCGCGATGCGCCTCGAGATCGAAGGCCAAATCCGATGCCATGGCCCCTCCCGCCATCAAAACCCAGAGCACAGCTAGTGCGGTCGTGGCACGTGTTGGCATGGTGCCTCGAATAGCAATCTATTGTTCGTGCCGACCGCCGAAGGCGGTGACGAAGACGGCTGCCTCAGTTCTGGTAGTAATAGCCGCGCGGCTGATAAACTTGCCGGGGCTGTGGCTGATAGTAGGAGCCCTGCTGGCCATAGCCCTGGTCGTAATAGGGGCGCGGCTGCTGCTGCTGATAGACCTGCGCGTCATACAGCGGGCGGCCGGCCGAGCGCGGCGCCGGATAGCGCGCGCCGGTGTCGCTGCCGTCAGCCGGATAGATGTAATTGTCGTCCTGCGGCATGTAGCGGCGGGCGGGCTGCGCCGGCGGCGCCAGGTTCACGGGATCGCCGGCGGCGCTGTACTGCTCCTCGGCCGGCTGCGGCGCGCGGGCAACTGCATTGGCGTTGCGGCCGCGCGGATTGCGCGCCAGCGCCACCTGCGCCGAGCCGGTCAGCGTCACCGTGGTGTTGAGCACGCCCTGCTGCTGCACCAGTGCATAGAGCGTCGAGGCATTCTGGCGCGACAGCCGCACGCAGCCATGCGATGCCGGCGAGCCGAGCCGGCCGACCGAGTCGGTGCCGTGGATGGCATGCCCGATCTTGGTGAAGAAGATTGCGTGCGGCATCGGCGCGTCGTCGAATTCCTTGGAGTAGTGATCCTCTTCCATGCGGAAGGCGCGGAACGCGCCGTTCGGTGTCTCGCGCGAGGGGATGCCGGTCGACACCGGCCAGTGATAGCGCGCGACGCCATCGACCGCGACGGTCATCTGCTGATTGTCCTTGTCGATGGTGATCTCGACCTTGGCCTGCGCGGCGCCCGCGCTCAAAAACATCAGGGAGGTGAAAGCAATCAAAAACGAACGCATCGGACTTCTGGCCTCCGGCCTGTTCATGCTAGGCGCCGCGGCTCTCCGTCCCCCGTCGTGCACTATGCCTGCAATCCGGCTTTCGTTCCAGCGGCCTAGCCGTCCATCGTTAACGCGATGCAGGGCGTAAGCAAGGCCGCTTTGTGCCGCGTGGCTCGCGGCGGCGCTGACATTTTCGCGAGCCGGACGTGCGTTCACAACACCGACAATTCGTCACAAAGGCGCAACCATTTGGCCGCTCGGTGCGTTGGTCATGGCCATCCTTCACAGGGCAGCGCTCGCTGCCATTCATCCTTTGGGATCGAAGATGAACAAAGCCCGTATCGCCGCCGCGCAATTGCCGGCCGGTTTGCCCATCCGCCTGCTGTTCGCAGCCGCCGCCATCCTGCTCGCGCTGTTGTCGCTACCGCAAGCCGGCCACGCCCAGGGCATCGTGCGCGGCGCCCAGGAAGGCTCTTATGAAGGTAACCGGATTGCCGGCCCCGTAGGCGGCGCGGTCGGCGGTGTCGTTGGTGCCGGTGTCGGCGGCGCTGTCGGTGCTGTCGAGGGCGTGCTCGGCATTCCCCACCGTCACTACCGCCACCGCTGCCACGGCTATTATGACGGTTACCACCGCTTCCATTGCTATCGGTGATGTCGTCGTAGCCCGGATGGAGCGCAGCGCAATCCGGGGCTGCTGTCGCATGAGGCTACGACGGTCCCGGATTACGCTGACGCTCCATCCGGGCTACGTATCTCCATCAATTCTTCAGCCGATACCCCGTGCGGAAAATCCACCAGATCACGACCAGGCAGGCCACCAGGAACGCCAGCGTCATGCCGATGCTGACGGACACGCTGACATCCGCGATCTCATAGAAGCTCCAGCGGAAGCCCGAGATCAGATAGACGACCGGGTTGAGCAGCGCCACCGTGCGCCAGCCGGCTGGCAGCATGTCGATGGAATAGAAGCTGCCGCCGAGGAAGGTCAGCGGCGTCACCACCAGCATCGGGATCATCTGCAGCTTCTCGAAGCCGTCGGCCCAGATGCCGATGATGAAGCCGAACAGGCTGAAGGTCACCGCCGTCAGCACCAGGAAGGCCAGCATCCAGACCGGATGATGGATGTGCAGCGGCACGAACAGCCCGGCGGTGGCGAGGATGATCAGGCCGAGGATGATCGACTTGGTCGCGGCCGCGCCGACATAGCCGAGCACGATCTCGAAATAGGAGATCGGCGCCGACAGGATCTCGTAGATCGTGCCGGTGAATTTCGGGAAGTAGATGCCGAACGAGGCATTCGCGATGCTCTGCGTCAGCACCGAGAGCATGATCAGGCCCGGCACGATGAAGGTGCCGTAGCTGACGCCCTCGACCTGGCTGATGCGCGAGCCGATCGCGGCGCCGAACACCACGAAATAGAGCGAGGTCGAGACCACAGGCGAGACGATGCTTTGCAGCAGCGTGCGCCAGGTGCGCGCCATTTCGAACAGATAGATGGCGCGGATGGCGCGGTGATTCATGACGTCCTCACGAGATCGACGAAGATGTCCTCGAGCGACGATTGCGTCGTGTCGAGATCGTTGAAGCGGATGCCGGCGGTGCGGAGGTCGCCGAGCAGGCTGGTGATGCCGGTGCGCTCGCCCTTGGTGTCGTAATCGTAGACCAGCGTCGCGCCGCTGTCGCAGAGGTCGAGCTTGTAGTGCTTGAGGCTGTCCGGGAGCGCATCGAGCTTGCCCTGCAGATGCAGCGTCAGCCGCTTCTTGCCGAGCTTCTGCATCAAGGTCGTCTTGTCCTCGACCAGCACGATCTCGCCCTTGTTGATGACGCCGATGCGATCGGCCATCTCCTCGGCTTCCTCGATGTAGTGCGTGGTGAGGATGATGGTGACGCCGGACTGCTGAAGGGTGCGCACCACCTCCCACATGCCCTTGCGCAGCTCGACGTCGACCCCGGCGGTCGGCTCGTCCAGGAACAGGATCTGCGGCTCGTGCGATAGTGCTTTTGCGATCATCACGCGGCGCTTCATGCCGCCGGACAGCGTGATGATCTTGTTGTCCTTCTTGTCCCAGAGCGAGAGGTCCTTCAGGACCTTCTCGATATGATCAGGATTCTTCGGCTTGCCGAACAGGCCGCGGGAGAAGCTCACCGTCGCCCACACGCTCTCGAAGGCGTCGGTGTGCAGCTCCTGCGGCACGAGGCCGATCAGCGAGCGCGCCTTGCGGTAGGAGGTCTGGATGTCTTCGCCGCCGACGAGGACGCGGCCCTCGCTCGGATTGGCGATGCCGCAGATGATGGAGATCAGTGTGGTCTTGCCCGCGCCGTTCGGCCCGAGCAGCGCAAAAATCTCGCCGCGCTTGATGTCGAGATTGACGTTCTTGAGCGCCTTGAAGTCGGACCCATAGGTCTTCGACAAATTGGCGACGGAAATGATGGAGGACATGATGGCCGCAAGGCTAGGGGCAAAAGCTGGGGGAGGGAGGCTGGAACCTGCCGCGAAGGCGGGTCAGCGGAGCCCTGAGATAGGAACGCCCTTGCCGGGCCGCAATTCCCCGGAGAAAAATGGTCTCAAAACCGGCCCTTCGGTGGCAGGTTTCAGGCAAGTGTTGCGCGATGGTCACGGCGTGCGGCTAAGATTGTCGCTCACGCGGCTCTTTGTTGCGTCTGCGAGCAGGCCGTGGCTACGATTCCGGCCAATCGCGAAGCGTATTGTCCCCAGGGAAAACATCGATGAGACCGAACGGCCGTCACACCGCCGGCGCCAGCCAGTTGTCCGCCCTCCGTGTGTGGGCGATGGCCCTGCTCCTGCTGTCAGTTGTTGCCATCAGCCCGACCGGTGCCAAGGCCGCGCCGAGCCAGGCCGCGACAGCGACCACGCATGTCTACCTGCTCCGGGGCGTGCTCAACATCTTCTCGCTTGGGCTCGACACGATCGGCGCCCGGCTCCAGGCGCAGGGCATCCCGGTGACCGTCGCCAATTTCGTCTCTTGGTCCTCGCTCGCCGATGAAGCCGCGACCGCCTACAAGGCCGGCCGCCTCAAGACCATCATCCTGGTCGGTCATTCCTCCGGCGCGACCGCGCTGCCGGACATGATCGCCAAGCTCAACCAGCTCGGCGTTCCCGTGAAGCTCGCGATCGGCCTCGACTCCGTGTTCAAGACCAAGCTGTCGACCGGCGCCGAGCGTTACATCAACATCTATATTGGCGATGGTCCCGGCGAGCCGGTGCGGGCTGCCGCTGGCCTGCGCGGCAAGCTCGACAATGTCGACGTACGCGGCACGGGCGTCGGCCATATCTCGATCGACAAGAACGAGGCGATCCAGCGTCGCGTCATCGCCGAGATCGACGCCGCGATCATGCGCTCGCGCGCCCCGGCAGCTCCAGTCGCGCAACCCGGCACACCCGGGCGGGCGCGCTCGGCGGCCGCAGCGGCTCCGGCGCGGAATTAGCGATTTCTGCCACGGTGCTGTCTCACTGGGACTTGTCCGGCGTGCCGTCCTCGGCACCCGGTGCCTCCGGTCTCAGATAGACGATCAGGCAGCAGCAACACATCGCAAGCCCGGCGACAGGGAAGCGCAAGGCGACCACGGCCGCGAGCGCGAAGACGCCGAGGGTCACGATCGAGCGGACGCGCATGATCTTGCGCTCCCGCGGCGCGACCTCGTTGTCCGGCGCTCGTCCGACGAGATCCCAGATCAGCGCGACATAGGTCGCGTTCACCAGGAAGAACACCGCGGCGTAGAACGCGACCGGCTGCGGTGCGAGCTCGCTCACCGCCATCCAGGCGGTGGAGAGCGGCAGCAGCGACACCGAGAACAGATGCGCGAAGTTGAACCACATCAGTCGCGGCGTCGCTTCGCTCGCATAGCGCATCAGATGGTGATGGTTGGCCCAGACGATCGCGATGAAGACGTAACTGACGGCATAAGAGAGCCACGTCGGCCACAGCGCCAGCAATGCCGCAAAGGTCGGGATTTCCGGCGGACGAAGCTCCAGCACGAGCACCGTAATCAGGACCGCGAACACGCCGTCCGAAAATGCGCTGAGCCGTTCCGGAGATCGTCTCGCATGGGCCATGGCGACAGCTTCCGTTATTTCAAGAACGCGCGAATGCTTTGCGCGATCTCCTTCGCATGGGTTTCCAGCGCAAAGTGACCGGTGTCGAAGAATTGCACCACTGCATTGGGATTGTCGCGCTTGAATGCCTCGGCGCCGGGCGGGATGAAGAACGGATCGTTCTTGCCCCAGGCCGCGAGGAACGGCGGCTTGTGAGTGCGGAAATAGCTTTGGAATGACGGATAGAGCGCGACGTTGCTCTTGTAGTCGCCGAACAGATCGAGCTGCACGTCGTCGGCGCCGGGGCGCGCGAGATAGAAATTGTCGAGGTTCTGGCCGTCCGGCGACACCACGGCCGGATCGGGAACGCCATGCGTGTACTGCCAGCGCGTGGCCTCCGGCGTGAGCAAGGCGCGCAGCGCCTCGCGATTGGACGGTGAAGGGTCTAGCCAATAGGCCTTGATCGGAGTCCAGCCTTCGCTGAGGCCCTCCTCATAGGCATTACCGTTCTGCGAAATGATGGCCGTGATCCGCTCGGGATGGCTGAGTGCCAGCCGAAAGCCCGTCGGCGCGCCATAGTCGAACACATAGATTGCGAAGCGATCGAAGCCGACCACTTCGGTGAAACGCTCGATCACGCGCGCGACGTTGTCGAACGTGTAGCGGAAGGTGTCGCGTGCGGGCATGTCGGACTGGCCGAAACCGGGAAGGTCCGGCGCCACGATGTGAAACCGGTCTGCAAGCTGCGGGATGAGGTCGCGGAACATGTGTCCCGCGCTAGGGAAGCCGTGCAGCAGGAGGAGCTTCGGCGCGCCGGCGGGGCCGGCCTCGCGATAGAACACCTTGAAGCCATCGACGTCTGCGGTGCGGTAGGTGGTCGGGGTCATGGCCGATCTCCATTGCTGGCATAACCAGATCAAGCGATACTTAGAGGTTATTAACCTGCGGCGTAACTTGTCAATAGCCGTTTTAGAGGTTACTTAAATCGCAGCTTTCGGACCGCACAGGGACCGCTCATGGACAGACCGCCCGCCATGTTCATCGCCGACTCGCTCGGCCTTGATTTCCTCAACTCGGTGGCGACACCGGTCGATACGCCGGTCGATTGGCTCGACGATGGCGAAGGTCTGGTCGACTGGCTGGCACAGGCGAAGCTGGTGCCGGCGGATGAGCTGCGCGCGCTGAAGGCGCGCGCGATGCCGGGCGAGCTCGACAAGGTCGCGGCTCAGGCCCGTGCCTTGCGTGAGTGGTTTCGCGGTTTCGTTCAGGCACACGCCGGCCGGCCGCTCACTGCGAAGGCGTTGCATGAGCTTGGCCCGCTGAACGGCGTCCTGGAGCGCGATGAGGCGTTCAGGCAGATCGTGCCGCGCAACGGTGAGCAGGGTGACGGTCTTGCGCTGCTCAGGTTGCGGCGCTGGCGATCACCCGAATCCCTGCTGCTGCCGATCGGGGAAGCGTTGGCGAAATTTGTCTGCGAGGAGGATTTTTCCGACGTGAAGGCATGCGAGGGTCATAACTGCACGATGCTGTTCGCCGACCATACCCGAAGGCGGGCGCGGCGATGGTGCACAATGGCGATCTGCGGCAATCGGGCCAAGCAGGCCGCACACCGCAGCCGGCTCAAGAGCCGGCAGTGACCGACCGCGGCGCTACATGCGACGCAGTCAGGCCGCCGCGACGCGAACCGGCATGCTGGCAAGGCCGCGCAGGGAATTGTTGAGCCTGCGCTTCGGCTCTGCCGTGAGCTCGATGGTCTTCACGCGCCTTGCGAGCTCGCTGAAGATCAATTCGCCTTCCAGACGCGCGATCATCTGGCCGACGCAGGCGTGAATGCCGGCGCCGAAGCCGACATGGCCGGTCGCGACCCGTTCGACGTCGAACCTATCAGGTCTGTCCCAGCGCGCGGGATCGTGGTTGGCGGAGGCCATGAACAGCAGCACCTTGCGATGCGCCGGGATCACGCCGCCGCCGATCTCGACGTCGCGCGAGGTGGTGCGAAAGAACGTCTGCACCGGTGTATCGTAACGCAGGCCTTCCTCGAAGGCATTGCGCGCCAGCTCCGGTCTGTGGTGAAGCTTGCGATATTCATCCGGATGGGTGGCGAGCGCGAGCAGGGTGTTGCCGATGCCGTTGACGGTGGTGTCGATCCCGGCAGTGAGGAACGGCCGCACCAGATGCGTCGCCTCATGCTCGGTGATCTCACCCTCGTCGGCTGCCTGGTAGATCATCATGCCGAGCCCGTCGGGCCGTAGCGCATCTCGCGCGCAACATTCCATGATCCAGCTCTGGGCCGCGAGACCTGCCTTGCGCGATCCGGCCAGCATCTCGTTGTCAGGGCCAAAGCTGTCGAACACGAACGTGCTCCAGGCCAGCAGCTTCTCACGGCCGTCCGGCCGGATGCCGATCGCATCCGGAAACACCTTCATCGGATAGGCTTCGGCGAGATCGGTAACGGCATCGAATGAGCCTCTGTCGATCAGCTCCGACACCTTCTTCTCCGCTTCCCGCTGAAACGTCTCGCGCAGCTTCCTTGCGACGCCGGGAGACAGCGTGCGGCCGAGAACCCGCCGGCCCTTGTCGTGATCGGGCGGATCGATCTGGAGCGTGAGCGGCTTTGGCAGCGCGGGGTTCATCCCGTGCAGCCCGACGCCCTCGCCACTGATGAACGTCTTCCAGTCCTTCAGGGCCGGCTCGACCTCGGCATAGCCTGCCATGGCCCATACGCCGTAGCGTTCCAGCGCGAACGCAGGCCCGAGCGCGCGCAGCGCCTCATAGGCAGGATAGGGGTCGATCAGGAAGTCAGGCGCAAACGGGTCAACCGGACTCGATGCAATGCCGCTCATGGTCAGCTCCCAACGGCTATTGTTTCGTCAGCCGGCACTGGCCTTCGCTCTCGGAGCGGAACGCGTCCTCACCCTTCACCGTGGCGACCACCTTCAACAGATCCCAGGCGGAGGTCGACTCGTCGGGAGCCTTGACCTGCAAAAGGTAGAGCGGATGGATCTTGCGTCCGTCCTTGCGGATGTAGCCCTTGCCGAACAGCGGGTCGTCGGTCGGCATCTGCTTCATCGCCGCCACCACCGCCTTGCCGTCCTTGGCGCCGCCGACCTTGTCGACTGCCTTGAGATAGTGAATGACCGAAGCATAGACGCCGGCCTGCATGTCGTTCGGATAGGCCTTCGAAGGAATGCGTTCGGCGAAACGTTTTGCGAAAGCACGCGTGCCGTCGTTCAGATCCCAGTAGAACGGGTTCATGATCTGCGCGCCCTGCGCAAATTTCAGTCCGAGTGCGGGCAGGCCGTTCATGCCGAGGATCAGTCCGGCCAGCTTGTGGTCCTTGGTCAGCCCGAATTCGGCGGCCTGCTTCATCGACGTGATGGTGTCGTCGCCGGCATTGGCAAAGCCGATGACGTTCGCGCCCGACGCCTGCGCCTGGAGCAGGAACGAGGCGTAGTCGGCCGTTCCCAGTGGATGCCGCACGCTGCCGAGCACCTCGCCACCGGATGCTTTCACGGCCTCCGCCGCCTGCTTCTCCAGGTCATGACCGAAGGCGTAGTCCGCGGTGATGAAGAACCACTTCTTGCCGCCCTGTTGCACGATCGCCTTGCCGAGGCCGCGCCCATAGGCGTAGGTGTCGTAGGTCCAGTGCACGGTGTTCGGCGTGCATTTCTCGCCGGTCAGGAGCACCGTTCCGGCCCCCGATCCGACGAAGACCTTGTTCTTCTCGGTGCTCATGCCGGCGACAGCGAGAGCGATCGACGAGTTCGGAATGTCGAAGATCGCGTCGACGCCATCGTTCTCGTACCAGCGCCTGGCGATGCCAATGCCGATGTCGGTCTTGTTCTGATGGTCGGCCGCGACGACCTCGACCGGCTTGCCGCCGGCCTTTCCGCCATAGTCCTCGACCGCCATCTTGGCGGCGATGACCGAGCCGATGCCCTGATAGCTCGCGAACGGACCCGATTGGTCGTTCAGGATGCCGATCTTCACGACATCCTGGGCGAACGCCGGTGCGGCCGTCAGCACCGCGGCCAACATGCATAATTTATGCAGGAATTTGCTGTTCATTGTCTCCCTCCCATGTGCGGTCTTGGTGCCGCTGAATAATAGTTATATTTTATAGCTATTTTTGAGAGTGTCAATTCGGCTGGCTTATGGCCGGCCGCGGTGGATTGAGGATCATGAGCTCGAAAGCGTTACGACCCGGAGCGAAGTCCGCTCAGCAATTGGAGACATCGCTGGATCTGCGCGCGCTTCAGCGGACGCCCGGCTTCATGCTGCGCCTTGCGCAGCTGAAATTCTTCGAAGGCTTCTACGAGGAGTTCGCCGCCTTGGGCCTGACGCCCGCGACCTATGCGATCTTCGCCGTCATTCGCGACAATCCTGGCGTTCCCCCCAGTAGCCTTGCCAGCGTGCTCCGCCTGCGCCTGCCGAACCTGATCAAGATCCTGAACGAGCTCGAATCGTCCGGCTTCATCAAGCGCAACCGCTCGAAGTCCGATCGCCGTGCCGTCGAACTGATGCTGACGCCAAAGGGCGCAAAGCTCATTGCCGAGGGGGCAAGGCTGACGCAGCCCTACAATGAAAGGATGCTGGCGCCGCTCAGCGAGGCCGAGCAGCGTACGCTGCTCGACTTGCTGAACCGGATTCTGCCGCTCTAGCCCCTCGCTGGGACAACCTGAGGCCGATCGTCGCAAAGCTGTCATCTCCCGCGAAGGCGCGGCAGCTCGACGGGTTTCGGAGGGGCTGCAGCCGGTTCCGTGCCCCAAAATCCACCCAATCGGTGGTCACTAAGCCCGCGGGGGAGGCCACTGCCTCCCCGTGGCGGGACTGCTGGACGGATGATTCATGTGAGGCGACTAGTCGTGCTGGCAGCGGTTGCGCTGCTCGCCTTGAGCAGCGGCATGGCCGCGGCCTCACCGGCCAAGTCCAAGACCACTGCGGCCGTCCCCGCCGCGCCGCCGCCACCGCCGTTCGAGCCATTGCCGCCGCCGAAGGTTTATCTGTTCCGCGGCGCCATGGGCCCGATCTTCTCGACCGGCATGGACCGGCTCGGCGAGAAGCTGACGCAGGCCGGCTTCTCCGCCGACGTCTACGAATTCACCCTGTGCCGGCTGATCGGCAACCGGGTCATCGCCAGCTACAAGGAGAAGGCGGCGCCGATCGTGCTGATCGGGCACTCCATGGGCGGGCTGTGCTCGATCGTCATCGCCGAGATGGCGGCCAAGGAGAACATCCCGATCAGCCTCGTCATCGCCATCGATCCCGCGCATGCGACCGGCGACGTGCCGCTCAATGTCGAGCGCTTCATCAACATCTTCCTGTCCGACAGCGTGCTCGGCGGCGGCGACGTCGTGGCCGTGCCCGGTTTTCGCGGTCATTATGCCAGCTATGATCTGAAGGAAAACGCGCGCGTCTCGCACATCAACATCGAGAAGTCCGACGACATCCATCGCCAGATCGTCGAGATGGTCACGAAGTTGCCGCGCATCCCACCGCAGACCCAGGCCGATGCCGTGCCGCTGCGCTATCTCGTGCCCGCCGATACGCTGGTTGAATTGTGGGACAGCGGCGTTCGGCTGCCGGTTCGTCGCGGCGACACCATGGAGAGCATCGCCGCCGCCAACCGCGTGCCGCTGTGGTCGCTCGCGCAGAGCAATTCGCTTGCAGAGGACGCGCAGCTCACGCCCGGCCAGACCATTATCGTCCCGCGCCATCTGACACCGCCAGAGCCGGCCGCAGCGATGGCGATGCCGCCGCCAGCCGGGCGGAGGTAGGGCTTCTAATCGTAGTCACGAAGGCGGTGCGCTCCCTTCCCCGCTTGCGGGGGAGGGTTGGGGAGAGGGTGTCTCCACAAGCGAGAACCCCCGAGAGGAGAGAGCCCTCACCCGCGCCTTCAGCGCGACCTCTCCCGCAAGCGGGAGAGGTGCAGGGAGCCAGCGGCAAGACTAGTCTCAATAGCGGCAACGACCTCACACATTCGACCCGTGAATCGCGTCGATCACGGCGTCGGTCACTTCCTTCGTCGTCGCCTTGCCGCCGACATCAGGCGTCAGGACGCCGGCGGCGCAGACGCGCTCGACGGCGGCCATCAGCCGCGAGGCCGCGTCCTTCTCGCCGAGATGCTCGAGCATCTGCGCACCGGTCCAGAACGTCGCGACCGGGTTGGCGATGCCTTTGCCGGTGATGTCGAAGGCCGAGCCGTGGATCGGCTCGAACATCGAGGGGAAGCGGCGCTGCGGATCGATGTTGCCGGTCGGCGCGACGCCGAGGCTTCCGGCGAGCGCGCCGGCGAGATCGGAGAGGATGTCGGCGTGCAGATTGGTCGCCACGATGGTGTCGAGGCTCTTCGGATGCAGCGTCATGCGCACCGTCATGGCGTCGACCAGCATCTTGTCCCAGCTGACGTCGGGAAAATCACCGGCGACCTCGGCCGCGATCTCGTCCCACATCACCATGCCATGGCGTTGCGCGTTCGACTTGGTCACGACCGTGAGCAGCTTGCGCGGACGCGACTGCGCGAGCTGGAAGGCATATCGCATGATGCGGGTGACGCCGACGCGGGTGAAGACCGCGACTTCGGTGCCGACTTCTTCCGGCAGGCCCTTGTGGGCGCGGCCGCCCATGCCGGCATATTCGCCTTCCGAATTCTCGCGCACGATCACCCAGTCGAGATCGCCGACGCCGACATTGCGCAGCGGCGAGGCGACGCCCGGCAAAATTTTGGTCGGCCGCACGTTGGCGTATTGGTCGAAGCCCTGGCAGATCGGCAGGCGCAGTCCCCACAGCGTGATGTGGTCGGGCACGTCGGGCGCACCGACCGCGCCGAAATAGATCGCGTCGAATTTCTTCAGCTCGGTGAGCCCATCGGCCGGCATCATCACGCCGTGCTTCTTGTAATAGTCCGAGCCCCAGTCGAACGTTTTGACGTTGAAGGCGAGGTCGCCGCTGCGTTTTGCCAGCGCCTCCAGCACGCGGATTCCCGCCGAGATGACCTCGGGACCGATCCCGTCGGCGGGAATGGCTGCGATCGAATGGGTGCGCATGAGAATGCTCCGTTGAGAGATCAGTGGGATTGCGGGACGGGTTCGACGGGCGCGGGTTGCGCGCGCGACAATAGCAGGGTGAGGACCGCAGAGAGAACGAGCAGGCCGGCGACGAAGTAAAGCCCGCCGACAAAACTGCCGGTCTGGTCCTTGATCCAGCCGATCATCGCCGGACCGACGAAGCCGCCGAGATTGCCGATCGAGTTGATGGTGGCAATGCCGGCCGCGGCCGCAGGACCGGACAGGAACAGCGTCGGCATGCTCCACAGCGGCGGTTTTGCCGAGGAGATGCCGATATTGACCAGCGTCAGCGCGACCAGCACGGCGACAATGCCGGCCGCGAGACCAGCATAGGCGAGGCCCGCGGCGGCGATCAGGCAGGCCCACACAACGTGCCAGGTGCGCTCGTCGGTGCGGTCCGAGTGCCGCGCCCACAGGATCATGGCGATGACGGCGGCCGTTGCCGGCAGCGCATTGAGAAAGCCGACCTGAAGCGAGGATAGGCCAAACTGCTTGATGATCTGCGGCGCCCAGACGCCGAGCGTATAGAGGCCGGCCGAAGTGCCGAAATAGATCAGCGACAACGCCAACACGCGGGGATCGGCGAGCCCGCGCCAGATGCTGTGGCTTGCGGTCGCGGCCTTGCTGGTGGTCTCGACGTTCATGGTCTCGACCAGCCAGCGCCGCTCGTCCTCGGCAAGCCATTTCGCCTTCTCGGGACGGTCGGTCAAAAAGCCCAGCACGACGAAGCCGAGCAGCACGGCCGGCAGCGCCTCCAGCACGAACAGCCATTGCCAGCCCTTGAAGCCGAGCATTCCGTCCATCTCCAGCAGTGCACCTGATATCGGCGAGCCCAGCACGGTCGAGAGCGGCGCGGCCGCCATGAACAGCGCGGTCACCGCGGCGCGCTGGCGCGCCGGAAACCAGTAGGACAGATAGAGGATGATGCCCGGAAAGAAGCCGGCTTCGGCGACGCCGAGCAGGAAGCGCAGCACGTAGAAGCTGGTCGGCCCTTGCACGAACGCCATCGCCGCCGAGACCATGCCCCAGGTGATCATCACCCGTGCGATCCAGATCCGTGCGCCGATCTTGTGCAGGATGATGTTGGAGGGCACCTCGAACAGGAAATAGCCCCAGAAGAAGATGCCGGCACCGAAGCCATAGACCGCCGGCGACAGGCCGATGTCCTTGTTCATCGTCAGCGACGCGAAGCCGATGTTGACGCGGTCGATGAAGGCGACGAAGTACAGCAACATGATGAAGGGAACGATGCGCAAGGTGATCTTGCGCAGCACGCGCGTCTGAATCTCGCTCGCCACCCTGGCCTCCTGCAATCCCGGTTTATCGTTGTGTCGGCGGGCCGGAGGGCCCATGCCGGCGACGAGCCTAGGCGGGAGCAAGCTGCAGACTCAATTGGCGCTGGTTTATACAAAAAAATGATATAATCATGGGGAGGATCAGAGGACCGGCGAATGGAATTGCATCAGCTTCGCTGCTTCGTGGCGGCGGCCGAACAGCTGCATTTCGGCCGCGCGGCGCAGCAGCTCCAGATGCTGCCCTCCGCGCTCGGCCGCCAGATCAGGCTGCTCGAGGAGGATCTGGGCACGCGGCTGTTCGCGCGGACGACGCGCGCGGTGTCGCTCACCGAGGACGGCGCGACGCTGCTGCGCGATGCTCGCGCCATCCTGGCCCGAGTCGAGGCGGTCGAGAGCAATTTGCGCAACCGCTCACGCGCAGGCGCGCGGCGGCTCCGCGTCGGCGCCATCGACAGCGCGGCCGCGGGATTGCTGCCGCCGCTGCTGCGCGACTTCCGCGACAAGCATCCTGACATCGCGGTGCAGCTCCTCGAAGACAAGACGATCCGGCTGCTGCCGAAGATCCTGACCGGCGCCCTCGATCTCGCCTTCGTGCGTCCGCCCGACCGCGCCGACAAACGGCTCGAATTTCGCGATCTACTCCAGGAGACGGCGATCGTGGCGTTCCCGCAGCGGCATCCGCTGGCCAAGAGGACGTCGATCAGGCTGGCTGACATCGCCGACGAGGCGATGTTGGTGCCGGACCGCCGCTCGCGGCCACACAGCCACGACCTCACGATGAAGCTGTTCGAGCAGGCCGGCCTGACACCGCGCATGGTGCAGGTCGCCGATGAGAAGCAGACCATCATCAACCTGGTCGCAACCCGGCTCGGCGTTGCGATCGTGCCGCGCTGGACCGCACGGATGGCGGTGACGGGCGTACGCTTCGTGCCGCTCCGGCCGAAGCAGGTCGGCCCGGTCGGCCGGCTGCCGCTCGCCGCCGCATGGCTGCGCGGCTCGCGCGATCCGGCCCGCGACGCCATGCTGGCGGTGCTGGAGGCGCGCCTGCGCAGCTATGCGCGGGAGGCCTGAGGCGCTATGACGAAAGCTCGGATCAAAGGTGGGTGCGATGGCTGAACGGAGAGCGTCGGGCGAGTTGCGGGTTGCCATTGCGGGATTGGGCTCGATCGGCACCAAGATCGCGACCGCGCTCGACCAGGGCATCGAAGGACTGACACTGTCGGCGGTGGCCATGCGCGATCCCGCCAAGCATCAGGCGTTTCTCGGCGGCCTGCGCCGCCCGCCGCGGGTCTTGCCGATCGACCAGCTCGGCGAAGTAGCCGACATAGTGGTGGAGTGTGCGCCGAGCCGGCATCTGCGCGAGATCGTCGAGCCTGCGGTCAGGCGTGGCAAGGCCGCGGTCGTGGTCAGCGTCGGCGGGCTGCTCGACAATTTCGATCTCGTCGATCTCGCCCGTGCCAATGGTGGCCGCATCATCGTGCCGACCGGCGCGCTGATCGGGCTCGATGCCGTCAATGCCGCCGCGATCGGCATCATTCATTCGGTGAAGATGGTGACGCGCAAGCCGATCGATGGCTTGAAGGGCGCGCCGTTCATCGTCGAGAACAATATCGATATCGACAAGCTACGCGAACCGCTCAAGCTGTTCGAGGGCACCGCGCGCGAGGCCGCAAAGGGTTTTCCGGCCAATCTCAACGTCGCCGTCGCGCTGTCGCTTGCAGGC
The DNA here is from genome assembly GCF_900099855.1 of Bradyrhizobium sp. Rc2d. Lineage (NCBI taxonomy): Bacteria > Pseudomonadati > Pseudomonadota > Alphaproteobacteria > Hyphomicrobiales > Nitrobacteraceae > Bradyrhizobium > Bradyrhizobium sp. Rc2d. The sequence continues at coordinate 525,672 of NZ_FNCU01000001.1, read as the reverse complement.
GTCGGGCCCGACCGCACGCAGGTGCAGATCTGGGCTGACCCGACCGTGACGCGCAACGTTCATCGCATCGAGGTCGAGGCGGATTCCGCTCGCTTCTCGATGTCCATCGAGAACATCCCGTCCGAAAATCCCAAGACCGGCCTGATCACCGCACTGTCGGTGATCGCGCTGCTGCGCAAGCAGCGCGCCACGTTGTGTGTGGGGACTTGAGTTTAAGCCCCCGTCACGCGCCAGATCACGTTGCCGACGTCGTCGGCCATCAGCAGCGACTTCTTGTCGGGGCCGATCACGACGCCGACCGGGCGGCCGTAGGATTCCTTCTCGTCCGGGGACAGGAAGCCCGACAGGATGTCGCGACCGGGGCCGGACGGCTTGCCGTTCTCGAACGGAATGAACACCAGCTTATAGCCCGACAGCTTGCTGCGATTCCATGAGCCGTGCTGGCCGATCACCAGTCCGTCGGGGAAGCCGGGCAGGGTCCCTGCGGGCATCCAGCACAGGCCGAGCGAAGCGGTGTGGCCGCCGAGCGCGTAGTCCGGTTGAAGCGCCTTGGCGACCATCGCCGGATCCTGCGGCACGCGGTCGTCCACCGTCTTGCCCCAGTAGCAATAGGGCCAGCCATAGAAGCCGCCGTCGCGCACCGAGGTCAGATAGTCCGGCGGCGTCTCGTCGCCGAGGCCGTCGCGCTCGTTGACAACGGTCCAGAGCACGTCCGTCGTTGGCTCCCACGCGAGTCCCACGGGATTGCGCAGGCCCGCGCCAAAAATGCGATGCGTGCCGGCGACGAGGTCGAGCTCGTAGACCGCGGCGCGGCCTTCTTCGACCTCCATGCCCATCTCGGCGATGTTGGTGAGCGAGCCGACACCGGCATAAAGTTTTTTGCCGTCGGGGCTCGCGAGCAGGCTGCGGGTCCAGTGGCCGCCCGGCTTGAAGGTCGTGAGCCGCTTGCCCGGCGCGGTGATGCGGTCGGCATTGGCGACGTAAGGAAACGCCATCACACCATCGGTGTTGCCGACATAGAAGGTGTCGCCGACCAGCGCCATGCCGAACGGCTGGCTGAGGTTTTCCATGAAGGCGCCGCGAACCTCCGCGACGCCGTCGCCGTCCTTGTCGCGCAAGAGCGTGATGCGGTTGGCGGAAACGCCGAGCGCTGCGGCGCGCCGCATCGTCGCCTGCATCGCATAGTGAAACACGGTGCGCGGGGGGCCGGCGATCTGCGTCGCTTCCGCGATCAGCACGTCGCCATTGGGCAGCACCTCGATCCAGCGCGGATGATCGAGCCCGGTCGCGAACGCATCGACCTTGAGCCCGGGTGCGACGGTCGGCTTCTGGCCCTCGCTCCAGCCGCGCGCGGTCGGCATCTTCAGCGTCGGGATCGCGCCTTGCGGTTTCGCCTCGGGGATCGCAGGCGTCTCTCCCCAGGCGGGTGCCGGCTCGGTGCCCGACAGCTTGCGCCATTGCAGCGCGATGCCGCCGAGGAGCGCAACGAACTGCGCAAAGATGCTTGAAAACGTCATGAGAAGCCCCTGTGTGCGCGCGCATCCAACTGGTTGACGGGACAGACGTCAACCTGTGCGGCATGCCGCCGGGCTCTATTCCCTTGGAATGGCAGCCGATCGAATTTGCATGGGACGAACGCCGACGGGCTGTGCGCGGAGATCAGCGGCCGATTTGCCGCTCGAGGCGCTGTGCCGCGCGAACATCATCGAGGTGACGGATGTTCGGTCTGAGCGCGGCCTCCTTGGACGGGAGGTGATAGACCCGCGCCACCGTGCGCTGCTTTCGCTTCGGCCACCCGGGCGGCAACACCCGCGCCTTGCGGACGGCGGCAATCGCGTGCTCGCGAAAATAATCGTAGGCATCCGACATGGCTCGATGCTCTGCGGGTGGTGCAGGTTCGAGGGGTAACGGGGGCAGGGAGCGGCGGTTCCCGGCGAGGCGCACTGCCTCCACAGCGTCGTCCTGGCGAAAGCCAGGACCCATACCGCGGAATCTATCGGTTGTGGCGCGGTGGGAGTACCGGACGGCGGCTCTCCGCCAAACTCCTCCCTGGGGTAATGGGTCCTGGCTTTCGCCAGGACGACATCGGAGGATGTGGCGGCCTCTTCGTCACCGCGGCGACAGGAACGGGATGATCATCGGCACGCGGCGGCAATAGGCGCCGTAGGCGTCTTCGCCGAGCTCCTTGGACAAGAACACTTCTTCCATCCGCCCCTTCTGCCACATGCCGAGCGAGATCAGGATGGCGCCGAGGATCGCGGTCACGGTGCCGACCGCGATCCCGGTCGCGAGCATGCCCGCGATCAGCCCGGTGTAGATCGGGTGGCGCACGATGCCGTAGGGACCCGTGTCGATGACGCGATGGTCTTCCTTGTGGGTGATGGTGTTGGACCAGAATTTTCCGAGATGCAGCCGTCCCCACCAGGTGAAGGAGATGCCGGCGAGCACGATCAGGGCCGTGATGTAGACGCCGGTGTTGCTGAACACCCAGAGCGGCTTCTCGTTCAGCACTTCGGCCGTCCACGGCGTGAACAGGATGCCGCCGACCAGGATCGGGATCCGATAGCGGCCGGACTCCAGCGTCATCACCTGCTTCTGGGTGCGGCCCTGCCAGAACGAGGCGCCGACCCAGCTGGCGAGCCAGGCGAGCCAGATCAGGGCGAGCAGTTGCGTCGGCCAGGTCGTGGTCCAACCACCCCAGGCGACAGAGAGAAGCTTGCTGAAATCGAAGGACATGAAGGTTCTTTGCGTTGGGCGGAGCGCTCAGCTCGCGCGCGAGGAGAGCGCGTGATGCTCGATGGCGCCGGAGGCGGGCAGGCCGCCGCGGGCGAGAAGGTGGGTGATGGTTTCGCGCAAGACCGGCTCGATCGGACGCGGCGAATAGCCGAGCTCGGTGCGGGCCTTGCCGATCGAGAGATCGCTCGCGGCCAGCGCGATGCGCACGCCCTCGGCGGTGCCGTTCGGCGGCCGGCGCGTGATGTGATCGGCGATGTATTCAAGCATGATCGCGGAGAGTTCGGCGATCCTGCCGGGCACGACGACCGGAAACTGCCGGCGGCCGCTCATCGCCGACATCATGCGCAGGATGTTGCCGAGCGGGACGCAGTCGCCGCCGAGAATGTAGCGGTGGCCGATGCGGCCACGCTCCATGGTCAGCACGAGACCCATGGCGACGTCGCGGACATCGACGAGGTTGACCAGGAAGTTGAGATGCGGCTGCACCTTCTTCTGGAGGAAGTACCACAGCATCGCGGTCGGCGGCGTCAGATTGTGGTCGGCTGCGCCGATCGGCATGGTCGGCGTGCCGATCACGAGCGGAAAGCCGCTGGCCGCGGCTTTCGCGGCGCAATGCTCGGCGAGCGACTTCGAGCGCGTATAGGCGCCGGGCATCGCATCGGCTGGCTGCAGCGCCTCCTCGGCGGGAACACCGTTGAGGTCGGAATAGGGGAACAGGATCGATTCGGTCGAGCAGTGCAGGAAGCGCGACACGCCGCGCTTCATCGCGGCCGCGAGCACGATCTCGGTGCCGCGGCAATTGACCTCGTGAAAGTCCTGCTTGTTGGCGGCCCACATGCCGGGCAGGCCGGCGAGGTGATAGACCTGATCGACGCCGGCCAGCGCGGCATCGACCGCATCGCGGTCCAGCACCGAGCCATGGGCATATTCGACATCCGCGTTCGCCGCGGCCGGCGGACGAACATCGAGAACACGCACCCGCTGCCCACGGGCGCGGAGCGCTTCTACGAGATGATGTCCGATGAAGCCGCTGCCACCGGTAACCAGTACGAGAGCCATGAAGACGGTTTGCTGTTTCGCTTCTGGAAGTTATCGAGTCGAAAGGGAATTGGTCGGAAGAGGCCCCAGAATCGCGGCAAGGTCGCGACGGAAGCCCAGTGCAATGAATAATTTTGCCATCACGAACATCGGCCCAAGCAAAAGATGCGAAGGAAAAGTGAACAACGAGGCCTCGCGCCCCTCAAAAACCTTGTGGCCGATGGTCTGCGCGGCGAGGCCGAGCACGACCAGCGTGGCGAAAATCGCCCACATCGCCACAATGCTGACTTGCGCCGCGATGGCGGTCGCAATCGAAAACAGCACAATGGAGACGGCCAGAATGCCGAGCCCGAGCCCCAGATCGAGCAGCAGCCAGTAAATCAGAACCGGCAGCGCCAGGATCACCGCGAGGCTGACATCGAATCCGAACAGCGGCAGCTTGACCAGTGTCAACGGCATGACAGCGCCGGTGAACAGCAGGAGGATGCCGACCACATGCATCGCCGTGTTCCGGGGATCGCGATGGTACTCGACGTAGACGGCAAGTTGGCGCTGAAAAAAGCCACCCATTTCGGTCTCATGCAGCACGGGGTCGGGGGAAGGGGCGAACAGAGGCTATAGCACCTGATAGGGCGGTGCACAAACCGGCGCTATTGTCGCGCGAGACCGCGCTGTTGCGCTGTGAGACAGATCACAAAATGGCTAGAACTTCAAAGGGTTCCGTCAGCGCGAAGCCGCGTTCGCTCAGCGTTTCTTGGCGGGCTTTTTCGCCGCAGGCGCAGGTGCCGCAGCCGGACGCGCAGGCTCCTCCGGCAGCTTGGCATAGGTCAGGATCTGCAACTGGCCGTTGACGGCCGAAGTCGGCTTGGCCCGGTCGAGAAGCTGCTCCTCGCCGAGGCCGATCGGATGCAGCCGCTTGGTCGAGATCTTGAACGTGTTCACCAGCACGTCGCGGATCGCATCTGCCCGGCGCTGGCTCAGGATCGCATTGGCCTCGCGCGTTTTCGAGTTGGATTCGACATGGCCGACGATCAGGAAGGTGTAGGGCAGCAGCGAGGAATGAACCAGCGCGTCCGCGATGCGGCCGACGGTCTGGTAGGATGCCGGCTGGATGATCGGCGTGTCGGCGTCGAACTGGATCTGTGCGTTGAAGGCAGGCAGCTTGGCGAGATCAGGCGCGATCAGCGGCCGGTTCACCGGACCGGGATCGTTCTTGATCCTGGCCTTGGCGCGCTCCATCACCTGCTGCTTCAGCGCGGGAAGGTCGACCTCGGCGGCTTCCTCGAAATGGTTGAGCTTGCCGACGATGTCGTCGCGGGTCGGCGCCGCCGTCTGCGCGCGGGCCGCGCCCGCGAGCAGCACGAAGCCCAGCGCGATTCCTAATCCGGCGGTGGAGAGCCCCTTCGCGCGCATCAGCGATACCCCGCGTCGTCGACGGCCTTCAGGCAGTTGTTGCTGATGCCCTTTGGCGTCGAGACCAGGCAGGGGATCGACTTGCTGGTCTCCTTGGTCGAGCCGCCGCAGACCTTGACGATTTCGCGCTGGCAGGCGTTCGCCACCGTGACGCGCGCGGCAACGCGCTTCTGGATGGCGTCGAAGACGCCGAGATAGTCGCTCTGGCACTGCGGGGACAGCACGTCGCGGTTGCGCGACAGGCACTCCTTCAGCCGGGTCGAATCGGGATTGACGCCGCGGCAATTGGCGACGATTTCCGCACCGCAGCTCGCCGCCAGTTTTCCGATCGAATCGCCAAAGCTCATGGTCTCCGCCGCGGCAAGCGACGGCATCCCCAATACAAGCACGATCAATGTGATGGAGCCCCGGACCATGGGTTGCATCTGATACGGGGAAGTTCGCGATGGTCAAGAGCTGTTCGGACCAGAACTGTCGAGAGTCCGGCCAGTGCGGCGAACAGTCCTCACTCCGCGGTATCCGCGCGGGAGGGAAATTCGATCCGGGCGACCATGTGGTTCCTGAGATCGTCGGCAAATTCCGGATCGGCCTCGAGCTCGGCCAGCGTCCGCGGCGGAGGAAGCTGCCGGCCGTCGTCGAGCAGGTCCTGCGCATAGAGCGCGAGCGCCTCGGGCGCATTCTCAAGGGCCTCGTCGACGTCATCGCCGCCGGAGATGCAGCCGGGCAGGTCCGGAAACCAGACGCCGACGACGTCGTCCGGGCCGGCATCCTCGATGATGGCGATGTAGTGAGGCATGGCAGGACTGGTGGCCCCGAAGGTTGTGCCGCTGGGTTTGGTTCAATTATGGATACTGCATCTGGGGAGGTAAGCAATTGAGCAAATTGACTCTGGCTGAAGGCGCCGGCTCGTTCGTGTTTCATGATGACGGCGCCGCCCCCTCGCCACGTTCGATGCGGGTCTTTTCGTTTTGCCCTCGATCGAGCACTCGGCACACGCGCATCATCATCGCGATGCATGGCGTCGATCGTGCCGCTGCGGAGTTTCGCGATCTTCTCGCACCGCAAGCCGAACGCAACGGGCAAATCGTGCTGGTGCCCGAGTTCGATCCGGACCAGTTCCCAGGCGTCCACGCGTACAATTTCGGCGGCGTGCGACGGCCACCACCCGACAACTCGCTCCTGCCGCGCGATTATTGGAATTTCGGGGTGATCGACCGGCTATTTCACCGGGTCCAGCTGCGACACCTTCGGCCTGTTCGGCAATTCCGCGGGTGCCCAATTTGTCCTGCGCTATCTCGCTCTCAACGAGGCCGCTTCCGTTGACCTTGCCGTTGCCGCCAACTGCGGAGGCTACATGCTGCCGAACCTCAGTATGGATTATCCAGACGGCATGGGAGGGATTGGCCTCAACACAAGTCATTTGCGGAGGTATCTGGGGCGCTCCCTTGTCATCTTGCTGGGCGATGCCGACAACGACCCGGACGCCCCCGATTTGCCGCGGTGGGACGAGGCGATGGCCCAAGGGCCGCACCGCCTTGCCCGTGGTCTCTGGCATTTCGAACATTGCACCCAGTTGGCCAAAAGCCTCGGCGTCGCGCTGGGCTGGAGACTCGAAATTGCACCGGGTGCCGGGCACGTCGACCAGCTGATCTACGACCAGGGAGCGAACATCTTGAACGGTTGAATGGAACGCCTTGTCTACAGGGCCTGATCACGCCCGCTGCACAAAGCTGTCCACGACCTTCTTCTCACCGGCCTTGTCGAAGGCGATGGTGAGCTTGTTGCCGTCGATCTTGGTGACGCGGCCGTAGCCGAATTTCTGGTGGAAGACGCGGTCTTCCAGCGAGAATTCCGAGGTCGTGCCGGTGGATTTGGCGACCAGCTCGCCCTCGATGGTGAGGGGACCGCGGCGGCGCGAGGAGAAGCTGCCGAAATCGGGCGAGGACGAAGAGGAGAACGAGGTGGCCTCTTCCTCGAAGCCGCCGCGGCCGCCGCCGCCGCGGTTGCGGTTGGCCTGCGCCCGCTGCCAGCCCGGCGTCGAATAGCTGGAGCCGAACGCCTCCATGTCGTCGAAGCGCGAGGCGCCGTAGCTGCCGGTGCCGCCCCAGGCCGAGCCGCCCTTGGATTCCGTGATCTCGACATTGGCCGCCGGCAATTCGTCGAGGAAGCGCGACGGGATCGTGGTCGACCAGGTGCCATGGATCCGGCGGTTGGTCGCAAAATAGATTTTCGCGCGGCGTCGGGCGCGCGTGAGACCGACATGGCCGAGCCGGCGCTCTTCTTCCAGCCCGGCGCGGCCTTGCTCATCCAGCGTGCGCTGGCTCGGGAACAGGCCTTCCTCCCAGCCCGGCAAGAACACGTTGTCGAATTCGAGTCCCTTGGCCGAATGCAGCGTCATCAGCGACACCGCGTCGTCCTCAGCGCCGCCGTCGCGGTCCATCACCAGCGAGATGTGCTCGAGGAATCCTTGCAGGTTCTCGAACTCCTCCATCGAGCGCACGAGTTCTTTCAGGTTCTCCAGCCGGCCCGCGGCGTCGGCCGAACGGTCCTTCTGCCACATCTCGGTGTAGCCGCTCTCGTCGAGCACGATCTGGGCGAGGTCGGTATGCGTGGTGACTTCGCGCTGGGCACGCCAGCGGTCGAACTGCGTGATGAGATCGCGAAGCGAGCCGCGCGCCTTCGGCTTCAGCTCGTCGGTCTCGACCACCGCGCGCGCCGCCTCGAACAGCGGGATGCGGCGCTTGCGCGCGTGGTCGTGCAGCATCTGCACGGTGGCGTCGCCAAGGCCGCGCTTGGGCGTGTTGACGATGCGCTCGAAGGCGAGATCGTCGGCGGGTGAATTGATGACGCGCAGATAGGCGAGCGCGTCGCGGATTTCGGCGCGCTCGTAGAAGCGCGGGCCGCCGATGACGCGATAGGGCAGGCCGAGCGTGACAAAGCGGTCTTCGAACTCGCGCATCTGGTAGGAGGCGCGGACCAGGATCGCGATCTCATTGAGCTTCTCGCCCTGGCGCTGGAACTGCTCGATCTCCTCGCCGATGCCGCGCGCTTCCTCTTCGGAATCCCACGAGCCCGTCACCGTGACCTTCTCGCCGTCCTGGTCCTCGGTGCGCAGCGTCTTGCCGAGCCGGCCTTCATTATGCGCGATCAAATGCGAGGCGGCGGCGAGGATGTGGCCGGTCGAGCGGTAATTGCGCTCGAGGCGGATCACCTTGGCTCCCGGAAAATCGTGCTCGAAGCGCAGGATGTTGTCGACCTCGGCGCCGCGCCAGCCATAGATCGACTGGTCGTCGTCGCCGACGCAGCAGATGTTTTTGGTCTTCTCCCTCTCCCCGTCCTTCACGGGGAGAGGGCTGGGGTGAGGGGCTGTCTCAACGAGCGATATCTCTGGTTGGTCCTGTACCCCCTCACCCGGATCGCCTAAAGGCGATCCGACCTCTCCCCGCAAGCGTGGAGAGGTGAAGGAAGACGGCGCCTGCGACAGCAGCCGCAGCCACAGATATTGCGCGACGTTGGTGTCTTGGTACTCGTCGACCAGGATGAATTTGAAGCGCTGCTGGTATTGCCTGAGGATGTCCGGATGCTCGCGGAAGATGCGGATGTTCTCCAGCAGCAGATCGCCGAAATCGGCGGCGTTCAATATCTTCAGCCGCTCCTGGTAGCTCGCATAGAGCTTGCCGCCCTTGCCGTTGGCGAACATCGCGGCCTCGCCCGACGGCACCTGCGACGGCATCAGGCCGCGGTTCTTCCAACCGTCGATCAGCCCGGCCAGCATGCGTGCCGGCCAGCGCTTGTCGTCGATGTTCTCGGCCTGGAGCAGCTGCTTGAGCAGCCGGACCTGGTCGTCGACATCGAGCACGGTGAAGTTCGACTTGAGCTGCGCCAGTTCGGCATGGACGCGCAGGATGCGGCCGCCGATGGAGTGGAAGGTGCCGAGCCACGGCATGCCCTCGACGGCATGGCCCAGCATCTGGCCGAGCCGGTGCTTCATCTCGCGCGCGGCCTTGTTGGTGAAGGTCACCGACAGGATCTCGGCGGGGCGGGCGCGGCCCTGGCTCAGGATGTGGGCGATGCGCGTGGTCAGGACGCGCGTCTTGCCGGTGCCGGCGCCGGCCAGCACCAGGACCGGACCGTCCAGCGTCTCCACCGCCTCGCGCTGCTCCGGATTGAGCCCGGACAGATATTTCGGGCCCACCGAGGCGCGCGCACGCGCGGCGATGCCGCCGGCTGCGGGCTGGTGGTCGGGAACGCCTGTGATCTTGCTCGGCTCGGTCATGCGAATCATTGGCCCCACGATGGCACCGCGGGGTGACGGAAGGGAGCCTTCTTAACAGGGATTGGTCCTTATATGGGGCGTCGTGACACGGTTTTCCACGTGCGCGGCAGGCCGATTTGTTCCTGCGAAGTCAGCGAATTTCGCTCTTGCGTGGGCCGGAACCATCGTTCTCGCGTCGAGATTGTCTGGGCAGGTGGCGCGGCAGCCGCGCTGGACGCAGACAGACATCAAGACGAGGGTTTGACCATGCTTGGCTGGGTTGTGACGTTTCTGGTTATCGCACTGATCGCCGGTATCCTGGGCTTCGGCGGCATCGCCGGCGCCTCGATCGAGATCGCCAAGATCATCTTCTTCATCGCGGTCGTCCTGTTCCTGGTCTCGGCCGTGGTCGGCTTGGCGCGCGGCCGCAACAGGGTATAGCGGCGATGTTACCTCTCCCGTAGGGAGAGGTCGGATCGCATCGTGAGATGCGATCCGGGTGAGGGGTTACGCTCTCAGCTATTGCTGCGGCCCCTCACCCGGATTGCTGCGCAATCCGACCTCTCCCCGCTGGGGAGAGGTGAACCACAGCACGTGAACTTATCGCTTCGAGGGCATCGCCACGTTCCGGCCGATGCCCTCGGGTCGCAGCACGGCGCTGTGGGTCTTGATGACCGCAGCGATGCGCTCGCGGATATCGGGCGGAAACGGCGCAACGCGCCGCGCATTCATGTCCATGTGCAGCGACATGTTTTCGGAAGTTGCCGACAACCAGCCCTCGGTCGCGTGACGCATCTCCTCAAAGGTGTGCAGCCGCTTGTCGTCGGCCTCCAGCAGCCAGACGAAGATCTGAACGGGATCGCCGAGGTGGATCTCGCGCAAATAGCGCACATGGCATTCGGCGGTGAAGCTCGAGCCGCCTCGCTCCTTCATGTAGGCCGGCCCCATCCCGAGTTCGAGCCAGAGCTGGTCGATCGCCCGGTCGAACATCACGTTGTAATAGGCCATGTTGAGATGGCCGTTGTAGTCGATCCATTGCGGCTCGATCTGCATGATCGAGGCGCGGAATGGCTGCGCTTGGGGCGCTGAGGCGGTAGTCTCCGGCATATGTCCTTCCCTAGCCATGCGTCCGGTCCCTTGACTTGACCGGTTTTATGTCCTTTGCCACGGTTCTTCTCTCGGGAGGAATGTCCGTGGGCACGACCATCACCAATAATCCGCCGCGGCCGGAGCCGAAAGCCCTCGCAAGTGCGCTGGAACAGCTTGCCGCACGCTTCGGCAACCGCCTCATCACCTCGCAGGCCGTTCGCGAACAGCACGGCCATACCACGACATGGATCGTCAACCAGCCGCCCGACGGCGTGGTGATGGCGCAGGAGACCGCCGACATCCAGGACGTAGTGCGGATCTGTGCCAACAATCGCGTGCCCGTCATTCCCTTCGGCACCGGCACCTCGCTCGAGGGCCAGGTCAACGCGCCCGCCGGCGGCATCTCGATCGACCTGCGCGACATGAACAAGGTGCTCGCCGTGCATGCCGAGGATCTCGACTGCGTGATCCAGCCCGGCGTCACCCGCAAGGCGCTCAACGAGCATCTGCGCGATCAGGGCCTGTTCTTCCCGATCGATCCCGGCGCGGACGCTTCGCTCGGCGGCATGGCTTCGACCCGCGCTTCCGGCACCAATGCAGTGCGCTACGGCACCATGCGCGAGAGCGTGCTGGCGCTGAAAGTCGTGCGCGGCGACGGCGAGATCATCACCACAGGCACGCGTGCCAAGAAATCATCCGCCGGCTACGACCTCACCCATCTGTTCGTCGGCGCCGAAGGCACGCTCGGCATCATCTCGGAATTGACCATTCGCCTGCGCGGCATCCCCGAGACCATCGCGGCCGGCGCGGTGTCATTCGAAACCGTGCACGGCGCCTGTCAGGCGGTGATCCTGGCGATCCAGACCGGCATTCCCGTGGCGCGCATCGAGCTGCTCAATGCTGCGCAGGTCAAGGCCTGCAATGCCTATTCCAAGCTGACGCTGCCGGAGACGCCGCTGCTGCTGATGGAATTCCATGGCAGCGAGATCGAGGTCGCCGAACAGTCCAAGGCCTTCGGCGAGATCGCGAAAGAATGCGGCGGCGGCGAGTTCTCCTGGACCACCAAGCCCGAGGATCGCACCAAACTGTGGCAGGCCCGGCACGACGCCTATTGGTCGGTGAAGGCGCTACGTCCCGGCGACAGCATCGGCGTGGTCGCAACCGACGTCTGCGTGCCGATCTCACGTCTCGCCGACTGCGTCAGCGAGACCGAGGAGGATCTCAAGCGCCTCAACCTGTTGTCGCCGATCGTCGGCCATGTCGGCGACGGTAATTTCCATTGCTCGCTGGTGTGTGACGTCAACGATCCCGGCGAGATGGCGCGCGGCGAGGAGTTCATGCATCGCCTGGTCGAGCGCGCGCAGGCGATGGACGGCACCTGCACCGGCGAGCACGGCATCGGCCAGGGCAAGCAGAAATATCTCAAGGCCGAACTCGGCCCCGAAGCGCTGGATGCGATGCGGGCGCTGAAAAAGGCGCTCGATCCCCTCAACATCTTCAACCCCGGCAAGATCGTGCCGGAGGCCTAAAGCCTGCGCGGGCAGGAACCGGGAACTTTCGGCAGCATTGCCGGTTCCAATTCCCGCCAAGTTCCGATGCCTCAATGGCAGGGCTTTGCGCGGGAGGGTGTGATGATGCGACCGGTCGTCGGAATTGCCGCGGTGGCGTTTGCCTGCATGCTGGCGGGCGCGGCTCTGGCCAAGGGCGGACATGGCGGCGGTCACGGCGGTGGCCATGGAGGCGGGCATGGCGGCGGCCACCACGGCGGCGGCCATTTCCGCGGCCATGGCGGTGGGCACGCGCACGGCGGCGGGCATCATCGCGGGATGCGGTTCAGCACCGGCGCCCGGCATGGCGGCCCGAATTTCGGTCAGATTCGCAATGCGGCGATACGGCCGGCGAACTTCCGCAATGCCCTGAACTCCAGCGCATTCCGGAACGGCCGGCTGATCAGCAATCCGGCGGCGCGTGCGCAGCTCGCCGCCGCGGCCGCACTCGCGGGCTGGAGCGGCGCAAGCAGCGGATGGTGGCAACATGCGGGTGGCGGCTATGGCTGGGTCGGACCGCTGTTCTGGCCGTTCGCCTACAATGATCTCTACGACTACACGATCTGGGGCGACGGGCTGGGCTTCTGGGGCTACGGCTATCCGGACATCTATGCCGGCATTTTCGGCCCCTACGGTTATGATCGGTTGTCGGCCTATCTGCCGCAGCAGCCGCAGGGACGACGGCGGGCGCGCGGCGCGCCGCTCGATCAGCTCTGCGGCAGCGACCGCCGTGCAATCGTCGGTCTGCCGATCGATCAGATTGCAGCCGCGGTGCAGCCGAGCGATGCGCAAGGCGCCGAACTTGATGCGCTCGGCAATGCCTCGATTGACGCTGCTGCGCTGATCCGCACATCCTGTCCGACGCAAGCCGCAGCGACGGCGCCCGGCCGGCTCGCGGCGATGCAGCAGCGTGTCGAGGCCCTGCAGAAGGCAGTCGATCTGGTCCAGCCTGCGCTCGACACGTTCTATGGTGCGCTGACTGACGAGCAGAAGGCGCGCTTCAACGCGCTGGCTGACGACCAGCGGCGCGCGACCGCATCGAACAATGCGAGCGGATCGTCGCTGCAGAGTTGCAGCGCGTCCGCCGCGTTCGATTGGCCCGGCGCCACGATCGAGGAGAGGATTCATCCGAACGATACCCAGCGTGCGGCGCTCCAGGTGCTCCAGGATACCAGCGCCAAAGTCAGTGCATCGCTCAAGGCAGCGTGCGAGCCCAATGACGTGATGACACCGCCGGCACGCATGGCCGCAATCCGCAAGCGCCTCGACGTGATGCTGGATGGCATCAAGTCGGTGCGCGCGGCGCTCGATGATTTCTACGCGACGCTGAATGACGAGCAGAAGGCGCAGTTCGAGGCGATCGGCCCGCGCCGTATGTCGTGAACGCCGCAAGCAATCGAAGACCAGGGGTGGGGCAATGAAGTGGTTCGCAAGGCCGGCACCGGCTGACATCTGGGACGAGCCGATCCAGGGACCGATCGGCGATATCGAAGCAGCCGACCGCATTCGCAACATCTGCCAGGCTGCGCGGGCGATCGCCGAAGCCGCCGGAAGTTCAGCGCCGACCAGCACGCGCGGGCGCTATGAACGCGCGGCCCGCGTCGCGATGGAAATCGCGATGAAGATCTCCGATGACCTAATGCGCGACGACGCTGTCCGCCGCATCGTCGATCTCTGCATGAAAGCCGACGATATCAAGACTGCGCAGATACTCTCGCGCGCGATCCAGGCAGGTTGGATCCGCGAGGCCGTCCAGCAGGATTATCCGGTGCTGTCACAGTAGATCCGGCTCGCGCCATGGCGCGAGCCGGATCTCTGTTTGTGCCGGACCGGCTTAATATCTGCGGTCGTCGCCGCGATAGTGATCTCCGCCGCGGCCGCCCATTCCCATGCCGATCCCGATTCCGATGCCGATGCCCTGCATCACGGCGCCGGGCGGCGGCCCCGGGGGCGGCGCGCGCTCGTAGACCACTTCCTCGGGCGGAGGGGCGGGCCGGCGCTTCGGCTGCGTCTCGACCACCTTGCGCTTCGGCGGCGTGTCGTCGACACGCTTCTTGATAATGGGCGCGACGCTCGGATTGACCGGCGTTGCCGGTGCCGATGGCGTCGAGCACGGGCAGGTCGGCGCCATCGCGACGGCGACCGGGGCTGGCGTCGCTGCGGCGGCAACGGGCAGGCCATAGTTGCGGTTCTGGACGCGGAGCAGCAGCCTGCGCGCGGTCGCGGCGAGATCGCTGTTGTCCCAATTCGCAAGATAAGCCTCGAACGAGGCGCGGGTGTTGATCGATACCGCGCGCTCCCAGGCCAGCATCTGCCGCCGCCGCTCCAGCACGGTGCGCAGGCGCGACGTGCGGGCGTCCTGTGCGTAGAGCTCGATATAGGCCTGATAGGCCGGCACCGTGTCCTCGGTGATCACGAGCTCATAGGCGACCTTGGCAGGCTTGCCCTGCAAATCCTTGCGCCAATCCTCGACGCTGCGCGTGGCACTGGCGAGCGCCATCGAATCTGCGCCTGGAAGGGAGGACGGCTGGCCGCTGCTCTCGCCGAAGAACTTGAAGTCGGTGGTCAGCGACGAGCTTTCCCAGGGGATCTGCCGCCCGTCGGTTGATTGCGCCACCGCGACGCGGATGCGCTTGAACACTTCCTCGATCGGCAGATTGGGCTGCTTGGCGATGGTCAGTGCGGCCGTGGTGTAGGGGCTGTCGATGCCGTTGCCGTCCTCGGCTTCGGCGCCGGGCGAGGTCGAATAGGAGATGAAGGAGCCGGGCGCGCCGGCCTTGGTATCGACGATCGCAAGCCCATGGCCGGCGCCGCTGAGCGCGGGGAACGGATTGTTGCGGCAGGCATCGAGCATGAAGATGCGCGCCCGCGTCGGCAGCGCGCCGAGCGTGTTGAGCAGGTCGTTCAGCCGCACGCCCTGGAGTGGAATGTCGGCCTCGCGCTTGGGGTCGAGATCGACCGGCACCAGATAGTTCTCGCCGTCGATCTGCAGGCCATGGCCGGCATAGAACACCAAAGCGACGGTATCGGCACCGCTGGCGCCGACCTTGCCGGCGAAATCCGAGATCGCCGCGCGCATCTCGTTCTGCGCCAGATTGGCCGCCGTGGTGACGGTGAAGCCGGCATTGCCGAGCAGCTCCGTCATGCCCTTGGCGTCATTGGCGGCGTTGGGCAGTTCCGGCACTGTGCGATAGGCGGATTGGCCGATCACGAGCGCGAGCCGCGCTTCGGCGGCGGCGTCGCTCGGCGTCATCACCTGTGCGAGCGCAAGAAAACCGGATGCAAGCAGCAAATTGGAAAAGGCTGGACGGCGCATGGTGTCACCTCCATCGGCAATGCGCACGATGATGGCACCTTTTCTAAATCCCTGCCATGACACTGTATGTGCGCTGGCTCACGTTGGGCGTGCGACAAATCGGGCAGTGGGTCTGCCGGAGCTGGCGCGTCCGGCCGTGCGCCGTCATGGCAGTCCGCGATCCCAGGGTGTCACAGGCGCAAAGCGCGCGGCGAGAAAGTCGATGAAGGCGCGCACCTTGGCCGGCGGGCGGCGGTCGGGCAGGTAGACCGCATGCACTGCGGAAGTCTGGATCTCCGGCTGGTCGAGCGCGAGTGCGACGAGCGCGCCTGAGCGCAGATCGTCGGCGATGATGAAGGTGGGTTGTCGCGCGAGGCCAAGGCCGGCCAGCGTCGCCGCGCGCAGCGCATCGCCATTGTTGGCACGCAAGGTGCCGCTGACCTGGACGCGGATCTCGCCCTCGACGCCGAACAGCCATTCCGCCGCGCTCGCCTGCTGCGAGAGCGTGTAGCCGAGACAATTATGCCCGGCGAGGTCGGCGACGGTGCGCGGCGTGCCGTGCTTGGCAAGATAGGAAGGTGCGGCACAGACCACGAGGCGGTTCGGCGCGAGCTTTCGGGCCACCATGCTGGAGTCGCGCAAGCTGCCGATGCGGATCGCGAGGTCCCAACCTTCCTCGGCGAGGTCGACGAGGCGGTCGTTGAGACCGAGCTCGACGGTGACCTCGGTATGGGCTGCCGAAAACTCCGCGATCAGCGGCGCAATCTGCCTTGTGCCGAACACGACGGGGACATTGACGCGCAGCAGCCCGCGCGGCTCGACGCGTTCGCGTGCGATCGCGGCGTCGGCGGCCTCCATGTCGGCGAGAATGCGCTCGGCAGATTCAAGATAGCTCCGTCCGGCCTCGGTGATGGAGAGCCGTCGCGTGGTGCGGTGGAACAGTTTTGTGCCGAGCCGCGCCTCCAGCGAGGCGACATGCTTGGTCACCATGGTCTGCGACAGGCCCATGGCCCGGGCCGCGCCGGAGAGGCTGCCGACGGCGGCGACCTTGGCGAAGACCTCCAGACTGGTCAGGCGGTCGAGCAAACCTATCTCACTCTGTTGGTGTGAGGTATATTTCGAAAATAGCAGATTATCATCGATATGAGAATAGATCATGTTGCGCCGCAAAGGAGACCTGCCATGATCGATTCCCGTACCGCCCCTTACGCCGCGCTGGTGCTGCGCGTGACCCTGGGCGCGCTGTTCCTCGCCCATGCCAGCCTGAAGCTTTTTGTGTTCACCCCGGCTGGCACCGCAAAGTTCTTCGGCAGCCTCGGCTTCCCGCCCGAGCTCGCCTATCTCATCATGACCGTAGAAGTCCTCAGCGGCGTCGCGCTGATCCTCGGCGTCTGGACCCGCTATGCGGCGCTGGCCGGAATCCCGATCCTGCTCGGCGCGATCTTCTCGGTGCACGGCGCGGCTGGCTTCTTCTTCACCAATCCGAAGGGCGGCTGGGAATTCCCCGCCTTCTGGGCGATCGCGCTCGCGGCGCAGGCCCTGCTCGGCGACGGCGCCTACGCGCTGCGTCCCTCGCGTGACGTCGAAGCGGCGGGCGGCCAACTCAGCGGCGCGCATTCGCGCTGACATCGGCCATCGTTGAAACGCGGGAGCTGCGGGATCACGATCCCGCAGCTCTTTTTGTTGCGCGGGTTATCTGGGCCGGTTGATGCTATGCCTGCTCGTCATCGCCTTCGTGCCATGGCTCTCGACCGCGCTGCCGCGCGTTCGGCTATTGAAGGAGTCTTGCCCTTGAAAGTCCTGCTGGCCCACACGCCGGAGATGCGGCGGAACTATTACGGCGATCGCAGCCTGAACGGCCTGCGCGCGGCCGCCGAGGTGATCCTGCACGAGGGCGAGGAGCCGCTGGACGCAGCCGGCCTCGTGCGTGCGGCCAAGGATACCGACATCATCATCGCTGACCGCATGACCGAGGGTCACGGCGAGATCTTTGCGCAGCTGCCGCGCCTGCGTGCTTTCGTCCGCTGCGCCGTCGACATCCGCAACGTCAACGTCGATGCGGCCTCAGAGGCCGGCGTGCTCGTGACTCGTGCCGGCCCCAGCTTCGTGCAGGCGGTGGCCGAGCTCGCGCTCGGCTTCCTGGTCAATCTCTCCCGCGGCGTGTCGCGCACGACCGCGGACTACCAGGCCGGCCGCAAGCCGGAGGCGCGGATGGGCCGCCAGCTCGCCGGCAGCCGGATCGGCATCATCGGCTATGGCAGCATCGGGCGCTACCTCGCCGAGGTGGCGAAGGTGCTGCGCATGGAGGTGCTGGTCGCCGATCCCTTCGCGACCGTCAGCGACGGCGCGATCCGGCAGGTCTCTCTCGACGAACTCCTCGCCGCGTCGGATTATGTCGTCTGCCTTGCGGTCGCCAACGAGCAGACCGAGAACTTGATTGGGGAAGCAGCACTGGCGCGGATGCAGAAGCACGCCGTCTTCATCAATCTCTCGCGCGGCAATCTCGTCGACGAGGCGGCACTCGCACGGGCATTGCTCGAGCATCGCATCGCCGGCGCGGCCATGGATGTCGGCCGCGCGCCCGACCAGATGCCGACGCCCGAGCTCGCAAAGCTGCCGAACGTGATCGCCACGCCGCATGTCGGCGGGCTAACGCCGCAGGCGATCGAATATCAGTCGCTGGAAACGGTGCGGCAGGTCGAAACGATCGTCAAAGGCGAGGTCCCGCAAGGCGCCGTCAACGCCGACCGCTGGACGCGGCGGCCTTGATCCGCGCTAAAGCCGATCCACGGCCTTGAACGACCCATCCTTCTGAATCACCGTCAAATACACCTTCGGCGGCGCGTCGATCATGCGCGTGCCGACGGTGACGATGCTGCCGCTGATGTCGAAGCGGCCGACGTCGTTGATGGCGCGCAAGAGACTCGCGCGCGTCGGGTTTGGTCCGGCCGCTTCCAGCGCGGCGGCCGCGAGGCGGCCGGAGAGATAGCCTTCGAGCGACACGAAATCGGGCGTCAGCGCCGGGTCGAATGCTGTCTGGGCCGCCTGATAGTCGGCGACGAGCCGCAAGGAGCGATCCCAGGGAGACGGCACGACCTGCGAGACGATGACGCCTTCGCCCTCGGGGCCGAGCTCCTTCGCGAGCGCATTGGCGCCGACGAAGGAGATGTTGACGAAGGTCGGACGAGCGCCGCTGCGGTGCGCGAGCTTGATGAACTCGGCACAGGAACCATAGGTCCCGACCATGACGATGGCTTCGGGATCGGCACGCTTGATCATGCGCCAGGCCTGAGCAACCGCGCGGGTGTTGCGCTCGAAGGTGCCTTCGGCGGCGAGCTCGAGGCCGCGTCTGGCGAGCGCGCGCTTCACGCCGGTCAGACCGTCACGGCCGAAGGAATCATCCTGATAGAAGATACCTATGCGGGTGAACTTGCGATCCTCGGTGAGGTGTTTGATCCAGGCTTCGGCTTCCGCGCCGTAGCTCGCGCGGATGTTGACGACGTTGCAAGTTCGAGATCGCGCAGGAATTCGGCGCCGGTGAACGGGCCGATGAAGGGCACGTTCCTGGCGCTGGTAATGGGAATCGTCGCCATTGCAGTCGGCGTGCCCACCGCGCCGATCAGCGCGAACACCTTGTCGTCCTCGATCAGCCGCAGCGTCTGCGCCACCGAGCGGTCGGGGTCGTAGCCGTCGTCGCGGCTGATCAGCTGCAGCTTGCGGCCGTGCACGCCGCCTTTGGCGTTGATCTCGGTGAACGCCGCGACGATGCCCTGTCGCATGCGCTGTCCGAGCGCGGAAGAGGGACCCTCGAGCGCCGCGGCCTGGCCGAACAGGATCACATCCGCGCTGACACCGGCCTCGTCGGCTTTTGCCGCGAGCATGGTCGCGGCCAGAAGCGCGATGGTCAGGACGACGCATGGCGCCGATCGAAATCGATACATCGGAAAGGTCTTGCCGGATGAACGGAGAAGCTCCACGAAGCATATCCCGGCAGCCTGAATAGCTCGCTAATTGGGCGATGCACCGGCGGACCGTAGTACTCCGGGTAAAACCGGCAAGTTACTTCCACAATGCCGCGCCATTGGCGCACTTCATTAACTAAGCCATGCAATGCACAACGGCCCGGTTCCGAAATTGTGCAGTTCTTAACCGCGTCCTTGTTCCGATAGTGGTTCCTGTACCTCAACCAGAGGTTCGGTGCGTCGCGAAGAGGGACGGGGGCGGTTTCAGGATGGGCGACCGCGATCAGAACGATCAGGATCGGAAACGCATGACCGGACGGTGGCGTGCCGCGGCGCTGCTCGGGCTGTATCGTCCTGCGCTCGTCGCGGTCGGCGTCGGTGTCTTGTTCTCGCTGGTCGGCGCGGCCGCCGTGGCGCGGTGGGAGGACCGCGTCAACAAGATCGAGTTCGAGAACGTGGCCGAAACCGAAGCGATCGTCATGCAGAACGGCATGAACGAGTACATCTCCAGGCTCGTCGCGCTGCGCACGCTGTTCGAGTCGACCAACGAGGAAATCACCCGCAGCGAGTTCGAGACCTTCAGCGCCCGGCTGTTCGAGCGCCATCCCGGCATGCTGCGCATCGCCTGGCTGCCGCGCGTCAACCGCAAGGAGCGCGCCGACTACGAGGCCGCGGCGATCACCGACGGCGTTTCCGGCTATCGGATCAAGTCGCTCCAAGGCAAAGGCTTTGCGACCGCGCCGCAGAGCGACGAGTATTTTCCGGTGTTCTACTCGACCCAGCCGAAGACGTCTTCGGTCTACGGCATGGATTATTCGACGGTGCCGGAGCGCCGCGCAGTCCTGGAACGCGCGCGCGACAACGATCGGTTGGCTGCCATTCGCACCCGCCTCTACGAGCCGAAGGAGGGCGGCCAGCTGCCCGACGTCCTCGTCGCCATTCCCGTCTACGCCAAGGGAACCTCGCGCGAGACGGTTGCGGACCGCCGCCGCAATCTCGCCGGCTTCGTCGTCGGCATCTTCGACCTGCCGCTGCTGATCCAGACCATTCGCGTGACGACCGGAGCAAGTCCCGCCGTCAGCGTGAATGTCTATCCGCCCTTCACGGGGCAGATCGTCAGCCTGGAGCAAACGCAGCCGGATTATTCGTCGGCCGCCAAGGCGCCACAGTCGATGCGCGATGTCGCACGCACCCTGCACTGGTCGGGCACTCTCAAGATCGGTGATACCGATTGGCAGGTGCGCGCCATGCCGACAGCGGGCGGTTCACTGGAGCCGTCCTACGATCGCGCCGCCGCAGTCCTCATCGTCGGCATGCTGCTAACGCTGTCGCTGTCGACCTATCTCATGCTCGCCAGCCGCAATTCACGCCGGCTGTCGGTTGCGAACCGGCGGGTGCTCGAGCTCGCCCAGACCGACATTCTGACCGGCCTGCCGAACCGCGCCTTCTTCCTCGCCCGGCTCGACGAGCTCAATGGCCGATTGAAGGACGATGGCCCGACCTTCTCCATTCTGATGCTCGACCTCGACCGCTTCAAGAACGTCAACGATTCCCTCGGTCACGGTGCCGGCGATGCACTGCTGCGCCAGGTGGCGCAGCGGCTGAAATCCGCGGTGCGGGCGAGCGACGTGCTGGCGCGGCTCGGCGGCGACGAATTCGCCATCATCCAGGAGCGGTGTCGGGATCAGCGCGCCTGCTCGACCGAATTGGCGGGACGGATCGCCAAGCTTGTGGCCGAACCCTTCCTGCTGCCCGGGCATCGCGTCGAGATCGGCACCAGCATCGGCATCGCGATCGCGCCCGATCACGGCAGCGATCAGGAACAGCTGTTGAAGAAAGCGGACCTTGCGCTCTACCGCTCGAAATCGGCGGGCCGCAACTGCTTTACCATCTATGACGAGGCGATGTCGGCCGAGCTCGAGGCGCGCAACACGCTGGAAGGCGACTTGCGCGACGCCATCGCGCAGTGTCAGCTCGAGGTGCACTACCAGCCGTTCGTCGATGCTCTCAGCGGCGCGCGGCGCGGCTTCGAGGCGCTGGTGCGCTGGCGGCATCCGACGCGCGGACTGATCCCGCCGGACCAGTTCATTTCGCTCGCCGAGGAGACCGGACTGATCGTGCCGCTCGGCGAATTCGTGCTGCGCCGCGCCTGCGCTGACGCCGCCAACTGGCCGCCCGATCTGATGGTTGCCGTGAACCTGTCGCCGATCCAGTTCAAGGAGGCGGAGCTGTTCGAGATGATCTCGGCGGCGCTCGCAGATTCCGGCCTGCCGCCGCAGCGGCTGGAAATCGAGATCACGGAATCCGTGCTGCTGGAGCGCGGCACCGAGAACCACGCCTTCATGGAGCGGCTGAAGCATCTCGGCATCGAGCTCGCGCTCGACGATTTCGGCACCGGCTATTCCTCGCTCAGCTATCTGACTGCGTTCCCGTTCGACAAGATCAAGATCGACAAGTCGTTCATTCGCAACCTCACGCATCAGCCGCGCAGCTCCGCCATCATCTCCTCGATCGTGACGCTGGCGCGCGGGCTGGACATGTCGGTCACCGCGGAAGGCGTCGAGACCCGCGAGGAGTTCGAGCGGCTGAAGGCGCTCGGCGTCAATTTTGCGCAAGGCTATCTGTTCGGCCGTCCGCAGCCGATCGAGCGGATCCTGTTCGACGCGCCCGCCAAGCGCTCACGGCGCGACGCCGCCTGAGCGCGCGCCTCGAAGGATGGACGCAGGGCCGCTCTCAAATGCGACCGCGCTGCCGCTCAGCGGGCATGCATGAAAAGCGCTTGACCCGGATTTCACGAGATGGTCCCAAGGACCGTCCAGGGATGAAATAAAAATAACATGCGGCTTCCGTTCTTCTACGGCTGGGTCGTGGTCGCCGTGACCTTCGTCACCATGGCCATTGGCGTCAACGCACGCACCGCCTTTTCATTGTTCTTTCCGCCCATCATCTCCGAATTCGGCTGGGAGCGCGGCATCACCGCGGGCGCCTTCTCCTTCGGCTTCGTGGCGTCGGGCGTGGTCAGCCCGCTGATCGGCCGCCTGATGGACCGCGCCGGCCCGCGCGCGGTGATGGAGCTCGGTGTGGTGCTGATGGGTGGAGGCCTGCTGCTCGCACCGCTCACGAGCTCGCCCTGGCATCTCTATGTCACCATCGGCGTCATGGTCGGCGCCGGCTCGGTGTGTCTCGGCTATTCCGGCCAGTCGCTGTTTTTGCCGAACTGGTTCATCCGCAAACGCGGCTTTGCCATCGGCATCGCCTTTGCCGGCGTCGGCATCGGCTCAGTGACGCTGCTGCCATGGGTGCAACACATGATCGAGCAGACCGGCTGGCGCACCGCCTGCACCGCAATGGGGCTGCTCGTCGTGATCGTGCTGGCGCCGATCAATCTGCTGCTGCGCAAGCGTCCCGAGGACATCGGCCTTCAGCCGGATGGCGATGCTGCTCCGGCCGCGGGAGCGGCAAAGCCCGTCTCCAACGTCGTCGATCCCGTCTGGGCCCACACCGAATGGACGCTGAAGCGCGCCGTCGCAACTGCACGATTCTGGTGGATCGCGCTCGGCTATTTCTGCGGCCTGTACATCTGGTACGCCGTGCAGGTGCACCAGACCAAATTCCTCCTCGACATTGGCTTCAGCCCTGGCGTCGCGGTGTGGGCGCTCGGCATCATTAGCCTGCTCGGCATTCCCGGCCAGATTCTGCTCGGCCATGTCTCCGACCGGATCGGGCGGGAATGGGTGTGGGCGATCAGCTGCGCGGGTTTTGCAATCTGCTTCGCGGCGCTGATGGCGTTGAAGTTCCAGCCGTCATTGTGGCTGGTCTACATCATGGTGTTCACGCAAGGCGCGCTCGGCTACGGCCTCACCTCGATCATGGGCGCGGTGGTGTTCGAGATCTTTCATGGCAGGCACCAGGGCAGCATTTTTGGCACGATCATGCTGGCCGCGCTGGCGGGCGGTGCCGCCGGTCCGTGGGTGACCGGCTTGCTCTACGATCGCGCCGGCGATTACACGCTCGCCTTCGGCATCGCGATGATCGTGAGCGGATTGTCGGCGCTCTCGATCTGGCAGGCCGCGCCGCGCAAGGTGCGGGTGGTGGCCGGCCGGCTGCACGAGCTTCAAGGCGAAACAGGTGAGTGACAGGTTCCTCATGCACCGCATTGCCGTCGTCTCCTTGGCGGAACGTTAAGCACGTCGCGTCTTGGTGGGACGCGACCGGATGCAAAAAAGATATTGCACACTATCGGAGCGTTAGCGTCGGTTGATTGCCGCTCCTTCCGATACCCTCCGGTTCCAACGATGTCTGCCTCCGATTGCCTAGTGACCGAAATGCCGGACGTACTATTGGCTGCGCTCGAACGCGCCGACGATGCCATCATCATCGTCGACAGCGCGCGTCGCATCACGCATTTCAACGCCGGTGCGGAGCGGATCTGGAAGCTTGCGCGCGCTGAGGTGCTCGGCCGCGACGCCGAACTGCTCACTCTCAAATGCCTGCACGCCGACCCGATCGCGGAGTTCCGCGACGAGATCAGCCTCACGCGGCATGACGGCAGCCGGATCAGGACCGCCATCTCGCTTTCGTCCGTTGCAAACGGCGGCGTGACTCATCACGTCGTGTTCGCGCGCGACGTCACCACTGAAGCGGAACGCCGCGCGCGCATCGCGCTGCTCGACACCGTCTCGGACCAGACCAACCGCGCCGTGCTCATTACCGACACCGAGCTCGACATCCGCTACACCAATGCGGCGTTCACGTCGTTGTTCGGCTATTCCGCCGCGGAAGCTGAGGGGCGGCGCGCAACCGACCTGCTGGCCGGCCGTCACACCGACCGCAAGGCGCTGACGAGGATCGGACGGCGCCTCATCAGGGGCGGTCCGGGCGGTGAAGCCGAGGTCCTGATCTACACCAAGCACGGCGAGGAGATCTGGGTCGCCGCCCGGATTGACGCCTTTCGCGACAGGAAGGGCCGGGTCAAGCACATCTTCGCGCTGCTTGAGGACATCACCGAGACCAAGCAGCTGCGCTCGCTCCAGCAACTCATCATGGGCGCGCTCGCCGACGAGGTGCCGATCGGCGAGATCGCCGACCGGCTCTGCCGCCGCGTCGAGCAGATTGCGCCCGACGTCGTCTGTTCGCTGCTTCACGTCGATGCCGTCGGCCTGATCCATCCGCTCGGCGGCCCAAGCCTGCCCGACGATTATTCCCGCGCGCTGGACGGCGTGGCCATCGGCCCCGACGTCGGCTCCTGCGGAAGCGCCGCCTTTCATGGCGAGCCGGTGCTGGCGACCGACCTCGACACCGATCCGCGCTGGCAGCCCTACAAGGCGATGCCGCTCGCGATCGGGCTGCGTGCCTGCTGGTCGACGCCGGTCAAGGCCAAGGACGGCCGCGTCATTGCGACCTTCGCCTTCTACTATCGGGAGCCGCGCGCGCCGAGCAACTGGCACCGGCGCATCGTCGAGGCCTGCGTCAATCTCGGCGCCTTCGCGATCGAGCGCAAGGAGGCGCGCGCCGAGATCGCGCGGCTCGCCTATCACGACATCCTCACCGGATTGCCGAACCGCGCGCAGCTGCGGCACTTGATCACCACCGCGATCGACGCCTGCCCGACCGGCAGTCACGTCGCGCTCGCCTTCCTCGACGTCGATCATTTCAAGGACGTCAACGACACGCTGGGCCATGCCGCCGGCGACGAGCTGCTGGTCCAGCTCGCACAGCGGCTGCGCGAGCAGATCGGGCCCGAAGACATGCTGGGACGGCTCGGCGGCGACGAATTCGTCATCCTGCTGCCGCAACGCAATGCCGAGAGCGCCGAGCGCGTCGCGGCCGGCATCACCGAAGCGCTCGCCGCGCCCTTAAAGCTTGGATCGAAGCTGATGCCGATGTCGGCCAGCATCGGCATCAGCCTCTATCCTGATCTTGCCACCGACATCGATACTTTGATGCAGCAGGCTGATGCCGCCATGTACATGGCCAAGCAGGCCGGGCGCTCGACCCATCGCCTGTTCAGCGCCGAGATGAACCTACTTGCCGAGCAGCGGCTGGCGCTGATCGCAGCGCTGCGCCGCGCCATCGCCGAAGGCGCGCTGAGCCTCAGCTACCAGCCGCAGATTCGCAGCTGCGACGGCGCCATCCACGGCGTCGAGGCGCTGGCGCGCTGGCAAGATGCCGTACTCGGCGACATCTCCCCGGCAAAGTTCATTCCGCTTGCCGAGGAGTGCGGCCTGATCGAGCAGATCGGCCTGTGGTCGGTGCGCGAGGCCTGCCGGCAGCTGGCGAGCTGGCACCGCGCCGGGCTCAACATTCCCAGTGTGTCGGTGAACCTGTCGCCGATCAATTTCCGCAACGTCACGCTGGCTGCGCGGCTCAAGGACATCCTCGCCGAATACAAGCTGCCGGCGGATGCCTTGATGCTCGAGATCACCGAAGGCGCGTTCATGCAGGACGGCGCCGCCGCGCTGGAGACCATGAACGCGATCCGCGAGCTCGGCGTCGGGCTCGCGGTCGATGATTTCGGCACCGGCTATTCCAGCCTCAGCCGCCTCGCGCATCTGCCGATCCGCGAGCTCAAGATCGACCGCAGTTTCATGCGCGACATCGAGAAGGACGCTGGCGCGCTCGCCATCGCCACCGCCGTGGTGCGCGTAGGCCAAGGCCTCGGCATGACCGTCGTCGCCGAGGGCGTCGAGACCGAGGGCCAGCGCAGGACGCTGGCCGAACTCGGCTGCGACGTCGTGCAAGGCTTCCTCTACGCCCCCGCGCTTCCTCCCGTCGCCTTCGAGCGCTGGCTGATCGAGCACTGCGCCGGGCAGGCGAGGGCGATGCTGGGTCGATTCGACATCGCGTCGGCGGACCGCGGCGTGGCGAAGCGGTCGGCGTAGGGCGCTGCTGTGGGCCGGTAATGTCCGGGCTCAGGCATTCGGTTGCAGGAACGTGCCGTATTGCCTGCTCGCAGCGACCGAGGCCGCGGCCTGTCCAATGATGCGCATCGCCGCCATCATGGGCCACGGCCCGAGGCTCACCCGCCGAACTCGGACTCGAGCAAGATCCCGGATTTCGGGAACACCTTGCGTCACCATGATGTTGACCGGCAAGGGCGTGAGTTGGACGAGCTTCTCTATGTAAGCGAGATCGGTGAGGCCGGGCACGAAAATCCCGTCAGCGCCGGCCTCGGCATAGACCTTCGCGCGCCTGGCCGCTTCATTCAGGCATTCATCCGGCGATCCTGATTTCAGCAGGAACGGGTCGGTTCTCGCGTTGATGAAGAGATGAATTCCCAATTCCTGCGCAGCATCCCGCACCGCCTTGATCTTCGCTGCATGCCGTTCTGGACTAACGAGTTGCCGTTTTCCGCCCGATAGACCGTCTTCGATGTTGATGCCGACGGCGCCGGCTTTCAACACCTCGCTCGCCGACTTCGCAGCGGCCTCCGGGGTGTCGCCATATCCTGCCTCCAGATCGATCGAGACCGGGACCGACACGGACGCGGTGATCCGCGACACCAGACCTGTGACCATGTCGAGCGGGACATTTTCTCCGTCCGCATACCCGAGCGCAGATGCGACCGCCCCGCTGCTGGTCGCTATGGCCTGAGAGGACTTTGCAATCGCTTTGGCGGTAGCGGCATCCCAGGCGTTGAACAGGACGAGCGGATCCCCCTTCCTGTGAAGCTCGCGAAACGTCTCGGCGTATTTCTGCTGTGTCTTGGCGTCCATCGTGCTCACTCCAATGAAAAGATGTCGTGGTCGCAGTGTGCATTCAGTCGGGTGCGTGCGTCCTGAACCAGTCCATGATCAGACCGGTGACTTCGGCCTCTCGCTCGAGGTGCGGGAAGTGACCGACATCGGGCAGGACAATCCGCTGGTGCGGCCCCTTGAAGAGCGGCTCCTCCTTCAGCGAGTACCTCGCTGTCGGATCGTTGCTGCCATAGATCGTCAGCGTCGGCGTATGCATCTCAACGATCGGCAGCCGGCCGGCACGTCCTGCATCGGTCAGGCCCCCGTAGTATTTGAGCGCCGCCGCCATGGTGCCGGGAGAGCTGAGCGTCTGCTTGATCGAACGGAGATGCTCGACATCATTGAATGTCGGTGACCACAGCTTCCAGAGGTAGTCGACGAAGGGGAGTCCCTCGATGTTCACCGCCGACTCGGCGCCGGGCATCTGGAAGAAATAGACATGAAAGACGGATCGGACGAGGTCCGGATCCCTCCTGATGCTTGAAAATGTGATCGGGTGTGCGGTGTTCATGACCACGGCGGCTTTGATCGCCGACGGCGCCGTGGCCAGTGCCTGAAAGGTCGAAGTGCCGCCCCAATCCATGCCGACGACCCGTGCTTGTCCGTAGTCGCTCAGCGCCGCGATGAGCGCTTCGAGATCCTGGCCGAGTGCGATGGGATCGAACACTCCGTCGGCCGGCATCTCGGTCGGCGCATAGCCCCGCAAGAACGGCGAGACGGCCCGATAGCCCGCATCCGCGAAGACCTGCAATTGCTTCCGATAGGACCAGGCGTTGTCGGGAAAGCCATGCATGAACATGACGAGCGGCCCGCTCCCCTGCTCGAGATAGGCGAACCGCAGGCCATTGGCGTGCACGTGTTTCAGGACGGGTTCACTGCCGGTGTTCGGCTGTGCCGCTGCGGTGGCTCGGGCATTCATCGCCATTCTCCATGTCATCGTCTGCGCTTGACCAAATATGTGCGTAGCGCACATATTTGGTCAAGTTGTTTTTTGTGCGTAGCGCACATATTGTTCAGTTCATGGAAACCGGAATCGCGAATTTACTGGGGGCGCTTTCGCTCGCCGTCATGGATCGTATCGAGCAGGGCGCGCGCGAGGTCATAGGCCGCGGCGGTGAGACGCCCGCGGCACTCGTCGTCATCGGCTATGGCCAGGGCATGACCAACGACAAGCTCCGGCGGATCCTTGGCCTGTCGCATTCCGGAACCGTCCGTCTGGTCGACCGTCTGGTTTCGGATCGGCTTGTCGAGCGCAGGCCGGGAAAGGACGGCCGCGAGATCGCCTTGTACCTGACGGCCACGGGCGCGGCGGCCCGGAATGACCTGATGGCGTCCCGGATTTCGGTCGTTGCGTCACTCCTAGATGTGTTGTCGCCGGCTGAAACCAAGCGGCTGGGAACGCTGATCCATGACCTGCTGGCAAGGCAGGACACCTCCGAGATGGACCGCTTCACGATCTGCCGCAGGTGCGACGACAGGGTGTGCACCAATTGCCCGTTGCCGACGAACAAGAGCAAGCGCGACCGCTAGCGCAAGGCGGCGTACACGGCGGCCGCGAGTTGAAGCCTACTTCGCGGGCACCTCGCTGGTGGCAAGGATCGTAAATAGTATGATGTATGCAAGATGCTATTTCGCGGCGAGGAATGCAGTCAGCTCTCCGCAATTATCCGCGCTTGATCTCGCCTGATGGCTCTGTTTGGATGAGTTCAGTCGGGGCAATCGCATTTCGGATAATCATGGTGGATGAAATCAACGGATACCGTCGGTCACTGGATGCTCGTTCGCGGGAAAGCATCGCGACCGTCCACCGCACTGGCATCGGCAATCGGCTGCTGGCGGCGTTGCCGCCTGCGGATCTCGCTCTGCTGACGCCCTACTTCCAGAAGGTCTCGTTCGAAGCCGATGCCGTCCTGGTGCGGTCGGGCGATGAACTCGATCCGGTTTATTTTCCCCATAGCGGCGCAATCGCCTTCATGCTCGACATGCCGGACGGGCAATCGGTCGCAACCACCTTGATGGGACGGGAAGGGGCTTTGGCCTCGTTTTCCGTGCTCGGCCCGGCGCTTTCATCCGTGACCGCGATTGCTCGCATGGCCGGCACGGCGTCGCTGATCTCCGCCGCCAAATTCAGGGCTGCCTATGCACAAAGCGCGGCCATCAGGAATGTCGTGCAGGTCCACGCCCGCGCGCTGTTATTGCAGCTCCAGCACGTCGCCGCTTGCAACGCGCTGCACCGGGTGGATGGCCGCCTGGCACGGTGGCTCCTGCAGCTTCACGACCGCGTTCCCGACGACCCTCTTCCGGTGACGCAGGAGGCGCTCGCGCAATTGCTCGGGGTGCGGCGTACGACCGTGACTCTGACGATGAACAAGCTACGCGAGGCCGGCGCCGTCCCATCCGACCGGCGCGGGCTCATCAAGATCGATCGCGCTCGGCTCGAGAAGGTCGCATGCGATTGTTATGCGCTCATGCAGCACAACATCGATCGAATGTATTGCCAGGAATTGTCGGTGCCGCAGCCTGCCCATCCGCCGTTCCGGCAAAGCGCCTTCGTCGCCTCCGACGGAGCGAGCGGTGAATCCAGAGCCGTTTCGCGGGCGGGAAAATAGAGAGCAGAGCCTGGAATCGCGCTTGGCAGTGCTCGACTGCACGCCAGCGATGAAAATGGCACTACAACTCTCCAGCCGCTTTCAGCCCGCCGCCAACCCCGTTCTCCGCCGCAAATCCGTGATCGCGCGCAGAAAGCTGTCGGCCGGCGTCGTCTCCGGATCGATCAGCCGGTGCAGGCGAAAACCGTCTTCGAGCGCGAGCACGACGGAGGCCATCCAGGGCGGGTTCAGACTGTCATTGCGCCCGTTGCTCTTCAACGTCGCCTCGACGATGTCGGCGATCAGCTTGCGCCGCGCGCGCAGGCGTTTTGCAAGTTCCGGGCGGCGCTTCTCGGCGCGCGCGACGAACAGGATCATCTCCATGTGCAGCAGCGGCGAGCGGCCGAGCGGATCCTGCCTGCTGCGGTCCATCGTCTTCAGTGCCGCGATGAAATCGTCGAGATTGTCGTGCTGCGCGAGGATGTCCAGGTTGCGGCGGATCGACTGCTCGACATGGTCCTCGAGCATGGCGATGATCAATTCCTCCTTGCTCTTGAAGTTGGAATAGAACGCGCCGCGGGTGAAGCCCGCCGCGGCCGCGATCGCCTCGATGCTGGCGCCGCCGATGCCGTCTTCCTCGAAGACGCGCGCGGCCGCCTCGAACAGCCTGTCGCGCGTATCGTCCCTGGTCGGCCTGGTTCTCACCCTTGACATCCCGGCAGCTTAGGGCAGAATGCAACTCGATACAACAATGTATCGAGTTGATAATTCCAAGGGATGGTTACGCCGGGCTGTCGGGTAGCCTTGCGTATTCGTATCATGCGGCAACCGATTGAGGTCACCATGAACGAGCAGGTACAAGGCGCGAACGGCGATCCGTTGTTCAACCCGCTGTCGCCGGACTTCATCCGCGATCCCTATCCGCATTACGACCGGCTGCGCACGATGGATCCGATCCACGTGACGCCGTTCGGCCAGTTCGTCACCAGCCGCCACGCCGAGGTCAGCCTCGTGCTGCGCGACAGGCGTTTCGGCAAGGATTTCGTCGAGCGCTCCAAGCGCCGCTATAGCGAAAAGATTATGGACGAGCCGGTGTTCCGCAGCATGAGCCACTGGATGCTGCAGGCCGATCCGCCCGACCACACCCGCCTGCGCGGCCTCGTCGTGAAAGCCTTCACCGCCCGCCGCGTCGAGGACATGCGCCCGCGCATCCAGGAAATCGTCGACCAGACCATCGACGCCGTGATCGATCGCGGCCACATGGACCTGATCGAGGATTTCGCGTTCCGCCTGCCCGTCACCATCATCTGCGACATGCTCGGCATCCCCGAGGAGCACCGCGAGACCTTCTACAAGAGCTCGCGCGACGGCGGGCGTCTGCTCGACCCGGTGCCGCTCTCGCCGGAGGAGATCAGCCAAGGCAACGCCGGCAACCTGATGGCCCAGATGTACTTCCAGCAGCTGTTCGAGCTGCGCCGCCACAGTCCCGGCGACGATCTCATCACCCAGCTCGTGCAGGCCGAGGAGGACGGCAACAAGCTCACCAATGAGGAGCTGACCGCCAACATCATCCTCTTGTTCGGCGCCGGCCACGAGACCACCGTCAATTTGATCGGCAACGGCCTCCTGGCGCTCCACCGCAATCCGGACCAGCTTGCGCTGCTGAAGGCGCGGCCCGAGCTGATGGTGGGCGCGATCGAGGAATTCCTGCGCTACGATTCCTCGGTGCAGATGACCGGGCGTGTCGCGCTCGAGGACATCGACGATCTCGGCGGCGTGAAGATCCCCAAGGGCGAGACCGTGCTCTGCCTGCTCGGCTCGGCCAACCGCGATCCGGCGGTCTATCCTGACCGGCCCGACCGGCTGGACGTCACCCGCCAGAATGTGAAGCCGCTGTCGTTCGGCGGCGGCATCCATTTCTGCCTGGGGGCCCAATTGGCGCGCATCGAGGCTGAGATCGCCATCGCCACGCTGCTCCGCCGGCTGCCGGATTTGCGCATCGACGACGTCGTAAACCCGCAGTGGCGGCCGACCTTCGTGCTGCGCGGCCTGACGCGGCTGCCGGCGAGCTGGTGAGACGGGGGCGTTAACCTCCGCGCGCAACAGTCGCTGTGACTTCGCCACACTTCCCCCTATATAAGGGGCTGTTCCGGCCCGCCTGAAGCCTTCCCACGGCAAGGTCTGGTCCGGGCGCCGTTTTGGCCGAGGGGAGACCCGTGCAGACGACGCTGCTCGGATTGGCGATTGCCTTCATCATTGCGCTTTTGGCCGCGCTGATCGGGCCTTACTTCATCGACTGGAACCAGTTCAGGCCCCAGTTCGAGGCGGAGGCCAGCCGGATCATCGGCGTTCCGGTGCGGGTGGCGGGCGCGCTCGACGCGCGGCTGTTGCCGGCGCCGACGCTGCGGCTGCGTTCGGTCACCTTCGGCGGCAACAACGATCTCGGCCGGCTGCGCGCCGACAAGCTCGACGTCGAGTTCAGCCTGGGCCCCCTCATGCGCGGTGAATGGCGTGCCACCGAGCTTTCGGTCGGCGGCATGGCGGTCGATCTCGGCCTGGACGCGCGCGGGCGGGTCGATTTGCCGTCCACTGCGAGCGGCGCCTTCAATCTCGCCTCGCTCGCCATCGAGCGGCTCAATCTCACCGGCCGCATCGCCCTGCACGATGCCGCCAGCCGCTCGACGCTGGAGCTGAGCGACATCGCCTTTTCCGGCGACGTGCGCTCGCTCGCGGGCTCGGTGCGCGGCGACGGCCGTTTCACCGCCAATGGGGTGCGCTACCCGTTCCGCATCTCCTCCGGCCCGACCGCCGACGGCAACGCCACGCGTCTCCACCTCAACATCGATCCGGGCGAGCGCGCCATCCTCGCCGATCTCGAAGGCGTGCTCGCCTTCGACAACCGCCTGCCGAAATTCGACGGCGCGCTGACGCTCGCCGTGCCCGCGACAAAGAAAGCAGGCGAGGCGGGGCCGACCCCCTGGAAGCTCACGACGAAACTCAAGGCCGATCCGGCCGGCGCCAAATTCGACCAGATCGAGGCCAGCTTCGGCGTTGAGGACGCCGCGCTGAAGCTCGGCGGCGTCGGCGACCTCAAATTCGGTGCCTCGCCGCTGCTGCGCGCGGTGCTCTCGGCGCGGCAGGTCGATGCCGACAAGCTGACGGCCAAGGATGCTGCCAAGG
The DNA here is from genome assembly GCF_900099855.1 of Bradyrhizobium sp. Rc2d. Taxonomy (NCBI): domain Bacteria; kingdom Pseudomonadati; phylum Pseudomonadota; class Alphaproteobacteria; order Hyphomicrobiales; family Nitrobacteraceae; genus Bradyrhizobium; species Bradyrhizobium sp. Rc2d. The sequence goes on along the minus strand of NZ_FNCU01000001.1, from coordinate 492,833 downwards.
ACGATGCCGATCCGCAGCGCGTCCTGCCGGCGCTGCGCGCAGGGCTGGCCGCGATCCCGCAGGCGCCGATCCCGGCGCAGATCGAATTCAACTCCGACCAGATCATGCTCGGCGGCCGTCCGCTCCAGAACATCGCCGCCGAGCTTCAGACTGACGGACGATCCTGGACCTTCCAGCGGCTCGAGCTGCGCGCGCCCGGCATGACGCAGCTCTCGCTCAATGGTGCTGCTCCCGGCGCCGACAGCTTTAGCGGCCGCCTCAGCGTCGAGTCATCTGATCCTGACACACTGGTGGCCTGGCTTCAGGGCCGCAGCGAGATCAACCGCCGCAGCACGCGGCCGCTGCGCCTTGCGGGCGACGTGACGATTGCCGCCAACCATCTCGCCATCGACAGGCTGAAGGCCGAGATCGAGGGCGGCGCGGTGGAGGGCCGTATTGCCTTTGTCCAGACCGGTGCGAGCAAGGGCTCGCGGATCGACGTCGAGCTCAAGGCCGACCGTCTCGACCTCGACGCCGCCGCAAGCTTTGTGCGCGCGCTTGCCGGGCCGCAGGGTGAATGGCCGGAGGAGGCAAAGCTCTCGCTCGATATCGGCCGCGCGATCTCCGCCGGCCAGGAGCTGCGGCCGTTCATGGCAAAACTGGGCTATGGCCCGGCGTCGCTGTCGCTGGAGCAGTTGCGGTTCGGCCAGGCCAGCGGCGTGACCACGGAGGCGAGCGGCAGTTTTGATCGCAAGAATGCCACCGGCAAGCTCGCGCTGAAGTCATCAGCGAATTCGCTGCGCGAACTGACCGCGCTGATCGAGCCGTTTGCGCCCGCGGTGCGTGCGCGCTTCGATGCCATGCCGGCATTGCCAGGTGCGACGCGCTTGAAGCTCGATCTCAGCCTCGACAAGAACGACGAGCATGCCGATCGCAGCAACGCCCGCGTTGTGTTCGATCTCGACGCGCCGCAGCTCAAGGCGACCGCGACGCTGGCCGCGCAAACGCAGGTGGCCGCCGTCAACGGCATCGACATCGACCGCCTGCGCAACAGCGACTTCACACTCGATTCGAAAGTATCGACGCCGCAGGCCGGCGCGCTGTTGGCGCTGCTCGGTCTGGATCGCATCGTGGCCGCAGGTGAGGGCGCTTCGCAGTTCGAAGGCAAGCTGACTGGCACCTGGCTGAAGCCGCTGCAATTGAGCGCTAAGCTCAGTGGCGGCGGGCTGGACGCGGATGCGCAAGGCAATTTTGACTGGTCGGCATCGAAGGGCAGTGCGAACCTGCGCGTTCGCAATGCCAATCTGGCGCCGCTGTTCGGAACCAGCTCCGCCGGCAAATCAGCGCAGAGCGTCAGCCTGTCCGCGCGCGTTGGCCTGTCCGGCAATCGGCTGATCTTCGACGATCTCGACAGCACCGTTTCAGGCTCGCATCTGCGCGGTCATCTTGCGGTGACGCTGGATCAGGAAAGGAGTGTCGATGGCGAGGTGGGCCTCGATTCGCTCGATCTTGCGCCGACGCTCGCGATGGCGATCGGCGCGGCCGGACATGATGCCGGCGAGCCGCTGAATGCGGGGCTCATCGGTGGCTGGCGCGGCCGCATCGCCTTCCAGGCGCTGCGCGGAACGCTGCCCGGCGGCATCGAGCTGCGCCCCTTCGCGGGCACGATCCGCGGCGACGGCCAGTCGCTCGCGCTCGATGCGCTCAAGGGCGGCATCGGCGGCGGCGAGATGTCGGCAAGTCTCGATGCGCGCAACGGCGCCAATGGCCTGGCGTTGAATGCGCGCATCGATCTCAGCAATGTCGATGCGGCGACGCTGCGCTACCGCGACCTCGCGCTGCCGAAGGGACGCGCCTCGGTGCAGATGGCGCTGACCAGCCAGGGCCGCAGCGTCTCGGCGCTGACCGGCGCGCTCGCCGGCAACGGCACCGTGACGCTCGACGCCGCCGAGATTGCCGGCCTCAATCCCCGCGCGTTCGAGATCGCCATCCGCGCCAGCGACGGCGGCCAGGTCAGCGACGACAACAGGCTGCGGCAGCTGGTCGAGCCCGCGCTGTCGGCAGGCCCGATCGCGGTGGCCTCGGCGCAGATCCCGTTCACGATCCGCGATGGGCGGCTGCGCGTCGGCGCGACGCCGCTGGAAGCGAAGAACGCCCGCGCCATCGTCTCCGGCGGCTACGACATTCCCGCCGATCAGGCCGACATCCGCGCCAGTCTGACGCCGATCATGACCGGGCTCTCCGGCGCCCCGCCGGAGATCCAGCTGTTCGCGGCAGGTCCCCCCGACAAGCTGAGCCGCACCGTCGATCTCGCGCCGCTGTCCTCGTGGCTCGCGGTGCGCACGATCGATCGCGAGACCCGCCGGCTCGATGCGATCGAGCGCGGCGAGCCGCCGCCCGCCACCGCCGCGCTGCCGACGCTGGTCTCTCCCGATGCCGCGCCGGAGCAGGCGCCGGCCAATGTGCCGCTGCCGGGGCCGGATCCGCGCCGCGCGCCGGCAAAGTCAAAGGGACCACCGACGCCGAAAGCCCCGCACGCCGCCCCCGCCGCGCCGAGCCCGCCGCTCGCAAGCCAGCAGCTTGCCCCGTTGCCGCCGCCGATCGACGTGAAGCCCGCCCCGGGCCCGCCGCCCGCCAAGCCCAAGCCGAAACCGCCGCTGGTGCTGACGCCGCAGAATCCGTGAGACGGTGCTCGCCGCAGGCTCGGTCTTCACCTCTCCCCAGCGGGGAGAGGTCGGATTGCACTTGGCGATGCGAAGCATCGTCCAGTGCAATCCGGGTGAGGGGCCGCAGCATTCGGTGAGACTGTAACCCCTCACCCGGATCGCATCTTTCGATGCGATCCGACCTCTCCCTCCGGGAGAGGTGAAGCGAGACCTTCCGCGCCGGTAAACCCATTCCCGCGCATTTGAATGAATTTTGGTCGGCAAAACTGATTTGCCGATTTTACTGAATTCTCGCGTTTTGTCTCTAGCGTCGGTTCCTGAGGAATTCGGCGTCCTGCCACGAGCGGCGGGACAGCTCGCCGAAGGGCTACCAAGAACTGGGGTTATCGAGATGAACGGGGCGAAGACGCTTCTACAGGATCTGGACGACGCGATCGCGCGCGGCACCGACGAAAGCCGGGCGAAGGCATTGTGGCATGCGACCGACATCCTGATCACCGGCCGCTACAGCGATGACGAGATCAGCACGTTCGGCGAGGTCATCGGGCGGCTCGCCGACGAAATCGAGGTCGCTGCGCGGGTACAGCTCTCGGAAGTGATGTCGGCGTGCGACCACGCCCCGTTCAACGTGATCGCAAAGCTCGCGCTCGACGACGAGATCGAGGTCGCCGGTCCCATTCTGCGCGATTCCACGCGTATCGACGAGAAGATGCTGGTCGAGAGCGCCATGACAAAGGGCCAGGCGCATCTGCTCGCGATCGCCCAGCGCCAATCGATCGGCGAGGCCGTGACCGACGTGCTGGTCAAGCGCGGCAACCAGGAGGTCGTGACCTCAGTCGCGAAAAACGAGGGCGCGCGCTTCTCCGGCTCGGGCCTGTTGCACATGGTGCGCCGCGCCGAGGGCGATTCGATCCTCGCCGAGCAGCTTGGCCTGCGCAAGGACGTACCGCGCCACATCTTCCAGCAGCTGATCGCGAAGGCCTCGGAGGACGTTCGCCGCCGTCTCGAGACCGAGCGGCCCGAGATGATGGCGCAGATCCAGAGCTCGGTGACCGAGGTCACCGGCGACCTTCAGTCCAAGTTCGGTCCGTCCTCGCGCAGCTATTTCGTCGCCAAGCGCGTGGTGACGACGCAGTACCGCCAGGGCAACCTCAACCAGGATTCGATCTCGAACTATGCGCGCCAGCACCGCTTCGACGAGGTGCAGATCGGCCTGTCGCTGCTGTCGGCGCTGCCGGTCGACGTGATCGAGCGCGCGCTGATGGACCGCAACCGCGAGATGATCCTGGTGCTGTGCAAGGCGCTCGATTTCTCCTGGGACACGACCATGTCGCTGCTGTTCCTCGGCGCCAAGGATCATCTGATCACGGCGCGCGAGCTCCAGGACAATGAGCGTGAGTACGGCCGCCTCAAGATCGAGACCTCGCGCAGCATCTTGAAGTTCTACCAGTCGCGCAAGAACAGCGCGGGTGCCGATGCGGGCCGTCAGCCCGAGCTCCAAGTTCACTGACAGGTACACTGAGGACAAGGGAGTATCTGCAATGTTGCCTCAATTCGGCACCGCGGTTCGCAAGAAGATCAACAAGGCGCCGGCCGCCGATCTCGGCGGCGGTGCGCCGGACAAGGCGTCGGTCGACGTCGCCTGGCTCGTGCTGGAAGCCGCCAACGACCTCGGCGACCACGCCGCGATCGAAGCCTGCCGCCGCGTCATCGACGCCGAGCTGAACGGCACGGTGGCACGCAGCGCGGATGTCGATCTCGTGCTGGGCTATTTCAGGTAAGGCTCGACCGTCGCGTCCGTAGTGGCTGCTTCCACGCCGTCATTGCGAGCGCAGCGAAGCAATCCAGAATCTTCCCGCGGCGGCAGTCTGGATTGCTTCGCGGAGCCCGTCATCGGGCCGCGCTGCGCGCGGACCCGTTGGCTCGCAATGCTTGATCCTGGACATGGTCGATCATAGCGGAGCGTAGCAGCCGCTGGATTGCGCCGGGGCCGTCGACCCAATCAAACGCGGCGTTCTGTCGAGTGAGGTGACGGCATCATGTATGTTTCCCGATAGGGAAACGAGACCGGAGGCCGCTCCGTGCCGCCTCCCTTTGATTGTCCTGGCAATCTCTCGACGATGCCATCATGCCGGTGTTTTGCCCTGACAGGTCAACCGGCTCGCAGCCGGTCGGCGCGTTAGTCGCCAGGGGGCGATGACGGCGTCCTACACTCCGTCATTGCGAGCCCAGCGAAGCGGTCCAGGCTGTTTCCGCGGAGATGGCCTTCATTGCTTCGTTGCAAGGACTCCTCGCAATGATGGGTGGAAGCGGCCGTAGCCTAGACCGGGCCGTGCGAGCCGGGTGGGACCATGTAGAGCGTCATCGCGAAGATCGCGTAGATGCAGAGCAGGAGCGCACCGACGAACCAGGCCGATTGTCCGCCGTTGGTGATGAAGCTCGTCACCACGGCGGCGATCATGACCATGGTCACGGCTCCCGGCCAGAATTGAAGGTCCATGGGCTGCGGGCCGACGAAATAGCTCAGCAGCACGAGAACGGGTGCGACGAACAAGGCGATCTGGGATGCGCTTCCGAGCGCGATGCTCACGCTCATGTCGAGCCGGTTCCGGCGTGCCGCGGAAAACGCCACTGCCATTTCGGCCGCAGCGCCGACCAGGGCAACCACGATGAATCCGACGAATGCGGGGGTCATGCCGAGCGTTTCCGCAGCCTTCTGCACCGACTCGACGAAAATCTCGCTCACGAGCGCAACCAGCACCGTGACAATCCCCAGTGTCGGAACGGCGACCGCAACCGGTAGCGCCGGTCCGCCGCCCTCGCCATGGTCGCTGCTCGCAAACAGCTCCTTGTGCGTCTTCAGCGAGAACAGCAGGCTGAGACCGTAGGCCGCGATCAGCAGGACCGCCAAGGCGACGCTCAAGCGCTGCACCGTCGCCTCGTGTCCGGGAAAGTTGAGGTCGGCCACGGCCGAAGGGGATAGCAGGGCGATCGTGGCCATCAGCAGTAGCGCGGAATGAAGCCTGCCGCCCGCCCGGTTGTACTCCTGCATGCGATGCCTCAGTCCGCCCAGAAACAGCGATGCGCCCAGCATGAAGAGCGAGTTGGTCACGATCGCACCCGCGATCGAGGCTTTGACCAGCATGTATTGCCCGGCCTGCAACGCCGTGACGGCGATGATGAGCTCCGTGAGATTGCCAAGCGTGGCATTCAACAACCCCCCGACTGCATCACCGGTCTTCTCGGCCACAGCCTCCGTTGCGTGGCTGAGCAGGCTCGCGAGCGGCACGATGGCGATCACGGCCAGCACGAACAGCAGCGTATGCGCGTCCGGCATGATGTGCTCGAGCGCGATCACCACCGGCACGACGACCAGCATCCACAGAAGCGGGCTGTGCCGGATTTCCTTGAGCAGCGAATGCATGGTCCGTCCTTCGCGGTCAGGCCTCGACGCTGCTGCCGCAGATGGGTCCGGTATTGATCTGGCTCAACGACCTGCGGGCCCTCGAACCGGCGCGAGATTCGTCGATCCGACGAGCCTCGCACGCGTCTCAATAGCAGGGCGGATAGGGGTAATATCCACAAGCCCGGCGATAGCCATAGGCACCATAGGCTGCAGCTCCGGCCGCTGCTGCACCATAGTAGGCGCGCCGATGGACCCTGCGATTGACGCCTGCAACGCTTCCGGGCGTGAGCGGGCGCCCGACGCGGGCCTCGGCGGTCTCAACGGACACCGCGAGCGCATCCACCGGCGAGGTGCGCAACGACAGAGGCGCTGCCGTGAACAGCGCGGCGGTGACGAACAGTCCGATCAGCTTGGCATGTCCAGTCATGTGCTCTCTCCCTTTGCAGGACGACGAGAAAGCGTGACAGGCCGATGAGGTGGACCATTGACCGAGATCAATGCGGTCGCAGTTCCGAAGGGATCGGAAGCATGGCGCCGAGGGCGCATCTTGCCTTTCTTTCCACGATGCCATCATGCCGGTGTTTTGCCCGACGGGTCAACTGATTTTCCGAATTTCGGCCCAGTTGCCCCATCGACGGACCGATGACGTTCGCACACGCGTAAGCCATTGATTTTGCGACCCCCTCTACTGTGCATGGGGTTGTTTTCGCAGTTTTTGTTTTGGGAGACGCTTTAGCCCGCGCCCAGCGCGACCGCGACATTGTAGGTCACGAGGCTCGCCGCATAGGCCAGCACCAGCATGTAGGTGAAGGTCACGGCCATCCACGTCCAGCTTCCGGTCTCGCGCCGGATCACCGCCAGCGTCGAGGCGCATTGCGGGGCGAAGATGTACCAGGCCAGCATCGCCAGGGCGGTCGCGAGCGACCATTTCGTCGCCAGCACCTGGCCGATCTGCTCGGCCGCCTCCTTGCCGCCCTCGATCGCATAGACGGTGCCGAGCGCTGCGACCGCGACCTCGCGCGCCGCCATGCCGGGGATCAGCGCGACCGCGATCTGCCAGTTGAAGCCGACGGGCGCGAGCAGCGGCGCGAGCGCCTTGCCGATCATCGCCGCCAGGCTGAAGTCGATCGCCGGCTCCGTGGCGCCCGCCGGCGGCTGCGGGAACGAAGCCAGGAACCAGATCAGCACCATCATCGAGAAGATCGTGGTGCCGGCGCGCTGCAGGAACATCTTGGCGCGGGTGTAGATGCCGATCGCGATCGATTTCAGCCGGGGCATCTTGTAGTCCGGCAGCTCCAGCATGAACGGCGCCGGCGCATAGTCGCGCAGCATGAAGAATTTGATCAGGAACGAGACCACAAGCGCGCTGGTGATGCCGGCCGCATAGAGGCCGAACATCACGAGGCCTTGCAGGTTGATGAAGCCCCAGACGTCCCTGGCCGGAATGAAGGCGGAGATGATCAGCGTGTAGACCGGAATACGCGCCGAGCAGGTCATCAGCGGCGCGATCAGGATCGTGGTCAACCGGTCGCGCTTGTTGTCGATGACGCGCGTTGCCATGATGCCGGGAATGGCGCAGGCAAAGCTCGACAACAGCGGAATGAAGGCGCGGCCGTGCAGGCCGGCGCCGCCCATGATGCGGTCCATCAGGAACGCGGCGCGCGCCATGTAGCCGAAATCTTCCAGCAGCAGGATGAACAGGAAGATGATGATGATCTGCGGCAGGAACACGATGACGCTGCCGACGCCCGAGATAACGCCGTTCTGAAGGAAGCTCTGGAGCAGGCCGGCGGGGAGGGTGTTGTGCACGAGCTCGCCCAGCGCATCGAAGCCGGAGTTGAGCAGCTCCATCAGCGGCTGCGCCCAGGCGAACACCGCCTGGAACATCACGAACAGGATCAGCGCGAGCACGATGAGGCCGCCGACGGGATGCAGCACGATCGCATCGATCCGGGCGGTCCAGGTGTCGGGGCTAGCAGGCAGGCTGACGCAATCGGTAATGATGCGGTCGGCCTCGCGCTGGGTGGCGCGCAACTCGGAGACGCTGAGCGCGCGCCAGTTGTTCTCCTGCGGTTCGGCGGCGAGTTTTGCCGCAATCTCGTCGGTCAGAGCCAGCAGATCGGCCGTGCCGCCCTTGCGCACCGCGATCGAGGTGACCACGGGCACGCCGAGCTCCTTGGCGAGCCGCTCCACGTCCACATCGATGCCGCGACGCGTCGCGATGTCGAACATGTTGAGCACGAGGATCATCGGCCGTCCCGTGCGCTTGAGTTCGAGCAGCAGGCGGATGGTCAGGCGCAGATTGGTCGAGTCGGCCACGCACAGCACGAGATCGGGCACCGTCTCGCCGGAGGCCTTGCCGAGCACGAAGTCGCGGGTGATCTCCTCGTCCGGGCTGCGGCCGCGCAGCGAATAGGTGCCGGGCAGGTCGACCACGGAGACCTGGCGGCCGAGCGGGGTGACGAAGAAGCCTTCCTTGCGCTCGACGGTGACGCCCGGATAGTTCGCGACCTTCTGCCGGCTGCCGGTCAGGGCATTGAACAGCGAAGTCTTGCCGCTGTTTGGCGTGCCCACCAGGGCGAGATGCAGCAGGGGTAATTCCATGGGAGCAAATATCCGGCCGCTATCTAAGCGACGATGATGGCCATGGCTTCGCGACGACGAACCGCGATGGTGATGTTGTCGACCCGCACGGCGATCGGGTCGCGTCCGACCAGCCCCTCATGCAGGACCTCGACCTGGGCGCCCTCGACGAAGCCGAGCTCGATCAGCCGGCTCTCGAGCTCGATGTCCGAGAGCGCCGAGCCCGCCTCGCGGGCGGACAGATGCTGGATGACGCCGGTATAGCCGCGCTGGGCCAGACCCAGCGGCATGTGCGGGCGCATGTCATTGGTGTCGGTCATGCCCTGTATTTTCAATGCAGGGCATTGAGGTCAAGCGCGCTCGCCCGCCGAAGCTGCACCTTAGAGTGATTTTAAAGTGCAGATCGCGGGGCGCTCCGGGAAAGCGCTCCGGCGGCTACTGGGCCGGGACCTTTTCCGGCTGGACGGCCATGGCGCGGCTCTTGAAGTAGTCCAGGACGAACAGGCGGATCGCCGACGACAGATTGCCCTGCTGGCGGGCGCCGTCGATCTCGCCGACGAGCTCGGACAGTGTCATGTTGCGCAGGCCCGAGATCTCCTTCATGCCGTTCCAGAACGCCTCTTCCAGGCTGACGCTGGTCTTGTGGCCGGCGACGACGATCGATCGTTTCACGACCGGCGACTTCATGGCTGCTCCTCGCGATCGATCCGGTGCTGGTCCAGATGCTCCTTCGCCTGGTCCGCCCGCTTCTCCGCCGCCGACCGCTCCGCCTTCGTGCGACCGAACTTCGCCCGGTTGGCGTCCGCCTGCTTCGCCGAGGCTTCCCGCTCGGCGCGCTTCCTGAAACGATTCAGGTTGATGACGTTCCCCATGCCGTGTCTCCATCACCCGATCCTCTCTGCGCCGGATGAAACATTCAGAAACAGGGCGCCGCATTGCGCCCCAAAAGACTTGATCGCCATTAGCTCGTCCTCGTCAATCGGCCCCTCGGGCCATCAAACGATGAATTAGCCCCGTCAAGGGCAGAGGGGCTGCGTAACACGCCGCCCCGCCGCAACATTGACGGTAATCAAATCCCGCGCTCAAAGCCCTATATTTCTGCGGGTCCGGCGTCCGTATCACTACGGATGGCTATCGGAATTCGGAATTTTATCCCGGGCTGGTCATCTTCTCGGGGCGTACCAGGCGGTCGAATTCATCCGCCGAGACGAAGCCGAGTCGCAGCGCCTCTTCCTTCAGCGTGGTTCCGTTGGCATGCGCCGTCTTGGCCACTTTGGCCGCATTGTCGTAGCCGATTTTGGGCGCGAGCGCCGTCACCAGCATCAGCGAGCGCTGCATCAGCTCCTTGATGCGCTTCTCGTCGGCGCGGATGCCGCTGACGCAATGTTCGGTGAAGGAGCGCGCAGCGTCCGCCATCAGGCGGATCGAGTGCAGCATGTTGTAGGCCAGCACGGGCTTGAAGACGTTGAGCTCGAAATGGCCCTGGCTGCCGGCGACGGTGATCGCGGTGTGATTGCCGAACACCTGGCAGCAGACCATGGTCATCGCCTCGCACTGGGTCGGATTGACCTTGCCCGGCATGATCGAGGAGCCCGGCTCGTTCTCCGGCAGGATCAGTTCGCCTAGCCCTGAGCGCGGGCCGGATCCGAGCAGGCGGATGTCGTTGGCGATCTTGAACAGGCCCGTCGCGACCGAATTGATGGCGCCGTGCGCCAGCACATAGGCATCGTTCGAGGCCAGCGCCTCGAATTTGTTGGCGGCGCTGGTGAAGGGAAGCTTCGTGATCCCGGCAACGTGCTTAGCGAACAGTTTTGCAAAGCGCGGCTTCGAGTTGAGGCCGGTGCCGACGGCGGTGCCGCCCTGCGCCAGCGGATAAAGCTCCTTCACCGCGCCCTTGAGGCGGGTGATGCCGCTCTCGACCTGCGCGGCATAGCCGGAAAACTCCTGGCCGAGCGTCAGCGGCGTCGCGTCCTGGGTGTGGGTCCGGCCGATCTTCACGATTCTGGCGAACTCCTTCTCTTTCTTGCGCAGCGCGCGGAGCAACTCACCGAGCGCAGGAACGAGATCCGCAGTGATGCGGCTTGCCGCCGCGATGTGCATCGCGGTGGGAAAAGAGTCGTTCGACGACTGGCTCATGTTGACGTGGTCGTTGGGATGCACCGGCTTCTTGGTGCCGAGCTCGCCGCCGAGCAGCTCGTTGGCACGGTTGGCGATGACCTCGTTGAGGTTCATGTTGGTCTGGGTGCCCGAGCCGGTCTGCCACACCACCAGCGGGAAATGATCGTCGAGGCTGCCGTCGATCACCTCGCGCGCGGCACGGATGATGGCATTGGCGCGGCGCTGGTCGAGCAGGCCGAGCTCGCGGTTGGACTGTGCCGCGGCGAGCTTGACGATGCCGAGGGCATGCACGAGCGAGATCGGCATGCGATCCGTCCCGATGCGGAAATTCTGCCGCGAGCGCTCGGTCTGCGCCCCCCAATAGCGGTCGGCGGCGACCTCGATCGGACCAAAACTGTCGGTCTCGGTGCGGGTGGCGGGGCGGTCGGTCTTCGAGCGGGCAGTTTTGGCCATGAGCACATCCATTCCGCCGCGCGAAATGCCGCGCGGGCCTCTTGATATGCTCTTCTATATAGGGAGTCCGGCCGTGTGCGACGGGGGCGGGCCCAACCTAGATCATTTCTTGCGGAAACGATCGAGCCGCACGACTTCGGCGCCGCCCTGGTTCGGGGCCGCCGGCTCCTCCGCGCTTTCCGCCGGCTCAGCGGCAGACGCGGGGACCGCGACGGCTGACGGTGCGGGTGCTGCCGGCAAACTCTCGGGCGCCACCTCGGCGACGTCGGAGGTGTCGAACTGGAGACCGAATTTCACGGACGGATCGAGGAAGCTCTTGATGGCGCTGAAGGGCACCACCAGGCGCTCCGGAATCCCGCCGAAGGACAGGCCGACCTCAAACCGGTCCTCGAGCACGGTCAGGTCCCAGAACTGGTGCTGGAGGATGATCGTCATCTCTTCCGGATATTGCGCGAGCAATCGCGACGACAGCTTCACGCCCTCGGCCTTCGATACGAAGGTGATGAAGAAATGGTGCTCACCCGGCAGTCCATGGGCCGCGGCATCGGTCAGCACCTTGCGCAGCACGCCGCGCAGCGCGTCGCGGGCCAGCACATCGTATCGGATATGATCGGTCGCCATGGTGGTCCTGTTGCATCCCCGAAGCCGAACCCTGCCGGTCCGACTCGCCAAGCCGCAATAGTACCGCGCCTGACGGGTCAGCAGGAGTCCCCGCCGTGGAAGAAATCAAAAAGCAAAGTGGAGGCTTCTGTTGCCAGGTGCCTCCGAACCCCGCCTAGCGGAGCTTAACCCGCTAGGACTTTAGAGTGGTCTTTCAAACTGCGTTACGCAGCCTGAGCAACCGGAGCAAAGTTGTCGTTGGCAACTATTGCAGTAGCCCGATAACGGCGGAACAATACCGGGAAAAAGTACGCCCTTTACGCCCTCGTCGATCCTATTTCGCCCCCGCCAAAGCCCGCTTCTAGGGCCAGCCCGTGTGTGGGCTTTGGTGGAGGCGCCGGGTACCGCCCCCGGGTCCGAATGGTTTATTGCGACGACCGTTTATTTCCATAGCCGGCGAACCGGCATCCCCAATATAGGGCGCAAAGCTTTCGAAAAACAGGGGTTTCGAGCGGATTGACTGCGGTTCCCTTTGGATAGGTTCCGGCCCGTCTTGGCCGTGGCGCCGCGGCGGCGGTGCCCGAGATGCACCGCATGGCGGTCGAGTTGCATCACTGGATGAGCGACAAGCCGTTCACCGACGCCTATGCGATCGCGCAGCTCTCGCCCGGTCCGAATGCTTATCGTGACGTTAATGGGCGGCGGCGAGTGCCCTGCGACCGATCGCACAATTGCTGCACTGCTCCTGACCGCGATGGTTGCGGTGATCGCATCGGTTTCGCGCATCAATCCACTCTGGTTCCTGCATGCTGGGGGTTTGTTGGGTTTTGCTGGCATTGTGTGATGAAAATCGCTAGGCAGTGATCCGGGCGGGGGATCCAGTTCCAGCCGATTTAGAACAACAGTGCTCGTGACTTACGGGTCGCGGAGGAGACAGGCATGGCCGACACGATGGGCCACTCAGCGACAGCCACGCGAAACACAAAGCTGGCGCTCGGTTTTTGTCTGCTGGCGATTGCGCCGCAGATTTTCGAATTGATCTGGTCGATCGGGACGATCTTCGGCTGGGGCACCGGCCGCGGCCCGGCGACGGTCGTCACCGGCCACGCGACGGCGCTGCTCGCCGGAGCGCCCAGCGCGATCTTCGGGTCGCTCGGGGGCGACGCCAAGAAGGTGTCGTCCGAGGTGCTGCTGGCACTGATCTATTCCTATCCGCTGTTTGTGGTGGCGCTCCTCACGCTGTTCATGACGATCCGGTCGGCGCAGGACTATGTCGGCGGCATCGTCCTGATGGCGGTCGCCCTGTTCGCGCTGTGGGCGTCGAGTGATTTGCAGGGCATGCGGGGCTTCTCCTTCGGCGCGGGGACCGCGCCGCGCATGTTCGGCGGCCTGCTGGTCGCCTTGTCCGCCGGCATCGCCCTGACGGGCCTCCTGACGGAGGGAGCCCCGCTTTCCCATTACTCCTGGCGGGGACCGCTGTTTGTGGTGGCGGCGATCCTCTTCTTTGCGCTGGCGATCCGGCCCCTCGGCCTCGTGGTCACAGCCTTCCTAAGCTTCATGATCGCGGCGACCGGATCGAATGAAACGCGCTGGCTTGAAGCGGCGATCGTCGGCGCCTGCCTGACGGTTGGTTGCGCGATCCTGTTTCCATACGTGCTCGGCCTGCCGATGCCGATGTTTCCGCGTTTCCTGATTCAGTGAGGGCGTGATGGATATCTTTGCCAACCTCGCTCACGGCTTCGCCGTCGCGTTCTCCCCGATCAACCTCCTGATGTGCCTCATCGGCGCCCTGGTCGGGACGCTGGTCGGCGTGCTCCCGGGCATCGGCACCATCGCAACGGTCGCGATGCTGCTGCCGATCACCTTTGGATTGCCGCCAGTCGGCGCGCTGATCATGCTCGCCGGCATCTATTACGGCGCCCAGTACGGCGGCTCGACCACGTCGATCCTGGTCAACATACCCGGTGAGGCGACATCGGTCGTCACCGCCATCGACGGCCACCAGATGGCCAGGCAGGGCCGCGCCGGCCCGGCGCTGGCGATCGCCGCGATCGGCTCGTTCTTTGCCGGCTGCGTCGCGACCGTCTTGATCGCCGTCCTCGGCGCGCCGCTCACGAAACTCGCGCTGGCGTTCGGCCCGGCCGAATATTTCTCGCTGATGGTACTCGGCCTGATCTTCGCGGTGGTGCTGGCCAAGGGCTCGGTGCTGAAGGCGATCGCAATGATCGTATTCGGTCTGTTGCTCTCGATGGTCGGCTCGGACATCGAGACCGGCGCCTCGCGCATGGCCTTCAACATTCCGGAACTCGCCGACGGCCTCGGCTTTGCGACGGTGGCGATGGGCGTATTCGGCTTTGCCGAGATCATCCGCAATCTCGACGCCGGCGCCGAGATGAGCCGCGATCTCGTGCAGCAGAAGATTACAGGTCTGATGCCGACCAGGAAGGATCTGGTCGACTCGACGCCCGCGATCCTGCGCGGCACCGTGCTCGGCTCGATCCTCGGCATCCTGCCCGGCGGTGGTGCGACAATCGCATCATTCGGGGCCTATACGCTCGAGAAGAAGCTCGCCAAGAATCCGTCGCGGTTCGGTCGCGGCGCGATCGAAGGCGTGGCCGGGCCGGAGAGCGCCAACAACGCCGCCGCGCAGACCTCCTTCATCCCGCTGCTCACCCTCGGCATCCCGCCGAACGCGGTGATGGCGCTGATGGTGGGCGCGATGACCATCCACGGCATCGTGCCGGGTCCGCAGGTGATGCAGAAGCAGCCGGATCTCGTCTGGGGCATGATCGCCTCGATGTGGATCGGCAATCTGATGCTGATCATCATCAACCTGCCGCTGGTCGGAATCTGGGTGCGGCTGCTGCGCGTGCCGTACCGGCTGATGTTCCCCTCGATCGTGATCTTCTGCGCGATCGGCATCTATTCGGTGAACAACGCGCCGGTCGACGTCATCCTCGCAGGTGTGTTCGGCCTCGTCGGTTACTGGCTGATCAAGCACGATTTCGAGCCGGCGCCGCTGCTGCTCGGCATGGTGCTGGGACCGCTGATGGAAGAGAACCTGCGCCGTGCGCTCCTGATCTCACGCGGCGACTGGAGCGTGTTCCTGACGCGTCCGTTGTCGGCCGTGCTGCTCGCGATCGCGGCGACCCTCCTTGTCCTTACGGTGCTACCGATCTTGCGCGCCAAGCGCGATGAGGTGTTCACCGAGTCCGAGAACTGAGGCGTTGCGCCCTGCGTCGGCGCCGCGCCCTGCGTCGGCGCGCCGCATTCGGAAGTCGAATCGACTTGTGTGACGGCTTCGTGAAATGAAAATGCCGGCCTTGTGGCCGGCATTTTTGTTTGTTTCCCGGAGATCGAGATGACTGTCATTCGCGCGCTTGCGGGCGCATGTGCCGCGGCGTTCGCATCGTTGTGCTTCCTTGCTGCACCGGCTGAGGCGCAGACCTATCCGACGCGCAGCATCACCATGATCGTGCCGTTTGCGGCCGGCGGACCGACCGACGTCGTCGCGCGCATCGTCACCGCGCACATGGCGCAGACGCTGGGGCAGAGCATCATCATCGAGAACGTGGTCGGCGCCGGCGGCACCACCGCCACAACGCGCGCCGCGCGTGCGGCCAATGACGGCTATACGCTCATCACCGGACATATGGGCACGCATGCCGCCTCCGTGCCGCTCTATCCGAAACTCGCCTATCATCCCGAGAAGGACTTCGAGCCGGTCGCGCTGCTCGCGGGCACGCCGATCCTGATCCTGGCGCGCAAGGATTTTCCGCCGAAGGACCTCAAGGAGTTCGTCACCTATGTGAAGGCGAATGTGGAGAAGGTGAATGCCGCGCATGCCGGCGTCGGCTCGGTCTCGCACGCCTCATGCGAGCTTCTGCACTCCATCCTCGACATCAAACCGGTCGGTGTGCCCTTCAATGGCACGGGTCCCGCGATGAACGCGCTGGTGGCGGGACAGGTCGACTATATGTGCGACCAGATCGTCAACGCCGTGCCGCAGATCAATGCCGGCACCATCAAGGCCTATGCGATCGCAACAGCGGAGCGCAATCCGTCGCTGCCGAACGTGCCGACGACGGCGGAAGCCGGCCTGCCGGCATTCCAGGCCCAGGCCTGGAATGCGATGTTTGCACCGAAGGGAACCTCGCCGGCGATCGTGGCGAGCCTGAACGCCGCCGCCATCAAGGCGCTCGACGACGAGACCGTGCGCAAGCGCCTGCTCGAGCTCGGCAGCGTCATTCCGGGCCCTAAGGACCGTACGCCGGAGGCGCTGGCGGCCCTCGTCAAGAACGAGATCGCGAAGTGGAGCCCGGTGCTCAAGCCGGCAACTTAGCCAGCAGGATCAAGCTGATAGGTGAGGGGCGGAATGCCGAGTTCCGCCCCTTGTCGTTTGCGCCGGGAACGCTCACTTTTCCGGGTATAATCGACGCGGACAGCGAATCGCCGCTGTCGCAGCGCAGAGGCGGCCGTTAAGTTTCCCGCCTCCCCAAAGGCTCACGACACATGCACCAGTATCAGGACCTGCTCGAGCGGATTCTTTCAGACGGCGCCGAGAAGACCGATCGGACCGGCACCGGCACGCTGTCGGTGTTCGGCCACCAGATGCGCTTCAATCTGTCCGCCGGCTTTCCGATGCTGACCACCAAGCGGCTGCCGCTGAAGGCGATCGTGCACGAGCTGCTCTGGTTCCTGAAGGGCGACACCAACATCAAATATCTGCGCGACAACGGCGTCACCATCTGGGACGAATGGGCCGATGCCAATGGCGATCTCGGCCCGGTCTACGGCCATCAGTGGCGCTCCTGGCCCGCGCCTGATGGCCGCAGCATCGACCAGATCGCGAACGTCGTCGACATGATCAAGCGCAATCCGGACTCGCGCCGCCTGATCGTCTCGGCCTGGAATCCGGCCGAGGTCGACAAGATGGCGCTGCCGCCGTGCCACTGCCTGTTCCAGTTCTACGTCGCCAATGGCAAGCTGTCGTGCCAGCTCTATCAGCGCTCGGCCGACGTGTTCCTCGGCGTGCCCTTCAACATCGCCTCCTATTCACTGCTGACGATGATGGTCGCGCAGGTCACTGGCCTGAAGCCGGGCGACTTCGTGCATTCGTTCGGCGATACGCATCTCTATTCCAACCATCTGGAGCAGGCGAAGCTCCAGCTCACCCGCGCGCCGCGCGCGCTGCCGGTGATGCGGATCAATCCCGAGGTGAAGGACATCTTCTCCTTCCGCTTCGAGGATTTCGAACTCGTTGGCTACGATCCGCATCCGCACATCAAGGCGGAAGTCGCGGTCTAGCGTCCTATGTCGCTCAACATCCGCCGCGTGCGACCGGGAGAGGCCGGGCTCGTTCTTTCCTTCATCCGCGAACTGGCCGAATATGAGAAGCTTTCACACGAGGTCGAGGCGACCGAGGCTGACATCGCGGACGCGCTGTTCGGCGACAGGCCGCAACTCTATTGCGCGATCGCCGAGTGGAACGGCGAGGCGGTCGGTTTTGCGGTGTGGTTTGCGAATTTCTCCACCTTCAGCGGCCGGCACGGCATCTATCTCGAAGACCTCTATGTGCGGCCGTCGCATCGGGGCAGGGGCCTCGGCAAGGCGCTGCTGGTCTACCTCGCGAAGGAATGCATCGATAACGGCTGGTCGCGCCTGCAATGGGCGGTGCTCGACTGGAACGCGCCGTCGATCGCGTTCTACAAATCGCTCGGTGCCGTCATGATGGACGACTGGACGTTGTGTCGCGTCACCGGGCCGGCGCTGACACGGCTTGCCGGGAGCGCGACCTGATGGAGATCGTCTTCGTCGTCGCGATCGCCGAGAACGGAATCATCGGCGCAGGCAACGCGATCCCGTGGCGCTTGAAATCCGACATGGCGCGCTTCAAGGCGCTCACGATCGGCAAGCCCGTGATCATGGGTCGCAAGACCTTCGAATCCCTGCGCCGTCCGCTGCCGGGCCGCACCAACATCGTGATCACGCGCGATGCGGGTTATCGCGCATTCGGGGCCATCGTCACAACATCGGCGGCGGATGCGAACGCGGTTGCGCGGGGCGACGCCCTGCGGCGTTCGGTCGCCGAGATCGCGGTGATCGGCGGCGCCGAGATCTATCGGCAGTTGCTCGATCGCGCCGATCGCCTCGAAATCACTGAAGTGCATGCGCGGCCCGAAGGCGACACGCATTTCGACATCGACAAGGCGGAGTGGGATGAGGTGGCACGCATCCGGCATCCTGCCGGCCCCGACGACAGCGCCGACTTCTCCTATGTGACATATCGTCGGCGGGCGGGCCATTAACCGCATTCGCCAATGTTTACATTGACTTTTTCGTGCCCGAGCATAGCTCGGAAGACAGTCAGGGCTGCGTTGTAAGGGACCTGCCCGTCCCCTATAAAGCCGGACCGGACAAGCGGGCGGGGGTCATTTCCACCCTGCCGAGGAGAGCGTCGTATGCCGTGGAAGAATCAGGGCGGTGGCCCGTGGGGCTCGGGTCCAAAGGGACCATGGGGCTCAGGCCCGCAACCGGTCGGGCCGAGGCCGCCGGATCTGGAAGACCTTCTGCGGCGCGGCCAGGACCGCCTCCAGCAGATCATGCCGGGCGGCTATTTCTCCGGCCTCGGCATCACGCTGATCATCCTGCTCATCGTCGCGTTCTGGCTGCTGTCGGGCTTCTTCCGCGTGCAGTCCGAAGAGCTCGGTGTCGTGCTGCGCTTCGGCAAGCACGTCCGCACGGTGCAGCCGGGCCTGAATTACCATCTGCCCTATCCGATCGAGACAGTACTGCTGCCCAAGGCGCTACGCGTCAACACCATCTCCATCGGCATGACGCTGATCGACGATCCGGCGCGGCGCGGCCGCTCCATACGTGACGTCCCGGAAGAGAGCCTGATGCTGACCGGCGACGAAAATATCGTCGACGTCGACTTCACCGTGCTCTGGCGCATCAAGCCGGATGGCGTCGGCGACTTCCTCTTCAACATCCAGAATCCCGAAGGCACCGTGAAGGCAGTCGCCGAGAGCGCGATGCGCGAGGTGATTGGCCGCTCGCAGATCCAGCCGATCCTGACCGGCGCGCGCAATGTCACCGAACAGGGCGTGCAGGAGCTGATCCAGAAGACCCTCGACAGCTATGGCGCGGGCATTCAGATCACCCAGGTGCAGATGCAGAAGGTCGATCCGCCGGCGCAGGTGATCGACGCCTTCCGCGACGTGCAGGCTGCGCGCGCCAATCTCGAGCAGTTGCAAAACGAGGCGCAGACCTATGCCAACCAGGTGGTCCCGCAGGCGCGCGGACGGGCGGCCAAGATCCTCCAGGACGCCGAAGGCTACAAGGAGCAGGCGGTCGCCGAGGCCAAGGGCCAGAGCGCGCGCTTCCTGAAAGTGTACGAGGAATACAAGAAGGCGCCCGACGTGACGCGTGAACGGATTTATCTGGAAACGATGGAGCGTGTGCTCGGCGGCGCCGACAAGCTCGTCTATGACGGCGGCTCCACGGGTCAGGGTGTCGTGCCCTATCTGCCGCTTCCCGAGCTGGCGCCGAAGCGGCAGCCTACGACCGGTCCGCAGTCGAGCGGAGGCAACCGATGAGGTCTCCGGTTACAGGTTTCGTCACGCTACTCGGACTGCTCCTGGTCCTGATCGTGGCCTATATGTCGCTGTTCACGGTTCAGCAGACCGAGCAGACCATCGTGCTGCGCTTCGGTGAACCCATCGACGTCGTCACCGCGCCCGGCCTGCACTTCAAGGCGCCGTGGAATTCGGTGATCAACATCGACAAGCGCATCCTCGATCTCGAGAACCCGTCGCAGGAAGCGATCGCCTCGGACCAGAAGCGGCTGGTGGTCGACGCCTTCGCGCGCTACCGGATCAAGAACGCGCTGCGCTTCTATCAGAGCGTCGGCTCGATCCAGGCCGCCAACATCCAGCTGACTACGCTCCTGAACGCGGCGCTGCGCCGCGTGCTCGGCGAAGTCACCTTCATCAACGTGGTGCGCGACGACCGCGAAAAGCTCATGCTGCGCATCCGCGACCAGCTCGACCGCGAGGCCGATGGCTACGGCATTCAGGTCGTCGACGTCCGGATCCGCCGCGCCGACCTGCCCGAGCAGAACAGCCAGGCGGTTTACCAGCGCATGAAGACCGAGCGTGAGCGCGAGGCCGCCGAGTTCCGTGCACAGGGTGGCCAGAAGGCTCAGGAGATCAAGTCCAAGGCCGACCGCGAGGCGACCGTCATCGTCGCAGAAGCCAATTCGCAGGCTGAGCAGACCCGCGGTGCGGGCGATGCTGAGCGCAACCGCCTGTTTGCGGAAGCCTACAGCAAGGACGCCGACTTCTTCGCCTTCTACCGGTCGATGACGGCCTATGAGAACGGGTTGCGTTCGAGCGACACCCGCTTCCTGCTGCGGCCGGACTCGGATTTCTTCCGGTACTTTGGTAGCCCGTCCGGCAAGACGGCGACCGAGACGCCGGCAAAGCCGTAAGCTAGACAAGGGCGGCCGGTCTGGCCGCCCTTTGTCCAGACAAGAACAGCATAACGGGAGGTTCCATTCCGATGAGGTCCATTGCGTTCGCCGACTTCCTCATCGGCCTAGGCATCCTGTTCGTGCTCGAAGGCTTGATGTTCGCGGCAAGTCCCAACTGGATGCGCAAGGCCATGAAGAGCGCCATCGCCACGCCGGACAACATCCTGCGGGCGGTCGGGATCGGTTCGGCGGTGGCCGGCCTGATCCTGATCTGGGTGATGCGGCGCCCGGTTTAGGCGTCATGCCAACGTCAAAGTGAAGGCGAACGACTGGTTTTCGCCGTATTATCGGGGTGTTGAGACCCGTTAAGCTCTGCGCTTGCGCCGTCCCCCCGTTCGAGCGCAGTCTGGCGCCGAACCCCCTATTCTCTGGAGATTACAATGATCGCTGCCACCATTGCCCCGTCCCGCTTGCGCCATTGGGTGCGAACTGGGCTGGCCGCGCTCGCCATCGGTGCCTTCGGCGCATTCGGCACGCCGGCTCATGCGCGTGGACCGGACGGCATCGCCGACGTCGCCGAGAAGGTGATCGACGCGGTCGTCAACATCTCCACGTCGCAGACCGTCGATGCCAAGGGCGGCGGCAGCAACACCATGCCGCAACTGCCGCCCGGCTCGCCATTCGAGGAGTTCTTCGACGACTTCTTCAAGAACCGCAGGGGTCCCGGCGGTGGCAGCAAAGGCGGTGACAACAACCCGCCGCGCAAGACCAATTCGCTCGGCTCCGGTTTCATCATCGACACATCAGGCGTGGTCGTCACCAACAACCACGTCATTGCCGATGCCGACGAGATCCACGTCATTCTCAACGATGGAACCAAGATCAAGGCCGAACTGGTTGGCGTCGACAAGAAGACCGACCTCGCCGTGCTCAAGATCAAGCCGCCGAAGCCCCTGGTCGCGGTGAAGTTCGGCGACTCCGACAAGCTGCGCCTCGGCGACTGGGTGGTCGCGATTGGCAACCCCTTCAGTCTCGGTGGCACGGTGACGGCCGGTATCGTCTCGGCCAAGAACCGCGACATCTCTTCAGGGCCATATGACAGCTACATCCAGACTGACGCCTCGATCAACCGCGGCAATTCCGGCGGCCCGCTGTTCAACCTCGACGGTGACGTCATCGGCGTCAACACGCTGATCATCTCGCCCTCCGGCGGCTCCATCGGCATCGGCTTCGCCGTGCCGTCGAAGACCGTCGTGGGCGTCGTCGACCAGCTCCGGCAGTTCGGCGAGCTGCGCCGCGGCTGGTTAGGGGTGCGCATCCAGAGCGTCACCGACGAGATCGCCGAGAGCCTCAGCATCAAGCCCGCACGTGGCGCGCTGATCGCCGGCGTCGACGACAAGGGCCCGGCCAAGCCCGCCGGCATCGAGCCCGGCGACGTCGTCGTCAAGTTCGACGGCAAGGACGTCAAGGACCCGAAGGACCTGTCCCGCGTCGTCGCCGACACGGCGGTCGGCAAAGAGGTCGACGTGATCATCATCCGCAAGGGCCAGGAGCAGACCAAGAAGGTCACCCTCGGCCGTCTGCAGGATCCCGAGAAGGTGCAAGCCGCGGTGAAGACCGACGAACCCGCGCCCGAGAAGCCGGTGACGCAGAAGGCGCTCGGTCTCGATCTGGCAACGCTGAGCAAGGATCTGCGCACGCGCTACAAGATCAAGGACACCGTCAAGGGCGTGGTCGTCACCAGTGTCGACGCCAATTCCGACGCCGCCGAGAAGCGGCTGTCCGCCGGTGACGTCATCGTCGAGGTGGCGCAGGAGGCGGTGTCGAGCGGCGCCGAGATCCAGAAGCGGGTCGACCAGCTCAAGAAGGACGGCAAGAAGTCAGTGCTGCTGCTCGTCTCCAATGCCGACGGCGAGCTGCGCTTCGTGGCGCTGAGCGTGCAGTAGGAGATGCTTAGTCCCACGCTCACTGTCATGCCCCGCGAAGGCGGGGCATCCAGTACGCCGCGGCCTCTCCGTATCCTCGCATGGTCTCTGGAATACTGGATCACCCGCTTTCGCGGGTGATGACAGCGGAGAGGAGGCTCTAAGCCTCCACGAACTCCTCGCGCCGATATCCCTGCGCATAGAGCAGCGCGGTGAGATCGCCGTGATCGATCCGCGCCGCCGCAGCAGCAGCCACCGCCGGCTTGGCATGATACGCCACGCCCAGCCCGGCCGCCTGGATCATCCCGAGGTCATTGGCGCCGTCGCCGACCACGACCGACTCGAGGTCGTCGAGATCGAACGATTCCATCAGATCCACCAGCGTCGCGAGTTTTGCGGCGCGACCCAGGATCGGTTGCTTCACCTCGCCGGTGAACTTGCCGTCGCGCACCACGAGCTCGTTGGCGCGATTTTCCTGAAAGCCGAGCTTGGCGGCGACCGCAGTCGTGAACAGCGTGAAACCGCCCGAGACGAGGCAGGTGTAGGCGCCGTGCGCGCGCATGGTCGCGACCAGCTCACGGCCGCCGGGGGTCAGCGTGATGCGCTTGGCCAGCACCTCGTCGACCGCGCTGGCGGGAAGATCCTTGAGCAGCGCAACGCGTTCGCGCAGCGCCGGCTCGAACTCGATCTCGCCGCGCATCGCGCGTTCGGTGATGGCGGCCACATGCGCCTTCACCCCGACGAAGTCGGCGAGCTCGTCGATGCACTCCTGGCCGATCATGGTGGAATCCATGTCGGCGAGAAAAAGCTTCTTGCGCCGGAAGCCGACTGGCTGCACGACGATGTCGATGGGCAGGTCGCCGCGAAGCTCGCGGAGCCGCTGCTCGATGGCGTGGCGGTCGCCTTCGAGGTTACTGTCGGCGCCGAAGGGAATGTCGACCGCAACCCCGTCGAACAGCCAGTGCGCGGGAGCTGCCTTTGGCAGCACGGCGCGGGCGCCGTCGACGATGGTAGAGTCGAGCGCAGGATTATCGGGATTACAGATCAGCGTGGCGACGAGGGACATTTGAGGTTTTCGTGAGCGAGGGGCAAGTCAGCAGAGGGCATGTTGGCAAGGCCGTGCTTATCGCAGGCCCGACCGCCAGCGGCAAGTCGGCGCTGGCGCTCGAGCTTGCGATCGCCACCGGCGGTGTCGTCATCAACACCGATTCCATGCAGGTCTACCGCGACCTGCGCATCATCACGGCACGGCCGACAGGGGCGGATGAGGCGCTCGCGCCGCATCGTCTCTATGGCCATGTCGATGCGGCCGTGAATTTCTCGGCCGGTGCCTGGGTGAGCGACGCGGCGAAGGTGCTGGAGGCGGCGACGGCCGAAGGCCGCCTGCCGATCTTCATCGGTGGCACCGGGCTCTATTTCAAGGCACTGACGGCGGGCCTTTCCGTGGTGCCGCCAATTCCCGCCGAGGTGCGCGAGGACGTGCGCGCGCGGCTGGAACGGAACGGCGTCGAGGCGCTGCACGCGGAACTCGCACACCGCGATCCGCGCGCGGCCGAACGATTGAATCTGCGCGACCGCACCCGGATCGCGCGCGCGCTCGAAGTGGTCGAGGCGACCGGCCGTTCGCTGCTCGACTGGCACGGCGAGGGCCAGCCGCCATTGCTGCCGCAGGACAGTTTTCGCGCGGTGTTTCTCGCCCCCGGGCGCGACGAGCTCTATGCCCGCATCGATGCCCGCTTCGATGCCATGCTGGGCGCCGGCGCGCTGGGGGAGGTCGAGCGGCTCGCCGCCCGACATCTCGATCCGCTGCTGCCGGCCATGAAGGCCCATGGCGTGCCGGCGCTGATCCGGCATCTGCGCGGTGAGCTCAGCCTGGACGAAGCAGCCACAATCGGCCGTGCCGACACCCGCCATTACGCCAAGCGCCAGTTCACCTGGTTCCGGCACCAATTGCCGGAGTTCGAATGGGTCAAGCCGGAGGAGGCGAGGGGATGGCTCGCGGCGGCGACTGCGGACTCGGACTGACGTGCTTTTGTGCCCGGTTCCCGAATTTACCTCTCGCCGAACCCCGGGAACCCCGCTACACTGCCAAAATCGCGCGGGAACGGCCGCATTGCCTTGACATCCAGGCTTTGGCCGCTATGTTTCGCGCAACCTTTGGGAAGCCGGGCGCCTGCCATGCGTAACATTATTACCAAACTCCTTATCGCCGTCGTACCCAGGCACACCGCCGGGGATGGCTAGCTGCCATCCATAAGACAGGCGGTGTGCGTGGGCCCTCTTCGGGGCCTTTTTTATTTCCCGAACCCGACACGAATGAAAGCCGCTGACAACAGCGCATCCGGAGCAAGCCAATGAGCGACAAGAGCCACGATCCGAACCAGATGACCGGCGCCGCGATGATCGTCCGCGCGCTCATCGATCACGGCGTGACCGACATTTTCGGCTATCCCGGCGGCGCGGTGCTTCCGATCTATGACGAGATCTTCCAGCAGAGCGAGGTCCAGCACATCCTGGTCCGCCATGAGCAGGGCGCAGGCCACGCCGCCGAGGGCTATGCGCGCTCGACCGGCAAGCCGGGCGTCGCCCTGGTGACTTCCGGCCCCGGCGCCACCAACATGGTGACGCCGCTGACCGACGCATTGATGGACTCGATCCCGCTGGTCTGCATCTCCGGCCAGGTGCCGACGCATCTGATCGGCAACGATGCCTTCCAGGAATGCGACACCGTCGGCATTACGCGCCCCTGCACCAAGCACAATTGGCTAGTGCGCGACGTCAACGATCTCGCCAAGGTGCTGCACGAGGCGTTCTATGTCGCGACCTCCGGCCGACCAGGCCCGGTGCTGGTCGACGTTCCCAAGGACGTGCAGTTCGCGACCGGCACCTATCATCCGCCGCGCAAGTCCGACGTGCACCGCTCCTATGCGCCGCGCGTGAAGGGCGATGCGACGCAGATCCGCAAGGCGGTGGCGCTGCTCGCCCACGCCAAGCGCCCGGTGATCTACAGCGGCGGCGGCGTCATCAATTCCGGTCCCGAGGCGACCAAGCTCCTACGCGAGCTGGTCGAGGTCACCGGCTTCCCGATCACCTCCACGCTGATGGGCTTGGGTGCATATCCGGCTTCGGGCAAGAACTGGCTCGGCATGCTCGGCATGCACGGCACTTACGAAGCCAACATGACCATGCATGATTGCGACGTCATGCTGTGCGTCGGCGCGCGCTTCGACGACCGCATCACCGGCCGCGTCGACGCGTTCTCCCCTAGCTCGAAGAAGATCCACATCGATATCGACCCGTCCTCGATCAACAAGAACATCCGCGTCGACGTGCCGATCATCGGCGACTGCGGCAACATCCTCGGTGACATCCTCCAGGTGTTCAAGGCGGAGGCGAAGAAGCCCGACATCAAGTCGTGGTGGCAGCAGATCGCGCAGTGGCGTGCCCGTAACTCGCTCTACTACAAGAAGAGCAACGACGTCATCCTGCCGCAGCACGCGATCCAGAGCCTGTTCGAGCTGACGCGTGGCAGGGATACCTACATCACGACCGAGGTCGGCCAGCATCAGATGTGGGCGGCGCAGTTCTACGGCTTCGAGGAGCCGCATCGCTGGATGACGTCGGGCGGTCTCGGCACCATGGGCTACGGCCTGCCGGCGGCGATCGGTGTGCAGGTGGCCCATCCCGACAGCCTCGTCATCGACATCGCGGGTGATGCCTCGGTGCAGATGACGATGCAGGAGATGTCGACGGCAGTGCAGTACGAGCTGCCGATCAAGATCTTCATCCTGAACAACCAGTATATGGGCATGGTGCGGCAGTGGCAGCAGCTGCTGCACGGTAACCGCCTGTCGCATTCCTATTCGGAGGCGCTGCCGGATTTCGTCAAGCTTGCCGAAGCCTATGGCGGCGTCGGCCTCCAGGTGCACAAGCCCGCCGATCTCGAGGGCGCCATCAAGGAGATGATCGCGGTCAAGCGCCCGGTGCTGTTCGACTGCCGCGTCGCGGCGCTGGAAAACTGCTTCCCGATGATCCCCTCCGGCAAGGCGCACAACGAGATGCTGTTGCCTGAGCAGGCCAACGACGAGGCTACCGCGAAGGCATTCGCCGCCGGCAAGGCGCTGGTGTGAGCGCGATGATCACAAGCTCCGCTGTCATCGCCCGGCTCGACCGGGCGATCCAGTACGCCGCGGCCTGCGTGAAAAATCCCGGCCGGTGAACGCTGAATGCCCGCTTTCGCAGGGCGTGACGAGAGACATTTGAGGGGACGACAATGAACCAGCCGGCATCTGCCTACTTCATCGAGGACCGCCACGATCCCAACGAGACGCACACGCTCGCGGTGCTCGTGCAGAACGAGCCGGGCGTGCTCGCGCGCGTCATCGGCCTGTTCTCGGGCCGCGGCTACAACATCGAGAGTCTCACGGTCTCGGAGACCGAGGCCCAGAAGCATCTGTCGCGCATCACGATCGTCACCACCGGCACGCCGATGGTGATCGAGCAGATCAAGCACCAGCTCGATCGCATGATCCCGGTCTACCGCGTCGTCGACATGACCCAGACCAAGCGCTCGATCGAGCGTGAGCTTGCCATGGTGAAGGTGCGCGGGCAGGGCGAGCACCGGGTCGAGGCGCTCAGGCTGGCGGATGCGTTCCGCGCCCGCGTGATCGATGCAACCACCGAGAGCTTTGTGTTCGAGATCACAGGCAACACTGAAAAGATCAACCAATATATCGACCTGATGCGTCCGCTCGGCCTCGTCGAGGTGTCGCGCACCGGCGTTGCCGCGATTGGTCGCGGGCCTGAAGGGATGTGAACCATGCTGGCGCGCGACTGGTACTATAACGAGCGGAACCGGATGGGGATCGAGCCCGCGGTGGCGTCGATCTATGACAACCATGACGATGCCGATCTGCGGGCGCGCGCCGCGCTGAAAATGCTCGGGGTCCAGCGCGGCTGGCGCATCGCCGATATCGGCTGCGGCAACGGCGTGCTCGCGACCGAAGGGGCGCTGATGGGCGCCGAGGTCGATGCCATCGACATCTCGCCCGCGATGCTGGCGCTCGCCGAAATCTATGCACGTGACCGCAAGGCGCCGGTCCGAACCCAGTCGGCCGGCCTGCTGAGCTTCTCCTACCGGCCGGAATCCTACGATTTGATCGTCAGCGAGTTCACGCTGCATCATCTGCCGGACTTCTGGAAGGCGGTGGCGATATCGCGGATCTATCGCGCGCTGAAGCCGGGCGCGAGCTTCTACCTGCGCGACATCGTCTACGCTTCGATGCCGGATGCGATCGAGCGCGATGTCGAGCAATGGGCGGACTTCCAGATCAAGAACCACGACTTTTCGCGCGAAGGCGTCGTCACGCACATGCGCGACGAATATTCCACCTTCGGCTGGGTGATGGAGCGGATGTTGACCGACGTCGGCTTCACGCTGGTCTCGGCCGACTACCACGCCCCCATGCACGGCACTTATCTGCTGCGGAAACCGAAAGCCGGCGAGCAAGGCTAGACAGAAAAAGTAACAGGGCTGCA
This sequence comes from Bradyrhizobium sp. Rc2d, assembly GCF_900099855.1. Taxonomy (NCBI): domain Bacteria; kingdom Pseudomonadati; phylum Pseudomonadota; class Alphaproteobacteria; order Hyphomicrobiales; family Nitrobacteraceae; genus Bradyrhizobium; species Bradyrhizobium sp. Rc2d. The sequence continues at coordinate 465,092 of NZ_FNCU01000001.1, read as the reverse complement.
CGGCAGTGCAGAACCGGGAACAACAATGAAGCCGGCTGACATCCTCATCGCCATCCTGGTGGCGATCATCTGGGGGCTTGCTTTCGTGGCGAGCCGGATCGCGCTCGACGAACTGTCGCCGGAGTTGATGACGGCGCTACGCTTCACCATCGCTGCGGTCCCATGCCTGTTCATTCCCAAGCCGAAAGTTGCCTGGTCGCTCCTGATCGCGATCAGCTTCACGCTGTTTCTCGGCCAGTTTCTGTCCCAGGCCTATGGCATTGCCCATGGCGTGCCGGTGGGGCTGACCAGTGTCGTCGTGCAGAGTCAGGCCCTCTTTACCATCGGCTTTGCCGCGGTCGCATTCGGCGAGCGGCCGACGCCGATGCAGGCGCTCGGCACCGGCATTGCTGCGATCGGTCTTCTGATGATCTGCGGCACTGTCGGCTATGATTTCAGCGCCGCTGCGTTTGCGGTACTGATGATCTCGCCAGTCAGCTTTGCCGTCGGCAATCTCTTGCTGCGTGGCGCCCGCGGCGTGCCCATGTTCGACCTGTTCGCGTGGTTGTGTCTCGCCTCGGCGATACCGCTGTTCGCGCTGGCGCTTATCGCCAACGGCCCGGCGTCGACCTGGACATCGCTGACCCACATCTCGCTGACGTCAGCGCTCTGCATGCTGGCGCTTGGCGGCGTCTCGACAAGCATCGCCTATTGGCTGTGGGGTCGGCTGCTGCGCGACCATCCAGCCGCCCAGGTGGTGCCGTTCGCGCTGCTGGTGCCGTTCGTGGGATCGGCGGCCTCAAGCGTCGTGTTCGGCGAGCGGTTCGGACCCCTAAGGCTCGCCGGCATGCTGACCGTGATCGGCGGTATCGCGGTGATGGTGCTGGCGAAGCGGCCCAAGGCGTTGCCTGAAGAGCCGCTGCCCAAAGTCGCGTGAGGTGAGCATGTCCCAATCGCTGTTCTATGCCTTTCTCATCTTCATGGTCGTGATGTACTTCACGCCCGGGCCGAACAACATCATGCTGCTGTCCTCGGGCCTGACCTACGGCTTCCGGCGCACCATCCCCCACATCGTCGGGATCGTCATCGGCTTTGCCTTCATGGTGGCCGCGGTCGGCCTCGGGCTCGGCACCGTGTTTCTGGCCTATCCGATCCTCCAGACCATCCTGAAATATGCCGGTGCGGTCTACCTGATCTATCTCGCCGCCGCGATCGCCATGTCCGGCCCGACCAAGCCGGACAAGGGGGGCGGCCGCGGCCCGATGACCTTCTGGGGCGCGGCGATGTTCCAATGGATCAACGCCAAAGGCTGGGTGATTGTGATCGGCACCATTACCGCCTACGCGGCGATCGCCCAATTCCCGCTCAACATCGCAATCCAGACCGTGATCAGCCTGCTCGTCGGCGCGGTTTCGACCGTGGTCTGGGCTCTGTTCGGCTCCGCATTGCGGCCGGTCCTGACCTCGGAGCGGCTGGTCCGCGGCTTCAATATCCTGATGGCGGTGCTGCTGCTCGCTTCCCTCTACCCCGTCTTCATGGATGCATGATGCCGCAGATTTCCATGCAGAAACGGGTTTCCCAGGGGCCCTAAAATGCTCTAGACAGCCCCCGAAATCCGTCAATTCACCTTCGAAAGACCTGACCATCGGCCGATTCCGGCCCCGAACGAGGAAACGAACTATGCGTGTTTATTACGATCGCGACGCCGACCTGAACCTGATCAAGGGCAAGAAGGTCGCCATCGTCGGCTATGGCAGCCAGGGCCACGCCCATGCGCTCAACCTGAAGGACTCCGGCGTCAAGGAGGTGGCGATTGCGCTGCGCAAGGGTTCGGCCTCGGCCAAGAAGGCGGAGAACGCCGGCTTCAAGGTGATGGAAGTCGCCGAAGCCGCCAAATGGGCCGACCTCGTCATGATGCTGACCCCGGACGAGCTCCAGGGCGACATCTACCGCGAGCACCTGCACGACAACATGAAGAAGGGCGCCGCCCTCGTGTTCGCGCATGGCCTCAACGTCCACTTCAACCTGCTCGACCCGCGCGCCGACCTCGACGTGTTGATGATCGCGCCGAAGGGCCCCGGCCACACCGTGCGATCGGAGTATCAGCGCGGCGGCGGCGTGCCCTGCCTGATCGCGATCGCCAAGGATGTCTCGGGCAATGCCCACGACCTCGGCCTGTCCTATGCGTCCGCCATCGGCGGCGGCCGTGCCGGCATCATCGAGACCACCTTCAAGGAAGAATGCGAGACCGACCTGTTCGGCGAGCAGGTGGTGCTCTGCGGCGGCCTGGTCGAGTTGATCAAGGGCGGCTACGAGACCCTGGTCGAAGCCGGCTACGCCCCGGAGATGGCCTATTTCGAGTGCCTGCACGAAGTGAAGCTGATCGTCGACCTGATCTATGAAGGCGGCATCGCCAACATGAACTACTCCATCTCCAACACCGCCGAGTACGGCGAGTATGTCACCGGTCCGCGCATCATCACCGACGAGACCAAGAAGGAGATGCGGAAGGTTCTCGCCGACATCCAGGGCGGCAAGTTCGCCCGCGACTGGATGCTCGAGAACAAGGTCAACCAGACCTCGTTCAAGGCGACCCGCGCCAAGCTCGCCGCGCACCCGATCGAAGAAGTCGGCGCGAAACTCCGCGACATGATGCCCTGGATCAAGAAGGGTGCGCTGGTCGATAAGAGCAAGAACTAAGCCGTTATACCCCGGACGCAGCGCAGCACTCTGGTGATGCGCTGCTGATCCGGGGTCCAATGCGGCCTCTGGGTCCCGGCTCTGGGCTTCGCTTCGCTGCGCTTGTCCGGGACACGAGCGAACACAACTTTCGCTCGCCAAACCAAATCTTAAGCCCTTCGCGATTAGGGTCGAGCGAGATCGCGGACAGCGGTCTCGCTCTTTCCTCCTCGCGCGAAGCATTGCTGCTTCATTCAAATTCTTCGCGAGCTGACGCGCTGCTTGAGCGCCAAGAACTGACGCTTAAACCACATTCTTGGTCTCGCGTCGTTTTTCAAGGCTTCTTAGAACTTCCTGATCGTCAAAATCGCTGCGTCGTCAGAGCCAAGGATTCGGCTCTTCATCCCTCTTTTTAACGCGCCTTCGACTCATGGCGCACCTGCTGCGCGGACTTCCGAGCTGGGCGACATTGCGCCCCGGCACCTTCCTCCTACATGATTGCGGGAACTCGAGGGGAGGGGACCATGCGATCTGTCGTCGTCACCGGCGCATCCACCGGCATTGGCTGGGCAGTTGCGAAATTTCTGATCGGGCGTGGCTATCGCGTGTTCGGCAGTGTCCGCAAGCAGGCCGACGCCGACCGGCTCAAGAGTGAGTTCGGCACCAATTTCACGCCATTGCTGTTCGACGTCACCGACGAGGCAGCAGTCCTCGCTGCTGCGCGAAAAGTTCGCGAGGCGCTGGGCGGCGAGACGCTGGCGGGGCTCGTCAACAATGCAGGCATCGCGGTCGCCGGCCCCGTGCTCGAATTGTCGGCCGACGATTTCCGCCGCCAGATGGACGTCAACGTCATCGGTCCGGTCATCGCGACGCAGGCGTTCGGGACGCTGCTCGGCGCAGACGCCGCGCTGAAGGGGCCGAAGGGCCGGATCGTGATGATCAGCTCGGTCGCCGGCAAGAACGGCAATCCGTTGTCGGCACCTTACAGCACCTCCAAGCACGCCATCGAGGGCCTGTCGGAGAGCCTGCGCCGCGAGCTGATGCTGTTCGGCATCGACGTCATCATCGTCGCGCCCGGCGCGGTGAAGACGCCGATCTGGAGCAAGGCCGAAGAGATCGACCTCTCCGTCTACCAGAACTCGCCCTATCTGCCGGCACTAAACAAGGCGATGGCGTTCATGATGGACATCGGCGCCAAGGGCCTGCCCGCCGAGCGTATCGCCGAAGTGGTGTTCGAGGCGCTGACGGCGGCAAGCCCAAAAGTGCGCTACCAGATCACGCCGGACCCGCTCCGCCATCTGATCGGCGCCGTGCTGCCAAAACGGACGCTGGACCGCATCATCGCCAAGCGCCTCGGGCTGCTGCCGCAGGGGTGACGTTCAGCTCGCCTCGGCCGGTCCGTCCTATCGCCAAGCCCTGACGTTGCGAGGAGCGGCCTGCCGGGCCTGCGGCCCACGTCTCCCGCTAACAATAAGCGAAAGTCGGATCGCCGGACGCGTTGCCTGACCGTGACTGTTCCGTTACAGTTTTATGACACGGTGCAGACTTCCGGCTGCGCCGGGCGCCGCTAGCTGCCTCGAGGCCGGCCAGACGGCTTGGCATCACCGCGCCGGACCAGAAGTTGCGTGTCGTCGATGGCGTCCGCGCCCAATCCAGGTCCCTCTGCCACCACCGCCGTGCTGGCGAGCGTCGCCGCGCTCGGCATCTGGCGGCTGCTCGCGGTCACAGCGCCCCATTTCGCAGCGATCGCGCTGATGTACGAGACCGAGACCGATTTCGGCTCGCGCCTGTCTTTCGCGCTGGCCTGGGGCATCCTCAACTTCTTCTGGATCACGCTGCTGCGGCGGCCGGCCCTGTCGGGCGCGCTGTCGCTGACCATGGTCGTCGTGCTGGTGCTGCTGTCCCGGCTCAAGCACGACGTCGTGCAGATGACGGTCAACTTCATCGATCTGATGATGATCGACCGCGACACCGTCGCGTTCCTGTTCACGATCTTCCCGAATCTGCGCTGGTCGGTGATCCTGGCCGGCCTCGTCACGCTGCCGCTGATGTATGCGCTGTGGTGGCTCGATCCGTTCCGCATCCGCCGTCTGCCAGCGTTCGCCTGCAAGCTCGCCTGCCTTGCCGCGCTGGTCGGCTATTCGCTCTATCATCCTGATGAAGCCTGGCGCGGCTACTACGACGACGGCTATCTCTCGAAATTCTTCCGCTCCGGCGTCACCGCGGTCGCCGATTTCGTGCAGTACGGTTTCATGGAATCCGCCGCCGCGACCAACGAGCGGCTCAACGTGCCGCTGGTCGATGAGTGCCACCCTGCGGGTCGCCGGCCCAACATCATCATGATCCACGATGAATCGAGCTTCGACATCCGCGCCGCGCAGGGCATCAAGGTGCCGCCGCGCTATGGCGACCACTTCAAGTCCTGGGACGGCAAGCAGCGCACGTTCCTGGCCGAGAGCAATGGCGGGCCGAGCTGGTTCACCGAATATAACGTGCTTGCGGGGCTCTCCTCGCGTTCGTTCGGCCGCTTCGCCTATTTCGTGACGCGCATCGCCTCGAACCGCGTCGAACGCGGCCTGCCGTTGGCGCTGCGCCGTTGCGGCTACGACACAATGTCGCTCTATCCCGCCCATGGCGGCTTCATGGGTGCGCGCAGCTTCCAGATGACGACCGGCATCGAACGCTTCCTCGACTCGAAGGATCTCGGCGCCAAGGACGTCGAACCGGACTCCTTCTTCTACGACAAGGCGCTCCAGCTGATGGGGCAACAGCCGCCCAACAAGCCGCTGTTCACCTTCATCTATCTCGGTGCCAATCATTTCCCCTGGGAGACGCGCTTCCGCCCCGACCTGCTGCCGAACTGGCGCGCGCCGGGCAACGTGCCGTCGATCGACGAATATCTGCGCCGCCAGGCGATGAGCGCCGAGCAGTACAAGGCTTTCGTCGCCGGCCTGAAGAAGAATTTTCCTGGCGAACCTTTCCTGATCGTGCGGTACGGCGATCACCAGCCGGAATTCGCGCCGAACCTGCTCGAGCCCGGGCTCGACGAGGGCGCTCTCGGCAAGAAGCTCGACGCTTACGATCCGCGTCTCTACGCAACCTATTACGCGATCGACGCCGTCAATTTCGAGCCGGTGAAGAGCGACGCCGTGATGGACACGATCGACGGTCCGTATCTGCCGCTGGTGATCCAGGAGGCCGCCGGCATCCCGCTCGATCCATCCTTCGCCGAGCAGAAGGCGATCATGCTCCGCTGCAAGGGCATCTTCTACGGCTGCGAGCATGGCGCCGAGGCGCGGCGGCTGAACCGGCTGCTGATCAACGCGGGGATGATCCGGGGGCTGTAGCTGTCTTGCTGTACCCCCAAGCGCTACTCATTGACCGTCACCCTGAGGTGCGAGCCCTGCGGCGCAAAGGCGCCGCTGGGTGAGCCTCGAAGGGCGACGGCCCGGCTGCATCGGGGCCGCTCATCCTTCGAGGCTCGCCGCACGGTGCTGCGCACTGTGCATCTCGCGCCTCAGGATGACGGGGCTTGAGAGCGGCTGGGTGCGACCTACCGCCCGCCCACCTTCTCCCACAGCCACTTCGCCACCGCATCGGGCGATGAATTCGCATCGTTGCCGCTGGCGCGCAAGTTCGCCTCGCGCATGGTCGCGATGTCGATCTTGCCGAGCAGCGGCTTGAGCGCAGCCTCTAGCCGCTCATCACCGGCTCGTTTCGGCGCGAGCAACAGGATCGCGTCGTAGGGCGGGATCGCGTGCCTGGGATCATCGAGTGCGACGAGATCGTATTTCGCGATCAGGCCGTCGCTGGTGTAGCCGGCGATCACGTCGACCTCGCCGCTGGCGACCGCGGCATACATGAAGTCCGGCTGCATCTGGCGTTGGGCGCGGAAGGAAAGGCCGTAGGCCTTTTGCAGCGCGGCCCATTCGGGGCGCGAGAAGAACTCGTAGTCGCCGGCGATCGACATCGTCGATATGTGCGCGGCGAGATCGGCGATGCTGCGGATGCCAAGCGCCTCGGCGCGCCTTCTCGGCATCACCAACGCATAGGCATTCTCGAATCCGAGCTCGCCGAGCAAGGTGATGTTCTCTTTCGCAAGGGCTGCCTTCAGCTCTGCGAGCAGTTCCGCGCGCGGCTTGATGTCGGTGCGATGCAACTGGTTGGCCCAGAGCGTACCGGAATAGTCGACATAGAGATCGATGTCCCCGGCCTTCAGTGCCTCGAAGATCACGCTGGAGCCGAGGCCGGATCGCGCGGTGGCGGAAAGCCCGGCCGCCTGGAGGCGGTCCCTGAGCAGCGCCGACAGCACATATTGCTCGGCGAAGGTTTTGGCGCCGACCACATAGCTCTGCGACGAGCGTCCCAGCGTCGGCACCAGCGTGGCAGCGACAAGTGCGGCGATTCCGATCGCGCCGAGTCCGGCGCGCAGGCGCCTGCGTTGGCGCAGGCCGGTCTCGATCAGGCCGAGCAACTCATCGATCGCAAGCGCGAGCAGGGCCGAGGCCAGGCAGCCGAACAGCACGAATACCCAGTTCTGGGTCTGAAGCCCGGCGAAGATGTAATTGCCGAGGCTGGTCTGCCCGATCGGCGTCGATAGCGTCGCCGTGCCGATCACCCACACCGCGGCGGTGCGGATGCCCGCCATCATCACCGGCAGCGCCAGCGGCAGTTCGACCATGACCAGCGACTGCCGTGCGGTCATTCCGACACCCTTGGCGGCTTCGAGCAGCGCCGGATCGATGCCGTTGAGACCGGTGATGCCATTGCGCAGCACCGGCAACATCGAATAGAGCGCGAGCGCCAGCATCGCCGGGAGGAAGCCGAAAGCGGAGAAGGAGACGCCGAACCAGGCGAGCGTGACGGAAGCCGCCAGCAGCAGCAGCGGATAGAACAGCGCAAGCAGCGCCAGCCCAGGCACGGTCTGCACGATGCTGGCGAACGCGAGCAGCATGCCGCGCGGCGCCGGGCGATTGCGCGTCAGGATCGCCAGTGGCAGGCTGACGGCGAGACCGAGCGCGAGCGCGGCCAGGCTTACCCGCACATGGTTGCCGAGATAGTCAGGCAAATGCGACAGCGCCTCGCCCCAGCGCGGGTCGGTGAAGAAGCTCATGCCCCACCGCCCTGCGGCAACAGCGCATTCAATCGCTCGACCTGGCGCCGGGGCGTGCGCAACAGCTCCAGCACATAGGCGTCGCCACTCTTTGACAGCTCTGCCGGCGTGCCCTGGGCCAGCAGCGTTCCAGCGCGCATCACCGCAATGCGGTCGGCCAGCAAAATCGCCTCCGTCATGTCATGCGTGATCATCACGGTGGTCAGGCCGAGCTTGCGGTGCAGGTCGCGAAAATCCTCGCCGAGCGCATCGCGGGTGAGGGGATCGAGCGCGCCGAACGGCTCATCCATCAGCATGATGTGGGGCTTTGCCGCGAGCGCCCGCGCCACGCCGACGCGCTGGCGCTGGCCACCCGAGAGCTCTTCGGGCAGCCGGTCGCGATGCGCGGCACGGTCGAGCTGCACGAGCTCCAGCAGTTCGTCGACACGCACGGCGATGTCCGTAGCCGACACGCCCAGCAGTCTTGGCGTGATCCCGATATTGTCGGCAACGCTCAAATGTGGAAACAGCCCGCCGGCCTGGAACACGTAGCCGATCCGCCGCCGCAGTGCGACCGGATCGACGTTTTGCACGTCCTCGCCCTCGACCGTGATCGTGCCGCCATCCGCCTCGATCAGCCGGTTGGCGAGCCGCAGCAGGGTGGTCTTGCCGGAGCCCGAGCCACCGACGATGGCCACAAATTCGCCTTCGGCGATGTCGAGCGATACATCGTCGACGGCCTTGAGCGGGCCGAAGCTCTTGGTGACATGCGCGTAGCTGATCATCGGCCTGGAGGGCATCACGGGTGGGCTCGCTTTTCTCTCACCCTCCCCTGGAGGGGGAGGGTCGATCGCGCGCAGCGCGAGCAGGGTGGGATGATCTCTCCACTCGGGCACTGTTCTTCGCAGAGAGACCTTCACCCCACCCCGTCTCACATTTCGCTGCGCTTATGTGAGCCGACCCTCCCCCTCCAGGGGAGGGTAAGAGCACGGCAAGACCCCATGCGTAGCACGCTTGGCGCCTTGATTGAACTTGGCCGCGCGAGCGGCTAAGGCATCGGTCCAGGTTTGGAGGAAGCACATGACGACGCCCACGGCGGTGGCGCTGGAAGATGCCAAGGTCGCGTTCCGCCTCGGGGACGGCCGGGTCTATACAGCGGTTGAGAAAGCCCATCTCGCGGTGGCGCAGGGCGAGTTCGTCGCCATTGTCGGCCCGACCGGCTGCGGGAAATCCACGCTGCTCAACGTCGCCGCCGGGCTGCTCAAGCCCGCGGCCGGCAGCGTCAGGATATTCGACCAGCCGCTCGCGGGGCTGAACCGGGATGCCGGCTACCTGTTCCAGGCCGACGCGCTGTTCCCGTGGAAGACCGCGCTCGACAATGTCGCCATCGGGCTCGAGATCAAGGGCACGCCGCGCTCCGAAGCGCTGCCGCGGGCGCAGCAATGGCTGACCTCTGTCGGGCTCGGCGCCTTCGCGAACCGCTATCCGCACATGCTCTCCGGCGGCCAGCGCAAGCGCGTGGCGCTGGCACAGGTGCTGATCCGCGACCCAAAAATCCTGCTGATGGACGAGCCGTTCGGGCCGCTCGATGCGCAGACGCGGCAGGTCATGGGCAATCTGCTGCTCGACCTCTGGAACGCCGACCGCAAGGCGGTGCTGTTCGTCACCCACGACCTCGAAGAGGCGATCGCGCTCGCCGACCGCGTCGTGATCATGTCGGCGGGGCCGTCCTCGCGCATCATCGGCGACTGGCGCGTCAGCTTGCCGCGCCCGCGCGATATTTTCGAGGTGCGGCTCGACAAGGAGTTTCACTCACTGCATCGCGAGATCTGGAGCGTGCTGAAGGACGAGGTGATGAAGGGTTACGAGCAGTCCACGCACGCGAAGGAAGCGGTCTGATGTCGCGCCCGACGCTGCTTGCGCTGCAAGTTCTGGTCGCGGTCGTCTGCATTGTGCTGTGGCAAGTGCTGTCGACCGTCCCCGTGTTCGGCAAGATCCTGCTGCCGCCGTTCTTCTTCTCCAACCCGTTCGACGTGTTCAACCAGATCGTGAAGTGGTTCGCGTCCGGCGTGATCTGGAAGCATCTCGGCATTACGCTCGCGGAATCGATCCTGGCGTTCTTGATCGGATCGCTCGGCGGCGTGCTGGTCGGCTTCTGGTTTGCGCGCCAGCCGCTGGTTGCGGCCGTGTTCGACCCTTACGTCAAAATGGTCAACGCGCTGCCGCGCGTCGTGCTGGCGCCGATCTTCGCGCTGTGGCTTGGGCTTGGCATCTGGTCCAAGGTCGCGCTCGGCGTGACGCTGGTCTTCTTCATCGTCTTCTTCAACGTCTATCAGGGCGTGAAGGAAGTCAGCCGCACCGTGCTCGACAATGGCCGTATGCTGGGCATGAGCGAGCGGCAATTGATGCAGCACGTCTATTGGCCGTCGGCGCTGTCCTGGATGTTCTCCTCCCTGCACACCTCGGTCGGCTTCGCCGTGGTCGGTGCGGTCGTCGGCGAATATCTGGGATCGGCGGCTGGGCTCGGCTATCTCATTCAGCAGGCCGAAGGCATCTTCGACGTCGCCGGCGTGTTCGCCGGCATGTTCGTGCTGTCGGCCTTCGTCATCCTGATCGACTTTGGGGTGACGCTGGTGGAGCGCCGTCTCTTGGTGTGGCGGCCGATGGCGTCGGACGGGCGGGGATAGCAGTAAGAAAATTAGTTTCTGATTGCGAGCCACATCCAAGGTGCGCTCCCTCCCCCGCCTGCGGGGGAGGGTTGGGGAGAGGGTATCTCCACTTGCGAGAGCCCCCAAGAGGAGAGAACCCTCACCCGCGCCTTCGGCGCGACCTCTCCCGCAAGCGGGAGAGGTGAAGACAAGCTCAATCCAGCAGCTTGGTGTCGTCGGGCGCCTGCGGTGGCGTCTTGATCGCGATCGCCTTGACCTGGCCGCTGATCGGCTTGGTGCCGCCATGCGGCGTGCCCTTCGGGATGATCACGAGGTCGCCGGGCTTCACCGTCACCTCCTTGTCGCCGAGCCAGATCGTCCCGGTGCCGTCCAGGATGTACTGGATCTCGTTGGTGTTGGGATGCAGGTGCTTGGGCACGTTGCCGACCTGGATCGAGATGGTGGCACCGTCCGCGCTCGCGAACATCTTGGAGCGGTAGCCGACAGCGTTGGCGGGACCGAGCGCGTCGCCTTGCATCTCGCCGGTATGGATGATCTGCGCGGTGATGTTTTCAGCGGCGAGCGCCGGCCGGAGCAGGTGGGTGGCGCCGCATCCGGCGGCAAAGGCGGCGGCGATCGACAGCCCGGCAGCAAGGCGATTCATGGATGATCCTCCCCATCGAGAATTGTTCTTGTTTGGGCATGCTATTGCGCAGAAAGGCCGATGGCCAGCCCACATAGGCGGTGCTTCTCAAGCCAGCCCCGCTGCTCTATGGTGCCGCCGGCCGAACGGAGGAAACCAATGAAGAACACGATTGCCAGGCTCGCCGGCGCGTTGCTCGCGCTGACGCTCACCACCTCGCTTGCCGCGGCGCAAAGCAAGGTCACCATCGCGGTCGGCGGCGGCTCTTGCCTGTGCTATCTGCCCACCGTGCTGGCCAAGCAGCTCGGCGAGTACGAGAAGGCCGGCGTCAATGTCGAGCTGGTCGACCTCAAGGGCGGCTCGGACGCGCTGAAGGCCGTGCTCGGCGGCAGTGCCGACGTCGTTTCCGGCTATTTCGACCATTGCGTCAATCTCGCTGCCAAGAAGCAGGAGCTTCAGGCCTTCGTGGTCTATGACCGCTATCCTGGCCTCGTGCTGGTGGTCGCGCCCTCTCGGACCAACGACATCAAGTCGGTGAAGGACCTTGCCGGCAAGAAGGTCGGCGTGAGCGCTCCCGGCTCCTCGACCGACTTCTTCCTCAAATACATGCTCAAGAAGAACGGCCTCGATCCCGCCGGCACCGCCGTGATCGGCGTCGGCCTCGGCGCCACCGCGGTCGCGGCCATGGAGCAGGGCCAGATCGATGCGGCCGTGATGCTCGATCCCTCCGTCACTGTGCTCCAGGGCAGCCACAAGGATCTGCGCATCCTTTCGGACACCCGCACCCAGAAGGACACGCTCGAGACGTTCGGCGGCGAATATCCGGGCGGCGCGCTGTACTCGACGGCGGCCTGGGTCAACGGCCACGCGAAGGAGACGCAGGCGCTCACCAACGCGATCCTGGCGACGCTGACCTGGATCCACTCGCACTCGCCCGAGGAGATCATGGCGAAGATGCCGGAGGAGGCGGTCGGCAAGAACAAGGACCTCTATCTCGCCGCGCTGAAGAACACGATCCCGATGTTCTCCGAAACCGGCAAGATGGACCCGAAGGGCGCCGACGCCGTGCTTGCGGTGTTCAGCGTCGGTTCGCCCGAAGTGGCGAACGCCAAGATCGACGTCAGCAAGACCTTCACCAACAAATTCGTCGATCAGGCCAAGAAGACGACGGGGAATGCCAAATAGCTGACGCGAAGGCGAAGTAGTCAGGCGTCATGACGTCACCGGTCATTCATCGCGTTGCGACGCTTGATCTTGCGGTGCGGCCGATCGTGTGGCCGTTCGCGGAGGAGCGCCGCGCCGAGATCGCGGCGCATTTCGCCGAGATGCAACGCGAGCGGCCGAAGATCTGGAACGGCCGCGTCCTGCTCGGGCGCGATGCCGTGTTCACGGACGGCCATCTCGCCGCGACTTATTTCGAGACCGATTTCGCCAGCTTCCTCGCCTGGCGCGACTGGGGCTTTCCTGATCCGGCCGTGTTCAACGGCTTTGGCATGGGCGCGCTGCGCACCTCCGACGGCGCCTTCGTGATGGGCGAGATGGCGCACCACACCGCCAATGCCGGCCGCATCTATTTCCCGTCGGGAACGCCCGACCTCGACGACATCAGGGCTGGCGCCCTCGACATACCCGGCAGCGTCGTCCGCGAGATCGCGGAGGAGACCGGCCTCACCGTGGCCGACTATGCCGCGGAGGCAGACTGGCACTGCGTGGTCTCCGGCCGTGCGATTGCGATGATTCAGGTCCTCAACCTGGATATGCCGGGCGAGGTGGCCCGCGCCCGGATCGAAGCCAATCTGGCGCGCGAGGTCGAGCCCGAACTGTCGGCTATCCATCTCGTGCGCGGGATGGATGATGTCACGCCGACCATGCCGCGATTTGTCACGGCCTTTATTGCGCAGCAGTTCGCCTCTCGCTGACGCCCGAGGCTTGACATCGCTTCGCTCACCCCATGTGATGGGCGAAAAAGCAAGATCAACAAGAATGCGATGCACAATCGTCCAGGGAGGTTTTGATGCGCCTGCGCATGGCTGCCCGTTTGGTACGTGGGCTGTTGGTCGCGATTGCAGCGATGGGCTTGGCGGTGTCCGCCCAGGCCCAAGACCAAGGCAAAGAGAAGAAGATCAAGATCGGCGTCGTCTTCGATTTGACCGGACCTCTCGCCGGCGGCGGGTCCGAGCTGAACTATGTCGGCGCCAAGATCATCCTCGATCATTTCGCCAAGACCGGCGTCGAGGGTTACAAGATCGAGGCCGTCTACGCCGACGCGCAAAGCAAGCCTGACATCGCCATCAACGAATCCGTCCGCCTGCTCGAGCAGGAGAAGGTCGACATGGTGCTCGGCTTCTTCTCCTCGGCGCAGTGCGTGCCGGTCGCGGCCCGTGTCGAGCAGCTCAAGAAATTCATGTGGATCACGACCTGCATCTCGTCGGCCGTGTTCAACGAGAAGGGCTACAAATACGTGTTCCGCCCGCAGGCGAGCGGCGACCAGTTCGGCATGATGACGATGGATTTCATCGCGCAGAACGCCAAGGAGAAGTTCGGCAAGGAGCCGAAGGACCTGCGCGTCGCCATCATCCACGAGGACGGCGCCTATGGCGTCGACGTCTCCAAGGGCAACGAGGCCGGTGCGAAGAAGGCCGGCTTCAATGTCGTGCTGAAGGAAGGTTACTCGGCGACCGCGCCTGATCTCTCCGCGCTGGTGACCAAGCTGAAGCGCGCCAAGCCCGACGTCATCTTCCACACCGGCTACAACCCCGACATCACGCTGTTGCTGCGCCAGGCCCGCGAGCAGGGATTGAGGTTCGGCGCGCTGATGGGACATGGCGCCGGCTACGGCGTCTACGAGAAGCTGAAGGAAGGCATGGGCGCAGACGCCGCCTACATCTTCAACGCCGACCCGATCTCGATCTGGCTCGCCAACCAGAAGACCATGGATCCGAAGCTGCCGCCCGTCATCAAGATGGTCGGCGAGGAGTTCGACAAGATCAAGCCCGGAGTCGCGATCCGCTCGGCCCATGTTGGCATCGGCGCGTCCAACACGTATTTATTCATGAGCGACGTGCTGCCGCGCGCGATCAAGAAGTATGGCGGCGTCGATCCCGACGCGCTGCGCAAGGCGGCGCTCGACACCGACATCCCGGAGGGCGGCACCATGCTCGGCTTCGGCGTGAAGTTCTACGGTGAGGGCACGCCGATGGCCGGGCAGAACGAACGCTCCTTTCCCGTCGTGATCCAGTACATCGACGACAAGTCCTCTGTGGTGTGGCCCAAGAGCCAGGCGCAGCGCGAGGCGGTGCTGCCGCTGCCGAAAGGCACCACCTACAGCAACCAGTAGCGGCGGAGTGCTTCGGTGTTGGAAGTCAGCGGGCTGGTGAAGCGATTTGGTGGCTTCACGGCCGTCAACAACGTCTCGTTCAGGGTCGACCAGGGCGAGATCCTCGGCCTGATCGGCCCCAACGGTTCGGGCAAGAGCACCATCTTCAACATGCTCTCCGGCACGCTGGTGCCGACCTCCGGATCGATCCTGTTCGCCGGGCATGAGATCGCAGGTCTTGCGCCGCACCGGATCATCAACCGCGGCATCGGCCGCACCTTCCAGATTCCGCGGCCCTTCCGTCGCCTCACCATCTTCGAGAATGTCGCGCTGGCCGGCTTCTACGGCCAGGGACGCCACAGTCGCGTCAAGGCCGAGGAAGCGGCCGAGCGGTCGCTGGCGATGGTCGGCCTGCCGACCGATCGCCATGCCAGTGTCGATGGCCTCGGCGCAGCCGGCTTGAAGAAGCTCGAGCTTGCGAAGGCCCTCGCCACCGCGCCGAAGCTGTTGCTGGCGGACGAAAGCCTCGGCGGCCTCGACGAGGCTGAGATGGACCAGGCCGCCGACATGCTGCGCAACATCCGCGATGAGCTCGGTATCACCATCATCTGGGTCGAGCACATCATGGGCGTGCTGATGCGCGTCGTCGACCGCGTCATGGTGCTCGATCACGGCGAGAAGATCTCCGAGGGGCTGCCCAGCGCGGTCGCCGGCGATCCGCGGGTGATCGAGGTCTATCTCGGCACCGATGCCGAGACCACGCAGGCCGCGGCCGCCGAGGCGCGCCGCCGCGCGGGAGGTTAGCCGATGCTGGAGCTCCGCGGCGTCAATGCCGGCTATGGCACGTTCCAGGCGCTGTTCGACGTCAATCTCGACGTCAAGGCCGGCGAGGCCGTCGGCGTCATCGGGCCGAACGGCGCCGGCAAGACCACCTTGATGCGCATCATCTCCGGCCTGATCCGGCCGTCGCGCGGCTCGATCAAAATGGAGGGCATCGACGTCGTGGCGACGCCGTCGCACAAGATCGTCAGCCTCGGCATTGCGCATGTGCCGGAGAACCGGCGGTTGTTTCCGCGGCTTTCGGTCGACGATAATCTCAAGATGGGCGCCTTCATGAAGGAGGCGCGCGCCCACTATGCCGAGCGGCTCGACGTCGTGTTCGATCTGTTTCCGCGCCTGAAGGAGCGACGCCACCAGATGGCCGGCACCATGTCCGGCGGCGAGCAGCAGATGTGCGCGATCGGCCGCGCGATGATGTCCAATCCGAAACTCCTGCTGCTCGACGAGCCGTCGGCAGGCCTCGCGCCGGTCGTGGTGCAGCAGGTGTTCGAGCTGGTGAAGCGGATCCGTGCCAGCGGCCTGACCGTGCTGATCGTCGAGCAGAACGTGCAGCAGGTGCTGAAAGTGGTCGATCGCGCCTATCTGATCGAGGCGGGCACGATCCGCGCCTCCGGCACCTCGGCCGAGATGCTGGCGAGCGACACGGTCAAGGAAGCGTATCTCGGGGTGTGAGGGGGCATGCAGGCATTTCTGGACGTCTTCGACATTTATCTGCTGGAGGCCGTGATCAACGGCATCCTGCTCGGCGGTGTGCTGGCGTTGCTCGCGCTCGGCCTCAACCTGATCTTCGGCGTCATTGACGTGACCTGGATCTGCTATGCCGAGCTCGTGATGATCGGCATGTACGCCATGTATTTTATGGTGCAGTATTACGGGGTCAGCTATTTCATCGCCGCTCCCTTTACCGTCCTGCTGGTCGCGCTCCTCGGGGCGGCGCTGCACTACCTCGTGATCGCGCCGCTGCTCACGGCACCGCCGATCAATCAGTTGCTCGCGACCGGCGGCGTGCTGTTCGTGCTGCAGAGCTTTGCCACCGTCGCCTTCGGCATCGACTTCCGCAACCTCGGCATCCGCCTGCCGGTGCTCGCCTTCGGCGACATGAATTTCAGCTACGCACGGTTGCTGTCCTTCGTGGCGGCACTGGTCGGCATGGTCGCGGTCTATCTGTTCATGACGCGAACCTTCACCGGCACTGCGATCCGCGCCATCTCGCAGGACCGGCAGATCATGGCGCTGATGGGCGTTGACGCCAAGCGGATCTATCTCATCACGTCCGCACTCGGCGGTGCGCTGGCCGGGCTCGCTGCCTGCCTCCTGGTGCTGCAATATGACGTGCATCCCTTCGTCGGCCTCTCGTTCGGGCCAATCACCTTCTTGATCTGCGTGCTCGGGGGCTTAGGCAACTTCATCGGCGGCTTCATCGCCTCGTTCCTGTTCGCCGAGATCATTTCGCTCGGCGGCCTGTTCTCTGATCTCGAATGGGGCTATGTGCTCGCCTTCGCCTTCTTCATCGTCATGATGTTCATCCGGCCTGCAGGGCTCCTGGCGAGGCGCCGATGATGGGGCAGGGGCGGCTTGCAGCCTGGGGGGTAGGGCTGGCGGCGCTGGTCGCGCTGCCCTTCGTCTATCGCGATCCTTATCATCTGCACATCCTGGTGCTGATCCTGATCTGGTCGTTCGCCTACACGTCCTGGTCGATGATGGGGCGGTTCGGCCTGGTCTCGCTTGGGCACGGCGGCTTCATGGGGATCGGCGCCTATGTCACCGCGCTCTTGTGGAATCACCTCGGCCTCTCGCCATGGATCGGCATTCCCGTCAGCATGGTCGCGGCCGGGGCGCTGGCGCTGATCGTCGGCTATCCCTGCTTTCGTTTCCGCATCACCGGGCATTATTTCGTGCTCGTGACGCTGGCGCTATCAGGCATCGTGCTCCAGGTCATCACCGCGACGCGCGACTATACCGGCGGCTCGCTCGGCTACACGCCGAACCGTGCGTCCGGCAACAAGCTGCTGGCGCTGCAATTCGACGACAAGACCACCTGGTATCTGATCGCACTCGCGGTTTGGCTGTTCGGCATCGTGGTCTGGCACTGGGTCGACCGCAGCATGGCTCGCCATGCGCTGGAGGCGATCTCGGAGGACGAGGACGCCGCGGCCGCGGCCGGTGTCGACGTCACCGCCGAGAAGCTGAAGATCACGCTGCTCAGCGCGCTGATGACGGCGCTCGCCGGCGCGATCTACTGCCAGTACCAGATGTTCATCACGCCCGACACCGTCAGCGGCATCGCGGTGTCGCTGCAGATGGTGTTCGCGGCCATCGTCGGCGGCCTGTTCGTCTCGCTCGGCCCGACCGTCGGCGCCATCATCACCATCCTGCTCGCGGAGAGCTTGCGTATCGGCTTCGGCACCAAGGCGGTCGGCTGGGACAATCTCGTCTATGGCGTGCTGCTCGTGCTTTTCATCATATTTCTTCCCAAGGGCATTCTTGGTAGCGTGCTCGACCGACTGAAGCCGCAACGCAAGGTGTCCCCGAACTCATGAGCAAGAAGCCGTCCAAATCGATCGCCGACCAGCTCGACCGTTACATCACGCCGTTCCGTTACGACGGATCCGGCAAGTTTCACCTCAAGGACCACAAGACCGACGAGAAGGGCGATCTCGACAAGGAGACGGCGCAGGAGATCCTCGATGCCAACAAGAGGCGGCTGATCGCATTTCAGGAGAAGCTCTACGCCCAGGACCGCTGGTCGCTCCTGATCGTATTCCAGGCCATGGACGCCGGCGGCAAGGACAGTGCGATCAAGGCGATCTTCGAGGGCATCAATCCGCAGGGCTGCGAGGTCCGTGCCTTCAAGGCGCCGAACAGCAAGGAGCTCGACCACGACTTCCTCTGGCGCCACGTCGTCGCGCTGCCGGAGCGCGGCCATATCGGCATCTTCAACCGCTCCCATTACGAGGAATGCCTGGTGACGCGGGTGCATCCGGAGATCCTCGCCAAGGAGAAGCTGCCGGCAAAGCTCGTCACGAAGAACATCTGGAAGGAGCGGTTCGAGGACATTTCCGCCTTCGAGCGCTATCTCGGCCGCAACGGCACAGTCGTGCTGAAGTTCTTCCTCAACGTCTCCAGGGAGGAGCAGCGCCAGCGCTTCCTCGACCGGCTGGAAGAGCCGGCCAAGCAGTGGAAGTTCTCGATGGACGACATCAAGGAGCGCGCGCTGTGGCCGCGCTACCAGGCGGTCTATCAGGACATCGTCCGCCACACGTCGACACCACATGCGCCGTGGTACGTCGTGCCCGCCGACCATAAATGGTTCGCCCGCGTCGTGATCGGCTCCGTGATCAATGCTGCGCTCGAAAAGCTGGACCTGCGCTTTCCGCGTGCCGACAGGGCTTCGCTGCAGGAATTCGAGCAAGTGCGCAAGGCGCTGGAGAAAGAGGGGACGGGAGGCAAGAAGCGGGCAAAGTGACAGCCAACGGGACCGCGGACCGCAAGAACGTCAACTTCGCGCTGCAGGGCGGCGGCGCGCACGGCGCCTTCGTGTGGGGCGTGCTCGACCAGGTGCTCGAGGATGGCAGGCTCGCGATCGAGGCGATCAGCGCCACCAGCGCCGGCGCGATGAATGCGGTGGCGATGGCCTCCGGCATGGCGAACGGAGGCGCGGAAGCGGCGCGGCAGAGCCTGCACGCATTCTGGTACGAAGTGTCGCGCATGGACTTGGCGTACGATTTGCTCTCGCCGCTGAACCAGTGGATCCAGGCCCTGAAGCTGCCGCCGGAATATCATCCGGTCCATGCCTTCATCCACACGCTGACGCACACGCTGCCGCCGAACTTGCTCAATCCCTTCAACTTCAATCCGCTCCGCGCGCTGCTGCAGCGCGTGATCGATTTCGACCGGCTCAACTCCTCGCCCGAGGCGCCAGAGCTGTTTCTCAACGCCACCAACGTCCGCACCGGCAAGATCAAGGTGTTCCAGAGTCCGTTTCTCAGCGCGGAAACCGTGCTCGCCTCGGCCTGCCTGCCACCCTATTTTCAGGCCGTCGAGATCGACGGCGAGCATTATTGGGATGGCGGCTATCTCGGCAATCCCGCGATCTTTCCGCTGATCTATCGCAAGGGCAGTCACGACGTCATCATCGTGCAGGTCACGGCGATCCGGCGCGACGAGCTGCCGACCAGTGCGGCCGATGTGCTCCACCGCATCAACGAGATCAGCTTCAATTCGTCCTTGATGCGCGAGATGCGCGCGATCGCCTTCGCCACACGGTTGATCGACGACGGCGAGCTCGACAGCGACAGGCATAGCCGCATGTACATGCACTGGATCGGCAACGACCAGCTGATGTCGCAGCTCGGTACGGCCACGCAATTCCATCCCGAATGGAGCCTGTTGTGTCGCCTGCGCGACGAGGGCCGCGAGGCGGCGCGAAGCTGGCTGGCGCGAAACTTCGACCGGGTCGGAAAGTCCTCGACGGTCGACCTGACAGACATGTTTCTCTAGGCGGGGACAATAATTGCGAAAACAACCCCATGCACAGTAGCCGGGGATAGCGGAATCAATGGCTTGCCGGAGGTCTCGTGCGTTTGCGGATTTTACGAAGTTCGTTTGACACGTCGGGCAAAATAGGCGCATAATGTCACCATGCCCGTCCAGGGAACTCGCGCGTTCAAATGTGATCCTTCAGGTCATCGATCCTGCTTGACAGTTTTGTGTCTCGGGAGGAGCATCGCAGAGGTCGCAAACAAGCGACGCGCAACGTCCACCTCATGAGCAAGGGGAGGTCTATGACACCACCTCCGCAAATCCAGCCGCTAAGTGCGATGGAGCTCGTTCGGACTATCGCATAGCGGCGAAAACCGCGAACGGCACGCCGGGTCAAGGTTTAGCGGGCTGCATCAGTGAGGCAAAGCCCCTACCTTCCCGGCGCTGTAATTTGCATCACGTCGATCAATGGCTGGCCGCGCCGAGGCCGCCACAACGAACGCATTAAAGTTCTGCCTTGTCCCTCCTCCCTCCTTGCCGTCATTCCGGGCCGACGCCCGGAATGACGCTGGGCTATCGCATGTGGCACTTTAGGCGGCCTGCGCGCGCGCCTCGTCCTTCGAGACGCTTGCTGCGCAAGCTCCTCAGGATGAGGCTAAGCGGCAGCGGTGCTCGTTGAAACTGTTGCCGCGCATTCAGTCCTCATCCTGAGGTGGCCGCATAAAGCGGGCGTCTCGAAGGGTGGCCACAGGGAAACCGCCCTCAAAAGCAACTGCTCTGCGGAACGGCGGGAGCGCGCTCAGCGTTCTCAAGCCGTCTCGCTGCGCTGACCCTATGCCGTCTCCAATCCTGCATGGCCAAATGCCAAGAGAATGTCGCCTCAAAGGCCAACTTCCGACACAGGTCCGAGGCGAATAACGGTCATCCGACATGACGCATGTGCTTCGGTGGTGACGGTCCCGGCACCGCCAGCGCATTCATTTTTTTCAGGGAATCCGCGTGTCGCATAAGCTTGCCCCGGCGCTCCTCGCCGCTCTCTTCCTCGCGATCTCATCTCTCTGCGGCGCCCGCGCCGAGACGCCGGTCGCGAGCAGTGCGGCCGCGCTGTCGCCAGACGAGGCCAAGCGGGCGCTGGAGACGCTCCAGGACGACAAGAAGCGTGCGCAGATGATCGATACGCTGCGCGCGATCGCGAATGCGCCCGGTCAGCAGCAGCCTGTACCCGCCGCGCTCGAGCAGAAATCGCCGATCCCGCTCTCGGCCGACGGTCTCGGTGCACAGCTCCTGCTCACGGTGTCGGAGGAGATCGGTGCGATCTCGAGCGAGATCGCCAGCATGGCGCGGACGCTCACGCATTTTCCGGCGTTCTATTACTGGATCATGCGGACCGCGAACGATCCCGCCGCCTACAATCTCCTGATCGAGATCGCCTGGAAGCTGGCGTTGGTGCTCGGTTGCGCCCTTGCGGCTGAATGGGTGATGTTCCGCCTGATCCGGCGTCCAGTCGCGTTCCTGGAAGAACGCGTGCCGCAGACCGCGCGCCTGCCGACACAGGCGCTGCCGATTGCCGATCCGCCGTCATCGGTAGCCGATGTCACCTCCGCGCCCGAACTGAACAAGCGTCACCACAGTCTGGTAAGGGTCTGGCAGGTCCTGCTGCGGCTGCCCTTCGTGCTGGGACGCCTCGTGCTCGAACTGCTGCCGGTGGTCGTCTTGGTGGGCATCGCCACGGCGCTGCTCGGGACCGAGATCGGCGAGCCCACGACCGTTCGCCTCGTGATCCTCGCTGTCATCAACGCCTATGCGTTCTCCCGCGGACTCATCTGCGTGATCCGGGCGCTGGCGGGACCGTTCGGCCTGTTTCCGGTTCGGGCCGAGACCGCAGCCTATATCGAGATCTGGGCGCGCCGCATCGTCGGCGTCGGTGTATCCGGCATCGCCTTTGCCAATGTGGCGCTGCTGCTCGGCCTGCATCGCGCCGGTTACGCTGCGCTGCTGCGCATGGTGATGCTGGTCGTGCACCTCTTCATCGTCGTCATCATCTTGCAATGCCGCCGCCAGGTCGCCGAAGCCATCCGCGCGCCGGCCGAGCGGCAGGGGATCGCGGCCCGTCTGCGCAACCGCATCGCCGGCGGCTGGCACTATCTTGCCATCGCGCTCGATCTCGCGCTGTGGGCCGTGTGGGCGCTCAACATCCGCAACGGCTATTCGCTGCTCTTGCAGTATTTCGTCGGGACGGTCGTGGTGGTGCTGATCACGCGCGTCGCCATCATGCTGACGCTGAGCCTGATCGACCGCGGCTTCCGTATCAAGCCGGAGATCCTCCAGCGCTTTCCCGGTCTCGAGATCCGCGCCAATCGCTATCTGCCGCTGCTGCGCAAGATCGTATCTGGCGTGATCGCCTTCATCGGCTTCGTGGCGGTGCTCGAAGTCTGGGGCGTGGACGCGATCGTCTGGTTCTATGGCGGCCAGATCGGCAGCCGGCTGATCTCGGCCTTGGTGACGATCGGGCTCGCCGTGTTCATCGCGGCCGCGATCTGGGAAGCCAGCAACGCGCTGCTGGACCGCCAGATCAATGCGCTGTCCCGGGACGGCCATTATGCCCGCGCCGCTCGCTTACGCACCTTCCAACCGATGCTGCGGACGGCGCTGCTCTGCCTGATCGCCACCGTCGTCGGCCTCACCGCGCTGAGCGAGATCGGCGTCAATGTCGCCCCGCTGCTCGCGGGAGCCGGCATCGTCGGCATTGCCATCGGCTTCGGTTCGCAGAAGCTGGTGCAGGACCTCATCACCGGTCTGTTCCTGCTCCTGGAGAACACGGTGCAGGTCGGCGACAATGTCAGCGTCTCAGGGCTGTCAGGCGTGGTGGAGAACGTCTCGATCCGCACCATCCGCCTGCGCGCCGGCGATGGCGCCGTGCACATCGTGCCGTTCAGCGCGGTCACGACCATCACCAATGCCAGCCGCGGCGCCGGCAACGCCTCCGTCAGCGTCAACGTCGCCTACAAGGAAGACACCGACCGCGCCGGCCAGATCCTCAAGGACATCGTGGAGGAGATGCGCCACGAGCCGGAATTCCGTGCATTGATCCGCGGTGACCTCGAGCTCTGGGGCATCGACAAGGTCGATGGCGCAATGGTGTCGATGGTCGGCCAGATCCGCTGCACCGAGGCCGGCCGCTGGCCGGTCCAGCGCGAATTCAACCGCCGCATGAAGCTGCGCTTCCAGCAGAGCGGCATCGAGGTCGCCTCCGCCACCCAGACCATCTTGATGCAGATCGCGCCGGCCGACGGCGCCGCCAATCTGACGCCAAGGCGGGCGGCTGGATAGCGGCCCGATCATCTTCCGGCTTGCCTCCGCTCGTCCGGCAGAGTTCACTCCGGCTTCAGCCTGCTGACAACATGCGGGCGACAAGAAGGTGGGGGAGACCGATGCGGGGGCTGTGGGCCGGATTGCGCGGCGGTGCGATCGCTGTGTGGGCATTGATTGGATGTGCGGCCTGGCCCGGGCCAGGTAGCGCCCAACCGTTTCCGTCGCGTCCCATCACCTTCGTGGTGCCATTCGCGGCGGGCGGTCCGACCGATACGCTGGCGCGGATCCTGTCGGAGCGCATCGCTGCCGAGCTGCACACGACGATCGTGGTCGAGAACGTTGCCGGCGCCTCCGGCAGCATTGCCGGTACCCGCGTTGCCCGCGCCGCACCCGACGGCACCACGATCACCATCGGTCATTGGGGCACGCATGTGCTGAACGGCGCGATCCTCAAGCTGCCCTACGATGTGGTTGGCGACTTCGAGCCGGTCGCGATGATCGCGATGGGAACGCAACTCATCGTCGGCAGGAAGTCGCTCGAGGCGAACAATCTCAAGGAGCTGATCGCGTGGCTGAAGGTGAATCCCGGCAAGGCCACCGCGGGGACCGCCGGCCCGGGCACGGGAGCCCATGTCGCCGGCGTCTTCTTCAAGGGCAAGACCGGCACCGACTTCCAGTTCGTGCCCTATCGCGGCGCCGGGCCTGCCATGATCGATCTCGTTGCCGGGCAGATCGACATCATGTTCGACCAGGCGTCGAACTCGCTGGCGCATGTCAAGAGCGGTGCAATCAAGGCGTTCGCGGTGACCTCGCCGACAAGGCTCGCCTCTGCTCCTGACATCCCGACCGTCGACGAGGCGGGTCTGCCGGGGCTCTATATTTCCTACTGGCACGGCATCTGGGCACCGAAGGCCACGCCGAAGGAAATCGTCACCACGCTCAATGCGGCCATCGTCACCGTGCTTGCCGCCCCCTCCGTCAAGCAGCGCTTTGCCGAACTGGGGCAGGAGATTCCGCCACTGGCGCAGCAGACGCCCGCAGCGCTCGCGGCCTTCCAGAAGGCCGAGACCGAGAAATGGTGGCCGGTCGTGAAGGCCGCGGACATCAAGGTTGAGTAGATTTGAAGCGTTAACTTCTGCTGTTTTTGCGACAATCTCGCTGCGGTGCGAGATCACAATCGATGCCTCAGTCCCAACATCCTTGATCTCCGGGGAGCGCTGGCCGACAATGTCCGCGGTTCAATAAGAAACTCCTTGGGGGAATTCGTGAATAGACCTGCCCGTGTCGCTGCCCAAGCGACATCATCCGATCAATCGCAAGGCATGACGCTGCTGCGCGATCCTCTGCTCAATAAGGGCACCGCCTTCACGGAATCCGAGCGCGAGGCGCTGGGCCTGCGCGGCCTGCTGCCGCCATGTGTGCTGACGATGGAGACGCAAGCTCAGCGCGTGCTCACCAATCTGCGCACGCTGCCGACGGATTTGGAAAAATACGTCGCGCTGAATGCGCTGCATGACCGCAACGAAGCCCTGTTCTTCCGCGTCGTCGTCGACAACATCGACGAGATCCAGCCGATCATCTACACCCCGACCGTCGGGCTCGCCTGCCAGAAATACGGACTGATCTTCCAGCGGCCGCGCGGCATGTTCATCTCCTCGCGCGATCGCGGCCAGATCGCCGAGATCCTGAAGAACTGGCCTTATCCAGCCAGGCTGATCGTCGTGACCGACGGCGAGCGCATCCTCGGCCTTGGCGATCTCGGCGCCAACGGCATGGGGATTCCGGTCGGCAAGCTCTCGCTCTATTCGGCTTGCGCCGGCGTGCATCCCGAGCTGTGCCTGCCGATCGTGCTCGACGTCGGCACCAACAACGAAGAGCTCTTGAACGATCCCTATTATCTCGGCCTGCGCGAGCGACGGCTGACCGGCGAGGCCTATGACAGCTTCGTCGACGAATTCATGCAGGCCGCGCGCAAGACCTTTCCGGGCGTGCTGATCCAGTTCGAGGATTTCGCCAACCATTCGGCGTTCAAGCTGTTGCACAAATACCGGGACGAAGCCTGTGTCTTCAACGACGACATCCAGGGCACCGCGGCGGTGGCGCTCGCCGGCCTGTTCTCGGCTCTGCGCGTCTCCGGCGGCAAGCTCAGGGATCAGCGCATCCTGTTCCTCGGCGCGGGCGAGGCGGCGACCGGCATCGCCGATCTCGTGGTCTCCGCCATGATGGCCGAGGGGCTGCCGGAGGCCGAAGCGCTGCGGCGCAACTGGCTGGTGGATTCCCGCGGCCTCGTCGTCGGCGGCCGCGATGGCCTGTCCGGCCACAAGCTGCGCTATGCCCACACCGACCAGGCGCCGATCGCCGATTTCCTCACCGCGATCAAGACGCTGAAGCCGACGGCGATCATCGGCGTTGCCGCGGTCGGCGGCGCCTTCACGCCCGAGGTGCTCAAGGCGATGGCCGAGCTCAACGAGCAGCCGATCGTATTCGCGCTCTCCAATCCGACCTCGAAGGCCGAGTGCTCGGCGGAGGACGCCTACCGCTACACCGAGGGCCGCGCGCTGTTCGCCTGCGGCAGTCCGTATGATCCGGTGACGCTCAGCGGCCGCACCTTCGTGCCGCGCCAGGGCAACAATTCCTACATCTTCCCCGGCGTCGGCCTCGGCGTCATCGCCAGCCGCTCGCGCCTCGTCACGGACGAAATGTTCATGGCGGCCGCCCACACGCTCGCCGATTGCGTCGGCAAGGAGGACCTCGCGCAGGGCAGCCTCTATCCGGCGCTGCCGCGCATCCGCGAGGTCTCGGTCCGCATCGCTGCCGCGGTGGCTGACGTTGCCTTTCAGCGCGGGCTCACCGACGGACCTGCGCCCAACGATGTGAGGGCCCTGGTCCAGTCGCAGATGTACGAGCCGCATTACTGAAGCTTACAACTCAATCTGAATTCGCTGAGATAGCCCCTCACCCCACCCCTCTCCCCGTAAGAACGGGGAGAGGGAGCGAGAGAGGTTGCCTCCTTAACCTCTCCCCGCTCTTCAGCGGGGAGAGGTCGGATTGCTCCGGCGATGCGCAGCATCGTCCGGCGCGATCCGGGTGAGGGGCAAGGCACATTGCCAACCACGTCGGAGATAGATCCGACTCCAGACGTGTCTCTTCCCAACCGCCATTAGGTCAGCACGGCGATACCATTTCAGGTGGGATCGCCGTTGCGCGGCGCGGCCGCATATGCGACGATCTGTAGCGTTACAAGAAAACTCTATCCGCAAGGCAAGTGCCATGGACGATCGTTTGCCCGAACTGGGGGACCTCGAGCGCGAGGTCATGCAATTGGTTTGGGCCCATGGTCCCGTCACGGCCGAAATCGTGCGTGAGCGTCTGTCGCGGCGTCTGAAGGAATCCACGGTTCGCACGGTG
Organism: Bradyrhizobium sp. Rc2d; assembly: GCF_900099855.1. Taxonomy (NCBI): domain Bacteria; kingdom Pseudomonadati; phylum Pseudomonadota; class Alphaproteobacteria; order Hyphomicrobiales; family Nitrobacteraceae; genus Bradyrhizobium; species Bradyrhizobium sp. Rc2d. The sequence continues at coordinate 438,693 of NZ_FNCU01000001.1, read as the reverse complement.
CTGCGCCGGCTGGAAGAAAAGGGCTATGCCAACCACACCGTGGACGGCCGCACTTACGTCTACCACGCCGCCGAACCACGCGCGCGTGTGGCGGCCAAGGCGGTGCAGCGCATCGTCGACTGGTTCTGCAACGGTTCAATTGAAGAAGTTCTCGTCGGCATGGTGGACAACAAGATGCTCGACCAGCAGCAGCTGCGCACGCTGGCCGACCAGGTGGCCAAGGCGAAGAAGGCGAGGGGAGTGAAGAAAGAATGATCGCAACTCTGGCTGAGGCGGCGCTGCGCTCCTTCGTGCTGGGAGGCGTCGTCTGGTTCGGTCTCAACCTGTTTCGCGTGCGCAATCCGCACGTCCACATGACGGCGTGGGTCGTCGTGCTGCTGGCGTCGCTGGCGATGCCCTTCGTGATGCATTGGCCGACGCTCACGATCACCCGGCCGCCTGTGCCGATGCCGGCGCCGGACGATTTTCTGCCGGCTGACCTTTCGATGCTGGAGCTGTCGCAACCGTCGCTTCCGGTCGCATCAGGCGCGGCGATCGTTCCGCCGGCCGGAAGCGGGCTTTCGATCAATTGGTGGCTGGTGGCCAGCATCATCTATGCCGGCGTCACCGCTTGCCTGCTGTTGCGGCTGATGATCGGCCTCTGCCTGACTTGGCGCATGGCAAGGGCGGCGGCGCCGATGAAAGGTGCGCAGCTGATCGCTGCCGACGTCCGCATCAGCCGTGACGTCGGCGGTCCCGTCACCTTCGGCTCGACCATTCTGGTGCCGCCGCAATTCGCCGGCTGGGATGCGAAGAAGCGCCTCGCCGTGCTCGCGCATGAAGGCGCGCATGTCGCCAATCGCGATTTCTACGTCCTGCTGCTGGCCTCGCTCAATCGCGCGGTGTTCTGGTTCAGCCCGTTCTCGTGGTGGCAGCTTGCGCGCCTCGCCGAGCTCGCCGAGATCATCAGCGACGCCCGGGCGATCGAAGTGATCGAGGATCGGCTGTCCTATGCGGAGATCCTGCTCGATTTTGCCAGCACCGTAAGACCGCGCTCGGTCGAGCTCGCGATGGCGCGAGCCTCGACCGTGCGCGCCCGCGTCGAGCGCATCATCGCGGCCGCCGCGATGCCGGTGGCTGTCGGCTGGCGCAAGCGATTGTGGATCGCGGCCGCGATCGTCCCCGCCGTGATCGTGTCCGCCGGCATGATCGCCTATCGCACGGCGGACGTCGCGCCGGTCAGCGCCGATCTCGGCGATGTCCCGGCCCAGCATTACCGCCCCTTCGTCAATTTCTACGCCATGGGCCCGGCCTCGGTCTTCGCCATCTTCCGCGAGGGCGACGAGCTCTACGGCCAGCTCACCGGGCAGCGCAGATTGCGTCTGACGATCGGCGGCGATGGCACGGCGTCGTACCCGGCTTCATCCGGCGAGATCACCTTCCCGATCGACGCGGAGCGTCGTTCCTCAGAACTGATGCTGCGCATGAACGGTCGCGACGTGCGCGCGCTTCGCGTCGCCGAGATGCCGGCATCGGCAACTGGACCCGCGCCGCTCGATCAATATGTCGGCTGGTACAGGGTTGCACCGAACCGCGTTCTCACCGTGCGCCGCGACGGCGATCGGCTTCAGGTGCAGGAAACCGTGCAGGGCCGGGCGGCACTTCTCGCGGAAGGCGCCGATGTCTTCTCGATCCATGGCGACAACCTCCTGATCTTCCTGCGCGACGAACAAGCCAGGGTCTCGCGCGTGCTGGTCCAGAATGCGGTGTTTGGTGCCCGACTCGCGCCGCGGATCGATGCGGCCGTGGCGCAGGCGATCGAGGCCGACTTCGCGCGCCGTGTTGCGGAGGTGCCGGACCGTTTCCGCGAGCAGGTCCCCGTTGCAGGCGGCAAGGAGATGATCCTGCGCGGGATCGAAGACTTACGCCGCGGCACGCCGAACTATGATCGCATGAGCGCGCCGCTGGCTGCGAAGATCCACCGTCAGTTCAACGAGACGCAGGCGACTTTCGTGGCGCTCGGCGCCCTCGAGTCGATCTTCTTTCGCGGCGTTGGCCCCGGCGGCTACGACATCTATGGCGCGAAATTCGAGAACGGCTCGGCGGAATTCCGCCTGCTGCTCGAGCCCGACGGCAAGGTCGGCGACGTGCTGTTCCGGGCCGACGGCAATGACGAGCTCGGCGGTATCGTCTCCTGCGCGGAAGAGGCGAGCGTGCGCGGACGCGCCGGCACCTCGCCGATCAGGATCATGGTCTATAATGAGATGGGCGAGGACATCCAGATCTCCAATCTCGACGCCGACGGCAATCGCAGGACGCAGAGCGTGGTCAGGCCCAATATGTCCTGGGCTTCCACGACCTCCGTGAACAATCCCTGGGTGATTGCCGACAAGTCCGGACGATGCCTGGAGATCCTGGTGCCGGGCCGGCAGACGCGCTTCCACAACATCGAAGCCTCAAACCTCGGTGCGCGTCCGGGGCGCGCCGCGCGCCGGGCCGTTCCGATTGCCAATGGCGAGGAGATGCTGCGCCGCTACATCGAGGGCGTCGGCAAGGGACAGCCAGACTACGACCGCATGACGTCGGAGGTGGCCGACATCACGCGTCAGCAGCTTCCGTTCGATCAGGCGATCCTGGCGCGGCTCGGCGCGCTGCGTGCGGTCTCCTTCCGCGGCGTCACAGCGCTCGACAGCGACATCTATGTCGCGCAGTTCGCCAATGGGTCGGCGGAATGGCGCATCGGCGTCAGGAACGGCACGATCACGAAGATCGCGTTGGGGCCGAATTTCTAGGGACGACAGTCGCTGCCGGTCTGTCAGACCGGCGGCCCCCGATCATTTGACGGCGAGCGTTCAATCTCTGCTTGCGGGCCCTTGCCCTGAATGCTACAATTTGTAGCATTACAAGCCGTAGCCTCGCGCGATGCGCTATAGCGCAGGCTCGAAAGAATTGGGCGTCCGCCATGAGCAATTCTGTAAAGGCAGAGGTCGTCCTCGCGCTCCATCGCTTCGGGATGGGGCCGCGACCGGGATCGATCGCCGCCGTCGGCACCGACCCGCGCGGCGCGCTGATCGCCGAGCTCGAGCGACCGCTGGTGCTGAGCGCGGCGGCCAGTCTTCCCACAAGCGCAAAGGCCTATCGCACCGTCGCCGATGCCAATGCGCGGCGAACCGCGCGCGCCAAGCAGGCGCAGCAGCAGGCCAAGAAGCAGCAGATGGCTGCGGCACCTGTCATGTCCGAAGATCAAGCACAGGGACAGCGCCAGGAGAAAGACGCCGCCGAGATGGCGGCGAAGCAGGCGGCCGACGCCATTCCCGATCCCGGCCGTCCGATCTATTTGCAGGAAGCCAAGCTGCGCATGGAAGCTGCGCTTGCCGTCGACATCGGCTTTGCCGAGCGGCTGGTGTGGTTCTGGTCCAACCATTTCTGCGTCTCGGCCAACCGGATCCAGAGCATGTCCGGCGCCTATGAGCGCGAAGCCGTTCGCGCCCATGCGCTCGGTCGTTTCGTCGACCTGCTCCAGGCCGCGGAAGGCCATCCGGCAATGTTGTTCTATCTCGACAATCTGGAATCGATGGGGGCCAACTCGACGGCCGGCATCAACCGCAGCCGCGGCCTCAACGAGAATTTTGCGCGCGAGATCATGGAGCTGCATACGCTCGGTGTGCGCACCGGCTATACGCAGGAGGACGTCATCAGCTTCGCCAACGTGCTCACCGGCTGGACGCTGGTGCCGCCGGGCGCCGACCCCCAGCATGGCGGCGAGTTCACCTTCAATCCACGCCTCCATGAGCCCGGCGGCCAGACCGTGCTCGGCAAGCGCTATGAGCAGGACGACGCCGAGCAGGGCCGCGCCGTGCTGCGCGATCTCGCTGCCCATCCGGCAACCGCAACCCATGTCGCGACCAAGCTCGCGCGCCATTTCGTCGCCGACGAGCCGCCGCCGGCGCTCGTTGAGCTGATGGCGAAAACCTTCCGCGACACCGACGGCGATCTCAAGCAGGTCGCGATTGCGATGGTGTCGTCGGATGAGGCGTGGCGCGGGCCGCCGTCAAAACTGAAACGTCCCGGCGAATGGGTGATCGGCATGGTGCGCGCGACGGGCATCACGGTCGTCGATCCCGTGCGCTTCACCGGAGGCCAGGAGCTGCTCGGCGAGGCGCTGTGGCGTCCGCCGGCGCCAAAAGGCTATCCGGACGACGAGGCAAGCTGGATCGACGGCGTCGGCCGGCGGCTCGATGTCGCCAACAATTTTGCCGAGCGCATCACCGGCATGGCCGATCCGCAAGCCATCATCGAGGACGTCTTCGCATCGCAGATCGCGCCCGAGGTGAAGCAGGCGGTCGGCCGCGCCGAGAGCCGGCAGCAGGCGCTGGCGCTCTTGTTCATGTCGGCGGATTTTCAGAGGAGGTGAGCATGGGCTTCGTCAATCACCTGCCCACGCGGCGCGAGCTTCTGGTCGGCTCCGGTGCGCTGTTCGCATGGAGCCAGATGCCGCGGATCGCGCGCGCCGAAGGTCGCGATCCGCGCCTGCTCGTCATCGTCCTGCGCGGCGCGCTCGATGGCCTCGGTGCCGTCGCGCCGGTCGGCGATCCCGATTGGACCTCCTTGCGTGGCGATCGCGCGCTGGTGCTGGACGGCAAGCCGCCGGCGCTGCCGCTCGATTCGTTCTTCGCGCTCAATCCGGCGATGCCGAACCTGCACCGGCTCTACAAGAGCGGCAAGGCCGCGATCGTCCATGCCGCTGCAACGCCCTATCGCGAGCGTTCGCATTTCGACGGCCAGGACGTGCTGGAGAGCGGACTGGTCAAGCCCGGCATGACCAGCTCCGGATGGCTCAACCGTGCGCTGCTCGCACTGGAGTCGGGCGGTCGCGTCGATCCGCGCGGCAGCCGCGCGCTCGGCATTGGCTCGGTGACGCCGCTGGTGGTGCGTGGCGCCGCTCCTGTCATGACATGGGTGCCGCAGAAACTGCTGCCGGCGAGCGAGGATACGCAGAACCGCCTGCTCGATCTCTATCAGCACACCGATCCGAAGCTCGCGACCGTGCTCCAGGCGCGGATGAAGCTCGCTTCACTCGGCGGCGCGCCTGGCGCGGGCGATCCGATGTCGGATGATCCGACGCTGGCGCCTCCGGGCATCGCGCGCGTGCGCGCCTACTTCGCCGAGGCCGCCGGCACCGCCGCGCGCTATCTCGCCAAGCCCGACGGCCCGCGCGTCGGCGCCATGGGCTTCGTCGGCTGGGACACGCACATTGCCGAAGGCGCGGCCTCGGGTCAGCTCTACAATCTGCTCGGCGCGCTCGACGGCGCCTTCGCGGCGATCGAGAGCAACATGGGCGAGGCGTGGCGGGAGACGGTCGTCGCCGTCGTCACCGAGTTCGGGCGCACAGCCCGGATCAATGGCACGCAAGGCACGGACCATGGCACCGGCACGGTCGCTTTCCTGATCGGTGGCGGGCTTGCCGGCGGCCGCGTGATCGCGGACTGGCCGGGGCTGAAGCCGGCGCAGCTGCTCGAGGATCGCGACCTCAAGCCGACAACGGATCTACGCGCCGTGCTGAAGGGCCTGCTGAGAGATCACCTGCGCCTCGAGGAGAAGGTTCTCGCCGAGACGGTCTTCCCCAGCAGCGCCGACGTCAAGCCGATGGAAGGCCTCGTGGCCTGAAGCGCGATGTGCACGCTGACGCAATTGGAACTCGACTCTATCGCCGGCCTGAAGACAGGCTGGCGGCGGCTCTATCGGCGTGAGCTGATGCGGCTCCTGAAAGGCGACGCCGAGCATGGCGAGGTTCAGCCAAAGGCGCGCCCAATCGGCTGGCGCGTCGTATCGGGCTGAACCGCGAGCCTGTCCCGATTCAGGACAGGCACTGTGGTGGAATCGTCACAGCTGGCGCGAAACGGCCGCGGCCCCAGGCCCGCTTTTGTTCCGACAAGGTTCTGCCCTCATTCCCCACCGAAAATCGGCCGTTCGGAGGGGCGTACCATGTCTCGCATCACACGTGCCGAAACTGCCCGGGTTTCCCTCGCAATCTCGTGCCGCCGGCCGGCCCGGCTGCTGCTCACCATTGCCGGCGCCGCCTCGCTCGCCGCCTGTGCGCAATCGCCGGTCGGTCGCCAGAAGGCCGATCTCGCTGCGACCGGCCGGCAGGCCGCGGTGGAGCGCCCGCACAGGGTGGCGGCGCTGCATCCACGGCCGATCAGCCGGTCGCGCGCCTCTGGCGGTGACGCAAAACAGGCAGGTTCGCGTGGCGTTGCCAGCTTCTACTCGGACACGGAGACCGCGAGCGGAGAGAAGTTCGACAAGAACGAATTGACCGCGGCCCATCCCACCCTGCCGTTCGGCACCAAGCTGCGCGTCACCGATACCTCCTCCGGCCGCTTCGTTACCGTCAGGGTCAACGATCGCGGACCCTATGTTCGCGGGCGCGTGGTCGATATCTCCCCTTCCGCGGCCGAGGCGCTCGGCATGGTCGACAAGGGCATCACCAATGTCCGGCTCGACGTCGTGCAATGAGGCTCAAGCCCATCGCAGCGCTTAACCGGCTGTTAGCTGCTCTGTCGCACCATGGCTGTCCAACAATTCGGGGCTTTGGGGGAGGCGGCGCTTGAACACGATCCAGTATCTCGAAGATCAGGCCGCGCGCGCCGAGCGGCTGGCCAAACGGATCACGGATACGCTGACGATCGAAAAGCTCCTAACCTTCGCCGGCGAGCGCCGCCGCGAGATTGAGGTCATCGCCGGCAAGCACCGGCGCGCCTAACTCTGGCGAACCACGCGCTAAGCGCATCCGCCCTTGCTTCCCTGTCTGCGCAATTGAGACAACGCCCGCTCAGCGGTGGCTCTCGACGAAGTCGCTGAGATAATCGGGCAGCTCTATGCCGTAGATCTCGCAGCGCGCACGAATCTCGCCGGCGACGTCGGTCGAGATGTCCTTCATCCAATGCTCAAGCGTATTGAACGAAATCACCTTGATCGGGTCGTTGAAGCATCCGGCGACAAGCTCGCCGATGGTGGCTTCGAGATCGCTGCGCTCGATGCGGATTTCGGTCGCCTCGTCGCGGCGATCGATCACCACGAAGAGGGTCTCGTCTGCGCCGTAGGGTACGATCGGTGATGATACGTCGGCGTCAAACATCTTGAGGCGCTCACGTCTTTGCTTCCGATCCCTGACAACGAGAAAAACGGGAAGAAGGTTCCTGCTCGCGTGCTTGTGAAGGCCGTCAGAGAAATTCTCGTAAGCGCGATAGCTCGATGACGTGCTCGGGCGAGAGGATTTCGGTGACGAGCGGTGGCTGCGCCACGGTGCGGATCTCGTAGAGGTGCCGGGTTGCCGCCGGCTTCTGCATGAAGGCCGAGATGCACTCGTCGAGCGTGCCTTCACTGACTTGATAGGAGTCTCTGTCCGGCCTTCGCTGGTTTGCCAGCGATGGCCATTTATGCAGCACCGCAGGCGCGCCGAAATCGACTTTTGAATCTCCGGCCACGTCCCCCATCGTCCTGCCTCACGCAAAAAACGACCCCAGCACACGGGTTCGCGTGCCGGGGTCTACACACCTGTCGCTGCATCTCAATGCCACGAACACTCAACGCGGCGGCCGGGAAAAGGTTCCCGGCGGCGTTGTGCCGCTTCAGCTCGCGGCGGCCGCGATTCTGTGCTCCGGGCTGTCATGGCCGGTGCTGCTCTCGTCGCCGCGGCTGACCTCCGGCAGCCCGGCGAAGCGCCGCAGGGCCCGGGCCATCTGCGCCCGGCCGGGCACGCCGGTGATCACCACGTCCACCATCGCGAAGGACGAGTGGAAATGGCCGCGCGCCCTGAGTTGCTCGACCGGGACGCCGGCGGCGGCCATCGCCTCGGCATAGGCGATGCCCTCGTCGCGCAACGGATCGAACTCGCAGGTGACGACGAAGGCTGGCGGCAGGCCGGCGACCTTGCCCCGGAGCGGCGAGACGCGCGGGTCGGTGCGGTCGGCCGGCGAGCAATAGAGGTCCCAGAACCAGTACATCAGCGAGCGCGTCAGGAAGTAGCCGGTCGCATTGTCGTTGTAGGACGGACGATCGAAGGTGCAGTCGGTGACCGGGCAGACCAGGAGCTGGCCGGCGATGTCAGGCCCGCCGCGGTCGCGCGCGAGCTGGCAGGTGACGGCGGCGATGTTGCCGCCGGCGCTCCAGCCTGCGACCAGTACCGGGCCCGGCGTGCCGCCGAGCTCGCCGGCGTGTTCGGCGATCCAGCGCGTCGCCGCATAGCCGTCCTCGGCCGCGATGGGGAAGCGGTGCTCCGGCGCATGGCGATAGCCAACGCTGACGAAGATCATGCCGGTCCGCCGCACCATGTCGCGGCAGAGCGGCTCGTCCGACTGTTCGTCGCCGAGCACCCAGCCGCCGCCGTGGAAATAGACCACGATCGGATGTGGTCCCGGCGCTGCCGGCTTGTAGACGCGGTAAGGCAACGCGCCGTCGGTAACTGGCAGGGTGCCGTCGACGATGTCGCCGATCGGCCGCCCCGCAGGCCGGCCCTTGTTGAACTCATTGACGAAGGCACGTGCGCCGAGCGCGCCCATCGACTCGATCGGCGGCAAGTTCAGCGACACGAGCAGGTTCAGCACCAGCCGCACGTCCGGCTGCAGGCGCACCACCTCGCCGTCATTGCATTGCGCGGCGGCGTTGGGGCCGGTGAGCCTGAAGCCGAGCATGCCGCGGCTGACCACCTCGTCGCAGATGCTGCGATAGGGACCGACGCCGCCGGTATAGGGCATCAAGCCCTGGACCTTGCCGGGCACGTTGGCGCCCGTGTACCAGGTGTTGGCGAGCCGGTGCAGCGTCAGCATCGAACAGTCGGCCATGTGCCGGCCCCAGGCGGCCTGCGCCGTCTCGGTCGGCTCGATCGTGTTGAAACCGGCATCGCGCAGCGCGGCAAGGCGATCGACGACCCAGTCCACATGCTGCTCGATCGACACCGCCATGTTCGACAGCACCGACGGGCTGCCGGGGCCGGTGATCATGAAGAAGTTCGGGAAGCCCTCGACCGTGAGGCCGAGATAGGTCTGCGGTCCCTGCGACCAGACGTCGGAGAGCGACCGGCCGCCCCGCCCGGTGATCGGATGCACGGCACGGATCGCGCCGGTCATGGCGTCGAAGCCGGTCGCGAACACGATGACGTCGAGATCGAAGCTGCGGCCGTTCGTGGAGATGCCGCTCGCGGTGATCGCCTTGATCGGCTCCTGGCGCAGATTGACCAGCGTGACGTTCGGCCGGTTGTAGGTGGCGTAGTAGTTGGTATCGAGGCAGGGACGCTTGGCGCCGAACGGATGATCGTGCGGCGTCAGCGCCGCAGCGGTTTCGGGGTCGTTGACGGCGGCGCGGATCTTCTCGCGGATCAGGTCCTGGACGATCTTGTTGCCGTCGACATCGACGGCCTGGTCGGCCCAGAGCTGCGTCAGGATGTGGACGAGGTCGCCGGCCGCCCAGGCGCGTTCGAACCGCTCGCGACGCTCGGCATCGCTCAATTGCCAGCTCACAACGGTCTGCTGCGGGTAGGGGACGCCGGCCATCGACTGGCGCGCCTGCTCGCGATAGGCCGCGCGATCGCCTTGCAGCAGGCTCATGCGGTCTGCTGGCGCCGGACCATTATGTGCAGGCAGCGCGAAATTCGGCGTGCGCTGGAACACGGTCAGATGCGCGGCCTGCTCGGCGATCAGCGGGATCGACTGGATGGCCGACGAGCCCGTGCCGATCACGGCGACGCGTTTTCCCGCGAGATTGACGCCGTCATGCGGCCAGCGTCCGGTGAAATAGATCTCCCCCTTGAAGTCCTTGACGCCGTCGATCTCCGGCGGCTTTGGCGCGGAGAGGCAGCCGGTGGCCATGATGTAGTGGCGGCAGGAGACCGGCGCGCCGTTATCGGTGGTGAGCTGCCAGCGCTCCGTCGCCTCGTCCCATTTGGCTTCGGTCACCTTGGTCTTGAAGCGGATGTCGCGCCTGAGGTCATAGCGATCGGCGACGAAGCCGAGATAGCGCAAGATCTCGGGCTGAGTCGCGTATTTCTCCGACCAGGTCCAGGCGGTCTCGAGATCCGGATCGAAGGTGTAGCTGTAATCGATGGTCTGGATGTCGCAGCGCGCGCCGGGATAGCGGTTCCAGTACCAGGTGCCGCCGACGTCGCCGGCCTCATCGAGGGCGACCGCCTTGAAGCCGGCCTTGCGCAGGCGATGCAGGAGATAGAGCCCGGCAAATCCGGCGCCCACCACGGCGACGTCGACCTGCTGGGCTGTTCCGCTCGCCGCTTTGGATTCACGTGCGGCGACCATTGCGTCAGGCATGGCATTCCTCCCGTGTATTTGTTTTGCCGGCAGGCTATCGCTGCAGGTTCGGCTTGTCATCAGGACAAGTGCAATCTTCGGTAGTCGTTTGCGGCGGCATCGTGGCCGCGCGAAGGTTATGGCGATACACGCACCGCGATGCACAATCGCCGGGATTGTCCGGGCTAATCAGACCACATCCTTCTGTGTATGCTTGCGCTTACAAGCCACGCGTACCGACCGGGCGTCATGACAGAGTTGAGTGAGCGAACCAAAGCGAACATGGATGTCGTCCTGGAGGAGACGTGCCGCCAATTGCCACATGGCGGCGATCACGACAGCCGCAGGTTCATCGCCGAGCGCCTGATCGAGGCGGCACAGTCGGGGCACTCCACGCTCGGTGAGCTCGGCATCGTCGCGCGCCGCGCGCTGGCGGAGCTTCTCGCCAAGGATGGTTAGGTCGCAGGCGCGATTCAGCCAAGCATCTGGCCGCATCGAAGGTGCGCTCCCTCGCCCCGCGCTTACGGGGCCGCGACGAGCTTCGCTCGCGCTGGGAGGTAAGACCTAGCTTGCCTCGCTGGCGGCCGCGGACGTAACCTGCCACAACCGTTCCGCGCATCGAGATGCTCCGAAGATGCGATCCGTGCTCGCGCTTGTTGCGGCTTCCATTGTCCTGTGTCGCGCCGGCTTGGCCGCGGCCCAGTCGGTCGGACAGTTTCCATTTGCGCTGACGCGTGAAGGTCAGATGCTTGGCGCCGTCGAGGGTGAGGTGGCCTCTTTCAAGGGGCTGGCTTACGCGGCGCCGCCGGTCGGCGCGCTGCGCTGGCGTCCGCCGCGGCCGACGGCCGAGAGTTCGGAGATGCACACCGCCTACGACTACGGCGCGCCGTGCCTTCAACCGTCGCTGCCTGCCGCGCGCGAGGATTGCCTCACGCTGAACGTGTTTCGTCCCTTCGGGGTCGACGGTCCGCTGCCGGTGATGATGTTCATCCATGGCGGCGCCTTCGTCACGGGCACCGCGAACGATGCGGTGTTCGACGGCGCCAGGCTGGCGCAGGCCGGCCTCATCGTCGTCACCGTGAATTATCGCCTCGGTGTGCTCGGCTGGTTCACCCATCCGACGTTGTCGGAAGGCGGCTCCGGCAATTACGGCCTGATGGACCAGATCGCGGCACTGCATTGGGTGCACGACAATATCGCGGCGTTCGGCGGCGATCCAAGCAACGTCACCCTGTTCGGCAACGGCGCAGGTGCGACATCGATCGCACTGCTGATGCTGTGCCGGCAGGCGCGCGGTTTATTCCAGAAAGCCATTCTGCAATCGGTGCCCGGCCGCGCAGCTCTGCGCGCGCCGCAGGAGGCGGAGGTCGTGAGCGCGTATTTCGCCGCGGGACTTGCTTCCGAGCCGGATTTGCGGGCGGTCCCGCCGGCACGATTGCTAGCTGCCGAAGATCGCCTGCTGGCGAGATTTGCGCGCGCCTTTGTGCCGATCATGGATGGGAGCCTGGTGACGGAGAACATCGCTGCGGGATTCACGGCGGGGCACGAGAGCCGCATTCCCCTCATCATCGGCTCGAATGACGACGAGACGCGTTTCGGCGATGAACTCGACGACCAGGACGACCTTGCATCGTCAGGCCGCACGATCGATGGGCTGCGCGAGCTCTATCCCAACCTTTCGAGACCTTCGGAGCTGAAAGCTCGGTTCTATACCGACAAGGTTTTCTCCGAGCCGGCAAGACTGCTGGCCCGTCTTCACGCGGCCACCGGCGCGCCGACCTTTCGCTATCGCTTTGGTTATGTGCCTGAGGCGCGGCGCGCAAATCCTGATCGTGGGCACGGACGCGAGTTGCAGTTCATCTTCGGTGCGGAAGGCGTGCCCGGTGCAGGAATCTTCTCGCGAGGCGACCGCGAGGTCGCGAGCCGCATTCGCGGCTACTGGATCAACTTTGCAAGAAGCGGCGATCCCAATGGTCCAGGTTTGCCGCATTGGGATGCGGCCGCAGACCGTGATCGCCTGTTGCTGATCACCGACGACCGCATCGCGAGCGGAGACGACCCCTTCGCAGAGCGTCTCGATCGGATGGCAGGTGAGGGCAGGAAATGAGTTGGATTATGCCGCGAGCTCGACGCGCGGCGCCGGGCTCAGCCGGTCTTCTTCCAGATAGTCGATCGCGCCGTCCTTCTCGATGGCATAGAACTGCTGGCCTTCCCGCGACTTGAAGGCGGCGCGAACGACGCCGCGGCGGCCCTTGTCACTGTTGACGACGTCCCCCAGCGCAAACTTCCTCATCTTCCGTCCTCGTCTTCTGGCCGGCTGCTTCGGCCACCCCGGAGATTTTGGAAGGCAATTCGTTAACGGCTTGCTAACCATGCCGGTTTGCCTATGCTCGCCGCCGTTCGCGCGGGCAGCTCGCACGCGCCTGTTGCCAACGAGACACGAGCCTATGACGCGATTTCCGACCTTGTTCCTGTCGCATGGTGGCGGCCCCTGGCCGTTCATGGAGGACAGGCGGATACAATATGCGAAGACTGCCGCGGAGTTCGGCCGGCTGCCGCAGCTGCTCCCCGAGAGGCCGAAGGCCGTGCTCGTCATCACCGGACATTGGGAGGCCGACGCCTTCACCGTGTCGACCTCGGCGCATCCGCCGATGGTGTACGACTATTACGGTTTCCCCGAGCATACCTATCACCTCAAATATCCGGCGCCGGGCCGGCCCGAGCTTGCCGCCGAGGTGAAAGCACTGCTCGCGCGCACCGGCCTCGATTGCCGGGAGGATCCCAATCAGGGCTTTGACCACGGCACCTTCGTGCCGCTCGGCCTGATGTATCCGAATGCGGACATGCCGATCGTGCTGCTGTCGCTGAAGTCGAGCTATGACGCGGCCGAGCACATCAGAGTCGGGCAGGCGATCGCATCGCTGCGTGACGAAGGTGTCCTGATCGTCGGCAGCGGGCTGACCTATCACAACATGCGCGGCTTCAATCGACCGGAGTCGAAGCCGGTCTCGTACGATTTCGAGGCCTATTTGAACGAGGCCATCAGCAATCCGGATGCGGCGCGCCGCAATGCCATGCTGGTCGACTGGGAGAACGCACCCAGCGCGCGTCTTGCGCATCCGCGCGAGGACCATCTGCTGCCGCTGATGGTCGCAGCCGGCGCCGCCGGCAGCGATTTCGGCCGTCGCGTCTTCGTCGACGAGGTCGCGGGCGTAGCGATGGCGTCGTATGTGTTTGGTGGGTAATCTCTCCCTCTCCCCGCGTTCAGCACCGCTATCGCATAGGACTTGTAGGACGACGTGCGCGCGCGCCTCGTCCTTCGAGACGACCGCGGAGCCTGTCATCGGGCCGCGCTTTGCGCGGACCCGGTGGCGGTCTCCTCAGGATGAGGCTAAGCGGTATTGGTGCCCGTTGAAACTGCTGCCACGCATTCCATCCTCATCCTGAGGAGCCCGCCTAAAGCGGGCGTCTCGAAGGATGGCCGCAGCGAAACCGCCCTCAAATCCGTAACCCCTGCTGCAAGCGGGGAGAGGTGAAGGGCAGCTCACCCGTATTTCAGCTTCATGAACAGAATGCCGCCGGCGAGCAGCATGGTGATGGCGTTGGCGGCGACCAGCGGGGCGTCGCCAGAAAGCAGGCCGTAGAGGAGCCAGAGCGCCAAGCCCAGCACCATGACCAGGAACATGCCGAGCGAGATGTCGCGCGCCGAGCGCGTTTTCCAGACCTTGATGAACTGCGGCGCGTAGGCGACGGTGGTGCAGGTGGCGGCGGCAAAGCCGAGCAGCTTGATCACGAAGGGGTCCATGCCCGGCTCTATAGCATGGATTCGACAATGGCCATGCCTAGAGTCCCGTTCCGATGAAATCGGAACGGGACTCTAGATTCTAGTTTTGACGCGTTTTCTTCACGCGAACCGGCATCCACTTCGCTCGAAAACGCTCTACGTGCGGCGCGCCGCCATGAGGTTGCGGTAGAGCGCGGCGTAGTCGCCGGCGCGGTTGCGCCAGGACACGTCGGTCGCAAGGCCACTTCGTTGCAGCCGCCGCCAGGTCAGCTTGTCGTGGAAGGTGGTGTTGGCCTTGCGCAGCGTGCCGGCGAGGGCGTCCGCCGTCACGGGGCCGAACTTGAAGCCGGTGGCATCGTGGCCGGACGCGTCTGCCTCGCCGATGTCGACGATGGTATCCTCGAGGCCGCCGACACGTGACACGATCGGGACGGCGCCATAGCGCAGCGCGCAGAGCTGGGTCAGGCCGCATGGCTCGAAGCGCGACGGCACGATCAGCGCGTCCGAGCCGGCCTGAATCAGATGTGCCAAAATCTCGTCGTAGCCGATCACGACTCCGATCCGGCCGGGATTGGCGCGTGCGGCGGCCTGGTAACCGTCTTGGAGATCGCGATCGCCACTGCCGAGCAAGGCGAGCTGCATGCTTTCACCCAAAATGGTCGGAATGGCCTCGAGCAGGAGATCGAGCCCCTTCTGCCAGGACAGGCGGCTGATGACGCCGAGCAACGGCACCTCGTCCGAGGAATCGAGATTGAACTGCTGCTGCAGCGCCGCCTTGTTCGCGGCCCGGAACGTGAGATCTTCCGCGCCGAAGCGGTAGGCGATATGCGGATCGGTTTGCGGATTCCACACGGAGATGTCGATGCCGTTGAGGATGCCGCTGAGCACGCCCGCGCGTGCGCGCAGCAGGCCGCCGAGCCCCATGCCGCCTTCGTCGCTCTGGATCTCCTGCGCGTAGGTCGGCGACACCGTGGTGATGCGATCGGCGAATTGCAGGCCCGCTTTCAAAAAGCTGATGCCGCCGAAATATTCGATTTCGTTGACGTTGAGGGAGTGCCAGGGCAGGCCGATCGCACCGATCAGCTCAGGGGCAAACTTGCCCTGATAGGCCATGTTGTGAATGGTCATCACGGTGCCGGGCCGCGGCCGGTTGTCATAGTGCAGATAAGCCGGCGCGAGCCCCGCCTGCCAGTCGTGGGCATGCACGATGTCGGGCACGAAGGCGGGCACGAGGCCGTGACCGACATCGGCGGCGACGCGGGAGAGCGCGGCGAAGCGCACGCCGTTGTCCGGCCAGTCGACGCCATCGCTGGTGACGTAGGGGTTACCGGGCCGCGCGTAGAGATGCGGCACGTCGAGCACGAACAGATCGAGGCCGTCGTGCGAGCCCGCGAGCAGCCGGCCCGGCCCGCCGAAATAATCTGGCCAGCGCCGGATTTCCTCGGCGCCGGCAAGGATCCGCGTCACGTCGGGATAACCGGGCATCAGGGTGCGCATCTCGACGCCATGCGCCTTCAGTGCAACCGGCAGCGCGCCGGCGACATCCGCGAGGCCGCCGGTCTTGACGATGGGATAGACTTCAGAAGCGACCGCGAGGACGCGAACAGGCGTCATGTATTGAGCCTGTCGATCATCGGCTGGGTGATCAGCGAGATGCCCTGCTCGGTGGTGCGGAAGCGCTTGGCGTCGAACTCGGGATCTTCGCCGACAACGAGGCCCTCTGGGATGTCGACGCCGCGGTCGATCACGACATTCTTCAGGCGAGCGCCGCGGCCGACATTGACATAGGGCATGATCACGGCGTTCTCGACATTGGCGTAGGAGTTGACCCGCACGCCGGTGAACAGCAGCGAGCGGCGCAGTGCGGCGCCAGAGATGATGCAGCCGCCCGAGACCAGCGAGCTCACGGCCTGGCCGCGCCGGCTCTCCTCGTCGTGGACGAATTTGGCCGGCGGCGTGATCTCTGCATAGGACCAGATCGGCCAGGCGCGGTCGAACAGGTCGAGTTCCGGCACGACATCAGTGAGATCGATATTGGCGGACCAATAGGCGTCGACGGTGCCGACGTCACGCCAATAGGCACCGTTGTGGCTGCTCGAGCGCACGCACGAAGTCGAGAACTGGTGCGCGAACGCGCGGCCGTTCTTGACGAGGTATGGAATGATGTCCCTGCCGAAATCGTGGTTCGAGCTCGGGTCCTCGGCGTCGCGCTTGAGCTGGTCGAACAAGAATTTCGCGTTGAACACGTAGATGCCCATGCTGGCGAGCGAGACGTCCGGCTTGCCGGGCATCGGCGGCGGATCTTTCGGCTTCTCCAGGAACGAATGGATCCAGCCCTTCTCGTCAATATGCATGATGCCGAAGCCCGACGATTCCGCGCGCGGCATCTCGAGGCAACCCACCGTGACGTCGGCGCCGCTCTCGACATGCTCGCGCAGCATCACCTCGTAGTCCATCTTATAGATGTGGTCGCCGGCCAGCACCACGATGAAGCGGCAGGCGTGGGATTCGATGATGTCGATGTTCTGGTAGACGGCATCCGCCGTGCCGACATACCACATGGTCTCGGAGACGCGCTGGCTGGCCGGGAGGATGTCAAAACTCTCATTTCGCTCCGGGCGGAAGAAGTTCCAGCCCATCTGAAGGTGCCGGATCAGGCTGTGCGCCTTGTATTGGGTCGCGACCGCGATACGGCGGATGCCCGAGTTCACCGCGTTCGACAGCGCGAAGTCGATGATGCGGGACTTGCCGCCAAAATAGACCGCCGGCTTGGCGCGCCGGTCGGTCAGCTCCAAAAGCCGGCTGCCGCGTCCACCAGCGAGGACGAACGCCAGCGCTTGGCGGGCAAGCGGTTCACTACCGACGGCACTCATGTCATCCTCCCACACTCTGGCATGCCGGGACTTCTTGTCGCGAGAAACCCCGCGTTCCTGCGCCTTGGAACCGATAGTAACGGTACGAATAGTAAATCGGGAAGTAGGTTGTTGGTTGCGCGCAACGGGAAGCTTAATGCTTTGCCTTGATGTCTTTGCCGTGGCCGAAGGGCTACAGCGTCGCGCCGCTGTCACATCGGGCGGAGCAGATCGTTGGGCCTCACGTGCCGGCGACCATTTCGCAACGGGGCGTGAACGGGACTTGTGCGCCGCACGCAAAGTCCGGGCTTTGACTTGGCGCTTTGACTTGGCGCAAGGATGTCCGATCATGGTGTTGCGATCCTTTTCCAAGCGAAACGTCAGACAGGGAGTAAGACGATGAGGATCTGGACAACGGCAATTGCCTGTTCGCTGGCCGGCGTGGTCATGGCCGGCCAAATCGAACAGGCTGCGGCGGGTCCGATGCCGACCAACGTCGCGACCATGAAGGCCGCGGCCGGTGATGATGTCACGCAGGTGCATTGGCGCGGCGGCGGCTGGGGATGGGGCCTCGGCGGCCTCGCGGCCGGCGCGATCATCGGCGGCGCCATCGCCAGCGGCGCGCCTTACGGCTATGGCTATTATGGCGGCCCGTATTACGGCGGCTATGGATATCCGGGATACGGCTATGGTTATGCGCCGGCCTATTACGGCTATGGGCCGGCCTACGCCTATCCGCGGTACTATGGCTATCGCCGGTACTATCGGCCTTATTACGGCTATCGGCCGTATCCGCGTCCGTACTACCGCGCCTATTGGTGATTTCACGCGGCTAGAGCGAAAGCCACAGGATCAGGCTCATGCAGGCCAAATGCGCGAGCACGATCGCGGCGAGATGCAGCGGGCCTGGCTTGAGGCGCAAGCCGCGCATCTCGCCGCCCTTTGCCTTGCCTATTGCCGCGAATACAGTGCGCTCCCTCTCCCGCTTGCGGGGGAGGGTTGGGGTGGGGGTGTCTCCACGGGCGCGCCGGTGAAGGCGATTGCCGCCATCAGGCAGACGCGCGAGGGGCTCGCGATCCTCGTGCCCGAGAACTCCCCGATCAAGAGCTTTGCCGATCTGCGGGCTAAGAAGATCGCAACCGGTCGCGGCTCGATCGGCCATCAATTGATCCTCGCCGCGCTCGAGAAGAACGGCTGGAGTGCGAGCGACGTGCAGATCGCGTTCCTTGCGCCTTCAGATGCCAAGATCGCCTACATGCAAGGCTCCGTCGACGCTTGGTCGACCCGGGAGCCTATGTCAGCCAGGAGGAGGTGCTGTTTAGGTCGGGCCGCATCATCACCTCGGAAGGTCTGACACCGGGGCTGAGCTTCCAGGTGGCGCGCCCCGATGCCATCCGCGACAAGCGCGCGGAGCTGACCGACTTCATCCGACGCCTCACCGCGGCGCGGGCGTGGTCGCTGAACAACATCGATAGCTATGCCGCGACCTGGGGCAGGTTGATGAACATCCCGACCGCCGTGCCACAGAACTGGCTCTCGCGCGCAAAGATCCGCCTCGCGCCGATCGACGACGGCGTGGTCGCGGACGAGCAGAGCACGATCGACCTCTATTTCCGCTGGGGCCTGATCAAGCAGAAGCTGGACGCCGCGGAGATCGTGGACCGTTCGTTCGCCGATGCAATCGCGAAGGCGGGATTGTAGCGCAGCCTCTCGTGTCCCGGACGCTGTGCAGCGCGCAGCGCTGCTCCACAGAGCCGGGACCCATGCTGCACAAAATGCTCTCTCGGTTGGATGGGCCCCGGCTCAGCAGCGCATCGCTGAAGAAGCGCTGCGCTGCGTCCGGGGCACGAAACCTCACGAAGTTCTCAAGCATCCGTGAGACGAGATAGTGTTTCCTTAGCACTCGCATTCCTCGACGCTTTCCTTCTTCGTTCTTCACGTCTGACAACATCGTCATTGCTATTTGCACCCGCTCCCTTGCACCCCACGGCTCCCCGTCAAAAATCAATCCGACGACCACATCGGGAGACCGGCCATGGGCCTGCAAGAAACAAGAATCGAATCGCTTCCCTTCGTCATTGCCGAACTCAACTATCTCGCACCGACATCAGCCAAGCCGCGCACCTACGCCTTCGATCCGCCCCCAGGCGAGCCGAAGAGCACGGCGCTTGCCGAGCCGCATCGGGTCCCGATCTTCGATGCGCGGCTGATTGCGCAGAATTTCTCGCTCGATCGCGAAGGCTTTGCGCTGGTGCGCCATCCGACGCAGGTGAAAGACTTCTACAACGACGAGGAAATTCGCGCCGTCTACTATCCCGCCGTCGAGGCGTTCCTGCGGGCGACGCTGAAGGCCGATCGTGTCGTCATCTTCGATCATACCGTGCGCAAGCGCGTCGAAGGCGCCGCCGACATTCGTGGTGGCGGCCCGCGCCAGCCCGCGACGCGCGTGCATGTCGACCAGACCGCCGTCTCCGGCGCCAATCGCGTGCGCGAGCACCTGCCTGACGAAGCCGAAGAGTTGCTGAAGGGGCGCGTGCAGGTGATCAATCTGTGGCGGCCGATCCGCGGCCCCTTGCGCGATTCACCGCTGGCGATGGCCGACGGCACGACGGTTGCGCCCGACGATCTCGTCGCCTCCGATTTGATTTATCCCAACCGTCGCGGCGAGACCTATTCGGTGAAGTACAATCCGAACCACCGCTGGTTCTATTTCCCCGAGATGACGCCGGACGAGGCGCTGCTGCTCAAGTGTTATGACTCCGCAACCGACGGCCGGACGCGGTTCGGGCCGCACACGGCCTTCGTCGATCCGACCACGCCGCGAGATGCCGCCCCGCGCGAGAGCATCGAGGTGCGCGCGCTGGTGTTTCACAAACAGTAACAAAGAGTGATGGCGCTGCCGGGCATCGCCCGGCAGTCTTTTGGGAACCTTAGGGAACAAAGCGACGTTTGCAGCGCCGGGCAGGGTAACCGGGAGGGTGCCGTGCAAGCGCAGACGACGCTATTGATATCTCTTGCCAGCTTTTTGCTTTTTGCCTTTTCCGTTGCCCACGCCGAAAGCGGGCTTGCTTCGTACTACGGATATGGAAAGGCCGGTAAAGGTGGCGAGCTGACATGCGCGCACCGGACGCGTCCTTTCGGCACCGTGCTGAGGGTATCCTACAGCGGACGAACGATTCAGTGCCGCGTCAACGATCGTGGCCCGTTCATCCGCGGCCGCATCGTCGATCTCTCGGTGCCCGCCGCCCGCGCACTGGGCATGATGAGCGCCGGCGTGGTGCGGGTCTCGGTGGATTAGGCCGGCAAGCGGGCTATAGTGCCACCCAAAACAGTGGGTGAGGGCGCTATGGCAAGAATCAGAGTGGGACTCGTCGGCTGCGGCTTCGTGTCGGAGCTGCACATGTATGCGTTCCGGCGCGTCTATGGCGTGGACGTCGAGGTTGCGGCAGTGGCTGCGCGCGGCGATCACGTGGTCGAGTTCGCGACCCGCCACAACATCCCGTGCGTCTATCGCAGCTTCGCGGACGTGATTGCGGACCGCGAGCTCGATGTCATCGACATCTGCACCCCACCCAACCTTCATGCCGAGATGATCGTCGCCGGCATGCAGGCGGGCAAGCACGTCATCTGCGAAAAGCCGTTTGCGGGCTATTTCGGCCGCGAGGGCGATGCGCGGCCGATCGGCAAGCATGTGCCGAAGGCGCTGATGTACGAGCGCGTGCTGGAGGAGATGGACGCGACGCGGGCCGCGATCGAGCGTAGCGGAAAATTGTTCATGTATGCCGAGGACTGGATCTACGCGCCCGCGGTGACCAAGACCGCGGAGATCATCAAGGCGACGAAAGACAAGATCCTGTTCATGAAGGGCGAGGAGAGCCATTCCGGCTCGCACGCCGCGCATGCCGCGCAATGGGCGATGACGGGCGGCGGCTCGCTGATCCGCATGGGCTGTCACCCGCTCTCGGCCGTGCTCTACCTCAAGCAGGTCGAGGCCAAGGCGCGCGGCGAGACCATCCGCGTCGCCAGCGTCACTTGCGATGTCGGCAACGTTACCGCTGGCCTCAAGACCGACGAACGCACCTACATCAAGGCCAATCCCGTCGATGTCGAGGATTGGGGCACGCTGACGGCGACCTTCTCCGACGGCACCAAGGCAACCGTGTTCTCCGGCGACATGATCATGGGCGGCGTGCGCAATCTGATCGAGACCTACACGTCCGGCGGCTCATTGTTCGCCAACATCGCCCCGAACACGCATCTGATGAGCTACCAGACCAGCGAGGAGAAGCTCGCCAGCGTCTACATCACCGAAAAGGTCGACCGCAAAACCGGCTGGCAATATGTCTGCCTCGAGGAGGAATGGACGCGCGGGTACTTGCAGGAGATCCAGGACTTCATGGAATGCGCCGCGACGGGACGACAGCCGCTCTCGGACCTCGCGCTGGCGTACGAGACGATCAAGGTGAACTACGCGGGCTACTGGGCGGCGGAAGAGGGGCGGCGCGTGGTGTTGTAGCGATGAGCCCGCTGAGCTGGCCGCGCGCATGGCCGAGCAGTGGGCGCGCAAACAAAGAAAGCCCCGAGAGGAAACCCACATTGGGAATCCTTTGGGGGCTATTTTTCGGCGAGGCTCGTCTTGAAAAAGTGCGAAGTTTCTATCTGCACACCCGCCCCGATGCTTCTTCTCCGGCTGCTCGATCTGTTGTTATCGCGCTCTCAGTCGTCACAGCGCCCTGATAATTACAGGACACGCACATATGACCAGCTTTATCAAAGTTCTCCTTAGCATTGTAGCCTGAGTCGCGCAGATTTTGCCTATAAAGTGTCGAGGCAGATCGTTGGTCAATACCACCGCCTGCTGGAACACCAACAGCCATTACAGCCGATCCAGTATGGTGTCTCTTATGGAGTGATGAACGATGACGCTGATCACTACCAGCATTAGCTGATACAACACCAACAGCTAATATGGCTGCAATAAGAAGTGCGGTCTTCATGATCCACCTCTCAAATTAAGGCAACGTAGTTGCTGCCAAAGCAAGGCGACTGCTTCTGTCACCGGTCTGCGTGTCCGCCGTGTCAACGCTACTCTGACCAGCAGGATCGCAGTCCGCTTGCGAGAGTTCAGGACGTTTGCTCGTGAGCAGAGGCTGTTTCCGCATTTCAGTAAGGCGGGCGCGGCAATATTCGCGATAGAGCAGCTCGAATATGGCGGGCATGATCACCCCCATCATTGACTATCACTGTTATGAGTATTCCCAGTCCCCGCTGGATGCGCGCCCGTTCGCCGACTGCGCCAGCCGTGCGAAAAAAGGAGCAGGGCCAATTACCTAAAGGCTACTATAGCAGGCTCGTGTTTCAGCAAAACTTCGTCCGACAACTTGAGAGCGCGGCCGCGCGATCGAAAATCCAACTACAGCGCGAAAAGAATTACCACTGGATGCAAGCACCATCGGCTGCAACGTCGCCAGCGGGGCAGGGGGTTCGTTGCAGCACTGATTGGTTAGCCGCGTGCACGCTGCAGATCCTTCTCCTCTTGTGGGAGAATGTGGCATAGGCGGCCTTCGGCCGCCGTTCTTAAGAACGCCGAAGCGAAGCTTCGTGCTACGGCGCCGGATGAGGGGCCTCTCTTCGCGACTTCCTATCGAGAGAAGTGTCTGCGGAGACAACCCCTCACCCGGCGCGCCGCTGCGCGGCGAGCCACCCTCTCCCGCAAGGGGAGAGGGTGCACCGCTCGCGCGGCGTCAGCGCGGCGGCTACGCCCCGTAGGTCGAGCCCTTCGGCAGCGGGAAGACCGGCTCCCGCGTGCGGATGTTCGTCGGCCACACCACCGAGATGTGCTCGCCGGCGTTCTGCATCACGACCGGGGTCGAGCGCTCGTTCTGGCCGGAGAGCGGCGTGCCCGGCGGGAAGAATTTCACGCCATAGCCCTGGATGGTGCCACCGGCGGGGATGTCGACGTCGAGCGCTGCTTTGCGAACGGCCTCGGGCTCGAAGCTGCCGTACTTCTCCTTGGCGACCGGCAGCACATTGTTGAGCAGCACCCAGGTCTGGTTAAAACCCATCGAGCAGTGCGGCGGCACGTCGGTGGCGCCGGTCTTGGACTGGTAGCGCGAGACCATGGTCTTGATCAGATCGCCCATGCCCGGCGCGAGCTTGGCGGGGTCGAGCAGCTGCGCCGGCACCGGATCGATGTTGCAGAAATTGTCGATGTCGGAGCCGAAAGTCGCACGCAGCTTGTCGAGCTGGCTGTAGCCGGCACCGGCCCCGAACAGCATCTTGAAACGCAAGCCGCTCTCGCGGGCCTGGCGCAGGAACAGGGTGATGTCGGGGTTGTAGCCGGCATGCGAGATCACGTCGGCCTTGGCGCGCTTGATCTTGGTGACGAGCACGGAGAGATCGGGCGCCGAGGCCGAATACCCTTCGCGCAGCACCACTTGGATGCCGGCCTGCTTGGCATAGGCCTCGTCGGCGGAGGCAACGCCAACGCCATACGGGCCGTCCTCGTGGATCAATGCGACCTTGACCTCCTTGGGGTCGATGCCGAGCTTGGCTTTCGCATGCTCGTTGATGAAGCTTGCAAAGGCTTGTCCGTACTGGTCGGAATGAATCTGCGCGCGGAAGACGTATTGCAGATTCTTGTCTTTGAACACGGCGGTCGAGACCGCGGTCGTGATCCAGAGGATCTTCTTCTGCTGCTCGACCCTGGCGGCGAGCGGCACGGCATGCGAGCTCGCATAGACGCCGTTGAGGATATCGACCTTCTCCTGATTGATCAGGCGTTCGGCCTCATTGATCGCGACGTCCGGCTTGCTCTGGGAGTCGGCGGCAACAGGCACGATCTTGGTCTTGCCTCCGATCCCGCCCTTCTCGTTGACGAGATCGATGGCAATCTGCGCACCGATCGAAGAGGCGACCGAACCGCCTGCGGCGAATGGCCCGGTCAGATCGTAGATGACGCCAATTCGCAAATTCTCGGCTTGTGCCTGGGCCCGTGTCCAATCGAGGCTGAGTGCAGCGGCGGCAGCCGCCGATGTCTTCAGCAGCTGCCTGCGTGAAGTCGGCATCCTATCCTCCCTCAAAACCGTCTTATGTTTGGTTGTTATTTTTGGCGAAGTATTGGGAGCAGGATGGCGAAAGTCAACATCGCCCAAGGTCGATAGGGCAGGCGGCGGCGTAGAACGCATCTGCGAAAGGCAGCAAAAAGCCCATCACTCCGCGCGGAGCGATGGGCTTCCTGTCGATGCGACTGGTTACTGCGACAGCTTGACGAAGTTCGGAAACTTCATCTTGCCTTCCGCGATCTTCTCGGGCCAGACCACGACCTGCTTGGAGTCCTGCCACTGGAAGACGAGGCCGGTGACAGCGCCGGGGCCCGACTTGATGCCGTGGGTGAACTCGTCGTTCTTGCCGTGGAACTGGATGCGACCGATCGTGCCCTCGTAATCGGTCTTCTCGAGCTCGGCGACCATCTTGTCGGGATCGGTCGAGCCGGCGCGCTTGATGGCTTCCGTGATGAAGTAGACCTCGTCATAGGAGGTGTAGCCGGTATAGGCCGGCGGCGTGCCGAACTTGGCCTTGAAGGCGGCCGCGAACGGCTTCGTCTTGGGAGTGACGGCGACGTCGGGCGTCGCCACCGCCAGCGACGGTATGCCGTCGGCGGCGCCATTGGTGTCCTTCCAGAAGGTCGGGCTCAGCGCCTGCGCGCTGATGCCGAACATCGGGATCGGCACCTGCTGGTTCTTCCACTGCACCGTCGGCTGCACGCCGACATGGGAGATGCCGGTGACGATCACGTCGGGCTTCTTGCTCTCGATGTTGTTGAAGATCGGCGTGAAGTCGGTGGTATCAGGTGAGAAGCGGACGTGCTCGACGACCTTGAGGCCGGCCTTCGGCAGGCACGCCTCGTAGCCGACGTCGAGCGGCTTGGTCCAGGCGGCGTCCTCGCTCATGATCGCGACGGTCTTGAACTTGAGCTTGTCGACGAGCAGGTCCTTGGCGGCGTCGCAGACGAGCTGGGCTTGGGCCGCCGAGGTCAAGTAGCCATGGAAGGTGTACTTGTTCTTCTCGTAGTCGTTGTGGATCGCCTTGGTGATCTCGTTCGAGGCGGCCCCTGGCGTGATCAGCGGCATCTTCAGCCGCGCCGCCCAGGGCTCCAGCGCCAGCACGACCTCACTGATATAGCTCGCAATCACGGCGGAGACCTTGTCCTCGCTGACCGCACGCTGGAAGGCGCGCACGGAATCCGCCGACGAGCTCTTGTTGTCGTAGGTGACGATCTCGATCTTGCGGCCGAGCACGCCGCCCT
Source organism: Bradyrhizobium sp. Rc2d (assembly GCF_900099855.1). Taxonomy (NCBI): domain Bacteria; kingdom Pseudomonadati; phylum Pseudomonadota; class Alphaproteobacteria; order Hyphomicrobiales; family Nitrobacteraceae; genus Bradyrhizobium; species Bradyrhizobium sp. Rc2d. Next base: position 413,472 of record NZ_FNCU01000001.1, on the reverse strand, counting down.
TGGCGTTGATCTCGTCGGCAGCGATCTGCGCGCCGCCGGGCGTCGCCGCACCGGCGATCGACTGCACCTCGGCGATGACGCCGATCTTGATCGGATCGGTCGACTGCGCGTAGGCGGGTGCCGCGAGGCACAGCGCCAGCGCGGAGGCGAGCAGGCTGCTGCCGAGAATTGATGGTCGCATGGTCGTTTCCTTTTTCATGTTTTTGTTGATGTTGACGAACTTAAAGAAAATCGGCGCCGGCCTCGCTCGCGAAGCGGCCGGGATCGCCCTCCCAGACGATCCTTGCATGCTCCAGCACATAGACGCGGTCGGCATGCGGCAGCGCGAAGGTTACGTTCTGCTCGCCGAGCAACACCGTGATCGACGTGGTCTGCCGCAACTTGGTCAGCGCCTTGGACAGTTGCTCGAGGATGACGGGGGCAAGGCCCAGCGTCGGCTCGTCCAGGATCAGGATCTGCGGCTGCATCATCAGCGCGCGGCCGATGGCGAGCATCTGCTGCTCGCCGCCGGATAGCGTCTGCGCCATTTGCCCTTGGCGCTCCTTGAGGATCGGGAAGAGCTCGAACAGCCAGGCGAGCTGTGCGGCGCGCTTGTCATCGGAAAGGTGCTGGCCGCCGAGATCGAGGTTTTCACGCACGCTCATCTCGCCGAACAGCTCGCGCGATTCCGGGCACTGCACGAGGCCGTTGCGCGCGATCCTGGCCGGACTGGTGCCGCGCAGCTTGTTGCCGCCGCGCACGATCTCACCGCTGTAAGGCAGGAAGCCCGAGATGGTGTTGAATAGCGTGGTCTTGCCGGCGCCGTTAAGGCCGACGACCGAGACGAACTCGCCCTCATGGACGTGGATCGAGACGTTCTCGAGCGCCTGGGCCTTGCCGTAGAACACGCTGACATTCTCGACTTGGAGCAGCGGCACCTTATCCTTGAAGCTGGTCTCGGGCCGGGCATGGGTCTCGATGGCGCCGCCGAGATAGACCCGGCGCACGGTCTCGTTCTTCATCACGTCGTCGGCCCTGCCGGTGACGATCTCCTCGCCGAGATACATCGCGAGCACGCGGTCGACGAGGGCGGCGACGCTCTTGACGTTGTGGTCGACCAGCATCACCGCGCGGCCCTCGTCGCGAAAGCTGCGGATCAGGTCGGAGAAGATGTCGACCTCGGCCCGCGTCAGGCCGGCGAAGGGCTCGTCGACCAGCACGACTTTGGGATCGCGCGCGATGGCTTTGGCAAGCTCCAGCCGGCGCAGATCGGCAAACGGCAGCGTTGGCGGACGGCGGTTCATGACTGCGCCGAGCCCGACGCGCTCGGCGATCCATTTGGCGCGCTCGACCAGCGCCTTGTCGGGGAACAGCATGAACAGGCTGTCCGGCAACAGCGCCACCATGATGTTTTCCAGCACGGTCTGCCGGTTCAGCGGCCGCGAGTGCTGGAACACCATGCCAAAGCCTTTGCGCGCGATCTTGTGCGCGGGCAGGCCGGCGACGTTCTCGCCCTCGAAGACGACTTCGCCTGATGTCGGGCGCTCGATGCCCATCACGCTCTTCATCGCCGTCGACTTGCCCGAGCCGTTCGGCCCGATCAGGCCAAAGATCTCGCCGGCGTTGACCTCGAAGCCGAGGTTCTTCACCGCGGTCAATCCGCCGAAGCGTTTTGTCAGGCCGCGAACTTCGAGCACGGCCCGGTTTGAAAGCCTCATGTCCATCACGTGCGCGCCTCGCGCGAGAGGGCCGCTCCGAGGAAGCCGCCGGGGAAGAACAGCACGACGAGGAGCGCGACCGCCGAGACGATGAAGGTCGCGAGCTCACCGGTCGGACGTAGGAACTCGCCGGCGACGATCAGGAAGATCGCGCCCAACGCCGCGCCAAGCACGGTGCGGCGGCCGCCGAGCACGGCCGAGACGATCACGTTCACGCCGACCGCGACGTCGACGACGGTGCCGACCGAGGCGGTGCCGAAGTAGAACACGAGAAGCGCGCCCGACAGCCCCGAGAAGAATGCGCTGACGATGAAGGCGGCGAGCTTGTGCTTGACGATGTTGAAGCCGAGCGCGCCGGCCTGCACCGGATCCTGGCCGCTGGCCTGGAGCACGAGTCCAACAGGCGATTGCGACAGGCCGTAGAGGATTGCGGCCGAGATCGTCATGAAGCCGAGCGCGATCCAGTAGTTCGTGCCGGCATTGATGGAGATGACGTCGGGGATGGTGAGCCCGATCTCGCCGCCGGTGAGGTCGGCGAACACCACGATGAAATTCTGCAGCATCAGCACCGCCACCAGCGTAGTCAGGCCGAAATAGGGCCCGCGCACCCGCAAGGCCGGCAGCGCCAGCACGAGGCCGGCGACAACGGAGGCGAGGGCGCCGAGGACGATGCAGAGATAAACCGACCAGCCGAACTGGGCATTGAGGATGCCGGCGGCGTAGGCACCGACGCCGATCAGGAACGTGGGGCCAAAGTTCACTTCGCCGGCAAAGCCGAACAAGAGGTCCCAGGCCATCGCGAACACACCGAAATAGAACGCGACGGTGAGCAGCCCGAGCACATAGCCGGAGACGTAGAGCGGCAGCGTCGCCGCGATGATGACGAGCGCGACCGAGATGAAGAACAGGCGCGAGGTGAAGAAGGTGGACATCTTAGCGCCTCCCCAGAAGGCCCTGGGGCCGGATGTACATCACGAAGACGAGCAGCAGCAGCGCCGGGATGGTGCGGTAGGCCGGCGAGAGCAGGTAGGCCGTCAGGGTCTCGAGATAGCCGACCACGAAGGCCGCGATCAGCGAGCCGGAGACGCTGCCGAGGCCGCCGAGCACGACGATCGAGAACGCGCTCGCGGTCAGCGGTCCGACGCTGTAGGAGCTGACCCCTAAGAACATGCCGAGCAGCACACCGGCAATGCCGGCCAAAATGCCGTAGATCGCCCACACCACGATGTAGATGTTGGTGAGCTCGAGCCCGAGCAGGGTGACACCGCGCGGGTTCATCGAGGCCGCCAGCACGGCCTTGCCGGTGCGGGTGCGGTTCACCAGGAGCCACAGCAGCGCGATGACCAGGCAGCAGACGATCGCCGTGAAAATCTCGTTGCGCGGCGTGCGGACGCCGAGGATCTCGACCACGCCGTCGACGATCGGCAGCACGGTCTTGGCGTTGTTGGTGAAGAAATAGGCGATCAGCTCCTGGATCATGATGCCCCACAGCAGGGTGCCGGTGAGGACGAAGATCTCCTTTTCCTCATTCGGGATGCGCCGCGAATCCTGGATCGGCTTCACCACTGCGAAATAGGTGGCAAAAGCGGTGAGAAGCGCGACGCCGACGCCGATCAGCGCGCCGGCATAGGTGCCAACATTGAGGATGCTGGCAGCAGCCCAGGCCGCCACCGCCGCGGCCACCATGATGGCACCGTGAGAGAGGTTGAGCACGCCGGAGACGCCGAAGATCAGCGTGAAGCCGGTTGCACCGAGAGCGTAGAGAGCGCTGATGGCAAAGCCATCGATCAATATCTGGAATGCTCGCATCTATGGTTGGCCAGGCAGTCTTGGCTGCCTCTTGGAGAAAAGGTGCTGCGGAAGCCGCATGTGGAAGCTCCCGGGGAAAGAGCCCGGGAGCTGTTCCGATCAGTTCGTGGTGAGCTTGATGAAGCTCGGGAACTTGACGTCGGTCTTGGCGACGTCCTTCGGCCAGACCGCGGTCTGCTTGCCGTTCTGCCATTGCAGCATCAGTCCGGTGATCAGGCCCTTGCCGTACTTGATCGAGTGCGTGAACGGATCGTCCTTGCCGTAGAACTGGACGCGACCGATCGTGCCTTCCCAGTCGGTCTTCTCGAGCGCCGCGACCAGCTTGTCGGCGTCGGTCGAGCCTGCGCGCTTGGCGGCATCGGCGATGTAGTAGACCTCGTCATAGGCGGTGTAGCCGGCATAGGACGGATAGTTGCCGTACTTCTTCTTGAAGTTCTCCGCGAACGGCACCGACTTCGGCGTCACCGCAACGCCAGGGCCGGAGACGCCCTGGTAGAGCACGCCTTCGGCCGCTTGATTGGTGTCCTTGCCAAAGGTCTCGTTTGTCGCCTGCGAGGCGATGCCGAACATCGGGATCGGCACCTGCTGGTTCTTCCACTGCACCGTCGGCTGCACGCCGACATGCGAGATGCCGGTGATGATCACGTCGGGCTTGGAGCCCTCGATCTTGTTGAAGATCGGCGTGAAGTCGGTGGTATCGGGCGAGAAGCGGATGTGATCGAGCACCTTCAGCCCGACCTTGGGCAGGCATTCCTCGTAGCCGACGTCGAGCGGCTTGGTCCAGGCGGCGTCTTCGCTCATGATCACCACCGACTTCATATGCATCTTGTCGACGAGCAGATCCTTGGCGGCGTCGCAGACCGAGAGCGCCAGCGCGGCCGAGGTCAGATAGCCATGGAAGGTGTACTTGTTCTTCTCGTAGTCGGCGTGGACGCTCTTGCTGATCTCGTTGGAGGCCGCGCCGGGCGTCACGAACGGCGTCTTCAGACGCGAGGCCCAGGGCTCCAGCGCCAGCACCACCTCGCTGATGTAGCTGGCGATGACCGCGTTGACCTTGTCCTCGTTCACCGCGCGCTGGAACGCGCGCACCGAATCTGCGGAGGAGGAGTGATTGTCGTAGGAGATGATCTCGATCTTGCGGCCGTCGACGCCGCCGCTCGCATTGATCTCGTCGGCTGCGAGCTGCGCCGCCTGCGGGATCGATGCGCCGGCGATCGCCTGCGCCTCCGCGATCACGCCGATCCTGATCGGGTCTACCGCAAGTGCCGCGCTCGACGCGGTCATCAGCGCGCCGAGTGAGGCTGCGCCGAGGACCATCCGCAATGCACCAGAGAGTATGGTTTTCATGTTGTTCTTTCTCCCTTTTAATAAGCCTCTTACGAGCTATTGGGGCGGGACTATAACGGCGATGACATTCTCGGCAAGTGAAACTGCATTCGGGATTGTGAGAGCCGGCTAAAGTCTAGCGCTGCGCAAACAGCTGGTATTGCAGTTGCAAGCGCTGCTTCGGGATCAGGCATGCAGATTTCGTCGATCGCCATGCTGTATGCGCTCGGCCTTGCGATCGTCAGTGTCGACCCGAAACGCCCGCACTGCGAGCAGCCATTGATCATCGCCCGCCACGGGCGTCGATGCGACCGCGAGCGAGCTGCGTTGTCAGTGGTAATGCCGCGCCGCGCGGGAAGGTCTTAAAGCATGGTCCAGCTGGTTGAATGCCGCCTCGTCAACGAGCCGTTCGCCGATCCCGGCCTGCTCGTCGACTTCAGGTTCGGACGCCGTGCGATGCTGTTCGACATCGGCGATCTCTCTGGCTTGTCCAATCGCGAGTTGCTCCGCATCAGCGACGTCTTCGTCAGCCATCTCGAAACGCCGGGACCGGTTGCGCAGCGAAGCGGAGGCCGCGTTCTCCGGCGCGGCTTAGCGCGCCCTTAGCAGCGACGGATCGAGCGGGCGCAGCCGGGCGGGATCGAACGGCGACAGGTCGACATCGCCTGCTGCGCCATGCGCGATCAGCTGCGCCAGCGCTTCGCCGGTCGCGGGCGCATTGAGGATGCCCCAGACATTATGTCCAGTCGCAACGTAGAGGCCCTCACTTCCCGGCACCTTGCCGATCAGCGGCAAGCCGTCCTGCGTGACCGGACGGAAGCAGGCCTGCCGCGCGATGATCCTGTCGGCGCGAAACGCGGGCGACAGCCGTTCGGAGATCGCCTGCAGGCGAGCGATCGCGTCCTCGTCGGGCGTCACCACGGCCGGATCCAGCGGCAGTGGCGCGACGTCGGAGAAGGCAGTGACGTGCGTGCTGCCGTCGGCACGCGGGAAAACCTCGATCGAGACCGCGCTGCCATTCTCATCATATTCCAGGAACAGCGCATCGGCCGGCACGTCCGCGCCGGTGTCGTAGACGATGCTCGGGCTGCGCTGGCCGTAGACCGCAGGCAGGCTCATCCATTGCGCGGCCAGCAGCGACCATGGTCCCATCGCGATGACGACGGCGTCCGCCTCGATGAGGTCTCCGTCGATCTCGACGCCCTTTGCGGCTATTTCATCTGCGTCGCGCACGATGCCGGTGACGCGGCCGAGGCGCAGCTCCGCACCTAGCGCGAGTGCCCCGTTCATCGTGGCCGACGTGAATTTTCCGGGATGGACGATCGCAGTGGTTTTTGGCGTGCCGATGCGCTGTGCGACGATGACGCCGTCACTCAGCCAGCCGAGCGCGGATGGTGAGTCCCGGCGAGGATCACTATCGGCTGCAACGAATCCGCTATATGCGGACATCGCGCGATAGCCCCAATCGCCCGCGACCTCGGCGGGCAGCTGCGCATGAAGTGCAAAGCTGCGCCGCGCGAGCGCATCGAGCGGCGTGCCGGCACACCAGTCCTGGGCCAGGAAGCCGCCGGCCTTGCCGGACGCGGCGGCCGCGATCTCGGTTCGCTCCACGACAGTCGCGTCGATGCCGAGGCGGCGCAGGAAATAAGCGGTGCAGGCCCCGATCACGCCGCCGCCGCAGATCACAACGCGCATGGTGTCTTCCCTGGCTCGCGTCGATTCCTGGGGAGCTTTGCTCCCGACTGGAAACAACCTAGGTCGCGTAACCCCGTTCCAGCGATCGCCGCTGCCGGTGCCGGTCGAGCGCCAGTTCGACGAGGCGCGTCAGCAACTCGCCATACGGCACGCCCGAGGCTTCTATCATCTTCGGATACATGCTGATCGAGGTAAAGCCGGGCAGGGTGTTGATCTCGTTGAAGCAGAACTCACCGCTTTGCCTGTCGAGGAAGAAGTCGACGCGTGCGAAGCCGCTGCATTCGAGCGCTGCGAACACCTCTGTGGCGAGCGACCGCACGCGCTCCATCTGTGACGGGTCGAGCCTGGCCGGAAGGTCGACGCGGGCGCCGTCGGGGTCGAGATACTTTGCCTCGTACGAATAGAACTCGTGGTGGGCATTGGGGTTCAGCTCGCTGGCGAGGCTCGCGAACAGCGTCTCGCCCTCGAGCACCGCGACCTCGATCTCGCGCGCGTCGATGCCCTGCTCGACCAGCACCTTGATATCGTAACGAAACGCATCGTCGAGCGCCGCTCCGAGCGCATCCCAAGTCTTCACCTTGTGAATGCCGACACTGGAGCCCATATTGCACGGCTTGACGAACACCGGGAGGCTCAGCCCTTCGATCGCCTTCGCAAGAGACGAGGATCGATCCTGCACGAAGGCCTTGCGGGTGAGCACGCGGTAGGGCGCGACCGGAATGCCCGCGAACTCGGCGAGCCGCTTGGCGACATCCTTGTCCATGCTGACGGCGGAGGCGAGAACGCCGGATCCGACATAGGCGACGTCGGCCAATTCCAGGAGGCCCTGCACGGTGCCGTCCTCGCAAAGCGGCCCGTGGATGACCGGAAAGACGACATCGATCTCGAGCGGAGCCATCGTCTCTGCGGAAATCGGCATGAGAGCGACGCGTCCATCAGGTTCTCTGGCGAGCCGTATCTCCGGCGCCTCTTCCAGGATCGGCAAAGACACCGCTTGCGCCTGATCGAGCGCACCAAGGTCGTTCCATTGCCACCGCCCCTCCTTGTCGATGGAGACCGGGATCACCTCGAAGCGGGTGCGGTCGAGATGCCTGAATACGGAGGCCGCGGACTTCAGCGAGACCTCATGCTCACCGGACCTGCCGCCATAGAGAACAACGACGCGAATTTTGTCTGCCATGGCTCAATTATCACGCGGTCTGTCCGGAGGTCACGTGCTGCCTGCGGAAGACCAGTGCGCACGGTCTTGAATGTGGACGCGGGCCCCATGCCTTCACCGTGCGTCTTGACGTACTTTCGCAACTACTCAATCAGGCGCTTGGCCGCTCCGATGAAGCGAGCACTACAATCCCGGTGATCTCGCCGCCCAAGCTTTGGTGGCCTGGCATCTTTCCATCGCTCGGGCGTAGGCAGGGCGTGCCGTGGTGCGAGCGAGATAGTCCCGCTCGGTAGAACCGGGGACGTAGTTGCCCGTTCGCAGGCCGAGCAGGAGGGCGTAGCTCACCGAGATATCGGCAGCAGTGAATCGGTCGCCGGCGAGATAGGGGCAATCCGCGAGGCGGCGGATCACCAACCCCAGCCGGCTCTCGAAGGTCTCGAGTGCCCAGCAGGTAACCCGGGCATCGCGCTCGGCTTCGGGCGCCAGTTCGCGACCGACAAAGACGGCGTTCATCGGCCCGGCGAGCCCGGCCTCGCCTAAGTGGAGAAATTGCAGATAGGAAGCGAAGGCGGGATCGTCCGGGGCGACGGCAAGCGAACCTGAGCCGTGGCGGGCAAGCAGGTACTCGAGAATCGCGATCGACTCGACCATGATCGTCTCGCCGTCCTGCAGTGCGGGAATGAAGCCGGCCGGGTTGATCGCGAGGAACTCGCGATCATTCTCGACCGCGAGCAGATCGACCGGGCGCAGCCGATAAGCCAACCCTAATTCCTCAAGCAGCCAAACAACACGGAAGCCACGACCTTCGCCATAGACGGTGAGCATGGTTAAGCGTTCCTAGATTGGGCTAGATACGCTTACTCGAAGAGGTAAGCGGATCGGTTGGTCGAACATCTGCTGATAGAGTCGCTGCCATTGCGATGGCTGCGGCAGTCGCGTTGGATCGACCCCGAGCATGCCCAAATGCTCCGGCGCCGCTGAGTGGAAATAGTCGATGATCATTGCGGTTTCCCGCAAGGTCATTGGACGGACGGTGACGGTTACTTCGTTATCCTCGTGAACGATCGGCTTCATATTTGAGGCGCCAGCGGGGGTGCGCTGACGCCTCGTCGCATTCAGCTTGTATCGTTCAGCCCGGCCCTGCGCCCTGCGTCGCCGTGTACACCGCGTAGAGCGACTGGCTCGCGGCCATGAACAGGCGGTTGCGCTTCGGGCCGCCGAAGCAGACGTTGCCGCAGACTTCCGGCAGGCGGATGCGGCCGAGCAGCTTGCCCTCCGGCGACCACACCGTCACGCCATTGTAGCCGACCGAGCGGCCGGCATTGCTGGAGGCCCAGACATTGCCGTTGACGTCGCAGCGCAGGCCGTCGGGTCCGCACTTCACGCCGTCGATCACGCAATCGCTGAACTTCTTGAGGCCGGAGAGCTTGTTGTCCGTGCCGACGTCGAACACGAAGATCTCGCCCTTGCCGCCCGCTCCGGTGTCGCCCGGTCCCTTGCCGGTCGAGGCGATGTAGAGCTTCTTGTAATCGGGTGAGAAGCAGAGGCCGTTCGGATCTGGCACCTGGTCTTCGGTGACGACGAGGTCGATGCGGCCCGAAGGATCGATGCGGTAACAATTGGTCGGCAGCTCGCGCTTGCCCGCCACGAAGCCGGCGGGTTGTCCGATCCGCGGATTGAGCTTGCCGCCTGCATTGCTCGGGCCGCCTGCGACGTCGGGCTCGCCTTCGTAGAGCTGGCCGCCATAGGGCGGATCGGTGAACCAGTAGCTGCCGTCGGGATGCGCGGCGATGTCGTTCGGCGAGTTCAGCTTTTTGCCCTGATAGGAGTCGGCGAGCACGGTGGCGGTGCCGTCATGCTCATAACGCGTCACCCGACGCGTCAGATGCTCACAGGAGAGCTGGCGGCCCTGGAAGTCGAACGAGTTGCCGTTGGAATTGTTGGACGGCGCACGAAACACGCTGACGCGACCGTCGTCCTCGCTCCAGCGCATCTGACGGTTGTTGGGAATGTCGCTCCACAGCAGATAACGTCCTTGCGCGCTCCAGGCCGGGCCCTCGGCCCAGAGCACACCGGTGTAGAGCCGCTTGATCGCGGTGTTGGGCTGCGCGAGATCGTTGAAGGACGGATCGACGGCGATGATGTCGGGGTCCCAGAAATAGGTGGTCGGCGCGCCACGGGGGCCGAAGTCGCGCGGCGGGGTGGTGATCGTCGTCGGCGGTGCCGCGGGGCCGGTCTGCGCCAGCGCGGAGCCGGCTCCGGCCATTGTGGCGGCGGCGCCGAGCGCAAGCCCTTGTACAACTCCTTGGACAAGTGTTCGTCGTGAAAGCGCACCATCCTGGTCACGCTGCTCTCCGTCACGAGCCTCTTGGCGTGTCATCGCGTCCTCCCGATCATGTTCGCTGGCCGGTTGATCCGGCCGAGCGGGGCGGAGGTTAATGCGGTCCGCAGCCGGTTGCGAGGGGTGGAATCGAAACCGCTGCGCGAGGCGGGTCGCAATTTCGTCACCTTCGAATGCGTTTGGATTGGAGGTTGACGGGGATAAAGCCGGAGCTCATTGTGCAATTTGTCGTCCTGGTCATTCTGCTCGCGATCGCATTTGCGGCCGGCTACTTCACGCGCGACTACGTCTCTCGCAAAAGGCGGGCGGAGGCACGCCGCTGGCGCGAATACACCGAGCCGGATTGGCTCTCCGCCCACGCGCCGGCAAACACCAACGAGATCACGAACGCCGGCGCCGCCGTGGTCACCACCGGCGAGCTTGGCCAGATGCTGAACCGCTGGGAAAGCAGGGCTCGCGCCCGTCGCACCGGAACCGGCTAGCCGGCGGTCGCGCGCTAGCCGACAAATTCCCTTCTACTAGGTCAGTTCTCCTGACCATCTTTTGGCGTTGCAGTTGCGGCCGTTTCTCGTCTAGAAACGGGCGTATCGAGCCTCCGGCAACCAACCGTCAACGGTTTTGACCGAGGATTGTGGGCTCAAAAGGGTCTGGCAATGCTGATTCGCGGCCAAATCGATGGGATTTCGGGGGAGGTGGCTGTGGCCGCCGCCGCGATCCCGGCCGCGCTGCCCACCCTCCTTCTTGGCGGGCTTCTTCTTAGCTGCCCCTGAGGGCCGGCTGGGCGCCACGCGCCTGGGCGCTCAGGGGTTGGTCGAGATCACCGGACACCTCAAGCGCCCAGCAGACTGAACGGCGCAAAAGCTCAAAAGGAAATTTGGAATGGCCACCGTGAACAAGTCCGACAAGGACCGCGTCATCATTTTCGATACCACGCTGCGCGACGGCGAGCAGTGCCCCGGCGCCACCATGACCTTCGAGGAGAAGCTCGAGGTCGCCGAGCTCCTGGACGATATGGGCGTCGACGTCATCGAGGCCGGCTTCCCGATCACCTCCGAAGGCGACTTCCAGGCGGTCAGCGAGATCGCACGCCGCTCCAAGAATTCGGTGATCGCCGGCCTTTCCCGCGCCCACCCGGCCGACATCGACCGCTGCGCCGAGGCGGTGAAGTTCGCCAAGCGCGGCCGCGTTCATACCGTGATCGCGACCTCGCCGCTGCACATGCGGGTGAAGCTCAACAAGACCCCGGAGCAGGTGATCGAGACCTCGGTCGCCATGGTCGCCCGCGCCCGCAACCAGATCGACGACGTCGAATGGTCGGCCGAGGACGGCACCCGCAGCGAGATGGACTTTCTGTGCCGCATCGTAGAGGCCGTGATCAAAGCCGGCGCCACCACGGTGAACATCCCCGACACCGTCGGCTATACGGTGCCGGAGGAATACACCCACTTCATGAAGACGCTGATCGAGCGCGTGCCGAACTCGGACAAGGCGGTGTTCTCCGTGCACTGCCACAACGATCTCGGCATGGCGGTGGCGAACTCGCTGGCCGGCGTGGTCGGCGGCGCGCGCCAGGTCGAGTGCACCATCAACGGCATCGGCGAGCGCGCCGGCAACGCGGCGCTCGAAGAGATCGTGATGGCGATCAACGTGCGCAACGACAAATTCCCGTACTGGAACAAGATCGACACCACGCAGCTGACCCGCGCCTCGAAGATGGTATCGGCGGCGACCTCGTTCCCGGTGCAGTACAACAAAGCCATCGTCGGCCGGAACGCGTTCGCGCATGAGAGCGGCATCCACCAGGACGGCGTGCTGAAGGACGCCTCCACCTATGAGATCATGCGCCCCGAGATGGTCGGCCTGAAGCAGTCCTCGCTGGTTCTGGGCAAGCATTCCGGCCGTCATGCCTTCGTGCACAAGCTGGAGGAGATGGGCTACAAGCTCGGCCCGAACCAGCTGGAAGATGCGTTCACGCGGATGAAGGCGCTGGCCGACCGCAAGAAGGACATCTACGACGAGGACATCGAGGCGCTGGTCGACGAGGAGATGGCGGCCTCGCACGACCGCATCAAGCTGACCTCGCTGACCGTGATCGCCGGCACGCACGGCCCGCAGCGCGCGACCATGAAGCTCGACGTCGACGGCCAGATCAAGATCGAGGAGGCCGAGGGCAACGGTCCGGTCGATGCGGTTTTCAACTGCATCAAGCGCCTGGTGCCGCACGAGGCCAAACTCGAGCTGTACCAGGTTCACGCGGTGACCGAAGGCACCGACGCGCAGGCCGAGGTCTCGGTGCGGCTGTCGCAGGACGGCCGTTCGATGACGGCGCGTGCGGCGGACCCGGATACGCTGGTGGCCTCCGCAAAGGCCTATCTCGGCGCGCTCAACAAGATCGTCATGAAGCGCCAGCGCGATACGGTGACGGCGGCAGCGGCGAGTTGACGCAGCTGACTTCGCCTCTCCCGCTGGCGGGAGAAGCCGACGCGCTCGGCAGCGCACTTGCGCGCCGGAGCGAGGCGGGTGAAGGCTCCGTTCTCACAGGGAATGTCCCCGCGCTCTCCCCAACCCTCTCCCGCAAGCGGGAGAGGCGCAGCGATGCTCGCGGCATTCACCATGAATACCTGCCCTGCTAACGGCCAATAGCCGTGCAGGCTGCCGGCCTGTATTGATGCTGTCGGCATGAGGATAGGCCGCTCGGCATGCCGAGCGGCCCAAAAAACACCAGGGAGAGATTATGCGCACCTTTGCGATCGCGGCCTCCGTCGCGGCTTTGGCCTTGGGCCTTGTCGGCCCCGCCAGCGCTGACCCGATCATCATCAAATTCAGCCACGTCGTCGCCACCGACACGCCGAAGGGCAAGGGGGCGGAGAAATTCAAGGAGCTCGCCGAGAAGTACACCGGCGGCAAGGTCAAAGTCGAAGTCTATCCGAACTCGACGCTCTACAAGGACAAGGAAGAGCTCGAGGCGCTCCAGCTCGGCAGCGTGCAGATGCTGGCGCCGTCCAACTCGAAATTCGGCCCGCTCGGCATCCGCGAGTTCGAGGTGTTCGATCTGCCCTACATCCTTCCCGACCTGAAGACGCTGCGGAAGGTGACGGAAGGCCCGCTCGGCGCAAAGCTGCTCAAGCTCCTGGACGCCAAGGGCATCACGGGACTTGCCTATTGGGACAACGGCTTCAAGCAGATGAGCGCCAACAAGAAGCTGATCTCGCCTGCCGACTATCAGGGCGTCAAATTCCGCATCCAGTCCTCGCGCGTGCTCCAGGCCCAGTTCAAGGCGCTCGGCTCGCTGCCGCAGGTGATGGCGTTCTCGGAAGTCTACCAGGCACTCCAGACCGGCGTCGTCGACGGACAGGAGAACACCTGGTCGAACATCTATACCCAGAAGATGCACGAGGTGCAGAAGTACATCACCGAGACCAATCACGGTTACATCGGCTACGTCGTGATCGTGAACAAGAAGTTCTGGGACGATTTGCCGGCCGACATCCGCGACCAGCTTTCGAAGGCGATGAAGGAGGCGACCGCCTTCAGCAACGCGCAGTCGCAGAAGGAGAACGACGACGCGCTCGCCGAGATCAAGAAGAGCGGCAAGAGCGAGATCATCAAGCTCACGGGCGAGCAGGACGAGGCGATGCGCAAGGCGATGGAGCCGGTCTACAAGGACGCCGCAAGCCGCGTCGGCCAGCCGCTGATCGACGAATTCCTGAAGGAAGCCAAGAGCACGACCAACTGATCTGGAAAGAAGATGAAGGGGCTTCCGTGCGAGCTGCACGGAAGCCTTTTTGTTGCGAATGATTTCCAATTGTGGCTGGCGGTAAAATCAGGCGTTACGTCGTCGTAAGAGCGCCGCTTCCTGTCCAAGTTGTAAGTTGCGCGTCAGCCGCACCGCGCTCATCCTCAGGGCATCCTTCCAGAGGAGGTCCGTATGAGGAAGTTCACCATCGCTGCCATCGCCGTGCTCAGCATCGCCGGCTCGGGCGTGGTCTATGCTCAATATCATCGCCCGTGGATGGAGCGCTTCCATCACATCCGTATGAACCCCGAGGACCGCGCCGCCTTCGTCGACGCGCGGATCGCCGCCGTCCATGCCGGCCTGAAGCTCAATGCCGATCAGGAGAAGCTGTGGCCGCCGGTCGAGGCCGCCGTGCGCGATTTCGCCAAGCTGCGCATCGACCGCGCCAATGCGCGGATGAATGCCGGCCCGGGCGATACCGACCAGCCGGAGGATCCGATCGCTCGCCTGCGCCAGCGCGCCGAGGACATGGGCGCCAGTTCCGCGGCCCTGAAGAAGATCGCCGATGCCGCCGATCCACTCTACAAGACGCTGGATGAGGGCCAGAAACGGCGCCTCGCGGTGCTGACCCGCCACCGCGGCCCATTCGGCGGCGGCGAAGACGGCCCGCCCCGCCACTTCATGGAACGCGGCATGGACCGCATGATGGAGCGCGGCATGGAGCACTTCCACCGTGACCGTTTCGACCGCGACGGCGGTTCGGACCGGGACGGCGAAGGCCGGCTCTGAGGGGGGCCGGACTGTCCCGGGATTAACCCTGGCGAAGCCGCTGGAATCCGGCGGCTTTTCGCTTTTTTGGACGTGTGGACGAAGCCTTGGAAAACTTGCGTCCCATCGCTTGCCATACCCGGATCGCTTTGCTAAACGACCGGCCTCGCAAGGCCTTAACCGCCTTTCGGGCGCATAGCTCAGTTGGTAGAGCAGCTGACTCTTAATCAGCGGGTCCCAGGTTCGAGCCCTGGTGCGCCCACCAAAGGAAAATCCTTAATTTCCAGGACCTTAGCGCGATCTCGATCGAGAACAAAACGAGTCTCGTGCGACGCTTTTTGTGGTCGTACGTCGCACACCGTGCGACGAGTCGAGGATGTTCTCTGAATGTTTTCGATGGAATCCGATCTGCATGTGACGGTCAAATTGGACGGCAGAATCGTCCGCACTTCGCCGCCAAGACGTACCGGTACGCCGCGCGGGACGGAGTGTGCTGGAGCTTATTAATAGCCGGCCATGTGGCAAGCTTTGGCGGGGCTCGAAAAGCCATCAATCGGATGGCGTTCGTCACCATCACAACAGCTTCAACCTTTCAAGCCGTCGGGCTTTCGGCGATTAACCTTTCATCCCTTCCTTGCGTACCTGCAATTCGAGCCGGTCTATGCCGGCGTCGGCGCGATCTACATTGCGGGCGCGGTAATGCTTTACGATGGTTTGTGCACTTCGGTACGAATGGCCGGTGATGTCGCAAATGGTAAGCAAATCGCAGCCGGCACGATCAAGCAGCATGACGCAAGTGTCGCGCAGATCTTGATCGTGTTTCTGGTCAACTTCGCCTGCGCCATTGACGAACATCAGCGATTGGCACGGCTTCAGCCGCCATGCTGCTTCATCGCCATTGCTGTCGCGCTCCGTCTGCGCGTCCAGCCATTGCGTCAGCGCACGCGCACGCTGATCGACCGCGCGGGCTCGCCGTGCCTTGTTCTCTTCGTCAAGCGGGAAAGCCGCAAATAGCCTATCGACGATCCTAGTCAGCTCGGTGCTCAGTCGCTCCGCGCGGACGACCGCCTGTCGCGCGGTATCGCGCCTGAGGAAACCGAACACGGCGACGGCACGCGCGGTCGACACCCAATGCCTATAGGTGCTCTCATCATAAGGCTCGCCATTGTCCTCGTTGACGACCAACTCGACCGGTACCGTCTCAAGCTGAAGCCGCAGCTTGAGTGCCTTTACCCGCGCGCGCGACGCATTCAGCCGTACCGTGAGTTGTGGCGCTTCCTTGATGTCGACGAGTTCGCCAGTCTTGCTCTGCCGGAACGCGTGCCGTCCCTCGACGTCGCTTTCGTTGCGCATGATCAAGCGGTCTGTCTGGCGTTGTCCAGTGAACAGCGCAAGATAGAAACTGTCGCCGATCGACGAGCGTTCAATTGCATCCGCTGCGGCAACCCAGGCTAAAAATTCCGACATTGCGACCAGCACGATACGGCCGTCCGGATGATCGAACTCCATTCCCTCTCGCGGGTTGGGTCCAAGGCGCCATAGGACGCTTTCCTGGCCCCAGGTGAGTGCAGCTGATAGCGTCGCGATCATCGACAGCGCCATATGATGGCCGCGGACCGATTTCGCATAATTGTAGAACGCTCGAAGCTCCGGTTTGCCGATTGACGATGGTGTGGCGGTCGCAATCGCCTCCGGTTCGCGCGCGGGTTCGGCCACGCCCAGCAGCTTGGCGGCGCGGATCTCGGCACGCATCTTCGCAGCGGCTTCGCGCGTCTGCGGCCGGTATAGGATGGCGGAAATACACTTGCGATAGGAGGATTGCGACGCGGCCGAAAGCGCGTTGAACTCGGACGATTTGCTCCAATCGTCTAGAAGATCCTCGATCGTGGCGCGTTTGCGGACTGTAATCTTTTTCGGCAGCTTGCCAGCGCGGCGCGCCGCATCGATTTCCGCTCGTCGTCTGTCGGAAAAATCGGACGCCTCCTGAAGATTGAACCACGCGCCGACCGGGCGGCCCTTTTGATCGTGGGGTGGATGGCGCAGGTCGGCATCGACAAAGCCGAGTACCCTGGCGTAAGCGCCATGTGATGAACGCGGACGGCCATCACGCCACTTCACGTATGGAAATTTCGGATCGGCCATTGAAAGCCTCGGTGCCGAAGTGAGAGGGCACCATTGGAATCTAGCGCGACCTTGAATGTCAAGCGCCATGATCCTCATAGGCCATTCTCAACCGCTCGCGATGTTCTTCGTCGCTTGCTGGGGGCGGTGGCACAAATGTGTCATTGGCGACTGTCTTCGGGCGCATGGGATGATGCCGAGCCAGCCAGGCCTCGAAGCCAGTGCGTTCCCACTTGAGCGGCCCGCGTTCACTGATCGGCGCTGGCAAGCCGTCGCGCTCGTGCCTAATTTGACGCGTGCGATAGAAGGTGTTCAATGACACGCCTATCGCTGTTGCAACTTCGGTCGAAGAATAGGGCGCCATCATCCTATGTGGACCGTTCGGCACGTGCAAATGGATAACCCCGCGACCAGGTTTGTGCATTCGCGCCGCCTTTATGCGAACGTGATGTTTGTTCGCGCTGTTTCTGATGCGACTGGTGGGGTTGAGTCTCGACCTCCAGTCCCATAATTTGAAGATCGCAGGTTCAAACCCTGTCCGCGGATCGCCCTGCGTCGGGACAAAGATGACAAGTTACGGCCGCAATGCAAGAGACAGTGTCAAGCGATATCAACGTGTTGTATCGCTGTCATGCGCGGATCCGAGATGCCAGGAGTAGCCGATCGGTAAAGCGCAAAATCGAGCGCACGAAGAACATTTTCGTGATTATCTGCGGCTACGCAAGCGTGCCTACTTTCTGCAACCGGATAGCGCGCGAGAAGCGATCGAGGAATTGGAAGAGCTGGGTTCGCCCATCTCCGCATTCATCAAGACGCGTTGCGTGGTATCGCCGGGCTTAAAGACCCCCGCCAATGATATATTCGTCGCATAGCGGGATTGGTGCGAGACGAACGGCCGGAGGGAAGTCGGCACAGCGCAGAGCTTCGGTCGAGACCTGCGAGCAGCAATTCCAGGATTGCGAATTGCGCGCCCCGCGTGGATGGCTCACAGGTCCGATACTACGCTGGCATTAGGCTGCTAAGTGAAGGGCCCACGCCCACGGGGAATAACTGGTGAGCTAGGTCCGCGAGTTGCGAGCTTGTTCAATGCGAGCGCGCGCGACTGAAAAACAAAAATCAATAATGAGATCGGCGACCTCGTCCGCTTCTTCATCGTTCATTTGACGTAGAGTAGACGGGACCTTCCCTTCTCCAGGGTATCCTTCAGACCAGGCCGTGAGTCGATCCATGATCTCGCGGTAGTCCGCCTGCATCTCTGGATCGTCATCGAAATCAGCAATCCTTACGGGATGAAAGCTCAGGTAAGCCGAGCGCAAGCGCTCCCGCATGGGACCGTTGCCGGCCAGCGAATAGATGGCAGTCGAAAACTTTTCCCAGACGTAATTGAGGTCGGCCATTGTTCTTCTTCCCAAATCAAGGTTGGCGGCCCTGTGGTTGAGACGCTGAGCCGCAGTGAGACGCGACTTTCTTTACATACGCGCACGAAAAAAGAAAGAATATAGAGGGCTATATAAAGTCGTATAATTTATGTGTGAGTACAATGCACTGTGACGCGTCTCAGCGCGGTCAGTCTCCGCATCACGCAAAGAATGGACCTTCTGCAAAATGACATGCGATCAATTGCTCACAGTCGGCGTGGCCGTCTTTTCCGTCGTCGCAGGCGCGGCGTGGCTTCGATCGGCGACTGCAAAAATCAAGGTGCCGAAGGAGAAGGGGAAGGTTGTCGATTATCGAGAGACTATCGGAGACGAGCCCGGGGAGAAGCAGCTGGTCGTTGATGGCGTCGATGTTTGGCAGACAGCTGCATTGCAGTCTCGATGGAATGCCGGAGCAGCAGCGGCGGCCTGCGTCGCGGCGTTCCTTCAAGCATTGCAGGCCTCGCTTCACTTGTAACAGCGCCACTTCGATGTAGGGAAATGTAGTAGGTTCTTTTCGCGGCAACCATTCGTGTGCCACGTCTCGCGACATGGCTCTGACCGCGAAGCAACAGCGATTTGTCGAAAACTACTTGCTCGATCTCAATTCGACGCAAGCGGCGATCCGTGCCGGCTACTCGAAAGGGACGGCCGACAAGCAGGGGCCGCGCCTGCTTTCCAATCCCGAGGTCAAAGCCGCAATCGACGCCGCGAAGAGCGCGCGCTCCGAGCGGACGCAGGTTGACGCGGATTGGATGCTCAGACGCCTCGTCGATGAGGCTGAGGCCGATCTTGCCGACTTCTATGACGGCACGGGCGATCTCAAGCCGATAGAGGAATGGCCGGAAATCTGGCGTCAGAGCCTGGTTGCCGGCGTCGAGATTGACGCTCTGTATGAAGGTTCGGGCGAGGATCGGCGGCAAACCGCGGAGTTTGGCCCACGCAAGGTGGCGTTCCGTTGGCCACACTCATACGCTCATGCAGTTGAGGTCACAATCCACGAACTTGCACGGGCAACGGGCAAGGATCCGCTTGAATACCGACTGGCGCTGTTGCGAGAGCATCCGCGTCATGTTGCGGCTCTCGGGCTGCTGGCCGAGAAGGCTCAATGGGATAGAGGGTCCGCGTCGGGCAAGCGCCGAGGTCTAGCGCTCCATGAATCTTTCGGTACTATTGTCTGCGCTGTTGTTGACGTCACGGTAGCGAACAGAAACATTAAACTCGATAGAGTGATCTGCGTAGTCGACTGCGGCATCGCCGCTAATCCGGATGTCGTCGTAGCCCAAATCGAAGGTGGGATTGGATTTGGCCTCGGGGCGGCACTGCATGGCGAGATTACCTTGGTCCAAGGTGTCGTAGAGCAGTCAAACTTCGACAGCTATGTTCCGTTGCGAATGTCCGAACTGCCGACAACGAGGTTCATATCTTACCGTCTACCGCAACTCCGCGCTGCGAGCCGAACGCCTCAGCTTGTTTTCAAGAGATGTGACATAGCAGTTTACATTTCTAAGTGCGCTCGTTCGGTGGCGCGGCCTGATGACCCGCCCAAATGGTGCGACATGCGCTAAAAAGGGGCGCGACGCGACATCCTTCTGCGGAGGCACAACATGGCCAATGCTGTAGTCGTGCATGCGAAACGTTTACCGCAGTCGCAAAAGGCGCTGCGGGCGGCGCAGTATGTTCGCATGTCGACAGATTACCAACAATACTCGATCGAAAATCAGGCAGTGGTCATCGCGACCTATGCCGAACTTCACAAGCTAACCATCGTCCGTACCTATCGCGACGAGGGCGAAAGCGGTCTCAAGATCGAAAACCGAGATGGCCTTTCCGAACTAGTCGATGACGTACAATCCGGGCGCGCTGACTTTGCTCATCTGCTTGTCTTCGACGTGAGCCGGTGGGGGCGCTTTCAGGACGTTGACGAGAGCGCGCATTACGAGTTCATCTGCCGCAAAGCCGGGGTCAAGGTCGCTTATTGCGCGGAGCAATTCGACAATGACGGAAGCCTTCTTGCCAGCATCATGAAGAATATTAAGAGAGTGATGGCGGCTGAGTTCAGTCGCGAACTTTCCGCCAAAGTGTTTGCAGGGTCAGTCCGGCTGACGCATCGCGGGTTCAAAATGGGCGGCCCGGTCGCGTATGCACTGCAACGACGTCTCGTCGACGATCAATGCAAGCCGAAGGGAATTTTGACGGTCGGCCAGCGCAAATCGTTGCTCACCGACCACGTCAAGCTCATTCCCGGAGCCCCCGATCAAGTTGAGATCGTGAAATGGATTTTCCACGAGTATCTCCGTCACAAATCGCAGGCGACCATTGCCCGAGAGCTAAACCGGCGAGGGATTATGAACAGCCAGGGAAGACCTTGGCGTGGAAAGGCAGTCGGCGATCTCCTACGGAACGAAGCTTATGTCGGCGTTCTGACCTACAATCGCAAGAGCAGGAAACTTGGGGCTAAGGTGACACGCAACCCAAGGGAGCTCTGGATCAGAAATGAGGATGCCATCGCGCCTATCGTCCATCGTGACGCGTTCCGGCGAACGCAAAGAATCATGAGTGAGGGGCGCGTCAGCATTCCAGAAGAGGAAATGCTGCTCCGCCTTCGTAAGGTTCTGATGAAGAAAGGCAGGCTCAGTAAGACGATCATCAGTTCAAGTCCCGGCCTGCCATCCATTTCTTCGTATCTTTTGCATTTTGGTACATTGCGGAACATCTATCGGCTCGTTGGGTACAATGGCAATCAACGGTGGTTTGACAAATACGCCGCGCATCAACGATGGGTCGCCCTGCAGATTGGCAATGCTGCACGCCTTCGAGACGCCTTTGAGAAACGTGGTCGCCATGCAACCCTCAACGCTTCGACCGAATGTCTTCGAATCGACAATGCCGTGAATGTCGTCTTTCGGGTTGCGAGGTGCCGCAACTACGACAACCGGCCCCTACGATGGACGCTGCAGTACCGCGCAAGGTGGCCCAAGGGATGGATTGTAGCGGTACGGCTGGACGAGAAGAACGAAGCCGTCTTCGACTATGTCTTGATGCCGTCGGCCTGGCTGACCTTCAACCGACGCATGTTCTGGTTCTCTAAGGAATTCTATAAAGGCCGCACCATAAATCGCTTTGACACGTTCGAAGCGCTGTCAAGCTTCCTCGTCGAACGCGTAGGCAAGGAAAAGCCATGGCCAGTCGCTCAGGCGCTGCACCGCGTTTCCCGTGGCCAACTGAGAAAGCCGAATGGGGCTTAATGCGTTGCGGGATAACGAACTGAGTTTCACCGTCCTCAGGGGCTCTGCGTCATCGAATGGCGGGATTTCCGCAGCGGGGTCATAAGGCAAAATCGCCAACGGCGCTGTGTGGCGCAAAGTGGACTGAGCGGCGGTAATCCCCAATTATCGAAAGCGAGAATTGCTTGGCAGGAGGAGGTTAGGGTCTAAGCTGTCGAGCTCGAAACGATCGGAGGGGCGCATGTCCTTTAAGGTGATCGACGGCGACAGACCGGGAAGCGGCCAGTGGCAGCGGGAGGTTGCTGAGAACCAGTTCTCGTGGGCCCTCAGGGAGGCTGCGGCCAACCTCATGCAGATAGCAGGGGGCCGGCAGTCCAACACATCTATGCTTCAGTTCGATAAGGTGATGAGTACGGCGCTGGCGCTCTATCAACTCTCAGGTAGCTGGCCGATCGACATCATAGGGAAAGTCCTCCCTCTGGAAACAGTTGATCAGCGCTATCAAGATCGTCTCCGAGAAGGTCGATACAATAGAGCCGACCTTGAGAGGTGGTTGAAGGATGGGAGCACTGATCGTTTAAGAGCTGAGCATATGATCGTCCGCGGAGCACTTCAGTTGGCAGCCTCAGAGCTCGTTCAACAGGCCACGCAGCCGCGCGGCGGACATCGGGAGTTATACGACGGTGTCGAGTGGCTCGAACGGCTCCAGACCGAGCCGCGTCGGAAAGGGAGCAACTCCAGCCGGAAAAGGAGCGCGCGGCGTCGGTCCGACGCGGCCGACGATCTGTAGAATGGGTGGTTGTGCATCAACATACCTGAAGGAGGAATCTCTTTTAGAAGCAAGCTTCTAGTGATTTCCTAAGTTCGAGAGGGGTATGTGATTGGGGTCCGTTCCTCGTTACGGATCGTGATAAACCCGAGATGTCACGCAGCGGCTCTCACGAGATGCTACGATCACATTGTAGCACGGATCCGAATCCATCTCTATGTTGGTTCCTGCTCAGAGGAGGGGCATGTCACTTCGCTGCTTCGCTAAAGGAAGCGACCGTGAAGGTCGGGAAGCGACTAAGTTTTTGCGATCCCGATGTCGGTGGCTTCAAGCGGATAAGGTCTCGTTCGTTTGCATGAAACGAGGTTTGACCGGTCCCAACTGTCCAACTCCTCAACTGGATACAAGATCGCCTTGCCAATCTTGATGAATGATGGGCCAATTCTATAAGACCGGCAGTTGCGCAGCGTACCCTCGCTGAGGCGGCCGGAGGACATTCCGCATCTGCTGTCCCTGTTCGGTGCGAGCCAAAGCAGTCGGTTTGTTTTCGATCGTGGCGCGTCCTCGGACGCAGACGCAGCGGAACGAAAGTGAGGCGGTTAGGATCACTTGCGACAAATTCGGTATGACATCGGGTTTTTCTGGCTTCGAAAAATGTTCTGCAACACATTGAGATATAAAATGTTTTTTGCGTCGCACGGGAAGCTCGAAAAAGTCGGCCGCAGTATAGAGAAGCTGTTATAAATAGAGCAGTGTGACATACTGGGGGTATGCCCAGTATCGAAGACATCCTCCGGCGGATTGGCCCCGCCCTCACGACCGAGCTTATCGCCGAACTGGTGAAGGATGGCGTTTCGGCTGACGCCGCGCGCCAGCGCATCGCGCGTGCGGACGACTTCACCATCAAGCGGCTTGCCGGGCTTCGCTTCCCCTACAACGCGCGCTTCCTCTATCTCGACGACCAGTTCGGCGACAAGACGTATTGGCAGGCGATGGAGCGTGTCTTCCGCGATCACGGCAAATCGTATTGGGGTGCGGTCGCCGGACTAAAAGCACGCGGCGGCATCGTTCCGCGCCAATTTTTTGACGGCGTATGCGGCAGCCCCGCAGCACGGTCGCGCCAGCTCTCGCCACAGCGCATATTCGACCGCCTATCGGTAATTCATCTGCTTGAAGAATTTCACGACGACGCCACCAACGAAACTTACGTGAAGTTTCGTCCGCATGAGTACCGCACCGACCCGATTGCCGAGATCAGAGCACGCATGGTCGCCGAGAATGTCGTGCTGCACGGCATGAAGGAATGGTTCCGGCGCACCGGTTTCGGTAGCTTCGATAAAGTCAGGGTGAGAGGCGGCGGCGATGCGCCGGTTGTTTCGAGCGTCACTTGGGATTTGAGCGCACCGTCTTACGCAAGGCCGCTTGTCACGCCGTCCAGCAACGGGCTGAAGCCCGGCTTTATCGTGTGCGACGTCAATTTGCGCGATGTATTGAGCGAAGATGCCGTCGCAGCCTTCGTCCGCAAACACGATCTCGCGTCTGCGCCAGCCAATGTTGCGCCGATTATGCCGTTCTTGGTGGCGGACGGGTTCTCAAGCAAGGCATGGGGGCTCGCGCGGTCGCGAGGGATTCTTGCGACAACGACATCTCACCTGTTTGGAGAGGACGTCGCTAAGGCTTTGCGCGATTTGCTTTCGCTCTTGACCGATACCGGCGCGACCGCCTCGGTCAATCCGGATCATGTCGAGCGGGTGCTGAATAGCCTAACGCGCATTGAAGGTGCAGCGAACAATCTGCGCGGTGCGCTGTTCGAGATTATCGTCGGATCGCTCGCCAAGGATGTCTAGGGCGGGTACATGCGGGCGGGTGAAAGATGGAAGGATTATGAGACCGGCCGGTCAGCTGAGACCGATGTGCTGCTCGACAAACCCGACGACAAGGGCGTGCTCGTGATCGAGTGCAAGGCAAAGATTCCGGGAGCCCGCGTAACCCTGGAGGAAGCGTCGAAATGGCGGGACGACCGTGTGCCGCTGCTGCATAAAATTCTCAGGCATGAGTCGCGGCTCGCGGGGAAGCCGTTTACTTTCGAGCTGTGGACGAACGGGCCGATCGATCCCGATGCCGTGAAATATCTGAAAGCGTATCCGCCATCGCAGGATTATGCTGTCGCATGGAAGGACGGGGCCGCCATAAAGCCCTACGTCGATAAAGCATCGTCGCCGGCTATCCGCCGCGCGATGGGCGAGCATTATTTCCATCATCCGCTTGCGAAGATCGCTGCGCAAGCCGAGCGCGAGGCGCAGCCTGCGGCAGCGGTTTGAGGCGCTAAGACCGGACCGCGCGAATAAACGCGGCCCTATCCGTCAATGCGATCTCACGGCCTCATCGCACGCGCAACGCGCGGCAGATCTTCTGCATGGACTGCAGGTCCACGAGGAGCGGGCCGCGTGAGCGGCCCGTTTCTATTTGTGCGCCAGGCATGGCGCGGAGCGCCGTGACTGGCGCGATTTGACCGGAGTGGTGTCCGGTCGATGACTTGGAGGTGAAAGTCCTCTACGGACCCTGGTGATGGGAACCGTTAGCCGAACAGCAAGGGCGTCGTCGCGAGGCGAGGTCTGAAGGAAGCTGTAAGCAAAGTGCCGGCCTGACGAACAGGAAGCGCATATGAGGCGTCCGCATCCGGGCGAGGGAGCAAAGATTCCCGAAGCCCGATATCACCCGGAGGATGCGGCCGTAGATGCGACAGGTACATGGCACGAAGGTCACGCGACTGACCCTGGGAGATCTGTCGACCTGCCCCCGGCAACGGGTGTGCTACCGGCGTCGCAAGGCGCCGGGATGGGGCGGCAGAAGTCAGCAGAGGCCGTAGTGTGCGCTGGGCAGCGCATGAGTCAGGAGGGTTCAAGTCCCTCCGGCGCTCGAATGAGGAGCGCCGTATCCAAAGGTGGGGGTAATGCCTCGCCGGCCAGCGGTGGAAGCCGGTGGAGGACAGGGTGTCCGGAGCGATCCGGAATCCGAAGGGTTTGAGGAGAAGTATCGGGCTGCAATCAATGGGGGCTACCCCGACGATGAACAGGTCGGCCAAAGATGGGGCAAGGTCGAGCCCGCACTATGGGGGCGAAGGCGTTACTCATTCACCCATCGAACCAAGGTGTTTGCTGACGGCACGATACGGAAGATTCATGCGTGACCCCAGGAGACCTGCATAGGTCCCGGCCCATCAAGCCGGGTAAGCAACCCTATAAGCGCAAGCGAAGTGGGAAAGCGAGGCTCATGCAGGAGTCGGAGAACGGAGTAGTACCTGAAGCGCGAGACGAACAACTCGCGTGACCGGAAACGGCGAACCGAGAGTGGTTCGGGGAAGGACGTTCGTGAACGGATCGAGCGAGGATGCATCGAGATGGATGAGAAAGGAGCGTGAAGATGGAAAGTTCCCTTTGTGAAAAACCCGAACGTCACGCTTCCAGGAGACTGTCCGATCATCTGGTGCTCGAAGGTCAGAAGCAGAAGGTCCACTCTCTGGTGGACAAAGTCTACTCACGCAAGAACTTGAAGCTTGCGTGGGAGCGCGTTCGCGCCAATCAGGGTGCAGGCGGCACAGATGGGGTGACGATCGGAGAATTTGAGGCCGAGCTGGATGCGAATCTGGAGCGGCTCCATCGCGAGCTCCGAGAGAGGACCTATCGGCCGCAAGCCGTGCGACGACTGGAGATCCCGAAAAGAGGGGCTCCCGGCAAGACAAGACCTCTCGGCATACCTTCGGTCTACGACCGGGTCTGCCAGCAGGCGCTGGTCAATCGCCTGGAGCCGATCTTTGAGAAGGTCTTTGATCCGAGCAGCTTTGGGTATCGCAAGGGTCGCAAGACCGCCGATGCCCTGGCCAAGATCTGGCGCGAAGTGGAGGCTGGAAACGAGTGGATCGTGGATGCGGACCTGAAAGACTACTTCGGGTCCGTGGATCACGAGAAACTCATGGCTCTCCTCGGAAAGCAAATCGCCGACAGCGGCGTGTTGAAGCTCATTCAACAGATGCTGAAGGCGGGCTACGAGGCAAAGGGTCAGCGGTTCGAGACTCCACGGGGGACCCCGCAAGGGGGCGTCATCTCGCCTTTGTTGAGCAATATCCTGCTGACTCCCTTTGACAAGGAGATGAGGCAAAAAGGGTACCGGCTCACACGCTGGGCGGATGACTGGGTTGTGACCTGTCGGACTCGAGCGGAGGCGGAACACGCCTTGGCGCGAGCACGAAGGATTCTCGAAGCGCTTGGTGTGACGCTCAACCGGGAGAAAACCCGGATCGTTCACATCGCACATGGCTTCGAGTTCCTGGGATTTAAAATCCAGCGTGGGAAAGCTCGATACAAGCTGACCCGCGACCGGATCAAATCCAAACTGAACCGGCAGAATCTCTATGCCATTCCCACACAGAAGTCGGTGGACCGATTCAAGGATCAGATCAGGGCCTTGACCATGAGGCGGATGCCTCTGCGTCTGGGCGAATTGATCGAGACGATCAACCCGATCATCCGAGGATGGGGAAACTACTACTGTCGCTCCCATGTCAGAAAGCGCTTCCATCAACTGGATGGTTGGATCGTCCGAAGGCTCTGGTCGCACCGCACCAAGCGGTGGCGGAACGCAGCCTGGAAGGAATATCCGACGAGACGGCTGCGCACAGAGTTCAAGCTGGTAGGGCTGGTCTCACTGATCCCTTCGCTTCAGGCCGCGAGAGCCCGTTCATGAAAGCTGGATGCGGGAAAACTGCACGTCCAGTTTGTGCGGCGGACGGAGGCCAGCGCAAGAGCAATCGAGCGCGCCTCCTCCGACCCGACAGCCGGCAGCACCAAGCCGACGAAGAGCCGAACGTCGAGTACCGGAGGAGGCCGGTCTATCGATGGTGGAAGCAGATGCAGACGATGGCGCTGAGACGCGTCATACCCGCCCCGAGGGCAGCGGCCGGAAGCCGCCAGAGCAGGGGTCGGGTGCATCAAACACCACGGCAAAATTGCCTTGCCCTCCGGAAGTGGAAGTGCGGCTGATAGAGAAGATCGTCAGCCGAGCGAACATGATGGCGGCCTACCAACGGGTGATGGCGAACAAGGGCGCTGCGGGCATCGATCGGATGACCGTGGAGCAGTTGCAGCCGTACCTGAAGGAGCATTGGCCGCGCATCAGAGAAGAACTGCTGGAAGGCCGCTACCGGCCGCAGCCGGTGCGCGGGGTGGAGATCCCCAAGCCCGGCGGAGGGATGCGCCAATTGGGCATCCCGACGGTGGTGGATCGGTTGATCCAGCAGGCGATGCATCAGGTGCTGATGCCGCTGTTCGATCCAGGCTTCTCCAAAGCCTCGTACGGCTTCCGTCCGGGGCGCAGCGCGCACGATGCGGTGCTTGCCGCGCGAGCGCATGTAGCTGAGGGCCGACGCTTCGTCGTCGATCTCGATCTGGAGAAGTTCTTCGACCGGGTGAACCATGACGTGCTGATGGCACGGGTGGCGCGCCGGGTTGCGGACAGACGGGTGCTGCGGCTGCTCCGCCGCTACCTGCAAGCTGGATTGATGACGGGTGGGATCACGACGGCACGGAGCGAAGGCACACCGCAAGGCGGCCCTCTGTCACCGCTGCTGTCGAACATCCTGCTCGACGATCTGGACAAGGAACTCGAGCGACGAGGCCACGCCTTCTGCCGCTACGCCGACGACTGCAACGTCTACGTTCGGACGCGGCGGGCCGGCGAGCGCGTGATGGCGTCGATCACGCGATTCCTGACCGAGCGGCTGCAGCTCAAGGTCAACGCAGAAAAGAGTGCAGTTGACCGTCCCTGGGTGCGGACCTTCCTCGGTTACACCATGACCGCCCACAAACAACCGCGCCTGCGGGTCGCGGCCAAGAGTGTGAAGCGGTTGCGGAGCAAGCTGAGGACGACGTTGCGCCAAGGGCGCGGACGATCCCTGGCATCGACCGTCAAAACCTTAACCCCTATCCTGCGCGGCTGGCTGCAATACTTCCGGCTGGCGGAGGCCAAAGGAGTGTTCGAGGAGCTTGACGGTTGGATGCGGCGCAAATTGCGCTGTGTCCTCTGGCGTCAGTGGAAGCGACCGCGGACGCGCGCCAAGCGCTTGATGCAACGCGGGCTCGATCCTGAGCGGGCATGGCGGTCGGCCTCCAACGGCCGGGGTCCTTGGTGGAATGCCGGGGCCAACCACATGAACGATGCCTATCGCGCCACCTTCTTCGCGCAGCTCGGCCTGCCGTCCCTCATCGGATTGCACCGACACCTCACTCGTGCTTGACGAACCGCCGTATACGGAACCGTATGTACGGTGGTGTGGGAGGGGGAAGCCGCGAGGCTTCCTCCTACCCGATCGCGACGGCCTCGAAAGCGCAATTATATTGATAGATCGCGTGGCCCCGTCCGACCTTGTCGCGGCCCTCGCCAAGGGGGCGCCACGTGATGCTGAATTGCGGGTAGAGCTTGCGGTAGTGCTCCGCCTGAGGCTCGCAGTATTCGATCGCGTTATGGCCGCCATCCACCCACGCCGACGTGAAGTTCGGAATCGTCGGAGGTGTGGGCTTCGCGACCGCACATGCGCCGACCGCTTCGCAGCCGCCGCGCACATAGCCGCCGAAATCCTTAGCCGCGCCGAACAAGGCCACCAGCGCGAGCAGAATGCCGGTCGGGATACCGATCCAGAGCACGACTCGGTTGGCCTAGCGCGGCCAGCCTTTTTGAGGTCCGATCAGAGCTTGCCTCATGTCCGCATCTCCTCCAGCCAAGAAAACGCAACCGCGCGACGCGCGGTTCCGGATCTACAGACAGAGTCAGTTCGCGACTTCTGCGAGGTCTGGCCAATCTTCCGGTACTAGTGCGGGCGGTTTCGTCCAAGGTCGCTCAACTAAAGCCTCCTGAAACCAAGGATTGCGCAGATTGGCATGCTCGGTGACGATGATCTGAAAACCAGGAGCGTCCTCACGCGCGAATTTATCCAGCAGTTCGAATAGTCGTCTCACCGCTTCGAGATCGGCGTCCTGTTCGGTCTTTTCGATCGAGCCACCGGCTGCTTCATAGGAAGCTTCTGACGGGAAATAGACCTGGGTGGGTTGATCGATCAGCAGGAAGCGCGGTAGAGGCTGGTTCTGGTTCGCAGCGAAGCGATGGAGCGCCAGCAGAGCTGCGAGATGGTAGGCGAGATGGTTCTCGCCGCCTCCGGTTCGCTGCATTATGATCGGGCGACCGGGGCGGTCGAGCGCGACCGTCAAATTGTGCAGGTCAAGCCGTGCCGGATATTGGCTGAACTCGCCACCAAGTGCCGCGATATAGCCCGACATATGCATCGAGATATTGTTCAACGTCGAGGCAAGCCGGGCGCCTGAATCGTCCGCGCCGATGCGTTGTTCGAGATCAGCCACCCGCGCTCTCAAGCGGCGCTGCTCCTTCTCGAGCCGCGCAAGCTCGGTGTCAGGCAGTAGGCCTTCTAAGAACAGGCTGATTCGGCCGACGACGCGCGAAGCAGCATTGTTACGATTGCCCAATTGTACGATTATTTCGCTCGCCGCGATCGCGCTCGACAGTTCTACCTCTTTGGCCCGGATTTGGTCTCCGATCGTCTGAAGTTCACGCCGCTGCTCGTCCAGATAAGCATCGAGCTGCGGGCGCTCGCCGAGGACGGCGTTCATCTCGCGATCGAGCGCCTCCAGATCGGCAAGCAGCAACTTTGCGATCGGGCTTTCCAACGCCAGATTCGCCTCCGCGAACGGCCATTGCCATTCGCCGGTCGCCTTGTTGACCGGTAGGGCCTTGATCGAGGTCAGTCGATCATGCTGCTCGACCGCCTCAGTCTGGAATCCATCGGCACGCCTCGCATATTGCTCAGCCGCATCGAGACGGCGCTGAATTTCGCGACGTTGCTCGCGCAGCGTCACCAGTTCATTTTCGATTTCGGTCAAACGCCTACCATCGTCCTCGGGGACCGGCGTTGGTTTCCAAGTTAGAGCTTCCCGCAACTGGTCGACGATCTTTAGGTCCGCCGCAGGGCCGGCTTGGAGGATGCCGACCGCCCGCGCTTCGGACTGCAATCCGATCGCACGCTCCTCCGAGGTGTCGATGGCGGATCTAGCCTCGTCTATCAATTTGGTGTTCAGGCGCAGTTCGCGTTGGGCGGCGCGCAATCGAGACTCCAGATTGAATCGATCTCGCGACGACACACCCAGCAAGATTGGCAACGTGTCCTTGATCGTCTGCGGCTGAAACTGCTCGTTCTGGCGGTAAAAGAGTTGGTCCTTGTTTGCGACGATGGTTTGCTTCTGGAATAGATAGAAATAGGTGTGCTTGATATTGGCGTCATAGCTTTCCCGGCTATTATCCACGGGCACATCGGTAGTGTTTTCCGGAATGCCAAGCCGCCGTGACAGAAGGTTCACCACGCCATCATCATCGTCATTGACCGTGAGATCTTCAAATTCTGGAATGGCGACCTTAGCCCCACGGCGCACCATGGCGAGGCTACAGCTGCCGCGTCCTGGTTCCGGTGCTGGCTTGGCCACAAGCACTTCCTCGCCTTCAAAAGCATAGAGGACCGCGTACCAGGAGACGCGCTCTTGGATGATGCCTTCGGGAATATTGAAGGTTGACCGCCCCATGCAATATTCGATGATGTCTGATAGCGCTGACTTGCCGGTCGACGAGCGCCCGGTGATAACGTTGAGGCCGTCATGAAAGGACAGGTCGCGCCGACGGCGGTCATGACTGTAGATGTGGATCGATTTGATCTTCATGGCCGAACGCCCATCGTCATGTAGAGGGTGCTCCGATCGCCGACGCGGGCGAATTCCTTTCCGACAAAACGCGCGACGCGCTGGCAAGATACTGTCTCGGTAGTGCCGGTGACCGACTTGCGGATGCCAGCCGGCATCGCTTTCAGCCGCCCTTGCGCATCGACAGTGAACAGGCCCATCTGCATCAAGAAGCCCAGAGCCTCAAAGGTGTAGGGTAATAGATTGGTGGCGCGATGTGCGAAGCCAACGAGCAATTCGGGGTGCGTCGCGACAAGCTTCAGCAGATAGCTGCGATTGCCCGCATGCAGGATCTCACGCGAGTGCTTGTGGAGACAGAGTGGCAGCACCAGGAGTACGAGGGAGAAAGGCATGCCGCGTTCGTCCTCTTCTTCATAGCCGCACAACGCGCGCATCAGGACAAGGCCGCAAAAGGCAGGGTTGAAGAGATTGCGAATCTCGACCGGTCGTTCGTCCCACCGCTTCATGCAGCGATCCCAAGCAATTGTCGAAGGCGCTCGAAGAAGCGGGGATGCCAATAGACTCTTGGCCGCGGGCTCGCGTTGGCGAGTATGTGGAAGGCCCCCCGAACCACATAGGGCTCGGTGACCCGCTCACGGATGCGTAGTGTCATCGTCTCCATTTCTGCCCAGCGGTAGAGTTCCTTTCCCGCTATAAGGCAGGCCTCTTCATCGCTGGTGTCGCTCAACCGTTCGAAGACGATCTCGCGATAGCGCGTCCACTCGTCGACCAACCGGTCCTCGTATTCCTCGATTTCATCGGAAATCAGCAGACTCTCGCGCGCCCAGCTCGAGCGCTGTTCGAAGGCGCGATAATAGTCGACAATAGCATTGCGGATGCGGATCGCCGATAGGTCGAGGAGGCGCAATTGCTCGACGAATAGCCGTGGATCATTGGCGACGTCGATCTGGCCGTCGGGTAGGCGTCCCCGGAAAGTGATAGGCAGATTGTCGGTGCGATATTCCTCGGCGATCGCGGACAATTTGTCTGAGACCTCGTACCCATGGACGGGTTCTCTGCGCTCGCCGGTTAGCATCTTGATGGCGAGATCCATCCACCAGCCTTCTAAGCGCTCGAACACGGCCATGCGGGACTCCCGCCGGATGGTGCGCAGGTGGACGTTGATCAACGTTGGCAGATCGTTGATTCGGGGCGTCGCGTCGATGATGGTGATCCGGTTATAGAAATCTGTGAGCTCGTCTTCACTCAACTGTTCGAGTTCTTCGCGTATCTTGCCGATCAACGCCGATGTACTGGTGGCGAGTATCGCCTGCGCTTGCTCGACCCGATCATTGCCGCCGACCGCGCTTTCGGTGAACAGGGAGAGGAATGTGTCCTCACCGAGTTCGGCCGTCGTAAAGAGCAGGAACTGACCATCGGACGCGATGCGTCCGGTCTTGCGATAATATGACAACCATATCCGGACCGATTTCCAGAAATCGGTCGACAGATTGGTCAGCTTGTCGCCTCCCGCCTTATGCTTGAGTGAGGCGAGTGATCTGATGCCATTTTCGGTAACGAACTCGACATCGTCTTCCTTCTCGAGGAAGACTGCACTGCTCTCGGGAAGCTCCAAAATCTTAAGCAGCGCAAATCGTGGCTGGAATATATAGCCTAAGCCTTGCTCGGCTGCAGAAAAGGGCGAGCCGGATTCCCCCATTATGGACGAATTCCGTTCGATTTCCTTCCATATCGTCGCTGCATCTGCCCCCGCACAACGCATATTGCTGTTATTTGGGCATAATAATTAATCCAAGCTGCGACCAAAGCAACCGACGATTTCGTACTGGGCGCGGGGCCATACTATAGCGAGGAGCACGTCGGGAGCAGGACTACCGCGAGATTGTCGGCAACCAGGGTCACTGTGGAGATGGTGCTGGACGCTCCATCGTTTCACTCGCGGCGCCAAAAGCTGGCATCCAACCAGGCAATTCCTGAAGGGACCATAGGTTTGTTCTGCAGCGCGGACATCCTTGAGTGTGCCCTCAGAAAAGCACATTGGACACGCGAATGTTTTACCGGCTCGCAAGGTCTGAATAAGGTGTTGTTTTAAATAAACAAAATCGCAAAATCAGCGTAGAGAGCAGTTTGGAAGAGATCTCGTAATTTATCATCCCACCGCGGTCATTCGGGATTCCTCTAAGTCACTGGAAATTCTCTGCATCTTGATCATCCGGGATCACGCGCGACCAGCAATGCCCGTCGGGTATTGAGCGGGATACTTGTGCATGATGTCATCACTTTATCCATCATGTTGAATGCACGATGCTTTGTACATCCGCTTTAGCGGCAGGGGTCGTGGATAGGGGGATGTAAGCTGTGAAGATCTGCGATCATCACGTTGCTTCACGGACGCTCGCCGACGGTTATTTGATCACCCACGGTCACGAGCGCAAGTCAGTCTAGGGCCAACAGCAGACACCTTGATCTCGTCGAGCGAG
The DNA here is from genome assembly GCF_900099855.1 of Bradyrhizobium sp. Rc2d. Classification (NCBI taxonomy): domain Bacteria; kingdom Pseudomonadati; phylum Pseudomonadota; class Alphaproteobacteria; order Hyphomicrobiales; family Nitrobacteraceae; genus Bradyrhizobium; species Bradyrhizobium sp. Rc2d. Next base: position 380,176 of record NZ_FNCU01000001.1, on the reverse strand, counting down.
GTCCGAGATTCCACGAGTGCGCCAGTGCACCATGCTTGTACCACAGCCAACTGCGCGCTAAAGTCGAACACGCAAAGCCGAAGATCAGATGCGATGTTGGCCAGGTTAAATGGCGCAATGATCAGCATCACATCTCTGCTATCGGGGCTAGCGCACACATGAAAGAAACGGCGGTTTCAACCGATCCGGGTCAGATTCATGTCGAGGGCAGCGCTGTCGGCTCAGCGCTTATCACCGGCAACGGAAATGTTGTCACGATTGTGTATGCTGCGGACGTATTGCGCAGCACCCAGTCCGTGGGGATCAATCCATATCGCGGGCTTGATGCGTTCGATGAGGCTTCGGCTCGACTTTTCTTTGGTCGAGAACGTCTTGTCGCGTCGCTTCTCGAGCGTCTTGAGAGGCTGACTAACCCGTCCGCGGCGCCCGTTCGACTTCTCGCGATCATGGGCCCTTCCGGCTGTGGGAAAAGTTCAGTCGCCCGGGCCGGGCTGATGGCCGCACTAGCAAAAGCCGAAACGCCGTCGCTCAGAGGGACGCAGGTTGTCGTATTACGGCCAGGTTACGATCCTTTCGAGGGACTCTCCGATGCACTAGCGCGGCTGGCGACGGGGAATCCAAACCCAACTGAAATGCGCCGGACGTTTTTTTCTCTGATTCGCCAGGGCATCACCGAAGGATCGCATGATGGTTTATCAAAGATCGCTCGCACTCAACTTAGCAATGATGCTCCGTTGCTCTTGCTTGTCGATCAGTTCGAGGAAATTTACGGTCGCTCCGAGGCGCTCAGCTCAAATCCCGAAGCGCGTGTGCGCTCCAAGGCGAACCGTGACGCGTTTGTGGCTACGTTGTTGCGTGCCGCCACTGAGGAAGGACTTGCTGTATACATCGTAATTACGCTCCGGAGTGATTTCTACGGTGCCCTGGCGGAACATCCAGAACTGAGCGCGGTGGTGGCGGCAAGTCACGAAATAGTGCCAGCCATGAATCGAGATGATCTCCGGCGCGCTGTCGCTGAGCCGGCACGGGTGGCTGGCCATCCTATTGACCCAGGAACTGTGGAGCGAATACTTGACCAAGCGGCGGGGGAGGCAAGCACGCTGCCATTAGTTGAATTCGCGCTGGAGCGCATTTGGGAGCGATTGCGCGACGGCATCTCTCCTGCTGACACTTTAACCGCGCTTAATGGTGTTGGTGGCGCACTGGCAACGCATGCCGACGAGATCTTAGATCAGCAGCCCGATCTCGCAAAGAAGGTTGCTGAGCAGGCCTTTCTCGCCTGCGTCCAACTCAGTGATGCAGTTGCGCGGGATACGCGACGCCGAGCGTGGTTAGATGAAATCACTCCCGAGAATGTGTCTATAGAAGAAAGCAAGAAGGCTCTTGAGCCATTCATCAATGGGAGATTGCTCGCAATAGGACTGAGCGACGATAAACGGGTGTGGCTGGAACTGCCGCACGAAGCGCTCATCAAATCCTGGCATACGCTGCGCATATGGATCGAACATCAACGCGATGATATGCGGTTTAGAGCGCGGCTGCAGCCGACAATTGACGCGTGGAATCTAGCTGGGCGCCCGATAGGGAGCCTCTGGCGGACTCCGGATCTGGAACTTCTTCAGCGATATGCGTCGCGAGCTGGTAATAGGCTGACTGCGTTGCAACGCGAGTTTCTTTCCAAATCTGAGCGTCAGCGGACCTACCAAAAGAGAATAAGGTTCTCTGCAATCGCAGCTATCGTTTTGCTTGCGTGCGTTTCCACCGGAATGTGGTTTTGGGCGAGTAGTGAGCGGCAGGTTGCCGAACAGCAGCGCAAAACTGCCGAAGCTGAGCGCAACAAGGCTCAGGAAGAAGCCAAACGCGCTGACCAAAACTTGGCCGCCGCCAACAGGGCCATAGAAGGTGTCATTATCGATCTGGCGTGGAGCCTTCAAAAAATGGAGGGGGTTCCGCCGGACACGGTGCGCGCGATACTTGATCAGGCCGAAATTGCAATTGGCCGTGTTGTGTCTCGAAGCGGCAGCAATCGAGAAATTCGTTCAGCGCAAGCATACATGTTTTGGATGTTCTCCAATACCTACAAAAAGCTAGGCGATAAACAGCGCCAAATTGCTTACCTGCGAAAAACGACAGATATTCTTCGCGATCCATTTGCAGACCTCAACAGGTTAGACAGACTTCTTGCTCCGCTCATGACGCTTAGTTATTCATCGGAGCTGAAGACGCGAGAACGTCTTTTTTTGACTTGTCTTGAGCTCCTTGCGGATCTCCTGGCGCGGGAGGGAGACTATATCGGTGCACTTGCCGCATATAGTGAAGCGGCAGAGGTGGCACGCAATTACACAATTCTCGTGCCCCGCGACTTTTCTGACATACTGCCAGGAGAAATCCGCTCGCTTATTCCGCGAGACAGGGAAATCCTGCGTGCTCAAATGTCAAGCTTGAGTGGCATGGGCCTCATGTACGCGAAACTAGGTAACCAGGCTGGTGCACTCAAGGCGTATCAGGAAGCGGTTGTAGTGGCTCGCCAACTGTCGAGGAGGCCTGGAAAGGAGGTCGCGAAGTCCAAACACGAATTGGCGAAACTCTTGCTAAGCCTAGGCGACGTGGAAGATGTCATTGGCGATACGGCGGCCGCCGTGGCAGCCTACCAAGAGAGTCTCGACAACCTTCGTGCAATTTCCTCTCAGGCTGGAGATCGGACAGCGCGTCAAATAGAGATCGCTTTAGCGCTTAGGCGGTTAGCTAAAGTCGGCAACGACTCGCATGCACGATGGACAGAGTCGCTAGCAATACTAAATGACTTGAATGCACGAGGGCTTCTTCCAATAGCAGAACAGAATTGGCTGAGAGCACTTTCACAATTGTAGTCGTGCTCCGAAGGGTGGTGGGTGTCATTTGGAGCCGGGCCGTGTTTGCTGCCACTTTTGATGATCCTTATCATCCAATGGCCTCGCCGATACTTTATCTCCTGCGTTGCCCAGCCGTTGGTATCGGCTCCAAATCGTCAATAGGAGACTCGTGAGTTAGCTCATAGGTCGACTTCATCATTTTGAAAAAAACCGATCAATCGCTTCGGGGAAGCGAACGGTTCGAGCGCGGCACGCAACTCATCTGGCGGCAGCGCGTGAGAATCTCCTCAGAGACGTGCGTCGATTTCCACGGTCGCCAGTGATGCGTGTATTCGACCGATCACGTTCGCCAAGACGCGCAATGGAGTCGACTATCGGCCGCATTGTCAGAATGTCGGACCGGTTCAGAAAGCGATGAGCAGTCCGGCTAGATGGCAAGCCCTACAATAGGAAGCAACTTATACCAATTAGCTCCTAACCACGCGACTGCATTCTTGATGTGGGGGGCTATCTTGGTGACGAGGCTAACGAACTTCTCGCCCTTTTCTGCGTATTCCAACGCCCGACCAACGGCTCTTCCCACCTCGTCCTTGTTGGGGGTCGGTTTCTTGCTCTCCTCCGCCGCGTCGTCCAACGCACGCGCTATTTTGTTGGCCTGTTCAGAGTTGGCCTCAGCCAACAGCACACGAAGCTGTTCAAGTTCGTATGCCAGATCGACATTATCTGCCGGCGGCAGAGTTGTTTTCTGCAAGATGGCACTTACCCGGGCAGTCACACGGTTTTCGTCACCGGTCGTAATAACCGCGCCAACTGCGTCCCGTCCAATTCGTACAGATTTGTCTGAAGCCATTTCACCGCTCCCGCGAACGAAATCGACAATCCACGCAGCGACTATACTCATTAACCTCAATAAGTGATACAAAAGTTGGTACCGTGAGGGCTTCACCCTACGGACGCGCTTGTTGTGTTCAACTGCGATCTTCGGCACGGGTTTGCGCAAGTGACGCCAGATCGCATCGCCGAATACTTTGCTGAACCGCGCTCGGCGGCATCGCTGACCTCGTTCGCGGCCTACTGCGCCAAGGTCTCGGAAGCGAACATCTAGAACGGCCCCGCACCGAGGCTGGCCAGTTCCCCAACTTGGCACGCGTCCCCTGCGACTTCACAAATCCTCGCGATCCACAGGGAGATGTTCCGGCCTGGTATTGTGTGGAGGGCGCAAAGATCGGTGGCCGTTGACTCAGTCAAAGCCCTATACTCACTACCCGATTCGAATAAGGACCCGATATGGGCAAGTTTCTTCGAACGAGTTTGGTGTCCAGTGCTGAATTTTGGGCAGCATTCCACAAAGGTGGAGCGATTTATTTTATCCGGGACGCGCAAGCCGATGCGATAAAGGTTGGACACTCACTCGATCCCAATAAGCGACTTTCAGATCTTCAAGTCGGCTGTAGCGGAAAGCTCGAACTGATCGGAGTGATCGCTGCCGCTAAAGAGATTGAGCGAATTGTTCATGGCCAACTTCGCGAAGGACACATTCGGGGAGAGTGGTTCCACGACCGAGGGGTCACATCCCAGTGGCTTCACGACATGACGAAGGGAGAGCCAATGTACAGACACGTCTGGAAGCTTGTGCCGGGACGCGAGTTCATCATGACGTGGGACCCCGTATCCAAAACTCACACCAAGCACATTTGGGAGCCAGCTTTGGAAGAATGGGTCCCTCCGTTTCCAAAAACGTCGGATGACGCATCGTCGAGGCAAGCGGGAGAATTATTGTCATGATGATCTTTTTGGGTGAAGGATACGTCAACCTCGATCATGTAAGAAGCTGCAATTCTCCTCGGATGGGACAGCGGCGAACGTCCGTTTTGCGGACGGTTCTTCCGAAACGCTCTCGTGTCATTCCACCACGCGTTGGACCGTCGACGATTCTACCGTGATCCAGGCGAATCACGGCTTCTCACTTCTGTCGCTGCAGGACTTCGCAGGCAGAGGCCCCCTCGAATTGTCCGAGGAGGTGATAATCGCATTTCGAGTGCCTCGGTCAGGCTTCTATGCGGCCCCCATAACGATTCACGGCGAGGTCGAAAGAGATACGACTCCTTGGCACTGGGCCATTAGGCGTCCGAACGGGACCGTGAGCTCGCCCCAAGGAGAGGATTTCAGCGACCGCGAAAAATACTTCGCGGAAATGCAGAGAAGGTGGCGCGAAAACTCGCCAAAACCCAAAGTCGCGTAGCCTGACGAAACGTCGGGCACGTCATATGTACTGCATACACACAGAGAGAACAGTTGCACTATTGCTGATTGTAGACAGCAGATTCGAGCTTCCGAGCGCTTCAGCGCGAGCAGAGCGTTGTGGCCGCGGCTAGGCGCGGAGTGGAACATGAGCCTTCGCGGACCAAATGGGGTAGTTGTACATCAGACAATTATTTAGCATCCAGAATATCCACGCTAACTAGCTCGATCAAAAATCTGGAGGCGGTAGTAGATGCTTTTCCTGGTCGCAGTCGTCCCCAACGCTAGCTCATGTCCAGTCCTTTCGACGCGCGACAAACCACAAGATTCCTTCTATCCCATGACTCAAGTTCGTCCACCGGATATAAGACGGCTTTGCCGATCTTGACATATGCGGGTCCGATTCGCATCGCACGCCAGTCCGCAGCGTGCCCACGGTGACCTCGCCACGGTATCGTGCAGACACTTCCTCGGGAGTAAGGAATTTGGCGTCCGCCATTCGTCTTCTCCATCACTCTACCGCATGAGACGTCACGGTAGAGTTGGCTGCGATGTTGACATCCAGAATGAGGGAAGAAAACGATAATCTCGACGACCCCCGTGGCTCGCCTCAAACGCGGTCGGCTTGGAGCGTCGACAGTCGCGGGATGGCGTGACGGTGCGTAGTAAAAATACTTGCGCCTCGCGGTCGTAGGTACACGACGTTTCGATGGCTGCGGCCGCGTGCGCAAGGAAAACTATCAAGTGATACAAATGGCCGCGAGCCGGTCGCTCAAAGTTGGCTGGGTTTCAGGATCTTGCTCGGAGACAAACCACCACCGACCAGCATTTCCGTTGCAGAAGCGTCCTCGTGCTCGCGGATCAGGAACGAGTCGATTGCATTTGAGATCAGTTCCTCAAAAACAACATACCGGTTCGAGCTAATCTTCGTATTCTTGATGCTGCCGATATCGAGCGTCGTTTGGTTTCATCGCTTACGTGGTGATCTCTGAAAGGTAGTTCAGACGATGTGCGGGACATCAAGTCAAGCTGCCGTATGGAAATATTGGAAGTACCCGCAAACCGGGACGAGTGTTCCGTTCGCCTCGTTTGCGGTGCACTAAACTTTCCGAGCAGATCCATCGGGTTACGCGACCTGTTGCTCTGATGACATTCTGAACGCCCGGGGGAAGACCCTTTGAGGGGAAAGCCTTCCCCTGCGCCCGAGCCTGTGGTCTCGGCCGACCCCTTCTGCGGGGAGAACCCCGCAACGCCCCCATCAGAGTGAGAGGGCGGACGGGCTTCGCCGTGACGGGTTGAAGAACGGAGGAGAGGCCTCCGGCGCCTGTCGTGGAGATGCCCCATGACCCAAGTCGAAGTTTTGAGCGCCGGCCGCGATCGCGTGGGTGGCTACAAGGTGGACGTGACCCGCGGGACGCGCGTCGGCCGAGTATCGTCGGAATGGTTCTCACGGCCAGCGGACGAGCGCTATCTATCCCTGTCGGACCTCTATGCCGCAGTGCGTGGACGGACCGAGCGAAGTCGGACCCGAACCGTCGAGAGCGCTGCAATCCGGGTTGAGGCCAGCCGCGACGATGCCGAGCGCCTGGCGCTGGTGCTGCCTGGCTCTGACACGCCGATTGCACCGACCCACTGGAGTTTCGGCCAACTCGCCGGCCTGGTCGGAGCGCCCGCGGCCTACCTCCGGCAGCTTCCGGCACCGCTGGCCGGCATCAATTTGCAGTACGGCTTGACCTCCCATTCCGCCGAGCAGGTGAAGACGCTCGAGATCGAAGACGGTCGCGTCGAGCTTCGCGCCGTGACCGGCCCCGAATACGGGCGCATCTTTGACGACGAACTCGTGGCGGCTGTTCAGCGCATCGCCGGCAACGGCACGGGCGACACGCGCTGGAAGGTGCCGGGTGTCCTCAACTGGACAACCGGCGTCTATAACCCGCATGTCAACGTCACCCAGGACACGACGACGCTCTACGCCTCCGACCGCGACGTCTTCCTGTTCCTGGTCGACGACCTCAACCCGATCGAGGCCGGCCGGCTACGTGACGGCTCGCCGGACCTCTACTTCCGCGGTTTCTACTGCTGGAATTCCGAGGTGGGAGCGAAGACGCTCGGCATGGCGAGCTTCTATCTCCGCGCCGTCTGCCAGAACCGCAATCTCTGGGGCGTCGAGGATTTCGAGGAGATCACCATTCGTCACTCTAAATACGCCGCCTCACGCTTTGCCCACGAGGCGGCGCCGGCACTCGCCAGCTTTGCCAATTCATCACCGATGCCTTTCGTCAACGGCATCAGGGCGGCGCGAGAAACGATCGTCGCTCGCACCGATGACGATCGCAGCGATTTCCTACGCAAGCGCGGCTTCTCGAAGGCCGAGACAGCGAAGATCATCGAAAGGGTGCTGTTCGAGGAAGGGCGCAAGCCCGAGAGCGTATTCGACTTCGTGCAAGGCATCACGGCGGTTGCGCGGGGCAAGACCCATCAGGACGCACGGCTCGATCTCGAGGGGCGCGCGAAGAAGCTGCTCGACCGCGTAGCCTGAAATCCGGAAAGCCGGACATGCGGAACGGTGTGTCTCCGGCTTCGTGCCTCGTTCTTTCCTGATCATCAACTTGCGGCGCTGCCCTTGAGAGGAAGAGGGCGGCGCTGCGCTTCGTGACGGGTTGGAGGCCCAGAGAGAGTCTTTGGGCCGCTCGTCGCGGAGTATCACCCATGGCACCTGCCGTTCAGAAGATCACTTTGTCGTCCTCGCGCGACATTCCCTTCAATAAGCTCGTGCTCAGCCAGTCGAACGTCCGGCGTGTGAAGGCCGGCGTCTCCATCGAGGAACTGGCCGAGGACATCGCCCGGCGTACCTTGCTCCAAAGCCTCAACGTCCGGCCGGTCCTCGACGCCGAAGGCACCGGGACCGGCATGTTCGAGATTCCGGCAGGCGGACGCCGCTACCGTGCGCTGGAGTTGCTGGTGAAGCAGAAGCGCCTGGCCAAGACCGCGCCGGTGCCTTGCGTTGTGCGCGATCCCGCGACCACCATCCTCGCCGAGGACGACTCGCTGGCCGAGAATATCCAGCGCGCGCCGCTGCACCCACTCGACCAGCTCCGGGCATTCATGGCTTTGCGCGAGAAGGGGCAGTCGGAGGAGGAGATCGCCGCCGCGTTCTTCGTTTCGGTCAACGTGGTGAAGCAGCGCCTGCGGCTCGCCTCGGTCTCGCCCGCGCTGCTCGACGTCTATGCCGAGGACGGCATGTCGCTCGAGCAGCTCATGGCCTTCACCGTCACAGCGGATCACAGCCGCCAGGAGCAGGTCTGGCAGGCCATCTCCGGTTCTTGGCAGAAGGAGCCCTATCAGATCCGCCGCATGCTAACGGAGAAGACAGCGCGCGCCTCCGACCGGCGCGCCGTGTTTGTCGGCCTCGACGCCTACGAGGCGGCCGGTGGCGTGGTGTTGCGCGATCTGTTCCAGTCCGACGACGGCGGCTGGCTTGAGGACATTGCTCTCCTCGACCATCTGGTCGCTGAGAAGCTGAAGGCGGAGGCCGAGAAGATCGCCGCCCAAGGCTGGAAGTGGATCGAGCTCGCCGTTGAGTTTCCCTACGGCCATGCTCGTGGCTTGCGCGAACTGGACGGCGTGTCTGCTGATCTCTCGGCCGAAGAGCAGGGGACCATCGACGCCCTCAAGGCCGAATATGCCAAGCTCGAAGCCGAGAATGACAGCGTGGACGAACTGCCCGACGAGGTTGACCAACGGCTTGGCGAGATCGAGACGCTCCTCGCCGCCTTCGACGATCGGCCCGTCATCTTTCAGCCGGCCGACATCACCCGCGCGGGCGTGTTCGTTAGCATCGATGCCGAAGGTGTGCTGTCGGTCGATCGCGGCTACGTCCGGCCTGAGGACGAAGTGCCCATAGCTGAGCCAGAGCCGAGCAGCGATGGCGAACTCGCCGCCCCGACGCTAGACGGTGCCGAGCCGTCAGAGCCGGCTATCCAGCGCGCCGTCATCACCATCGGCGGGCAGGTTGCTGAGCCCGAGGACGATGATGCGGTCAAGCCGCTGCCGGACCGCCTGCTGACCGAGCTCACGGCGGAGCGGACTTTGGCGCTGCGCGACAAACTGGCGACCATGCCGTCGGTCGCCTTCCAGGCGGTGCTGCACAAGTTCTGCCTCGACGGCTTCTCGCGCTATTCCTCCTATGGAACGGCGATAGAGATCTCTTTGCGCAGCGCTAGCTTCCCGGTGCAGGCGCAGGGTTTGAAGGATATGCCGGCGGCCAAAGCGATCGACGCGCGCCACAAAACCTGGGAGGAGCGCCTGCCGAAGGACAAGGCCGATCTCTGGGACTGGCTCACGGGTCTCACCGGCGACGAGCAGGCGGCGCTCTTTGCGCACTGCGCCTCATTCGGCGTCAACGCGCTCTACGAGAAAGGCGACCGCTACGGCGGCGGCGTCACCCCGCACATGGTCGAGCAGCGGATCGCGGATGCCGATCGCATCGCCCTCGCCGTCGACCTCGACATGGTGGCGTCCGGTTGGCGCCCGACCGTCGAGAACTATCTCGGCCGCGTGCCGAAGCGCCGTATCCTGGAGGCGGTGCGGAAAGGTGCCGGGGATCGCGCCGCCCAGCTCATCGACCATCTGAAGAAGGGCGATATGGCCAAGGAGGCCGAACGCCTCCTGGCCGAGACCGGCTGGCTGCCCGAGCCCCTGCGGATGGCCGACGTCGACCAGGCGGCGACCACCGACGCCGCTGAGCCCGAGGGCGGTGGCGAGGCGCTGCCGGAATTCCTCGCCGGGGACGACGAGGAAGCTCCAACCGACCAAGCGGACGAGTCTCACATGGTCGCTGCCGAGTAGAAGCGCTGGCTGGGGCGATGACCTTCGCCCCAGCCAATTCTTACGCGCTGCGAGCCACCTGCGGCTGCACCTTCAGCCCGTCGATCCAGATCGCGATCCTGCCGGCGGCGACGAGAGCGGAGGTTTCTGCCACGAACCGCCGTACTGCCCCCGTGCTGCTGACTTCGAAGCGATGTCGATAGCCATTGGCCACGGCGCGATCGGTAAAGCCTTTCAAAGCAGCGAACCCTGCTGCTTCCTGGATCTCGAACTGAACTCTCCACCGCGTGCGTCGCGGCCGAACACCATCGAGCACTTCGACGCTGACACGGTGCTTACTTCCGCTACGAACGGTGACAGGTTCGATCTTCTTGGTGGGAAACTTCAGAATCTGAGCCATCAAATCCTCCTTCATTCTGCGAAGCGGTTCGATGGTCTTGTCGGAGCTCGTGAACCGCATGCCGAGACCCGCGCCCTGCGCAAAAGCGCGGGGGCAGGTCAGCGGCAGCCTGTTGACCAGGCCGTTCAGCTCTTGGGGCGTGCGCCACAAGCGGTTCTTGCTGCGCGAGCGCGCAGCGACCCTGACGCAGGTGAAATAATCTCCCGCCCACAGCGTTTCAAGGCCATCGGGCAGAGAGTGAGAGGCGGGTCGGGACGGGTTTGAGCCGGTGCGGTCCGAGAGAGAGCGCCGGCCGGCTCAGCCCGTTCCCGCTCTCCTCAAGGCTCCCCTTCATGAACGACCTTTTCTCGATTGCGGCCGATGAGGCCGCCCCGATCTCGCTTGCACGCGCTCCCGAGGGTGCCCGCGCCATCATCGCTGCGGCTGAGCAGCTTCTCCCGCATATCGAGCATGGCCGACGCATCGATCCCGCAATCCTGCGCACCGCGATGGAAGAGGCCTTCGGCGCGTCCGATGCGACAGGCGCCTGGGATTGGAAGATGGCCTATGACGCCTGTGAGGTCGCCATCATCCTGTTCCTGCGCAAATACGGAAAGGCGCTGTTCCGCAAAGCCGCTTCTCCGGCTTCACGACTTTCCGCCTTGGACAGGATTGCGGCGCTTCTGCCGACCCACACGCGCCGCTCTGCCGAGAGCGAGACTTTCCAGCAGTTCTCGACGCCGATCCCGCTCGGTTTGGCTGCGCTGACCGCAGCCACCATTACGCCGGCGGATCGCGTACTGGAGCCTTCCGCAGGCACGGGGTTGCTCGCCATCCTCGCCGAGGTTGCCGGCAGCGGGCTCGTGCTGAACGAGCTGGCCGAGACCCGGGCCATGCTGCTCTCTTCCCTCTTTCCGGCCAATTCCGTCACGCGCTTCGACGCCGCCCAAATCGACGATCACCTTGATCCCGTCGTCGTCCCGAGCGTCGTGCTGATGAATCCGCCGTTCTCGGCGATGGCGAACGTCTCCGGCTACAAGGCCGACACGGCGTTTCGTCACGTCGCCTCGGCCCTGGCGCGTCTTGCCGATGGCGGGCGGCTGGTCACGATATCAGGCGCAAACTTCTCGCCCGAAGCCCCGGCCTGGCGCGACGCCTTCGCCCGATTGCAGGAATGCGGCCGCGTGGTGTTCACCGCCGCGATTGCCGGCGCGGTCTTTGCCAAGCACGGCACCACGATCGAGACGCGCCTGACCGTCATCGACAAGGTTCCGGCCGATGACCCCAACGCGTTCCCGGAGTCACCGGGAATGGCGCCCGACGTCGCAACGCTGCTCCGCTGGATCGGGGAGCACATTCCAGCCCGCTTGCCAGTCGTCTCGACTGGCGCGCTTCCTGTATCAGCCTCGCAGGTGCCGCGCACCGTGCGCGGCTATTTCGTGCGGGCTGCCGCACATTCGGCCAAGGCGCCGGTCGCCGATCCCGAAGCCGTCGACCTCGCCTATGAGATGATCGATTGGACGCCGCCCGAGGGCGCGCATCTCAGCGACGCCATCTACGAGGAATTCCGCCTCCAATCGATCCGCATCCCCGGCGCGCAGACGCATCCGACCAAGCTGGTGCAGTCGGCCGCAATGGCCTCGGTCGCGCCGCCGAAGCCAAGCTATCGGCCGTGCCTGCCGGCCAACCTTGTCAATGACGGCGTCCTGTCCGACGCCCAACTCGAGACGCTGATCTATGCCGGCGAGGCCCATGGCAACTATCTCGCCGGCTCCTGGACGGTTGACAAGACCTTTGACCTCGTCACGGCCGCCCGCGACGACGCACCGAACGCCGTCCGCTTCCGCCGCGGCTTCATGCTCGGCGACGGGACCGGCGCCGGCAAGGGTCGCCAGTCTGCCGGCATCATTCTCGACAACTGGCTGCAGGGCCGGCGCAAGGAAGTCTGGATCTCGAAGTCCGACAAGCTGCTCGAGGACGCGCAGCGCGACTGGTCGGCGCTCGGCATGGAGCGTCTGTTGGTCACCCCGCTCTCGCGCTTCCCTCAAGGGCGCGACATCCGGTTGGCCGAAGGCATCCTATTTTTAACCTACGCTACGCTGCGGTCCGACGAGCGCGGAGATAAGCTTTCGCGCGTCCGGCAGATTGTCCAATGGTTGGGCTCCGACTTCGACGGCGTCATCATCTTTGACGAGAGCCATGCCATGCAGAATGCCGGCGGCGGCAAGGGCGAGCGGGGCGATGTCGCGCCCTCGCAGCAGGGGCGTGCGGGCTTGCGCCTGCAGCATGCGCTCCCGAACGCTCGCGTCGTCTATGTCTCGGCGACCGGCGCCACCACGGTCCACAATCTCGCGTATGCCCAGCGCCTCGGGCTCTGGGACGGCGAGGATTTTCCGTTCGCCACGCGGGCTGAATTCGTCGAGGCGATCGAGGAGGGCGGCGTCGCGGCGATGGAGGTGCTCTCGCGCGACCTTCGCGCGCTCGGCCTCTACACCGCCCGCTCGCTTTCCTACGACGGGGTCGAATACGAGCTCGTCGAGCACCAACTCACCGACGAGCAGCGGAGCATCTACGATGCTTACGCCGGCGCCTTCAGCGTCATCCACAATCACCTCGACGCGGCGATGCAAGCCGCCAACATCACCGGCGAGACCGGCACGCTCAATCGTCAGGCGAAGTCGGCCGCGCGCTCGGCCTTCGAATCGGCCAAGCAGCGCTTCTTCGGTCATCTGCTCACCAGCATGAAGACGCCGACCCTGGTCCGCTCCATCGAGCGGGACTTGGCCGAGGAGCACGCCGCCGTTATCCAGATCGTGTCGACCGGCGAGGCGCTGATGGAGCGGCGGCTCGCCGAGATCCCATCTGAGGAATGGAACGACGTGCGCGTGGACATCACCCCGCGCGAATACGTGCTGGATTACCTCGCCCATTCCTTCCCGGTGCAGCTCTATGAGCCCTTCACCGATACTGACGGCAATCTCTCGTCCCGGCCCGTCTTCCGCGACGGCCAGCCCGTCGAGAATCGGGAAGCCGTCGCCCGCCGCAATGAGCTGATCGAGCGGCTCGCGTCGCTTCCGGCTGTTCCCGGCGCACTCGACCAGATCGTGCAGCGTTTTGGCACGGATATTGTGGCGGAGGTAACCGGACGTTCGCGCCGGGTGGTGCGCAGGGGTGACCGCCTCACCGTCGAGAACCGTGCCGCCTCTGCCAATCTCGCCGAGACCGCCGCCTTCATGGACGACATGAAGCGCGTGCTTGTCTTCTCGGAGGCCGGCGGCACGGGCCGCAGCTACCACGCCGAGCTCTCGGCGCGGAATCGCCGACTTCGCGTTCATTATTTGCTCGAGCCGGGCTGGAAGGCCGACGCCGCGATCCAGGGACTCGGTCGGACGAACCGCACCAATCAGGCGCAGCCCCCGCTGTTCCGCCCCATTGCGACCGACGTGAAGGCCGAGAAGCGCTTCCTCTCGACCATTGCCCGCCGGCTCGACACGCTGGGTGCCATCACGCGCGGCCAGCGCCAGACCGGCGGTCAGGGCCTGTTCCGGCCCGAGGACAATCTTGAGAGCCATTATGCCCGCGATGCGCTGCGCCAGCTCTATCTGCTGCTTGTGCGCGGCAAGGTCGAAGGCTGCTCGCTCCAGAGCTTCGAGGACGCCACTGGCCTGAAGCTCATGGATGTGAATGGCATCAAGGACGAGCTGCCGCCCATCACTACCTTCCTGAATCGGCTGCTCGCGCTCACCATCGATCTGCAAGGTCTGCTGTTCACGGCCTTCGAGCAGTTGCTGAATGCCAAGGTCGAGGGCGCCATCGCCAGCGGCGTCTACGACATCGGCCTGGAGACGCTGCAGGCTGAGAGCTTCGTCGTCACCGATCGGCGCACGATCTACACTCATCCGGCCACCGGCGCGGAAACCCGGCTGCTCACGATCACCGAACGCCGGCGCAATCACCCCATGCCGCTGGATCGAGCGCTCGATTATCTCGCCGATGCTCACGCAGTGCTGCTAGTCAACGAGCGCTCGGGCCGCGCCGCGGTGCAGATTCCGGCGCCAAGCCTCATGCTCGATGACGGCGAGATCGAACGCCGCGTGCGGCTGATCCGCCCCATGGAGCACCATCATGCTTCAATGAAGATGATGGACGAGAGCCACTGGCAGCCGGCGGATCGCGAGACATTCGCCGCAGCATGGAACGACGAAGTCGTCGACGTCCCCGATTTCGCTGAGAACACGCTCCATATCGTCGCGGGTCTGCTGCTGCCGATCTGGAAGCGTCTTCCGAACGAATCGACCCGGGTCTATCGGCTTCAGACCGACGATGGCGAGCGCATTATCGGTCGCAGGGTCTCGCCAGTCTGGGCCGCGAATGCTTGCGCGACCGAAACATGCAGCCTGACGCCACAGGAAGCGTTCTCGGCGTTGTTGGAGGGACGCACTGTCCTCGACCTCGCCGAGGATCTGCAGCTGCGTCGTGTCCGCGTGATGGGCGCTCATCGCATCGAGCTGTCCGGCTTCACCGACACGATGCGTGACCGGCTGCGCGCCTACGGCCTCTTCAGCGAGATCATCTCGTGGAAGCTGCGCATGTTCGTGCCGACAGACGCGGCCGGCGCGGGGGTGTTGGCCAAGGTGCTCGACCACTATCCGGTCGCGCGCGTCGGCGAGCGGGAGGCCGCCTGATGGCCCGGGAAGACGCATCCGAACTGGCCCGCCGTCTCGCACGTGACGCCGAGGCGGTGTGCCGCCATTATCTGTCCAACGGGCGGCGGCAGGGCCGCTACTGGATGGTGGGCGACGTCCGTAATACGCCTGGTCGGTCGATGTTCGTCCGGCTCAAGGAATCGGCGAAGGGACCCGCGGGCAAATGGACCGATGCCGCCTCGGCCGAGCATGGCGATCTCCTCGACGTGATCCGCGAGAGCTGCGGTCTCGTAGACTTCCGCGATGTCGTCACTGAAGCACGACGCTTTCTAAGTTTGCCGCGTCCAGAACTGGAGCCTGAGCCGAATCACCGGTCCAGAAAATCGCCCGCGCCCCTCGGATCGCCCGAGGCGGCGCGGCGACTCTTCGGTATGTCACAGTCGATCGCAGGCACACTCGTAGAAGCGTATCTCCGCAATCGCGGCATTACGGCTTTGCACGAAACCGGAAGTCTGCGTTTTCACCCGCGTTGCTACTACCGGGCCGATGACCACAGCCCGACCGAGACCTGGCCGGCGATGATCGCCGCCGTCAGCGATCTCTCCGGTCACTTGACCGGCGCGCATCGCACCTGGCTTGACCCTGACGGCTTCAGCGAGACGACGCTCGGCAAGGCACGGATCGACGCGCCGAAACGGGCGATGGGCGACCTGCTTGGTCACGCCGTTCGGTTTGGCTTAGCTGGTGAAGTCATGGTGGCCGGCGAGGGCATCGAGACGATGCTCTCGCTCCGCAGCGTCCTGCCGACCATGCCGATGGTCGCAGCCCTCTCGGCGGCGCATCTCTCCGCGATCCTCTTCCCGGACACGCTCCGCCGGCTCTACATCGCGCGCGACGACGATCCTGCCGGTGACGGCGCCATGGCGACCTTGATCGACCGGGCGCGGGAGGCCGGGATCGAGGCGATCGTGATCTCGCCACGGCTTGGCGACTTCAACGAGGACCTTCGCCTGCTCGGATTTGAGGCCCTTCGGGCCGCGAGCCGCGTGCAGATCGCGGCGCAGGACGTCGCGCGCTTTATGGAGCTGGCGGCATAGCCGGGATGGGGAGGGGTGACGCGGCCGCTTCGTTACCGCGAGGTAGGTGATCGTGCTTCCCTCGGCGCCGGAGAGGACCGCTCCCACGGCCTTCTGAAGAGGGCGATCGGGCGGCAAGCGGCCCGGACCGGCAACCTCGTGGGCCGACTATTTTCCGCCGGCGGCGGAGCCGCCTTTACATCGCGAGGCAAAATAGTCGGCCCCCTTCGGTCCTCCGCCAAGGCTCCGGCCCACAGCTCGCGCTGCGGGTGCAAGTCCGTTCCGCCTGCCGCTTTCGTCGCCATGAAGGCCGCGATGGGCGCGATCGATCCGACGAGGGAAAGCCG
The DNA here is from genome assembly GCF_900099855.1 of Bradyrhizobium sp. Rc2d. Classification (NCBI taxonomy): domain Bacteria; kingdom Pseudomonadati; phylum Pseudomonadota; class Alphaproteobacteria; order Hyphomicrobiales; family Nitrobacteraceae; genus Bradyrhizobium; species Bradyrhizobium sp. Rc2d. The sequence goes on along the minus strand of NZ_FNCU01000001.1, from coordinate 363,808 downwards.
CAATGACCACCAGCCATGACGACGATTTCGAGCCGCAGCAGAACTCATCCCCGACCGGTCAGGTTCTCCAGGAACTCCAGCTCTACGGCTACCGGCCCTTCCACGACGAGCCCGATCCCCGGCCGCTTCCCGAAGCGCAAGTCCTCATCGGCAGCGTCGCCGACATCTTCGATGCCCTGGTGGTGGCGTTGTCAGATACCCGTCTTGAGCCCGACCTCGAAGACCTGCTCTGGTCGACGGTGAACGTCTTCCATCGCGCCATCGACAGGATCGAACGCGAGCTCGACGACAACGAGCTGGCGCAGCAGCGCTCGCAACGGGAGCAGGACGGCAGCGAGATCAAATCCGTCGAGCTGGAGCGACTGACGGCGGAAGGGCAGACGCTGATCGAGCGACGAGGCGCCTTCGAGCTGATGCGCGACCATGCCGCCGACGAGTTTGAACGCCACACCCACTCGACCTGGCGTCCGCGCAACGGGTCGAAGGTCAACCACCGCAATCTGACGTCCGCCATGATCGACAGCCGCGATTTCCTGGCCGCGAAGAAGCGCGCCGATAACCAGGTGTTCCTGCCTGCAGGACCGAAGGTGGCGCTCACAGGCGGGCTCGACTTCAACGACCACCGGCTAATCTGGGCCAAGCTTGATCAGGTGCATGCGAAACACCCGGATATGGTGCTGCTGCACGGCGGATCGCCCAAGGGCGCCGAGCTGATCGCCACCAAATGGGCCGATCATCGCAAGGTGCCGCAGATCGCGTTCAAACCCGACTGGACGAAGCACGCCAAGGCCGCTCCGTTCAAACGCAACGACGCGATGCTGGAGATGCTCCCCATCGGCGTGATGCACTTCCCCGGCACCGGCATCCAGGACAACCTCGCCGATAAGGCCAAGAAGCTCGGAATCCCGGTCTGGAGGTACGGCGGCGCATAGACGCCGCCATCGTCTTGCAAAACGACAAGCGAGCTGAGAGCTCAATCGCGGCACAAATATCGAGCAAGCTCAGGCATCGTCGTCATAATAATGCGAGTCATCAATGGCGCCCGATGTCTCCAGCTCCGGTCGCCTATAGCCGATTCGACCGGCCACACGCTCAAACGTCATCATCGTCGTGAAAACGATGGAATCCCCGCTGAAAGGCTTATCCGGATCGTTCTCTCCATTGAGAGCGCCTGAGACATTTGCCACGAGCACATCGTTTCCGAGGTCGAGACTTACTTTATCGATATAAAGCTCGTCAAAAAAAGCGTTCGTCATAGCCATCTCACCCGAGAGAGCGTCCTCGATCATCATGGGATCCTCTTGAACGAAGGACACGTCGATATACTCCTCGAGATCTCGGGTGTACCACACCTCGCCTGTAAGGTAGCCGTTCGCACTGAGAAAGCTGGACAGCTGCGACGCCAGTTCGTCAACGTTGGGTAGGCCTGTGGGAAGACCATTGAGCTGCTGTAGCGCTGATCCATCAAGCGCAGATCAGGTATTAGGATCGCGGCTTCGTTCAAAGCAGAAGCTGGTATGTGGGCTCGGCCCTTAAAGCCGCTGCGGTGCAATAGCCAAAATACGCAGCAACGATCTCGTGAGCGTGACCTGACCCAAGCTTGCTTCCGGTCAGGTTGTTGAACGTCGTACGCAGAAAGTCTGCGCATTCCTTTTGGATCGTAGACATGGCAAATCCATTTCAGTCCGGCGTCTTAATGGCAGTCACAAGAGCTTCATGACCACCGCGCGCCGGCAGAATGGTTGCCGTTGGGGTGTTCGATTGGGAAATCGAGATGCCGCCTTTTGGGTCGCTTGCAGCCCAGGCGATCGGCTCCTGACGCTCAATATGCTCACTTTGGCTGTCGCACGCAACTGGATTTGTGACGATTCCGTCGCCGCCGTTTGCTGCTATACTGCGTTCGCGCCGTGGTGGTGGTGGAAGGCGCGACCGTCAGACCTTTATCTCACGGAGCCCACCACCATGATTACCTTGGGACCACTGCTTGTTTTCCTCGTCATAGGCTTCTTCGCCTGGCTGCTCTTCACGCTTGCAGTCTTCGCGCTGCCCGTCTTCGCCGGCGTCACGATTGGTCTTTGGGCCTTCCACACGGGGGCCGGCGCTCTGGGCGGCATCGCTGTGGCCCTCGTGGCTGGCGCCGCAACCTTCGGCATCGGCCAGCTCGCGCTCGCCCTCGTGACATGGACTTGGCTCCGGCTCCTAATCATCATCTTCTACGTCGCACCCGCCACCGTCGCCGGTTACAGCGCTACGCACGGAATTGCCCAGATGGCGATGTCTTCACCCACGTGGCAGACGGTTTTCGCGGTCGTCGGGGCCGTTGCCGTCAGCATCACAGCTTTCATCCGCTTCACTCGAATGGCCCCGGACGGACCAGCAAGACAGCGCTTGGCGCGGGGCTGACACATGTACCGGGGCGGCGACCCGGTACGACCCAGTCACGACGGTTTCAAGCTTCGCCGGCGATCGGTGTGGACGCGGATACGATCAGCATCATCGGGCGTTCTAGTTCTTCGGCCAATTGTGGCATCTGCTGGATCTGCTCGTGTGTCGGGGCAAACTCCTCGACGCGCCGAATTTGAAAGCCAGCGCCGATCAGCGTGTTCAGGGTAGTGCCCACCGTCCTGTGGTATTTCAGGACGCCCGGGGCAAACCAGTCCGTCCGACGTGCACCCTCGACGGAATATCGATTGACCGGCCAGGTTTTGCGGCCCTCCTCGTCGCTAATCCAGTGCGGATGTGCGGCCGCCATGAAGATCGGATGTTCAATCGTAAAGATTAAATGCCCGCCAGGAACCAGTGCCTCGCGGATCACATTCACGAGGCGGTCGAAATCCTGAACATAGTGAAAGGCCAGCGCGCTGTAGGCGAGGTCGAAGGCCGACTCGGGTAGGTCCAGCGTCTCAAGATCGGCGATGCAATACTTGATGGCGGCGTCCGCTGTGTCCTCCTTGGCACGCTCAATCATGTTCTGCGACAGATCGAGACCAAGGACCGAGGCCGCGCCCTGATCGCGCATCCAGCGCGAGGCCCAGCCGAAGCCACATCCGAGATCGACGACGCGTTTTCCGTCCAGAGCGGGCAGCATGGCCCGTATCGCGGGCCATTCAGGAGCACCGTCCAGCCCATGCACCTGCCGGGGCAACTTGCTGTAGCCCGCGAAGAAATCGGGATTGTCGTAAATATTCTGCGCCATGTCTGTCTGCTATTTGGCTTTCCGCGCTGCGTTGTGCCAGACGATGCTTGGAGATCCAAGCAGAGTTGTCGCGGCGGACGTACGTTACCCTGAGTATTAGGATTAGGTGATGGCCTTACATTGGGTGGTGCGGGTATTCCACGCGCGAGAAGGTCAATAGAACGGCGAGCCCACCGAATTCGCCCGCTGTTGGAGACTGGGCGCGCCTTCGTCGTCATCAGTCCGACGAGCGCTTGGGCAAGGTACTCTGGATAGTTAACAACCGCGCCGACGTGGAGTGGATTGTCGGAGGTGACGGCCGCGCTCTGCCGGACGCCCCCTGCATCGTTCATCTATACGAGCTGGAGAAAGTGTCCTGATTTCAGACTTGTGAATGATTCATACCTCGATGGTAAGCCAACCAGCGGAATATGTCGGTTATGCAAGCAAGCCGAAAAGGTATCGCTGCCCTCTGGTTAACGAACCAAAGCGCCCACATCGTGCGGCCGCACACTCTCTCAGCTCTGCGAGGGAGCGACGATGCTTGCGCCTCCAAGCAGTTCAGGAAAATTATTGGCATTACAGCCTCGTGTTGGGCTTGCCGCCGTCCATTTAGTTGTAGGTTTTTTTCCTTTCAATTCCTTGCACCCAGAGTAGAGTGGCGCTCGTCGGCCAGAGACTAGGCCGACGATCTCAGCATGTCTTCGGCTAAAGATTTTCGTCCGCGTTTCGAGTACGAGTTTTGCAGGGTGAGGCTATGGGGCGTCGCCTTACTCGTTGTCGTTGTTGGGGCAGGGCTCGCGACGTACGTCGCCCTGACCAAAGAGAATTCATATCGGCTGCCGGCCAACTCGATCGTTATGGCCATGATGCTGACGGCGCTGCCGTTGCTCATCTGTTACGTGCAGACGATTTCATTACAACGAAGGATGGCGAGACTCGACACTCTCCAGGATTGGCTCGTCTCGAACACGTCCCATTTCAAGATTGCGTACAACACGCTGAGGTGAATTAACCCGGCGACGCTCGATAAGTACTACACTCTGCCAATGCTGACGTTTGCGGTCATCACGATCTTCTGCTGGCTCATGACGACGGCCGCCTATTTCGAACCGGCGTATTTTCAGAAACCAAGCGTGATACTTGGCGGATTCCACATTCTCTCGGACACGGATCCGGCTTCTATTGTGAACTACCAGCGCGGCACTTTTGTCGCGGGCTGCTTTGGATTTATTGGCGCCTACATTACACGAACTGGCGCCTCCTTGACCGGATCAATAACAACGACATCTACCCGATCTCGTTTTACTACTATGCAACACGCTTGCTCGCCGCCTGCTTCATCGCCGGCACGATCCGTCACATTCTGCCTGAGCACGGCGCAAATCTTTGTCTTCTCTCGTTCGCCGTGGGCTTCGTGCCGGATATCTTCATCACCTCGATCATCCGGCGGGCATCTCAGGTGATCAAGATTATGAGGGACCCGCCTGTTCCAAAGGTTGAGGCGTTACCCAGCAATTTTTTCGCTCCTTATGATGCAAAGACTTGATCGGTACAAAATTGACCGACTTGCCGAACTGTACGTCACCAACGCCGAGGTCCTGACCTGCCAGAATCCTTTCATCCTAAGGCTCCGGCTTCCGTACGAGCTCCTCCTAATCATCGACTGGATATCACAAGCGCAGTCCGCTTTTTGTTCGGCGAGGCTCAGAACGCGCTCAAGCGGCCGGTTCTCTGAGATTCTGATTGTATGCACCGTTTCGTCGCATTGGAGGTCAAGGTGAAAAGATATTCAGGGCTACTACTGTGCTTATCTTTCGCCGTTTTCACTGCAAGTGCATCACGTGCGGATGACATTCTCGAGCTAAACCGCAGCTTTATCGAGATGTACAAGAACCGCCTGACCATCTCCGCACAATATTTCGTCGACGCCGCGCACAAGAAGCCAAATCCAGGCAGCAAAGACGGCGACATGCACGTCGCTGGCCGCGCATCTGAGATTGGCCTAGCTACCGTTGCTGAAATTCAAAACGCCAAGAGTGTTCCCGCGGCGGTCGATGCGATACATGCAGTTGAGGCGACAGGTCAAAGCGTCGCCCTCTCGGGAGTCTGGCGTATCTGGCCGGAGCACGGCGGGGACAACAGCCATATTCAACAATCCGGCGCGGGCGCTCCGTACGAGGGATCAACGCCGACAAACCCTCCGCACGTCTTTGAAGTCCACCCGATCCTCAATATCGGCGGCCAAGGCAACACTCCAGCCCATCGAGGGCTTCGAGGAGAAAGAGGCCGAGGGCGCGTTTTCTCGGTACGAACGCAGCACCTTTGAGATCACGCCATCTGAGGATCGCGTTCGTTTGCGCATGCGCATGATCGGATACAACTACGTCAAGTTCATGCTCAAGCTACGCAAACGATTTCACCGCGAGGATGACGGCGAGTTTGTCTCGGCGGCAATCTACTCGGCTAAGGAGGATGAGCAGGAACTCTTAGTTCACGATAGGCGCGTTGGTTTCGTCGCAGGGACTGCACCTGACGAGAAACAGAAGTCTTTGCAGGTCGGCGACTGCATGCTGATGCTCGGAATTCCACGAGTTGATCTTGCACTGGTCTCCTGGCGCATCCGGCACGGTGGAGACGCGCTGCGGTGGTCGATGCCCTCGAAATCATCGCGGTCGGAGTGTACGATGATCAGCCTGCCAAGTGCGGCGACTAATTCCGCCAAGCTTCCTCAATTGAAATCCAATGTTCCGTGAGCGGCTCCCAATGGTGCTGACGCGCCGCCGATATCGCAAACGGGCCTTAGACCGGGCTGCACACGTGCAATCAGTAGCCGCCGCGTCAGTTCGCGCAGGGCGCATCGTATCCTTGCTGAAGCGCGTCCCGATCTTTGGTCGACGATCCATCTTTGCATGCCCGCCTGACGGATCACTTTTTCTTTTGTGCGGGCAGCAACAGCGTATCGACATCAGGGGAAATGCTGTGGCGGGGAGTGTTTGCCGCCCTGCAGCAAATTTAGCCTAGGGGTCTCCTTTCGGTCCCAAGGCACAAGGCAGCAGTTCATTGAGCCGACCTTGTGGAGGGTTGGCGATACGGGCCAAGACGTCCGCGAGCCGGGCTTGCGGATCCACGTTGTTGAGCTTTGCCATCATGATCAACGTCGCCATGACGGCAGCGCGATCGGCGCCGAGGCATCAGTGCTGAAAAGAGCCCGCAGTCTTCGCCTTAGCGCCAATCCTGTAGAATATTTCGGACGCCGGCTCCCAGGTGTCGGGGTCCAGAATGTTGCGGAGCGCGTGCTGGGGCGCCCTGGAGCGCCGCTCGATCGTCTTCAGAGAGACGGTCATCAAGCAGCACTTCGGTGATCTCAAGAAGTTCAGCTCGGATCCGGTCTTTTACGGGATTCGCCATTGTTGAAATCACCCTATCCATTTTGGGATACTAAGTGGACGCTTTCCGGCGGCGTTCAGCGATTTTGCGGTGAAATTCACCGGAGCTGTTACCGAGATGCCATATGACCGAATCGACGCCCGCATCCTTGAGATCGTGCAAAGAAATAACCGTCTGACTTCCGAGGTGATCGCCGAGCTTGCCGGGCTTTCTGCGACAGCATGTCAACGGCGCCTAAAGAGGCTGCGCTCGGAAGGGATCATCGAGGGAGATGTCTCGATCGTTTCGCCCAGGGCGGTGGGACGGCCTATTCAAATGCTTGTTCTAGTGACTATGGAGCGGGAGCGTTCAGATATCATTGATAGATTCAAGAAGGCCATCAAATCATCAGCCGAGGTCGTTAACGGATTCTACGTCACGGGAGACGCGGACTTCGTCTTATACGTTACCGCGACTAGCATGGAAGAATACGAAGAGTTCACTCGGCGTTTCTTTTATGTGAATCCCGACATCAAGGGCTTCAAAACGATGGTCGTATTGGATCGCGTAAAAGCGGGCTTTGCTGTTCCAGTTGAGACTCCGTTCGACAACTGACCAAATGGTGGCGTCTGCAGCGCGGATCGGCGCGATCTCGCTTTTTTTCGTCGCGTCGTCGTTCTAAAACGCAAAAAAACGTCCCCGCGCTTCGCTAGTGTCACGCCGCCGTCACGTGCATTCCAAGCTCTCCCCGGAATTGGTATTGGCATCGAAGTCGAGGCCCGCCTACCATGCCCACGATCCGCTTTCCGCTCACGAACTACGAGGATTAAGAAGCATGATCACCAACGTGCTTTCAGATCCGCGAGAAATCGTTGCAGAGGACGTCAAGGAAGCCCTTCTGCGATACTATTCTTATTCTGGGCGGCGCAAGGTCGCGATTGGCATCAGCAAGCCCGCGAGCGACTGTCAGCTGCTATCTCTTTTGCTGGAGGACGGGCAGAGGCTTCACCTGACGGTGACGACCGCGGGGTCGTGATTGTCTATGATGCCTTTTGCACGAAACGCTCCGCCTCGCTGCACTCAGGCGAGAAACGAGATTGTTCGTTCGTTACGTACTGTATCTGTCGTAGCGCGGTCTGCGGGACCAAGGTATTTGTCGCCGGACTCCCGACGCTAACGTCGAGCGGTGAAGTTATCCCCTGCTGTTCGGAAGGTGACTTCCGTCCAATGGTCTCACATCCGTGATGAAAGACAGCCACAGCAGTGGCCCTGAAACACCGGAGATGACAGATTAGAGATTTCGTGTCTCAAGCGGCTGGTTGTGGAGCTTTCCGAACTTGTCTTGCGCAACGTCGTAAAGAGCGACGAGGGGACGACGATCGGATCGCCCTGAGTCTGTGAGTGAGGCCGAAGGTCGTGCGCTGAGTCCCAGCAGCGTGGCTCCCCGCCTTGGGGGCATGGGGAGCGGCCCCGCCCTCGTGCTCCATGAGTGGGGCTCTCAAGTGTTGTTTGAGAGCGCGGCACAGGTCAGGAGACCCATTGATGACGGGTTGGATGATAATGCGCGCCTCGTTGTAACCGAAGGCAGCGATTGCTTCTGATCTTGGGTGGCGCGCTAATGTTCAACCGCGACTGTGAATTCTGGTCTCAACTTGCGGCCTATCTCTCCGCCCTGATTGTCGTTAGCGCTGATCAACTTCTAATGGACGACAATCTTGAGCTGTCTCTTAACTTCGGAGTCTTTCTTGGATGGATCGCGCGCGGCCTAAGCTAATGAGTGGCGGGGGCGGTCAAACGCCAATGTCACCAGTCGACAAAATCGCGCTGTTTATCGACGGCGCCAACCTCCACGCAACGTGCAAGGCGCTTGGCTTTGATGTCGACTTCAAGCGCTTGATCGGAGAGTTTCAGAGCCGCGGAACGCTGCTTCGGGCGTTCTACTACACCGCCATCACCGAGGATCAGGAATACTCCTCGATTCGCCCGCTGATCGACTGGCTGGACTACAACGGCTACACCGTCGTCACCAAGGCGACCAAGGAATTCGTCGACGCCTCCGGCCGCCGCAAGGTCAAGGGCAACATGGACATCGAGCTTGCCGTCGACGCCATGGAGCTCGCCGAGCATATCGATCAGATGGTGCTGTTCTCGGGTGACGGCGACTTCCGCTGCCTGGTCGAGGCCGTCCAGCGCCGCGGCGTGCGGGTCACCGTGGTCTCCACCATCGCCAGCCAGCCGCCGATGATGGCCGACGAGTTGCGCCGCCAGGCCGACGAGTTTACCGACCTCTTAGAACTTCAAGCGAAGATCGGTCGCAGCCCGTCCGAGCGCCCGGCAGCTCGCGAGCGCGAGCCGCGCGATCGCCCGCACGCGGTCCCAGAGCGTCAGACCATCGCGGGAGCGAAGGGAAATGATAACGTGCTCGAACAGCCTTAATAGGCTTTGCCCAGCTGAACGCCCGGTGGCGATCTATCCGTTCAATCGGTGTAAGCGCGTGATCGCTCCGTTTCTGCAGTCTCGTTTGGGGCTAAGCAACGTCGCGCCCGTTCGATCTGTGCGTCGGTAGCGCCGTGGTTACGGGCGTACATCTCGGCCACTGGTGCCGAATATTTCGCGACGTAGTATCTGACCTCGCTGCAAGAGATGCGGCCTGTGGGCCTGTGGTGACGCGAAGCGAAGGCTTCGGACCCCAGCGGGATCAGCAACAAGGCAACAAGGGCCCCCGCCCGTACGATCATTCTCGCCGTCCCCCTACGCTGTCTGGTTCGTGTAGAGAGCAGGCTGAATCGCGCGCCCGACGCAAATTAAGAATCGTGCGCTGGTCCAAAGTGCTGTGAGACTGTTGCTCCAATGCTTCGGTGCTGCGGAGGCAAAGGCTGAATATGTAGGTGTCGGTAAAAGCGATCCGATGCGAGCTCCCCAACAATGGCGAGGTGGCAAGCCCGATCGTCGTATCAACGGCTCTACGAGCTTGCGAGACCTAGCTCCGCCGAAGAACTCTCCTTCTACGGCTGGCCTTGGGGATACGGCTAGTCGTGGCAATCCTTCTCGCCTGAGCGGCTCGTAGGCGACGCCGGAGAGTCTGCAGTTCTCGAAATAGTGCGACCAGTCCCTCGACCCGTTCGCCCAGAATAGTCGAATAATTGCAAACCCGACCTCGATTACTCATTACTGCCCAAACCATGATTGTTGAAAGCAATAGGCGGTCGACAACGGGAAAAATATGCAATCCAGGGTAGGAACATACAACCCATAAATGACGGTGGCATTAACAGGGGGCCACGCAAACGTCCTGCACCATTGCTCAGAGTGCGCTCCTTTCGCTTGGTCTTTCGGGTTGGTTTCGTTTCGAAAGTTCGATCCTATCTGGCAAAGCTGCAGGCCTGGTACGGCGGCACTCTCGCGCGCCGTGATCTCCCAGCCCCGGTGGTCCCCTTCTGCCCCTAATCGCGTGACGGCTGCCTAGCAGCAGCGCGTCGACCAGCGTGGGCGCCGAGAGCATGGCCAAGACCATGGCACGAGTTAGAGGCCACAAAGGCTTGGGAAAAATCGTACTACGCTCAGCGAAGCCGCAGACGGCGAATGATCTCGCTGCGCCTCGCATCGAGCCGAATGAAACGGGGAGGCGGTCTCATGAACGGTTTGTTAGCGTCTGTGTGCCAAATCTCGTTGCGTGCCGCCTACCGCCGATCGCGGCACGTGGAATGGGAATGCCGGCCCCGGCTGCTTACCCCATCCTGCGGCTGGGGCCGTTTTGAACTTTCTCAGCATCGTTCAATCCGGGCCACAACCATGTTTCGAGGCATTGCTATCGCGCTATTTGGAATGGGCATCTTTTCTCAGCTCGACGCAGCGCTCTTCAGGGGCCGCAATACTGACGCCGCGATCAGGCTTATCCGGGAGATCGGCCGCGGGTTTGGTTTATAAACCCGGCAGTCGTCGGAAAAGACTTCCGGGCACTCCAGCCCCACATCCCGCGCAATTGGCCAATCCTGAATGCGCAGTCTCAGCCACGGTGTATGAGGCTACTTCGGCTCATGCTTGCCAGCTAACTCGCGAGCAGCCAAGTTGAATGACCAATTTTCGAAGCTCCTGCTCGGCCCATTGCTTTGGCTTTGGTGTCTTCATGGTGGGCGCGCGACCGCACTCATTGTAAACCGACGAGACGTTTCTCTACGTTCGACTTACCCCTTGTCTTTGCGGTGACGAACTGAACTCCGACGTGAGATCCGTCCACCCAAATCAACTCGCAGCGCCGAAATGCTAGGCCAGTGGAGGACAGAACCAGGAAGAATTCTTGTGCTTTTAGGGGGTCTGTTGAGCCCTTCACCTCAAGCTTGGCACCGCTTGCTGAGGCATCGACAAGAATGCAACTTCGTCGCCACGTCCCGTCGACACCCATGATGCTCACCGCATGCTTGTGTTCAAACCGAACACGGTGTGCCTTTCGATTGTTTCCCATCATCCGCAATCCCCAAGTTCAAATCAGTTTCTCCAATAAAGGCGCCGTCTCCCTGCGCGTTTCTGCAATAATCCAATCGATCCTCGCCGATTGAGTGAGCAAAGTCGTCCTGGTGGTTTCCTTCAGTTTGGACTGTCCCACGATCAATCGGATGCAGCCGTTCGCGAGTTCAAGAATGAAGATAGCCCGACGGATGTCATCTGTTGTTTGAATGTCGAGAGCTTGAACTTGCGACAACAGAGCGGCGACGTTCGCTAGAAGCTCGGGCAGTCTCTGGCACGAGAGGGGGTTTGTCTTAGTCTTCGCGTTGTGGGGCTGCCGAAACTTGAGCACCGACGACATCGTCGCAAATCTCTATTTGGGTCGGCGTTTGCTATGCCGAAAGCAATCAAAACAGCGATGATAAAAAAATACAGCTATACGCGAGTACAAAGGACAGGCCAACTCGGGCTAGCCTCGCCATGACAACCATGGCCACGCCGACCATCGATAGAACATCCGTGTTCAAGAATTTACGTCAAAGCGATTGCCAAACAGTTATGAAGTTGTGAGCGGTCGGTATGCTAGTGTGGAAGTTGCGTCGAGAACGGTATCGAAATTTGGCAAATGATGGCTCGGGAATGACCGGGCGTCGGCCGCAAATTGGTCAAGTAGCGGTCGACACCTGGAAGAGCGAGAGCGTCGCGGCTTGGTGCTAGGCCGTGTACGATAAAAGGAAAAGAATGACGGCACCTGAGGGTCGAGCGGAAATCTTCTGATCGGCCAGAGCATTACTGCTGGCGACCCGAAACCGACGTGCGTCAGCGTCGATATACCCTCTAGGCGATTGCCAACTTTTTCGAACGCGAGCAGATTAACCTTTTCGCCTCTTTAAACTGTTGCTGCGAGCAAGGCTCAAGTGAAGCTTCTCAGGGAATTCACGAAGGGAGGGAACAATGCGACGCAGAGACTTCGTCGGCGTCGTGACAATCGCTACCATCGGCCTGGTGCCGGCCGCCGCCGGGCAGACCAAAGGCAACTTGCCTACCATCGGCCTTCTGTTGCCCATGAAGGAAGGCACTGAACTCGCAAGGTTGAGACAAGCTGCTTTTCGTGCGGGACTAGCGGCCGAAGGTTTCGTAGACGGTTCAAACTATTCACTCGTGATGAGATTCCTTGAAGGCGACTTCAGCCGCGTCGAGCCTGTTGTGCGCGAATTGGGTTTGCTCAAGCCGAGAGTTGCCGCAATAGGTGCAATGGGGATCAGTGCATTTCATCAACAATACCCAGAGACACCCGTAGTTTTCACCGGCGTTGCGGCGGATCCGATCGCGCTAGGATGGGTTCAAAGCTATGTTCACCCGGGCGGTATGCTCACCGGCAATGTTATGAACGCCGTCGGCGGCGAAGAAACAATGGCTCAAAAACGGCTTGAGTTCTTCAAAGAGCTCGTCCCCGATGCCAGCAAAATCGGCATTGTTGGATCTGGTACGAACCCGCTCCTGATAAAGGAGAAAGAAGCTCTGCAGAAAATAGCGGGTCGGTTCGGTTTCGAGCTCCTGCACTACAACATTACGTCAGCAGACGACCTGGAAAGCGCCTTTGCCGCTGGCCTTCGGGATAACGTAAGCGCGTTTTATATTTCCGGCGAACCGTTAATGTTTAGCAATCTGTCGAGGGTGATCACCTTCGTCACGTCCTCGAGAAAGCCAACTTACGGACCTTATCCCGAATGGGGTCGGGCCGGCCTGCTGATGTCGTACGCGCAAGATCCTTTGGAGGGATACCGCAACGCCGGGGTCTACACTGCGAAAATCCTGAAGGGCGCAAAACCTGGTGACCTACCCATCCAACAAGCCAGTAAATTCATTCTCGTGATAAATCAGCGAGCTGCAAGATCACTGGCTATTGTGATCCCGCCGTCCCTTCTGGCGCTCGCTGACGAAGTGATTGACTAAGGAGTTTACTGCGACGCAGAGTCTGCTGTTGGCCGATTCCGTTGAAAAAGGCCGGCAGTATTTCGTTGTAATAGCTCCGTCGCGACGTGGCCGGAACTGCTCTTACTGACCCTATGCGAGCGTCGGGGTGGGCATCGGGATCAGCTTGGCCATCTTTCGAAGGTTTTGGGCGGTGGCTGCGAGGATGAACTCGTCGCGCGCGCCGTTTGGACCTCGTAAACGCAAACGGTCGAGCTTGAGAATGCGCTTGAGGTGCGCGAACAACATCTCGATTTTCTTGCGGAGCCGGCGCGAGGTGCCTCCCTCCCACGATCTCGCGATCTGGCGCGCCATGTCGCGAGCGCCCTCGTAGATCGAGCGGGGCACTCTCCGTGAAGCCTGCTTGGGGCAGCATCGGGGCTTCAATGCGCATCGATCACAATCGCGCTTGCTGGCGAGGTAAAGCATGGTAGCACCATCATTCACCAACGTTCCGGTCGTGGTAAGAATGTTGCCACCAGGGCAACGATAGATGTCCCCAGCATGGTCATAGGTGAAGTCGTCGCGCGAGAAGATCCCGTCTGTGCGGGCCGACTTGTCGAAGACTGTAACGTGCGGCTCGATGCCGTGCTCATAGACCAGCCAGGCGAGCATCTCGGCCGAGCCATAGCCGCTGTCACCGAGCAGCCGGCTCGGATAGAGATCAAACCGCTCCAGCGAGCGCTCAATCATGCGCTTGGCGGCCAATACCTCCGCCTGCCGGATTGCCGTCGTTGCCTCAACATCGACGATGATCGCGTTCTCGATGTCGACCAGATAGTTCGTCGAATAGGCGAAAAACGCTTGGCCGCCGTGCGCCCCCGTCCAGCGCGCCGCCGGATCGGAAGGCGATACGAACTTCGGGGTAACCTCGGTCGCGGCTCCGAAAGCGGCATCATCAAGGCCGGCCAGATACTCATCGATTGCTCGGCTGGCAGCCTCCGGCGGAAGTCCCTTATCGCCTTCGATCCCCTTCTGCCGATTGGCATCGGCCTTGATTAGGCTCGCATCGACTGCAAATCCCTCACCGCCGACCAGTCGTTCCTCGATGCAGCGGCGCAGCACGCTCTCGAACACGCGACGGAAGAGGTCGCTCTGCCGGAAGCGGCCGTGCCTGTTCTTGGAGAATGTCGAATGATCCGGCACCGTCCCGTCCAGACCGAGCCGGCAAAACCACCGGTAGGCCAAATTGAGGTGAACCTCATCGCACAGGCGCCGCTCCGATCGGATGCCGAAGCAGTAACCGATCAGGAGCATCCGGATCATCAACTCGGGATCGATCGAAGGCCGACCGATGCTGCTGTAGAAAGGCGCCAGGTCCCGCCGGACCTGTTCAAGATCGACAAACCTGTCAATCAACCGCAGCAAGTGATCAGTCGGGATATGTCTTTCGAGCGAGAACTCATAGAACAACGCGGTCTGTTCGACTTGCCGATGCCCCATCATGATCTTCAGTCCTGCCAATTAGACAGACTGAATCACTGATATCTCTGCGTCGCAACAGCCGTCTTTTTCAACAGAATCGGCCCATCGGCGACCTTCAGCGATGCCTGCTGCTTGTGCTGCTGTTGAGAGATGAGCGGACAACTGGAGCACCGAAACTAAGCGCGTGACTTAGGAGTACGGCGTAGAATGCTGACGAGATTTGTGGGAGGCTCGGGCCGTCCGGCTTGCCCAACTAAATCATCCCCTTTCTCGTGACCCGCAAGGTACGAACGTAATACCCTTCTCGCTGAACCGTTGACCTAATCTCGTCGCTTACTTTGAGAACTCTTTTTCTGCTCTTGCGCCATTTTACTGCAGAGTAGGCCCCGGGTATCGCGGAGCCTGTGCTTAGAACGAGCAAGTCACGCTTTCCATTGCGATAGACATCAAACACCTTTCGCCCCCTGATTTTATCGAAGTAAAAACGAAGTATGTTTTCGTCATTCCGGTCGACCAGCTTACTACCTTGGGCGGCAGTGTGGGTTGCAAATGTGCAACGCTCCGCGACTTCTCCTTCAGTACGTGCCAAGCCAGCAAAGACGCCGTCGCAAGACGGACTGCTGGATAGCGATGGATAAGCGCAAACGAAAAGCCCCACACGCATCGGCCGTTAAGAGTCGGTTTAGTTCCCGGCATGATCATTGGGGACCACAAGGGACCCGAGCATGCAACTGCATCATGCCAATACCTTGGAAAGGATCGCGCCGGTCGCGGATCAAGGCAGTGGCGAGGTCGCGTGGCCCGTCACTCTCGACCAATCAGATTTCTCGACCTCCAATCGGGATGAGATCCTGGCGCTATTGGAGCCAAGCCGCCATCCAAAACGCACTACTTGGCTCGTCGTGGCCGCCTTGGCTGGGGGCTTTGGATTGGGTTGGGCTGGGGCTTGGTACGGTCCTGCAGCTATCTCGGCCCTCAAGCCAATTGCTCAGGTAGAAACGGCTTCGCGCCGCATACCGGACACAAAGCCAGGTGCTAAGGCCGAAAGTGCCCGAAAGATAGCATCAGCATCGGGCTCGCGAACACCGCCCGGTTTAAGTCAGCACTCCACAGTCAGCGCGAGTGTTGCTCCGAAGTCTCCGGCCAAAGCAGCGAGTGCGGCGCAATCGGCGGAAGCTTCGAACCTAGGTTCTTCGGCTGTCGAGGCCGACATGTCTGTGACCGGCTCGCTCGGGTCTGCGGGGGCCGCTCCTGTCAGTCCCCGAGACAAGGCCGACGACTATTGTGGGTTGGGCAGTCCTCGAGGTTCGCGGCGGAACGGCCGTGCTCGAAGGGCCGGATGCGATTCGAATGGCAGCACGGGGCGATGTGGTCCCCGGCATCGGACGAATCGACTCCATCGTGCGCTGGGGCAATCGTTGGATAGTTGCTACAGCAAGTGGATTGATCTCGACGCCCTAGGCGGAGGTTAGGCATGAATGCCATCCCAATCATCGATCGCCAAGGCCACGAGCCTAACTCCTGTTCGATCCAAATGTCGCAAATAGCCGTATTGGAAAGCGCTAGCCCGGTCTCCTTGGCGGCAGCGGGAATGCACCTGATGGACAGGAGCTGCCGGGCCGGTATACGTTCGCGCGAACGCGCCTAAGTTGTATTTGCGGCTGAAACCGCGTAGCACCTACGACGAGTGGTCCAACGCGAAGTCGAGAAGGGATTAGCGACGTTTGATGGATGCGATCGGTCCGATCCCTTTTGACGTGCTACTATGTTGCATATGAACAAACGGTGGGCTCAAATCGGTCTTGCCTTACTGCTTGTCGGTGCCTTCGTGGCATATTTCTCACTCGGAATCATATCCAAGGAGCCGAGCAACGCAACTGCAGCGACAACGACTTCTGCTGCGAGACAAGTCGGACCTGTCGCTATGACCATTGGACAACTTGCGCGCGCAAGGCTCTATCGTGGCCTTGGAGCGTTTTCGATTGAGTATGATGATTTGCAGGCATCAAATCCTATAGAAGTGCAAGGACGGATTTCTGACATGGTCATTGAAGGTGTGATACACATGCCCGACGGACCAACGCCAGACGAGTCATATGCGGTGCCCGTAATTGCAATCGAGGACAATGGCCAACTCGCATTCGTGCATCCGGGAGCGAAGAAGGCGTCAGCGCCGTTTGGCGAGTTCTATATCGGAGAAAGGGTCAAGGTGATTGGATCATTTGTCGGCAATCATTCATGCAAGTCTAACTCAGACAAAGAGTGCAGCTTACTACATATCAGGGACCAAGAATTCGTTCCGGATATCATCGTAATGCCCGTCGATGGTGAGACGATAGTTCATCAGATATGAAGCAAGAAGTGGCTGGCGTCGGCCTGGCTTAGTCCGGTTAGGTACGTCTCGACATCATGAAGATAAGCGACTTGGTCGTGGGCATCGAAGTCGATATTCGTGCCAAAATTGTTGATGATGTGTGTTGCGGGCTCGCCAAACGGTATTTCGACATCCGTTCCTTCGTGCGCCTTCACTAACATCTTGCTTAAGAGATTGTTCGCCACAATGCGCGCTTCGGAAGAGCTAAAGCCGTATGGTGAGTTCACAAAGAAATCCTGCAGTTGATCTTTAAAGAATTGCTGTTGAACAAAGCTGCCCGAGCTCCGCACGAGTTCAGCAAACAAGGACAGCGGATGAGTAAGTTCATATATCGGATCAAGTGTGTGATAGAAATTTGTAATCCGTGCGTCAGGTGCGTCCTGCGAAATGTTGTCTGATCCGGGAGAGCCAATGGTCCATGCAAGCGCGTGAAAATGTGGATCATTTTTGAATATTGGGTCTTTCATGAAGTCTTGAGCCATCGCTGCGCCGAGGCTATGGCCAGATACGAGAACTTGATCGATTGCCCCACTATCGATGTACTGCTTTACAGCCGCAACGAGTGGCCCAAATTTCGCGTAGTGATCTGAAAAGTTTGCAAAATCCATCCAGTCACTCTTCTGATCGGTCCCGGCGAACGCGATGGCCAGCGTTTTTTGGCCGTTGACAATCCCAGTAAGAACGATTGCATCTGCTTCCGAGGGATCATTACCTAACGTATCGCTTGCTCTGATCGCTTGGTAGAAGCCGTTGTTGAACGAATATTGAATCGAGTTCGGTCCATGAACCGTCGATGGGTTTAGGTGGAGTGCAGACGCTGAGATGAACTGCCAGTTGTCCGCTTGTATATCGTTGACTGCTGTTGGATTAGTCGCGCTCAAGGGAGTCCCCAATGGATCAAAGGTATGGTACCCAGTATCACCGAAGGGATAAGCGTCTGTCGCAAGCTTGATCATTTCCACTGCGACTAATCCATCTGTGAGTTTTATAGTGTTATTGACTGACGCTGGTCGATCACTAACAGTAATGCCCACGTTCAAGCTCGTGGTTGAGCTTCCCCCGTGTCCGTCACTCAAAGTGTAAGAGAACGTATCCATGGGTGCTCCGCTCGCTGCGGCTCCCAGATTGCTGTTCGCCGTATAGGCGTAGCCTCCATCCACATTGAGTGTTAGGGTGCCAAAAGTCCCATGAATTGGCTGTCCCACATTGAAATCAAGCCCGTTTACCTTTGTGACATGCAGAAGTAGGGCGTCGTGGATATCGGGGTCGGTATCGTTTACGAGCACGTTGCCTGTCACTGAGCGGCCCTTCTCTACTGTCGCGTAGTCAGGCTTCGCAATCGGATCATCGTTTGCGCCGGCAATCACGACCGTTACGTCTTGATCAGCTTTCCCGCCATGTCCGTCATTGAGTTCCACAGTCGATGTGATGGTGACAAATTCTGCAACTCCAAGAAAATCAAGGGCCTTGTCCGCGATCGTGTAACCCCAATCGATCTTGCCGTTGTTCGTGTTTCCTGACTCCGGCACAAGCAGGAAAGCATTCTCAAAATTGAAGACCTTGTCGTCCGCCAGCTGGAACATATGCCCTTGGGCATCCAGAGCCGTCACGCTCTCGTGGACAACTGATGCGATTGGACGGTCATTGAGATCTCCATCTGCAAATGCAAGGAATCCGTTTGCAATATCCAGAGCGGTGCTGCCCGTCACGTTGGGTAACTCTGGTATCGAAGCACTGACACTTGAGTGAGGATCAATCACGGGAGGCAGATTAGTAGCAATCTGCCATCGCAATTCTGGAAATTCGCCCGCGACATCCACCCAGACCAAGGGGTCAAATCCTACCGGTAAAGTGCCGGACTGCAACTGGGAGGTGGTCAGCCCTGCACCCCCGGCGCTACTAGCCGTTCCGGCAGTCTGCACGTCCCAATACGAATTAGTCGCTGTTCCGTTTGGAAAAATGAGATTTCCTATGTCACCCGCAATAAGTCCGCCAAGCGCAGCAGTCGACAATCCACTAACAACAGCACCCGCGGCATAGGATCCCGTGACGTGGCCTAGATTGTACCCTACTAGTCCACCGATGAATGGCGTTAGGCCGCCAGCAAGTGTACCGGCCTCTACCGTGCCCCGCGCGTAATCCTCGGAGATCGTGCCAAGAAGGTTATATCCGACAAGCCCACCGCTATAGCTCTGCCCCAATCCGAGACCGACTGAAGCAAGTGAAAACGACTGGGTGATTACGGCCGAAAAGCCGTCGTTAATTCCAACAAGCCCGCCAAGATACGATGATACACCGACGACAGAGCCTGAGGAGTAGGACTCGCTTATATTTCCGGCGTTGAGACCGACGAGCAGGCCGACTCCCGCTCCGTTTCGTACTGCACCGACGACCCATGAGTGCGCGATGGTTCCAAAATTTTCGCCTGCAAGACCGCCAACGTATGCGAGGTCGCCTGTGTATGGAAAGCCACCGACATTTTCGTTGGTAAGCCCGACGTTGCGAACTACGCCGGTTGCACCAATGTCTGCAAACAGACCTGTATCGCCGTCGCTGGCACTGTTGACGGTCAGGTTAGTGATCGTGTGACCCTGGCCATCAAATGTCCCGATGAATGGATTTGATGCGCTTCCTATGGGTGTGAAATTGAATCCGGACGCGTCGATATCCACTGCAAGGACATAGTCACCCGATAGGTTGTTCTGGATTGCTTGAAGATCATTGATGTTGTTAATGACAATCGGGACTGCCGTCATGATATCTCTCCGGCGCTATCATCGCCTAAATCGACAGTGACAATTTTCCGACTGTCTCGGCGCTCACATCTCTATGCACTTGCTAAGTTCAGCAGCCGTTGCTGTTCACCGGTTTAGACGACACTTTTGATGCTTCCGGTCACCACCAGATCAGCGGCAGGTGCCTTCCCGGGATTGTTGTGACAAGAGACCGTGTACCGCGCGTGCACGACTGGAGCGGACGCGCAGGCCTTCCCCACGCAATTGGAGCAAGGTATCTGCGCGAAGCAGCTTGCTGCGCCGGCGCTTCCCCAAATCTTGGTACAGAGCGCTTTACAGTTGGCCTCGCACCACGCGCCTTGCTGAGCCCAGGTTGTGCCGACATTCGTTACGACGATGGCGAATACGAATATCGCGAGAAATGCTGTGCGCATAGCATGCCCCTTCAAACAAATTGTGCAGTCGTGCGAAGTGTGCATGTGCAGAAAGTATGGACGCAACAAACGTGAGCTCTAAGCCCACGTCAGTGAGCGAGCCAATCACACTCAGGAATTTTCGTTCTGGGTGCCTGCCGATGGCATGGACGCTGCCAGTTGAAAATAACGGCGAACTCGGTACACCGCCGTTTTGTGGGCAGCTGTAAGGGCGTGCAATTCCGCCTGTCCCAATTTGACGCTCGTTTTCGTCAATGCGCAAGGAGAAATTGCGGCCCGTGAGAGCGCTCGACCATACTGAATTACCCGGTGCGGTTATCGTTTGATTCTCGCGATGCGTCGGTGGCCGTACAGACCTCGAGCGCATGTCTGCGCATTCCAGGGATGGTGATCAGGTGTTCCAGGCGATGGTGATCACGGATTCCAGCGATCGTGATCAGGTGCGGAGGCGAACACGACTGACGGGTTTATGTGTGCTGGAAATGGTCTCCTGGTCAAGGCTGGCGGGTTGGTTCGGAGATCGTTCCGGCGGTCCATGGGAGGGCCCCGTGCGCGGCGCGGAGTGCCCCCACGAGCGACGTAGCGACGCGCGCGGGAGGGGCCTGTGGGCCGGCGGGGCGATCGTGCGCGAGGTGCTCACGGTTTTTTCTTTTCGCCAGCCTGACGCCGTAGACTGTCGCCTTTGAGCTCGAGGCGGTGCGCATTGTGAATGATGCGGTCCAATATCGCATCGCCAAGGGTGGGATCGGCAATGACGTCGTGCCATTGCGACACGGGGACCTGACTTGTGATCAACAAGGATCCCTTGTCGTAGCGATCATCGACAATCTCGAGCAGATCGCGGCGCTGGTCGGCGGTGAGCGGTTCGGGTCCCCAGTCGTCGAGGATGAGGAGATTGACGCGTTCCAGGGCGGCGATCAGGCGCGCCAGACGGCCTTCGCCGCGCGCCTGGGCGAGATCGGCGAACAGGCGGGATGTTCGCTTGTAAAGGACGGAGAAGCCGTCGCGGCAGGCCTTGTTGCCGAGCGCACAGGCAAGCCAGGACTTGCCGGTGCCGGTTGGGCCGACGATGACCAGGTGGTTGGCCTCACGGATCCATTGGCAGGTGGCGAGGGTTTGGAAGAGCGAACGGTCAAGGCCGCGAGCGGTGCGATAGTCGACGTTCTCGATGGCGGCGACTTGACGGAGCTTGGCACTGGTCAAGCGGCGCGTGAGGCGGCGGTTGTCGCGGGCGGTGACCTCGCGATCGACGAGGAGGCCGAGCCAATCGGCGTGCGGCATCCCGGCCGCCTCGGGGTTGTTCTGCAGTTCAGTGAGGGTATCGGCCATGGCGGCGAGGCCGAGGGCGCGCAAGCGATCGACGGTGGGATGAATAAGCATGCTGATCTCTCCTGATCAATTGTAGTAACTGCGGCCACGGATGTTGGCGTGGAAGAGGATGGGCGCCTCCTCGGCGGGAGGCGCGGTTCTGTCGGTGCCGTTCTTGAGGATGGCGGCGACCGATTTGTACGAACGGGCGTTGAGCAGGAGGGCCCGGGCGCAGGCGGCGTCGACGCGTTCCTGGCCGTAGCGCTTGACCAGCCCGAGAATGCCGATCGCGGAGCGGAAGCCCTGTTCCGGATGCGGCCGCGACCGCAGGATGACGTCGATCAGGGTGTCGGCGTCGGGGCCGACCTTGGCGGCTTCGGAACGAATACGCTCATGGGTCCAGTCACGATAGCGGCGATGTGAGCTCGGCATATGCTCGGAAATCGTGGTCGGGCGATGCGGCAAGGTGCTGCGCAGATGCGAGGCCACGCGCTTGCCACGGAGGAAGATCTCGACGGTCTTTTGGGTGATGCGAGCCTCGACCTCCTGATGTACGAGGCTGTGAGGGACGCTGTAGTAATGCTTGGCGATCTCGATGTGATAATCGAGGTTGACCCGGCAGCGCTTCCACTCGGCATACTCGTACGGTTCATCCAGCAAGGGGGTGAGCGCCGGATGATCAAGCTCTTCGAACAGGTCACGCCGACTTCGCCCCCAGCTCCGGAGAGGTCGATCGTTCAGTTCGACAAGGAGGCTGTGGATCGCCTCGTTGAGGGCGGCGAGCGAGAAGAAGCGGCGGTTGCGCAAACGCGCCAGAATCCATCGCCCGACGATTTGGACCCCGACCTCGACCTTGGCTTTGTCGCGCGGCCGATACGGCCGCGCCGGGACGATGGCGGTGCGGTAATGGCGGGCGAGATCGGCATAGGTCCGGTTGACCATCGGCTCGTGAAAGCAGGCCCGGGTGATGCCAGCCTTCAGATTATCGCTCACCGTCTGCCGGGCCACACCGCCGAAAAAGGCAAAGGCCCGAACGTGCGAGGCGATCCAGTCCGGCAGGCTCTGGGTGAGGCTGGCCTCGGCGTAGGTGTAGTTCGAGGCGCCGAGCACGGCGACGAAGATCTGCGCGCTGCGCACCTCACCGGTGAGCCCGTCAACCACCTCCATGGTGTGGCCGGAATAATCGACGAACAGCTTCTCGCCGGCGACATGAACCTGGCGAAGGGTTGGCTTGAGACGGCCGGCCCATTCCCTGTAGCGTTCGCAGAACCACGCATAGCTGAAGCTGTCGGAGTTTGCGTCGCAATACTCCTCCCACAACAGCATCAGCGTGACGTTCGGGCGCCGCAGCTCGCGATGCACGAGCGCCCAGTCCGGATGCGGACGCTCGTCGCTGGGCCGATCGGAAGGCGGCGGAAACAGGCGGTTCTCGAGCTGGACGTCGTCATCCAGCTCCGTTGGCAACGGCCAGGTCAGGCCGGCGCGGCGGGCTCGGTTCACGTACTTGCTGACCGTGCCCTGGGCCAGACCGAGGCTGCGGGCAACGGCGCGTTGCGACATGCCGACGCTGTAGTGCAGGCGTAGAACTTCGCGAATGTGGCGCATGGACAGTCTCTCTGTCGGCATCTCGATCCTCTGCTGTTGGGCAAAAGACCGAGCTACCCCGGTTGCAGACTGTCAGCGGTGGATGCCTCCTGGTTGTCCCCGATCATGATCGCTGGAAATAGCGATCACGATCGGCTGGAAACGGTGATCACGATGCTCTGGAATGGGTGATCACGATGGCCTGGAATCGGTGATCACGATCGGCTGGAACGCGCACATGTCTCCGAGGAGCCTGTCTCCTAGATGGCAATCACTTCTCCGCGCCACCGACTGGTGCGCCGAAGGCGCGACGCCGACGAGCTGAATGGTGCAAGTGTGGCGCCTTTGCTTGTAGCTTTTCTGGACGTCGCATCGTCAACACCATCACCGATCAGTCGCAGCTAGATCCGTTGGCTATAATGGACGAACGCGGTTGGCCTTTAGGGGCTCTACCGTGACAAGCCAAAGAGAATGGCTCAATATCAAGGTTCTCCTCGGGATAACGGTGCGCTAAGCGAGAGGGGGGGGGGTATTGTAGCCCGCTGTTGACTTTGTAAGCTCATGCCGGCGGCAACTCCCACGCCAAGAACATACATCCATCCCTCGTGAAAATCGAATAAATGCGAATTAAAGAGGGAGCTGGTGATATTCTGAATCACTATAAGGAGTCCCACCCAGCTCGCCATTCCATCTTCGCGAAACAGTAACAGATGGGAGATCCACATCGCATAGAGCGAAAGAATCCCGATCACGCCCCATTGGACCGCGACGTTTAGCGTCTGATTGTGCGGGTTCTTCGTCACTTCGGCCGCCAACCCAGTCTTTCCGACGGCGTCGCGTTCGAATAAAATCCTCGTGGATCCGGTCCCATTCCCGAAGACCGGAGCATCCGCGAAGAACTTGAGCGATTTTTGCCAATATTCCAACCGCTGCCCGGTTGATAGCGGAATGTTTTGCTTGGAGTATTCATATTCGGTCCAGATGTCTGCGACGCGGCTCCTCAGATAGCCGGAAGTGAACCAGACGGTAATCGCAATCGCAATAACACCAGCAAAGAGCAGCGCTGATTGGCGACGGTCGAGATATCTTAGCGCGAAGGCAATGAGCAGCACCGGAACATACACGAGGGCTGCGCGCGCCGACACGACGAAGGCCATGTTAGCGAAAAAAGCCAGCATCAAAGCGGCGCACGCCGCAGCAGCGAAATAACGGCGATGTTGGCAAAAGCCGATAGCCCAGGGTGCGAGCGCCACCATGCACAGCGCGAACTCCTGGCTCTGATCAATATAGTTTCTGACGGGGACTCCCACGCTTTGAGTAGCAGTCAATTTCAACCCTGGCTCAAACAGGACCATCCATGAAAGCCCCATGAGCAGCGCGCAAGATGCAACAAAAGCGATGAATACCCAGCCGCCACGCCGTGATTCCTGAAGGCGGTAAATGAGAACCGGTATTACGAGCAGCTTAGCAACTGGCTTTAAGCCCTGCAGCTTTGCTGGCCAAGAAGCGTCGGCCCAAAGTGTCCCTACGACCGCGATCAAAAACATCGTAAGCGGCAAGAAGCAGAAAGGACGTTGAAGCAGACGGAGGAACGGTCGAACATCGCCTGTTGAGGTCAGGGGGATTAGTGAAAGCAACCACAGCAGCAGTAGGATCGTGAACCCAGTTGTCGACCAGGGCAGCATTGAAGCGGCCAGAACCACGAGCACATCGGCGTACCTAGATCGGGCATCTGGACCGCGCCAGGAGCCGATTGGCGAAGGTTTGGAAACCGCTGATTGGACGTTCGTAACTTGGGTCATGTTCTGGGAGGGACCGTTAGCTGAATTGCACGGAAAGCGGGCATCCGGAATGCTAGAAGAAATCGATCGGCTTCATGTTGGGCGCGAGATATTCCCAACTATCAGCCGGCCGTTCATTCACAGGGATCAGCATCACCCCGGCAATCGAACTGTCTGGTCTTTCTCGTCGGCTTATCTGATTTGCAGAAGTGCAGGGTCGCATATATTGAGTCATCCCGACATTGTGTCATCCCCACGTCGGTCACCACTGCGATAACGATGACTCCGATGGCCAGAGCCGCAACAAGCCCAATCCAATTCATAACTCTATGATAAAAGCCGTTCGAGGAAACCGTTTACGTTCGAAACGACGCTGCGCCTCTGGAACGCTAGTGCGCGAGTGAAGCGTGGTGTTCAGGACGCTCTCCATGTTCAATCAGCGCGGTTAATCCCTGCTCGTAGCGTGACAGCATGCTGCGTGCGTCGAGGTTCTGCTCGGCGCTGCGTCTGGCGGTCCTCTTCATCCGTGCTAGCAATTCTCGATCAAAAGCTAGCTTCTCGAGCCTCTCTACAAACTCAGCGATCATTCGCGGCTGACAAAGAAATCCGTTTAGGCCATCGTGCACGAGCTCAGGCAGCCCTCCAACGGCGGAAGCGATAACAGGAACGCCCAGCGCGAGCGCCTCCAGGACGACAACTGGTCTCCCGTCAAGCCGCGAAGGCAGGACAAGCACATCATAGGATGCTATCCAAGGGCGGACATCTTCCACACCACCGATGAGGTGAAAACGGTCGCCGAGGTTTGCGCTTGCAACCGCATCCTCGATTTTTGATCGAAGCGCGCCGGCTCCGGTCATTACAAAGTGAATCGGTAAATGCGATGACTTTTGCGCAATTTCGACAAAGGCAAGAGGGTCCTTCTCGTCGGACCAACGCCCCGAGAAGCCGACAATGAGTTCATCTGGCGCTGCGTTCAACGAGCCGGTCACGGAAGCGTCTCGAGGACGCGGCAGATATTCCTGTAGATCGATCCCGCTGGAGATCTGCAGGACGCGGTCCCGTGACTCCCCTGCGTCCATCAGAAACTGGAGGACCTCCTTATTCTCCACGAAGTTAACGTCGATAAGCTTGGCGTACTTCCTGTTGTTCTTTGTGTGGCCGATGGTGTTGAACAATAAGTCCGCCACTCTGATATTCGGAAATTTTGCGCGGACTACGGGGAGAAGATTGTACATAAAGGCGCTTCCCGCGATCCAGATCACGTCAATCTCACGTGAGGCGATCAGGTAGGATACGAAGTCCGGCCATCGATCAGCAGCAAGGAAACGAGGCAAATGAAATATCTCGGCGGTTGCCTGCTCGAACCAGCTCGTGGAATCGCCGTGCTCGTGCCCAGCCTCGATGGAGGTAATGACCGTTACTCGCCACCCTTGTTTTGTAAGATGGGCGACAACACCGCTCAGCAATCGCTCCGCACCCCCTATGAGGGTAAACGGAAGCGCGAGCAGGATCCCAGGCGTTCCCCTTTCCTTCGCGCACCGTCCCAAAAAATTGATGAGTGGGTTCTCTGCGCGCCTATCGGCTGCTGCAGCGATCCGCGAATTACGAAGCGCAGCCGGTGTGACGAGGTCGCCCAACGCCTGCCGGATCAACTTACGATGAACAGCCATGGTGTGCAGGTCGGACTGTGTACTGAGGCTGGGCCCGTGGCGGCGGTACAGAAAGAGGTGCTCGTTTGACATGTTATGGATTCGGGCACCCATTGCAGCTAACCGCGCCCAAAAGAGCCAATCCTCATAGACATGCCCAGTGACCGCGCGATCGGTGTCGCGATAACCGCCCGCTTTCTCCCAGAAGCTCCGGCGAAACACGCCGCATGTCAGAACATGATTGCCTTCGAGCATGTCGGCAAGCAGAGGCTCGCTGAGGATACCAACCCTTTCATCAGTGCTTCCGAACTGCTGCATGGCGCAGGAGACAACGTCGAATCCATATGTCTCCAGCAGGAACACTGCTTTTTCGATATATGTCGGCTTGAGCAAATCATCAGCGTCGAGGCAGCATATGTACTTTCCGCGGGCCTTGCTAATACCAAGGTTTCGATTTGCGCCGACCTGATGTGCCTCCATCTGGGCCACGACGGTCGTCTTCGGCCGCTGCAAGCCTAATGTCCGCGCTTGAGATGCCGGGTCTGTGGAGCCACCTTCGACCACGATCACCTCTAGATTATCGAAGGTTTGCGCGAGGACGGAATCGACTGCCTCTTCAACGAAATGACCGTAGTTGAACGATACGACCACGACCGAGACGAGCGGTCGCTCCCGCGGCCATTCCTCGGTCTCATCAGCGCTCGCCGGTACATATCCATCAAGACCAGTTCGCTCGTCGAAGACGAGCTTCGGAAGCGGGATTTGGATTGCGGCCCGTTCCTCCTCGCGAAGTTTTCGCCGAGAGGCAATTGCTTCCGATAGCCGTTGCCGAAGCTCGAAACTTGCGGCCCACTTTACAAGCTTGAGAGCTTGGCGGGCCCTGCGAGCGAGCTGCGGAAATCTATGGCCCGCTCGCCGCAAGGCCGACGTTGATTTCCAGATCGTGCTGCGAAGAATGAGGTCGATCTCGGCACGCAAGGCGGATGCTTGATCTGTCAAGCTCCTAACGCTCTCTTTTAGATGTGCCACTTCCAGCTCTTTTGAGTGTTTCTCGGCCTGAGCGGCTCGATTGAGTGCGACATAGCTTTCCTCCAGAAGTGCCGCGTGAGCTGCGAGGCGTGCGCGATCTGTTGCAATGGCACTGTTTTCCTCGGTAGAACGCGCGAGCCGGTTGGAGAGCGAGTTAATATGTATGGCCAGCTCTTGTACTTTTAGTTTTGTATCCAGCTCCAGCGCGGAGTGCGCGGCCGCCGCCCGATCGATCTCGCCGGATAGAGACTTTATGCGCGCGCTCAATTCCTGGGATCTCTTCTGGCTTTCGCGCGCCAGAGCTGCATAGTTTTCGGTTTCCTGATTTAGCTGATCGGAGAGTCGTTCGATCTTCGCTTCCAACCCCTCGGAGTGAGCCTTGCTAGCGTCCACTAGCCTCGCATAGTTGGCCGCCTCTTCATTGAGCTGATCGGACAGCCGTTCTATCTGTGCTTCAAACGCCTCCGAGCTAGCTTGGCTCTCGCGTACCAACCTTCCATAATTGTCGTTCTCGTGCTGGAGCCGACCGGCGAGCCGCTCGATCTGTGACTCCAACGCCTCCGAGTTAGCATGGCTCTCCCGCGCCAGGACAGCATAGTTTGCCGCCTCCTCTTTGAGGTGATCGGAAAGCCGGTCTATCTCAGCTTGCATTGCTTCAGCCGTGGTTCTGCTGTCGCTTACCAGCGCATCGTAGCTGGCTGCGATAGCATCATGTTCGCCACGTGACGTAGCAAGCCTCCGCAGATCGGTGGTCCAGAGCTGTTCAATTCGATGGAGCAGGGGCACATCCAAAGATGACCGCGCCAGATCTGGCAGGCCAGCAAGAAGATCGGGCGTGCTCCATGCCCCGTGGACCAACGTCAATTTCTGGCGGGCCGTGCGTAGGTTCTTGTCCGAGATACGGCCGTCAGTCCCCGTTAGGAGCGCGAATAGATCCTTGATGTCATTAGCAAGCGAGCGGTCGCCAAAAACGATCCCAATAAAGTTCGATGCGAAGTCCCGGATATAGATCTCACCACCAACCATGTGAAATCCGAGCGCCTCTACCAGCAGACGCAACGAGTCCCCTGATGGATAAAACACATGCTCTAGGGAACTCTCGAACCAAACGCGGTTCTGATGAGTTTCTGAAATGTAGGGCACTTCGAACACCAAAATGCCGTCTCGCTTGAGCAGAGCGAGGGCAGCTTCAAATCCCCGACGAAAGTCGCGAAGATGTTCAAAGACGGCGACTGCCGTTACGATGTCGAATTGATGCGCATATCTTTCCAAAATGCCCGGGTCGAGTAGATCGCGGCCAAGGATCTTGATGTTGGCTTCCGCGCACTGCGCTATCATCCGCTCATTGACCTCGATGCCGTGCAGGTCAAAAGTGCTCGGGAGCCACTTAAGAAGACTACCATCTGCGCAGCCTACATCGAGAATCTTTCCGCCGTCCTTGAGGCGACAGGCCAGCTCGGCGGCCCACGACAGGCCATGCTCGGCCATCAGCTGGTAGTCATTGTAGCCGACGGTTTCATCGAGTGAGCCATAGTATGCATCACCGTAAAGCGATCCGAGGTCGTCGGGTATGGCTTCTATGACGCCGAGCCCGCACGCGTCGCATCGAAGGACTGTGACATTGTCCTTGCGTTTTGCCATCAGGCTACACTTCTGTCCCTGACACGCATTGCATCTAAAGCCGGAAGGGATATGAATATTCATGCGATCGACGTGCCCTCTCGTCGCATGCTGCTGTGTCGATTCGAGGTCATGAACGTGACGCCGTACCCATCAGGAGGCCATTTCATTGCTATAGGCCGACAAGATTTCGGCGACAGACCCGACAGCTTTAACTTGCCCGCCGTCGAGCCATACAGCCTTGCTGCACCACGTCCTACAAATCTGTTCGTTGTGGGAGGCGAGAACAAGAACGCTCGCGTTCTCCACGAAAGACTCCAAGCGGCGTTGGGCCTTCGCCAGGAAACCGGCGTCGCCCGCTAGGATCCATTCGTCCATCAGAAGAATTTCGGGCGCGAAGCACGTTGCCACCGCGAATGTGAGTCGCGTCAGCATACCCGAGGAGTAGGTGCGGGCCGGCAATTCAAGATAGTCACCCAGCTCTGTGAAATCCGCGATGTCCGGAATAAGTCGGTCGATCTCGTCGGGGCTCAGGCCCAACAAGAGCCCGCGGAGCCTGATATTATCGAGCCCGCTCAGTTCCGGATCGATGCCAAGTCCAATGTCGAACATCGGCGATATTCGCCCCGAAACACGGACGATGCCCGATGCTGGCTCGTGGATTCCCGCCATGACACGCAGCAAAGTCGTCTTGCCAGCTCCGTTTGCGCCCACGAGTGCGACGCGGTCGCCAACCGAGAAGCTCAATGACACATTACGTAAGGCCTCTACCACAAGTCGGTCATTCGCATCGCTCGCAATTCGTCCCCGCGATCCCCGGTACAGCAGACCCTTCTTCAGGGACCGCGATCCCATGCTGTAGATCGGGAATGAGACACTGACGTTGTCCATTGCCAATCGTTCGACGTTTGCGTTCATCAAATCCGCCATTTCAGACCCAATAGGAAATGCGCTCGCGGAATCGGCCAAAGAACAGCCCGACCCCAACAACATTGACGAGGGTTATCGCGATGACCGCGACGTAAGTCTGGGCCGACGGAACGTTGCCCAATAAAGGCTCTCTGACGATCTGAACCAGCTGGTAGAACGGATTCCACTCCGCGATGAAAATCCGCGTCTTGAGCACTTCGGATTTCCACATGATGGGGGTGATGAAGAACAAGATTTGGACGAAGGAGCCGATCACCTGCGGAATGTCGCGGAAGCGTGTCGAAATCATTCCGAGGAACAGAGTTGCCAATGCGCCATTCAGCGTAAGGAGTAGAAGGCCGGGAACGGCGAGCAATCCAGTGAGACCCGGCCAGATCTGGAAATACGCAATGACGCCTAGGTAAATGACGAAGTTGTGCGCGAAGATGATGACCTTGCTCCAGGTTGCCCGACAAACATACGAGCTGTAGGGCAACTTTATCTGCTTGATGTAGGCTTCGGACGCGACGAACAGCGCGCCAGCCTCGATCAAGAAGCTGGAGAAGTAACCCCAGACGAGAAAGCCGACGCACAGATATGGCAGAAAATCATCGACGGGGGTCTGAAAGATCTGCGCGTAGAGAAGCCCCAGCGAGACGATCATAATGGCCATGCTCACTGTGAGCCAAAGGGGCCCGAGAACCGAACGGCGGTATTTCTGCAGGATGTCATTCCAGCCAAGGCGGATCCAGAGTCGCCGCTGCTGGATGGCTGACACCACATCGGCGACAGCAAGCGACGTGCGAGACCTGCGTTCGGTTACTGTCATGCCGCTTGTCAACGTCCGCGCTCCGCTATTGCGAATTCGCTTTTCTGTCATACGGAGCGCGTCCTTATTGCAGTCTCGTGTTGACGGCTGATCTAGTGGCATTGAGCACGTGCTGAAGACCGTAGCGCGACCAATCCGATTGCGAGGGGCGGACAACTTACGTCTCCAGACCATGGTTCGGGCTGCCATCCATTCCGGTCTTCTTTCCATAAGCAACGTTACGAACTGTGACGATCGAAAGGCGCCTCAGGTACTTCAATATGGTCCAGGCAATGAGAGGTGCGTACTCCCACGCGCGGATCAGCCCTTCTTTCCATAAAGCGAGATGTGTACGCATCTCGCCAAGCTGCATCGTATGTAATCGACTACTTAGTCCCGATGCGCCGAACGCCGGCTTGTGCGCTCGCGCGAGTGTATGATCCATACTCACCGCAGGCACGCCGGAGAGCACGTGTGCGGCAATGAACCAGTAGTCTTCGCAGGCATAGGTTGGAGGAAAATGATGCCTAAGCGCGTGGCGGTGGATCACGAGTGTTGAGATCGGAGCCACGTTGGACGTCAGAATGGCCAGTCGAGTAATGCGTCTCGCGTGAACCTGTCCGTTGATGCTTGGCCAGGTCGCGCAGGCGAAACGTTTACGATGTGAGCTGATTGACGGCGCTCCCGAAGCCAGCATCAGCTCCATTTGAATTCTTAGCTTCTCTGGATGCCATTCGTCGTCCGCATCGAGAAAGGCAATAAAGTTCTCTGAGCTGGCCAAAATGCCGGCGTTTCGAGCTGCGCCAGGACCAACGTTTTGGGAGAGCTTGATGAGCTTGATGGGCTGGGCGAGGTACTCAGCGCAGATCTTATCCGACGTGTCCTCGCCACTTGCGTCATCCACCACGATCACTTCGCGCGGTTGAAGCGTCTGGTTCGCCACGGATGCGAGCGCACGCTGCAGCGCATCGCTGTCGCGGTAAGTCGGAATGATTACGGTGACCGGTGCCGTGTTCAAAGTGCCACCTGTCCAGTTTCGGACCGCGCAGCAGCAAGCATTTGGCACAGAATCGCATCAACATCCGGAGGCGGGATCACGATCCCTAGTTTCCTCAGACGGGTCGTGTCACCGATGATGATATCGAGATCACTCGTTCCGTGCCGCTCTACCTCAATCTCGTGAGCTACTGGTCTATCGGCGACCCTCATTAACCGGTCGACGAGATGCTGAACGGTGTTGCCGATTCCCGTGCAAACATTGACGACCTGTCCGACCGCGCCGGGAGTTTCGGCCAGATCGATGAGAACGCGTGCAGCATCAGCAGCGTCCAAAAAGTCGCGCACGGCGTTCAGTGGACCGGTTCTCAAGGTCCTTCCCGGGCGAGACGTCGCTGCGAGTTGGCTCACGAAATTGCCCAATGCTGTCGTACGCGGCGCTCCGGCTCCGATCGGATTAAAGAGCCTGGCCACGACGACGGGTAGCCCACGAGCGTGTGCGGCCAGACCGTGATGAGTTTGGGTCAGTTTAGAAATGCCGTAGAGGCTCAACGGCATGCAGGGATCAGTTTCCCGTACGATGCAATCTCTATGTGTTGAGCGGCCATATTCCGCAGCACTTCCGACCAACACGACTGTCGGCGGCCGATCTAGACTCAGTGCTGCCTCAAGAAGATGAACTGCCAGGACGACGTTAGCTTGATAGATATCTTCTGGTACGTCTGAGCGCGTCAAGCCGGCCAGATGAAAAATCAGTGATGGGCGCACCTTATCCAAGATCACGCGCAACTCGTGCCGAGTGGGTGTCCTGGAAAGCAGAACGTCGGCGGAGCCTGGCGATCTGCACAAGGCAACGGCCTTCATGCCGCGCCTTATCAGCTCGCGTTTAACATAGCGCCCAAGAAAGCCAGTGGCTCCGGTGACCAACGCGACTGTCATTGCGGGCCCTGCAAAAACAGTTCTCGCTTCTGCTCAAATAGCTGCTGCGCTGTTGCGTAGTCCTCCGGCCGACCGATATCGAGCCATAAGCAATCCTGTGTCCGGCAAATCACGGATTTTCCAGCTTCCATTAGAAGCTGCATAAGCTGCGGCATGTCGAGAAACTTGCCGGGTACCAGATGGGGGGCAACCGAGGTGCGGTTGAGCACATAGAGCCCCATGCTGACCAAATGTGAGTAGGTGGGCTTTTCGCGATAGCCGGTAAGCCGCATGCTCGCATCAACCTCGACCAGGCCAAAGTCTATCCGTGTGCTCCGCTCGTATACGGCGATCGAAGCAGCCGTTGGTTGCTTGCGATGCTCCGCGACCATGTGCGCTATGTTGAAATTCGTGAGCAGATCCCCATTCGCGACGATAAAATCGTCGCTGAGCCTATCCAGCGCATAGGCTAGCGATCCTGCTGTCCCAAGTGGCTCATCTTCCAAGACATAGTCGATCTTCAAGCCAAATTTTGAGCCATCCTCGCAAAACGCGCGGATCAGGTGGTGCAAGTGATTGACGGAAAGAACGACTTCCCGAACGCCGGCGGCTTTCAATTGGCGCAGCAACAATTCGAGTACCGGCAGATCCCCGAGCGGGACAAGCGGCTTCGGAAAGGAGGCGGTGAACGGCCTTAGGCGCGTGCCTTTACCGCCCGCCATAATGAGGGCTTTGGTCATCACGAGTCTTCGCTAAATATTATATACGTTTGCGCGATATGCGCCGATGTTGGCTTCGACAAAACTGATGGTGCGCTTCAGGCCGTCGTCGATTGAGGTTTCGGGCGTCCAGCGCAACAGCCGACGGGCCTTTTGGTTGTTTGAGACAAGCCGAAACACTTCGCTTGTTGCGGGGCGAATGCGCTTCGCGTCTTGAACGATCCTCTTTCTCACGTTCATCAACGCCAGTATTCGCTCCGCGAAGTGGCTCACCGGGAATGTCTGACCTGTACCGAGATTGATTGTCTCGCCTTCGATGCTCGATGCTGCGCCTGCCGCAAGGAAGCCGGAAACCGTGTCCCCCACAAAGGTCATATCGCGCAACGTATCCAGAGCGCCGAGCTCGATAACCTCGCGTGTTGCAGCCTGTGAAATGATCGTCGGAATGAAAGCACGGGCCGATTGCCGTGGGCCGAAGGTGTTGAAGGGCCGCACGGTCACCACAGGTGTCGAGAAGGAGCGGAAATAGCTCTCCGCGATCTTGTCGGCCCCGATCTTGGATGCGGAATAAGGTGACTGCCCCTGGAGCGGATGGCCTTCGTCAATGGTCTCGGTGATTGCGGTTCCGTAGACCTCGGACGTCGAGGTGTGGACGACGCGAGCTACACCAAGACGCCGAGCAGCTTCCAAGACGTTTAGAGTGCCTTCAATATTCGTTCGGACGTAACTTCGTGGTGCAACATAGGAATATGGAATCGCGATCAAAGCAGCCAGATGAAAGACAACATCCTGGCCGCGGACCGTCTGAGTAACAAACTCCGGATCTTCGATATTCCCGGCGATCACTTTGATCGAGTTCTTCAAATCTGACGGCGAATGCTCAAGGTTTCCCCATGCGGGCGAAGAGCTGTACCGGATCATTGCCGTCACATTAGCGCCCATTTGCGCGAGGACTTCTGTGAGATGGCTTCCGATGAAACCGGCGGCGCCAGTAACTAAGACCTTTCGGTTACGATAAAATAGGTTCTGATCCATGATCGCACGGCACTCGAATTAGAGTTGTATTCTCACGATTTGCGATGAGGCGTGAATAGATCTCGAGAATCTTCGGTACGACCGCTGTCCTCGAAAAGCGTTTCTCGAATTGTTCGCGAGCCATTCGGCCCATATTCTTTCGAGTTGCTGGGGCTCGTGCGAGGCGCACAATGGCCTCTGCCGCAGCTGCGGCATCGTTGTACGGCACCAGCACACCATCAACGCCGTCCCGCACGACAGAGCGACAACCAGGTACGTTCGTTGCAATCATCGGTACGCCGTAGCCGGCGGCCTCCATGAGTGCTCGTGGCATTCCTTCACTCTCGGACAGAAGGATCGCAATGTCTGCGTGCTCCCAAACAGTCGCGATGTCAGGAGCCTTCCCCAGCCAATTGATGCCGTCGAGCCTGGAAACCAGGGTCAGTTCGTCTCCTGTATAGCTTGTCGGATTTCCCGGATCGGGGGTCCCCCAAAGCTCCAACTCGATCCGCGAGTCCTGGGATCGCGCAAGCCACACGGCCTCTACCGTAGTCTCGAGACCTTTCGATTTCAGCATCCGTCCAAGAAAGGCAACTCGGACGGTGCTGTCATCATCCGCTCTCTTGGTCGATCGGCGGGGCTCAATCTCAATACCCCATCCGCCAATGACCACAGAATTCGCCACGTGCGGAAACTGGCGGCGATCATCTACGTTCTCAAATGAGACGAGAGCAGCACAGCCTCGCGCGAGCCAGCCGGTCTGCAGCCGAACAAATTGTCGGGCCATCCCAGCGGCCCATCCGGAGCGTCCCCACAGCTGACCAAGGCCTGTGAACGAGGCGAGGAGAGGGTATTTGCGTCCAATCGAGCCCGATAAGCCCAACAGTACGATCGATCTTATCTGAAGAGCATGAACAAGGTCCGGCCGCTCCTCCGATAGAATTTTGCGAAGGCGCAGAATCGAGCGAAGAATCGATAATGGCGAGAGAGAGGAGCGTTCCGTCGGCATCTCCAGGATACGGAAGCCTTCTCGCTCGATCGCAGCCCGCTGGTGCCGCACAAAAGTGGCGACCACGACTTCTAAGCCTGCGCCCTGCGCTGCGCGAGCCGGCTCCAGAAAGTGCGTGGTGAATGTCCAGTCTTCCGGTACGATATACAAAATTTTAGGCCGAGCCTCGGCTCGCCCAACGTCCACCCCCACGTAAAACCCCCACTAACTAACAGCCAAAATCACCAAGTATTAAAATGATAAATTGCAACGCCCCTGCATCAGCGCCGCCCTCTGTTCGTCTGCCCCGCTAAGTAGGTCAGACCAAGTTGTATTGACAGATTGAGGCTCGCTATCGGCGTGCAAAGTTGGTGCGGAACGGACCAAGTCTGCATGCGCTCTGCAAGCGTGTTCGAATTACGTCATAACGGTACGCTTCGTACGGTTGCCTGCCAACAACCGTACGCCCCCTGAATCAATGCCGCGAAAGTAAACCTGCAGTTGCGCTCGTATCATGCGTTTTTAGGGCTGACCTGCAGTATTTGAGCGTTAGCTCGAGTATCGCGCGGGAAAGCCGCGAATCCACAATTTGCTCAAGCCGCTTCGCAGCGCTCTGTCCCATTTCGCGCAGCATATCGCCGCTCTATCAATTGAGAACCTGAGCTCAACGAGGCTGCCCTCAAGGCCGCGACAAAGAGCGCTGTAGAGGGACATTAAGAAAAACCGTCTCCGTCGACGCCAGTAGCTATCACGGAGAACTCGATATCAGATTGGAATTGACGTCGTGCTTGCCGGAGCCGTGGTCTCCCGCAAGGACGGTGTTTGATGGAATCGTGTGGCACAGATAATCGCGTGCCACTCGGTACTCGGAGTTCAGAGGGCTGATGAGGCGGGCGCCTCCGCAGCTGGTTCAATTTGTATAGTTCACGGAACGGCACTAATATCGGGGCATTTGGATCGACAGTCGTTCAGCCGTTTAGGCCGTGAGGGTTGAACAAATAATTTACCCACCATTGGAATTGGCACTTATCGCGCTCCGCGAGGGCTTTAGGGCGGATTCAAAATCGTGCGGCATACCTTCGACTTGGTATTTTGCTTTTCGATCGCTGCATTCGGTAAGATGCCCGGTTCGGGACCGGTTTCTGAAGGGACACTCAGATGACGAGCAGGGATCACTCTTTCGTTTCCGAGGAGTTAGAGGAGCGAATTCGCAGCCTCCATCGAATGTCGCCGAGCGATTGGCAAGCGGTTCTTGCCGTGCTTATGGACCAATCTCGGGCTCGGGCTGGATTTCCACCTTCCCTTTTGGCCGCTCTCACCGTTCGTATCAACTACGATCTAGTAAACGCGCTTCACAAAATGGATGCATCGAGCGAAGGGCTAGCCAGAAAATTGATCGTGCTCACGTGGGTGCTGGTCATCTTGACCGCTGTCCTGTTGATTGAGCCAGCCAGCCATTTTATTCACTGGTTATGGTCGAGCACTCGACCCTAATCTGCGTAGATGTGAGCGTAAACGCTTCCCGCGCTCGTGATGATCGTTGTCGTGGTGCCGGTTGTCACTCTGGCCTCCATGATGGCTGCTCGGCTCATCGGTCGGCGAAAGCGAACCGGATTGGAGACGGTCCCAGAACCAGCGAACCCCAATGCTTGCCCAGAGAACTGCGGGCATGCGGCGTGCCGCATCTTGATGCGAGCGATGCAGCTCGATCCTGATTAAGGCTTGGGCTGAGACAGACGGACCTTCTCCCCTTGAAGCGTGAACCGAATGAGGGATATGTCCGCGCGAGTGAGAGCCCGCGCCACGTCTGTGGGGATGGCTTCGCCATCCGGCAGAACAAGGAAACGTTTGCAATCTCCACACTGGGTATCGTCGTGAACCACGACTTGCCCGATTGCCGTGTAGAGTGACTGCCGCTCGCAGCTCGACTTCACCTCATAGATTTCGCGCAAGACGCCTCCAGCCTGCACTCCGAGATCAACATAGCCATCCTTAAAGAGTTTCTCGTTCCGCCGAAGCGTGCTCTCTCGCCAGTCGTGCACCGCACGAACGATATCTCCATGTCGGGATATATATTCGATCTCCTCAAGGCGACGCCTCCGCTTCTTGCCCGAGAATTCGTCGAAGTACTTTCCGAAACGCCGCTGTGCGGCGAGCGCTTGCGGCGTCGTCGTTTCTCCTCTCGCGGCGGCTTCCTTGAAGTCGATGGCCGACTGTACGAAGCGGGCAATGTCGGCGGCTGTGCTGCTCGCGTCAACCGGCGCGACAACCACTGCCAGACGGACATCGTCTGCACCGGCCACAGGAACTAGTTTTGAATTGGACCACGCGAGAAACGGCATGCGGCCAACGCCCTTTCGGCCGCCGCCGACCCCGCCATCGTGCATGAGGTACACGGCGCCCGTCTCAGCATCTTTTGCGAAGAAACCCGACACGCGCTTGTCGTTCGACCAAGGCATGTTGAGTTCGATGGCAATTTCAAGATTGCCGCTTTCCCGATACTCTCCAAATGGGTACCAGCGGCGAGGGATCGAAACTTCCTTCGGACCGAGCGGGAGCGACCCATACCAGTATCGGCCGTTGTGGTGCACGGCCATGCGCCGGCTGTCCGGGCGCCAGACCACGACGCGCTTTTCCTGGTTCTGCCACGACTTCTGAAGCCGCGCCTCCAGCTTCTCCTGCGCGTAGATTTTTTCTATCGTCGTCTCGATCAGATTCAACATGCAGCCCCTCCCCGGGCGGGCACTAGCCGCGATCAAGTGCAGGCGGCTAGTCGATGCTCTTGAGCAGTCCAACAGCTTCGGCCACGCCGTAGTCATCACGAATGCAACCTTATCCTTGAGATCAACAAGAGGGCAAGCCGGAGACGCTGTTGGCGCGCATTGAGTTATTAGTTCTGTTCCTGATAGATCGATTTGGTTGGCTGAATCGAAGGAGTGCTCCGGTCGTTGCCGCCCACGCCTCGGGCTTGAGTAAGTCGGCTGGCTCCCATCCGACCGGTATTCATATTATGCCGGATCTCTCTAACCCCAACTCGTACCGTACGTTTCCTCGCAGGAACGAGACAGACGCTGGAACAATGAACAATGTGCATCGCTCAATCCATGTCAAAGTAACTTTCGGCGACAATTCAGGGCAAAAGGATAATATCGAACAGAGTTTCCTGAACGTCTTTGCAATCAAGAGTGCGGCAGATCGTGAGCGCATGATTGCACACTGGATGAGTCATCATGGAGGCTCTCGTACGGACGCAATGAGGATACTGGTCGAGCAGTGGCGGCGAGATAACAGAAGTTGACAAAGACTGGATGGCGGTCACGCCGATCGATCTCTGGTGCGCACCTGCAGCTGCTCAAGTTCGTATTCAACCCGCGCTGTTATCTGCTGAATTCGTACCCCTTTGACGCCGTACTTCTCGCCGGCTTCCCGGAGGGTGTGGAAGGACCCATCTGCAAGGCCGACACGATACTCAAAGATCTCCAAATAGCGGGGCTTAAGATAGGTGAGCCGATGCTTATTGGCGGCATATTGCTTGATCATGATGTCCTGTTCACGTTCCACATATTGAATGAGACACCTGATTGGTCCAGTTCATCGTAGAGTCTAGCTCGCGGAATGGTATTCCATCATGAAGTCATACATACCTCCTGCGAGTAGCCGAGGGGAGGACGGGCTACGTCTCGCTCGCCAGTGTTTGGAAGAACACAAGCGCGAGCGCCGCAGCATCGAACAGTCCCATTCGGCGATCTTCACTCATCCACGATCTGCGACGCGGCGGGACATATTGCTCAAACGCCGGAATGTGTTTTGCGATCAACTCAGCAAGACTTTCCTTGTTCGGGCATCCGTAGGGCTCGAACGTGCGTCGAACCTGGTCCCGCGAATACGCAAACACAGGAATGCCGCGAGCCTCTGCGAGTTTAACAATCGCGGAATTCAGGTTGCGAATGCGTCGCGCCCGCTCGGTCCCAGATTCGGACGTATTCTGAATGACGAGAGCATCGGGCGCATATCGATCGAAAACCGTTGTGATACGAATGAGGCATGTGTTGTTCTTTCTGGGGCCGCGTGTCTCGCGTATCCCCCAATCGAACGGCGACAGATGACCTTCGAAGACGATGAAAGCAAAGCCGCGCGTGTTTAGATAGACAGAGAGGACGAGGGCATGGCGGCGGAGCATGCTCATACGGTCGATGCAGAATGTTTGGCGTTCACTCGCTCCATAAGCTGTTCAAGAAAGTCGAGCTTCAGACGCGCTGCTTTGGACGAATCACCCTGAAGTTCGTCATAGAGTTCGTTGGCTCGCGCGAGAATGGCTTGACGGAGCTCCGAGAGGAGTCCAGGGAACAACTCTAATGCGGGTATATCGAAGATCATCGTGCATATGAGCGCCGCATTGAGGCTTGGTTTTCGCTTCAACCCTTCAATTCGAGAAATGGCAGTTCGGCTCTTTATACCAATTAGAAATGCGAGCTCCTGCTGGGTGAGCCCCCAGCGACGCCGATGCGGACGAAGGTATGATTGGTGTCGGTGATGCATAGATGGTGCAAGGCCGGCCAGCAAGATGACAGGCACGCATGCTATGATCCCCCTGAAAGTGGTCTCGACCGAGACACGAAAAAGTGCCGACTCGGCACTTACTACAAAACTGCGTCCCTCATTCTATCTATCGTGGCTTCAGAAAGCATGACCTATCCGGCATGAAGATCGGGTGGAGATGGGGACTTGGGGACTTGGGGGACTTGGGATGATGTGCTTCTAGGACGTCCCCGAAGTCCCCAAGTCCCCCTTAGCTTCTGTTGAGGTCGTGTCCATTGTAACGCTTACACCATATCTCTGACACAACATCTCGGCCTTCTCCCTCTCGGCCATGGGGACGACGTAGACGCCGTGCGATTTATACGTCTGAAGGTTTAGCTTTTTGCGCAGAATGCTTCCGATCCAGCGGTTGCTGATTGGTACGTCATATTCAGTGCCGTAGCGTCGGATCATGCCTATGGTAACGTCGGCGACCGGGACGACGCGTCTGTTGGACGACAACATCTGTTCAATGAGCACTTCCAGGACCTGCGCTTCCATCAGGAGACCCCGCTCGGCAATGATCGACTCCTGAGCGCGCTTCGCAGCCTTCCGTACCTCGGCCTGGACCGCCACGTCGTGGACCACGCTGAGGAGCGGCAGCATGATTTGGTTGATTCGCGGCTCGAGCGTCAAGTCGACAAGGGCCGGATCGAGCTTGACTTCGTGACGTCTGCGAAAGCGATACAAGAGCAGCTTGTCCCGCAACTCACGCGCCTCTTCTGTGAAGGTTGACGGGAGGTTGATGGGAATGTCGCTGCGCAGTGGTCGGACTCCCATTTCTTCAGTGATGAAGCGGCTCTCTAAAGCGCGATCCTCGTAGCGGCCTCGTGAGGCAACGATCTTCGGTCCAAAGACATGAAAGGCTTGCGGGTTGAACTCTCGTTGGCGGTTCATGACCGTGCGCAGAACCGGCATCCCGCGGACGTTGCCGTTGTTGAGGATCTTGACGATCTCGGATCGCTCGTCGCTAAAGCGGAAATCGGCCTCATCGAAGATGAGCGTTCCGCGGAAAGCATCGAGCGTGTGGAAGATTGGCGAGACGGTTGAGGCACCGCTTGCGAAGAATGGCTTATAGCAGAGCGAGCCGATCGTGAGGAGCGAGCGCGTCTTCCCTGTCCCGAAATCGCCACGAAGTCGAAGGTACGGCAAGTCATTGAAGCCGTCATAGACCCAGCTTAGCAGTACGTAATGACCAGCGACCTGCTCGAATGTCGGGCTGAGATCGGCATAGCGATGAATAAACGCAATGACCTCCGAGACGAGCTCTTGCTCGCCTCCATAGGAGCGTGGCTCCGATGGGAGTAGGACAACTTCGCGCCGAGCACGGCGACGAAGGCCTGCGCCGTCCTCCGCTCGCCGGTGAGGCGGTCGACCACCACCGGCACGCCGTCGCCCGCGTAGTCGACGAACAATTTGTCGCCGGCCGCGTGCGCCTGGCGCATCGTCACCGACAGGCGACCCTCCCAGGCGCGGTAGAGCTCGCAGAAGCGCGAGTACCGGTATCCGCCGGGCTCGGCGGCAATGTACTCCTCCCACAGGATCGACAGCGTCACGTGCTTGCGCTTGAGCTCGCGGTGCACCGCCGCCCAGTCGGGCTCGACGATGCGGCGGTGACCCTGCCGGTTGCCGTTGCCGGTCTTGGCGAACAGGCGGGCCTCCAGGGCCGCGTCCGTGAGTTCGTCGGGCAACGGCCAGCTCAGGCCTGCGGCCTCGAACCGCCGGATGGTCAACCGCACTGTCGAGGGCGCCGCGCCCATCCGCCGCGCAATCTCGCGGCTCGGCAGCCCAGCCGCCTTCATCCTGATCACATCGCGCACACGGCCTCGTCACCCGGGCGACATCATCCCGGAATGGTGGGCGACATCATCTCGGAACGGGTGGGCGACTTCAAATCGGAATGGTGGGCGAGATCATCTCGGAATGCTGGGCGACATCGAGCGGAAACCGCATTAATAGTTCCAGGAACGGAACTTCTCCTCCGCGAGTCGCGGCTTGAAACCTAAAAAATCACATATGAAGGAACGTTCAGAAAGGAACTGACTTCTCCTCGTGGACCCTCCTCCTGTCAGACAGCGCGCGAAGGCCTTGGCTCCTCCTCTTCAGAGCTGGGGCCTTTTCGTCGGCAGGTGAGGAACTCGGCGCGGTCAGATTTTTCGGAGCTGTTCCATTGAACCTTTGCTCGAGCCGCCGGACGATGGATTAACTGAACCGAGGCCGGTGTTAGCATCAGAACCATGACAATGATGATTCTGATAATGGCGGCGGTTGGAGTCTCGATGGTCGGATCAATAGTCGTCCTGTTCGAGATCAAGGCCGCGTGCGAGCGCAAGCGCCTGAAAAGCAAAACTGCCTCAGTCGGGCGGCCCCCTTCATCCTAATTTCAACAACCCGAAAGACGGCCCCGGCCGGGGGGCGCTCGAGGGTGAGGCCGGGGCCGCTGGAGGAAGCTGGGCCCTCGGGCTAGCAAGGGCCAAGCGAAAGGAGGCTACTCACCGCTCATCGCGGTGTCTGTACGCCTCAGCACTGTTACCTGCAGGAAACTTCAGCAGATTCGTAAAATCCGTGGCGGGCTCCTATCTTCCGTCCATGCGTATGGCATACGAGCTTTGCCTGGCAACTGCCGGCAAGCAGGTCCCGTCAGGACCGGACTGGATTCATGAGGTGAAGCACGACGGCTACCGGATACTAGTCATCCGGGAGAACGAACGCGTGCGCCTGCTGTCTCGCAACGGCACCGACTGGACCAAGCGCTATCCCTGGATTGTCGAAGCTGCTTTGAAGAACCGGCAGAAGCAATTCGTCATCGACGGCGAGGCCGTGATCCTGGGTGTTGACGGCATCTCCGATTTCAACGCGCTTCATTCCCGCAGGCACGATCACGAAGTCCAGCTTTACGCCTTCGATATCCTCGCGATGGGCGGCGATGATTTGCGCGCTCTGCCTCTACACCTCCGGAAGACAAACCTAGAGAGGCTATTGGCCCGGCGGCCGGACGGGATCACGGTGGCACCATTCGAGCGCGGCGAGATCGGTCCTGACCTCTTTCGGGCAGCCTGCCGGATGGGCCTAGAGGGCCTGGTCTCCAAACATCGCGATCGGCCTTACCGCGGCGGGCGGCAAAAATTCTGGATCAAGGTCAAGAACCGCAGTCACCCCGCCATTGAGCGCGAGCTATAGAACGGCCGCGCCTCCAACATATCGCCAGAGAAGGAGCCCCAGCCCCACCGCTAACTCAGTGTTCTACGAGCACCATCACCATAGGCCTTCTGAGACGGTTTCAATCAGCCGCGTATTGCTGTCGTGGGTTAAGGTCGCGCCGCGGTCGCGGAGCGCGCCAGATGCGGCACGGTCTGACGCGATCGGCGCCGGTAGAGGCTGGAACCGCTACAGCTTGATCGTCGGGATTTGACGTCAAGAACCGGCGCTGCGCACGCGCCTCGCCACCTATCGCGCACAGGCCGATCGGTCAGGCATTGGACTCTGCCCCCCGGACGGCTCCTGTGCGTGCAGACCTCACTGCTTCGGCCATGTCGCGCGCGCGAACGTCATCGCACGGCGGAAGTCGGTCATATCGACCCAGTCCTTCTCTTCCATGTGTCGTTCCCAGCTGTATCCAGGAGGATCTTCCTCGTGCACGCGCTCTTTCGCGATGAAATACCTTCGATCAGTAGTGTCGACGCCGTTTTTCGTCACCATTCATTGTGACCCCGTCCAAAGTGCTGGCATGCGAATCGACCTCCGTTATCGCTACCAAACTAGCGGCGCACTTTGACAATTGTTCTAATTGGCCCCATGGCGAACAGGCATGCGGCGGTCTGCAAAGCCGCTATAAGCCGGCAGGGGCTTCCAATCGATCTAGAGAAATTCAGGACCACCGAACGGATTGTATCAGCCCATATCCCACACAAGCGGACGCCCGCGCACCGAATGGTTTGAGTGCGGTTCGCCTTTGTCGGACCAAATCTTGATGACCGTGGCGAGATTGTCAGTGCTCGGCGTTTCCGATCAGTCGACGTAGAGATTGGCCTTGTGATCGTGAAGCGCGAGCACGTTCTTCAGGCTCTCCTCGAGCATAAGATCGCGGACTTCCTCGAGGCGATCGATGCGCCAGCTTTCTTCGTCCGATCGGTTGGCCGTGATTTTCACCTCTGCCATGTGCCCTCGTAGCTCAATGGAAAGAGCGGGGAGTTTCTACGTCTCGTGGCGTAGGTTCAAGTCCTGCCGAGGGCATCATCCATGGTCGCGTAGCTCCTGGTCGCCGATCAGAGCTTTAAGCAGGGCGCCGACGAGGCCTCCGAGGGTGAGACCACCCAGGACCAGAAACAATAGATCGGGATTTGGCATAGAACCGTCAGTGGTGATGTAGAAGCGCAACGGGTTGTATCGGCGAGCCGGGAGGAATGACTGCAGATCCTTACTCGAAGCAACAGGATTTCTTCAAATTCTGCAGCTTTTCGCTCGTTCCGGCCCGACCATGCGTTATATCGGCCCCGCCTCGGTTGATGCTTGGAATTTTGCCGCGTTTTTCTGCGGCAACAGCGAGGGCCCGCGAGAGCTTGAGCGCCTAATCCGCCGTTACCTGAAAATGAACGCCGCTATGCCTAATACTACTCGAGAACAACTCGATGAAGTGGATCGTGATATCAAACTCTACAAGGAATTCGACGAGCGCGAGAAGGCTCGCTTCGAACGCCAGTGCTTCCTTTGGACCGCGGAAGATCGCATCGAGTGGCAGAAGACGCAGCGTTCGGTTGCTGAATACCTTCTCGAGCTTCAGGACAAGCGCAACGCCTTGCTCGGCGAGCTTGAAGAGTGACTTATCGTTCGCCGCCTCAGCTTACCCGCGTTGATATCGGATAGGTGCTCCCGCGCTGGGTCTGTCGAGCGATG
Organism: Bradyrhizobium sp. Rc2d; assembly: GCF_900099855.1. NCBI lineage: Bacteria > Pseudomonadati > Pseudomonadota > Alphaproteobacteria > Hyphomicrobiales > Nitrobacteraceae > Bradyrhizobium > Bradyrhizobium sp. Rc2d. The sequence goes on along the minus strand of NZ_FNCU01000001.1, from coordinate 319,085 downwards.
CAGTGGGCGGGAGGTGCGAAGTTCATGACTAACACACTGGCCGTTGCGAGCGGGTTCGATCAGGTGCTGTATCGGATCGGCCAACCTGCACCTGGACGATCAATTCCCGTCGTTGCCAGTCTGCCACACAGCGGCACGTTCGTTCCGCCCTCAATAGCGAATGAATTTACGCCGCTTCATCAAACATGGCTCAGGAACACCGACTGGCATCTTCCGCAAGTCTACGATTTTTTGCCCGAGTTGGGCGTGACGACGATAACGGCGACACACAGTCGATACGTCGTTGATCTCAATCGTGATCCAGAAGGATTGCTATTTGGCTCCTTCAAGGAAGCTGTCATTTTCGATTCGATGTTCGATGGGACGCCGATCTATCAGCAGCTCCCAGATTCGAACGACCTTCCCCAAAGGCTCGCCAGCTACTATTCGCCCTATCACCAAGCACTATCGAATATCATCGGAGGGCTACTAAATTCGCACGAACGGGTTCTTCTCTTCGATCTGCACGCCTTTTTCGGACCTATTGAAGACGATATCTGCATTGGTGATCTACGAGGGATATCATGTCGGCAACGGACGACATCCCTCGCCACCAACGCCTTCGAGCGCCAGGGTTTGCGGATCGTTTGCAACGATCCGTTTTCCGGAGGTTATCTGATCAAGAGACATTTCGGCCCGTTGACCGAAGCGTTGCAGATTGAGCTGCGTTACACGACGTACATGGATTGCAGCCGTATCGACGAACCAATCCGGCCGCAGATCGATCCGACGCGGCTCCAAAGTCTCAAGCCAAAGCTTCGCGATGCGTTCAATGAGATCATTGGCTTCTGGTGCGGTAGATAGGGACCAATACCTCGGACTGCCAGAACCAATCACTGAATGGGAAGCTCTTGCGTCCGAAATTGGCTTATCGCGACATTTGCTGCGCTTGCACAAAGGCCGTCGGGATCGAGGCGAAGCGGACATCATCGATAATTAATGGGTACTCGCCGCCCTAGGCCGAATCTCTCGCCGCAATCGGGACTTTTGGAATATATCCCAGTTTCCGCTCGAGAGCGGCCACGGTCAGGCGGGCTGCATCCAGTCGCGCAGCCGCCTCGCTTAGGGCGACCGACGCTTCGTCCGATCGCGAGACAACTGCTGAGCCAATTTCCAACAGGCTATCCTTGAGAGACAGCGCGTCTTCTTCGCGTATGGCGCGCCCCAGCTCAAGCAGCGTTCGGGTCAGCGCTCGATGCGCGGAAGCTTGCTCTCGTTCCAGGCTTTCGACCTCGGCGAGGGCCTCACGATAGTGCCGTATCGCTTCGATCGTTCTATGTTCAAGCCCACAATTATCGCTCATCTGTTTCCACCCTCCTCGTGCATCTGCGCGGTCATGCTCCTCCACTAAGGCATTTTGCTGTTCGGACAGCGCCTTTATGTTTAGCCGTGCCCGAACCTGCGAGACAAGAATTGGCGAGGCCCAATAACCCCAGGTCTAACGTCGCCGATTCGATCGAGGAGCGGAGCGTTCGCCGTCCTTGGAGCAACGCTCAGAGCGGCCCAAGCATCGAGGATCGACCAATCATCGTAGAATGGCAGGTTCGTGGGGATCGTTGCAGGGCTTCAATCAAAGGGCAGGGAATCACACCTATGGCCAGCGTCACTCGTGAACGCTGCGTGCCTGCCGAGGCGTGATCGCGGAAGCGCCAATCCCCAACCTCAGGGAGAGAGCCAATCACCATTGAGTTCGTTGGGCGAGCCTCTCGGCGGTATTCGCAAGTCGCCACGTTCTCCTTGATGTCAGCTCTGTTCGGATCGAGCGCACCAAACGGCCTCTTCGATGGATGGATCTGGCCGAAGGACGGCTAAAGCCTCGACCGCCTATGGCGCAATGGCGCCGATCGACTTTCTTCCCCTGCCGGCTGCGCCGTCATTCCTCGCGAAGCAAGAAAGTCGCCCGGCTGCCCTCCTCCGCTAACGCTTCGGCCCCTTCGGGGTGCGCCGTCGATCGCCTCCGGCCTGTCGATCACCATCGAGGCCGCAAGGTGCGGGCTCGAAAGACAGAGATCAAGGAGAACTACCATGGCGACCATCGGCACATTCAAGAAGTCCGGCAACAACGAGTTCACCGGCGAAATCGTTACCCTCTCGCTGCAGGCAAGGAACGTCCGCATCGTCCCCGAAACCAACCGCTCCGGCGAGAACGCACCGAGCCACCGGGTCTATGTCGGCCGAGTTGAGATCGGGGCCGGCTGGTCCAAGCGCTCCAACGAGGGCCGCGACTATCTGAGCCTCAAGCTCGACGATCCGAGCTTCACCGCTCCGATCTTCGCCAACCTCTTCGACGACGAGGACGGTGAGGGCTTCAGCCTGATCTGGTCTCGCCCCAGCCGCCGCAACGGCGACTGACCGGCCCACAGTGCCTCGCCCGGCTGGTCCGGGCGGGGCATCGCCACGTTGAGGAATCGCGAGGCATTCGCCGGCCGTGACGGCAAGTGGGGACTGCGCAATAAATTCCGATCAGCGCTCGCGTGCCGCTTTGATCGGCCGCCTTTGATTGGCCTCCACCACACTATTGACGATGTCTTCCCAGTCGGGACAGACTGCGACCAGACGATCCAGCACCGTAGGATCCCGTTCGATCTGGGCGAGCGCCTGAGCGCGCCATTGGTCATTGAAGCTGATGCTCATCAACCCCAGACATTCGACGACCGAACTGTCAGGCCGCAAGTGTTCCAAGATCGCCGTCACTATGCCGGTCCATTGTTGAAGCAGACGCCAGTGCTGAGCGGCGGCCCCAGTCTCCAATTTCTCTTGAAGGAGATCAATCAGCAAGAGGAAGCGAGTACGCCAAGGTAGGGGCCTGAGGTCCCCGACGTAAGCTTCCACGACTTCGCGGATGTCGGCTGGCAAGTGCTCATACAGGGTCATAAAGCCTACTCCATCTCGCCCAGCATGCCGTTCCGCCCCTGGACAGATATGCGTCTCTGGAGAGAGACCAGATTTATGTAAGGTCGCCTATCAACTTTTGCGTGAATCAATGCTCCGTTGATTTATAGCGCGTGAAGGCTGCGATGGAGCACAATTCGCTCCCTCATCGGGCGCGATGAGGATGAACCGCCGTTCGTTTGATCAAGTCGGTTGCCTCGACCCCTAGGGCCTCCGCGATTCGGCCGAGCACGGTCACGCTGGCCGACACGTCTGCGCGTTCAATTGCGCCGACATAGCGGACGCTTAGTCCGGCGCCATCGGCCAACTCTTCCTGCGTCATTTTCTTCACATGACGTATCCGACGCAGATTGATCGCCATGACCTCCTTGAGATCCATGGCGACAAGGGAACTCACATCGGAACGATCGTTCCAGGAACGATCGTTCCGATTCGTGCGACGTCGTGCTATTCATGGGCTCTGCCAAAGGCCCTGTTTGCCTCTGGCGGGGAGCAAGGTGATGCAGTCCGCGCATCGCGGGGTATAACCGCAGTTCCATTTCAAGGATTGCAACGTTTCGGGTCGCCAACCAATTGAGACGTTGCTTCAATGCTGAGGGCTTGATTGCAATGAACGAAACGTCTTTCCGGGACAGGCCGCCAAAAACCGATCGCGTAAACGCCTACGACGAAAAGCATCTTGCAATCTACGTCCGGTTGTTGATGGCCGAAGAAGAGGGGGCCGATTGGCGTGAGGTGGTCCACGTGATCTTCGGCCTCGACCCTGTTCTGGAACCGGATCGCGCCAAAACCGTCCATGACAGCCATCTCGCCCGTGCGCGATGGATGGCGCAATCCGGATATCAGCAATTGTTGCAACCGCGGATGCAGTGAGCTGGGCCCAATCATGCAAATTGCGATCTCATGTGATGCAACCTCAGGGTCTAGTCTCCCGTGCCGCCTTTTTGGATCGTGGCGTGGGGCACAAAGACGAGAAGACCGACCATGCCAACCCAGTACTGGCGCTCGCCGGAGACCATCGAACGCCTGAACCGCCTTGAGCGTCCCGGATTTGCCTTGGAATTCCTTCGCCGCAACGCCGACTACCGCCGCGACTTCGCCCGCATTGAGCGCCAGATCGCGCGCGAGGGCGCTGATCCCGACACCATCCGAATGAGTTTCGCACGTCGATGGAGGTTGCGGTGTCGCCCATGATCCAGTCTCTCCGGTAGGGCCCGAGCCAGCCATCTGGCTTCCTGTGGCATCACCGGGGACCTTGATCCTGGAGACGGCGCCGCCGGGCTTCGATACCCTCCGTTCGATTGATCGCGTTGCGTTGGGGCAGTCGCTCGTCGAACTGTCCGATGCTGACGGTCGTGCTCTTGCCATTGCGGACGGGTCGGGTGAGCTGCATGTCCGGTTGCGTGACGAGCAGGCGCTGCGCCGCCCTGCTGTGCTTGTGCCGCTCGACAGCATGGGCGAGCTGCGGGCCGAGGTGGCGCTACACCTCGCGCGCTGCCTTGCTGGCCAGCGTACCGGTCTTCTGCCGGTGGCCTTGCGGTTGACGGCGTTCCAGAAACGGCGATTGATTCAGCTCCTTCACGCCTTCGACGTCCACGACCTCGGTGGTGGCCCGCGCGATGTTGCAGCGAAGGTGCTCGCCTCCGACCACGCCCAGCACCGCGCGGTCGAGTGGAAGGATTCGCATGCCCGCCGTAAGGCGAACCGGCTCATTCACGATTCGATCGCGCTCGTCGAGCGCGGTTATCTGAAACTCCTGCGCGGCCTCTGACCGGCACTTCGATCTCTCCAATCCATTCGCCCTGATGAGCTAGCCCACGCCTCGCTGGTGACGCTTGGCTTCGCCCGGTTGCGACCGTGGGGGGACACAATCGAACGCGAATTTTCGTCCACCCCCAACGCCAAAACTCTCCGCCACTCTGGCCCTGACAGGCCGCGACTTGGCTGCGGCGCTTCAAGGCAAGACGGAGATCGCCCATGCTCGACCGAACCGCGCAGCTCACGACGCGCTACGTGCGCACCCCTGAGGCCGCTCGCCTCCTTGGCCTCTCGCCGCGTACGCTCGAGAAGTATCGCTGCCACGGCAACGGTCCGACCTTCCGCAAACTCGGCGGGCGCGTCGTGTATTCCATTGGCGATCTCGAAGCCTGGGCCGATCAGGCCGCTTGCAGCTCGACGTCGGACCCGCGCTACGTCGAGGCGCGCGCCGCCGGCAACGCGCATCGCTGAGGCAACGCTCGTCCATGTCGTCGCGCCGCCTCATCACGCCGAGCGAGCGAAGCAAGCTCGATCCGTTCGTCATCGCCACGGGCGATGCCAGCCCGCGCGATCAGCGCGATCTGATGGAGCGGCCCTTCTTCTCGCTCGCCAAAGCCAAACGCACGCGCCCGATCCTCTATCAGGCCGGTGACGTGCGTGTCGAAGTTTATGCCGTCCCCGAGCACGGTATGGCGACCATTTGGGACGCTGATGTGCTGATTTGGGCGGCGAGCCAGATCGTCGAGGCTGAGAATCTTGGCCTGAAGACCTCACGCTTCCTGCGCTTTATCCCTTACCAGCTCCTGATCGCAGTCGGCAGACAGACCGGGGCGCGGGATTACAAGCTGTTGAAGGGGGCGTTAACGCGCCTGCAGGCGACCGTCATCCGCACCAGCATCCGGCAGGGCGAGCGTTGGCGGCGCCACCAGTTCTCCTGGATCAACGAATGGGAAGAGTGCGCGCGGCGCGATGGCCGCGTGGAGGGCATGGAATTTGTCCTCCCCGACTGGCTCTACCGCGGCGTCATCGACCGCTCGCTCGTTCTCACGATTGACCCGGCCTACTTCAGCCTGACCGGCGGTATCGAGCGCTGGCTCTACCGCGTCGCGCGCAAGCATGCCGGCCGCCAGCCAACAGGATGGCTGTTTGAGATCGCACACCTCCACGAGAAATCGGGCAGCCTCGCCAAGCCCGCCGACTTCGCCTTCGATCTCCGCCGGATCGCGGCCCGTCAACCGCTGCCAGGCTACCGCCTGAGCATCGAACGCAGGGAACGCCGCGAACTGCTGCGGATCCTGCCAGGCAAGTCTTTCACAGCGTCTGTGGATGACGCTGTGAATCATCGCGGGACTTCGGGCGTTCGCGCTATCGGGACTTCGGGCGTGCCGGTATCGGGACTTCGGGAGTGCGAACCGCAGCTAACGCACTGGAAAGAAAAGACGATCTCTCGCCCTAACTTAGAGTCTAACTCAGAATCTAACTTTTGTAGTGGGCGCGCGCCTCCTGCGGATAACGCCGCGAGTGTTGATGAGCCGCCAATCAAGCACGCAAGCCAACAATTTTTGCCGCGTCCCGGCCATAAGGCGGGAGGCAAGCAGTGATTGTCGCGGTGCTCAACCAGAAGGGCGGCGTCGGCAAGACGACGCTGGCCCTGCACCTCGCCGGCGAATGGGCGCTGCGCGGAAAGCGTGTAACGCTGCTCGACGCCGACCCCCAAGGCTCGGCATTGGACTGGTCGCAGCAGCGGGCGCGGGAGAATGTCTCGCCGCTATTCGGCGTCATTGGCCGCGCGCGGGATACGCTCCATCGCGAGGCGCCGGAGATCGCGCGCACTGCCGATCATGTCGTCATTGACGGGCCGCCGCGCGTCGCCCGATTGATACGATCGGCGCTACTGGCCGCTGACCTGGTGCTGATTCCTGTGCAGCCGTCGCCATTCGACGGCTGGGCGTCGGCCGAGATGCTGGCTCTGCTGCGCGAGGCTCGCATCTACCATCCGAAGCTCGCCGCTCGGTTCGTACTCAATCGATGCGATACGCGCACGGGTATCGCCCGCGCGACAGTCGAGATGCTCGCCGATCACGATCCGCCAGTGCTCGCCACCACCATCGGGCAGCGTGTGGTCTTCGCCGACGCCGCGCAGTCGGGTCGGCTCGTCTTCGAGTTTGCCGAGCAGAGCACAGCATCCGGCGAGATCACCGCGCTCGCCGCCGAAGTCGCGAGGCTCGCGCCATGAGCGGGCGCTCCTCCAAGCGCGGCTTCGCGTCGCGACCTGGCGATGCCGAAGGCTGGGTCAAGGCCAGCGACGCGTCGCGGCGTCGCACAGACACAGCAGCATTGACCGCGCGCCTGACAATCGACGTCTCGCCGGCGCTGCGCGGCCGCATCAAGGTCGCCGCGTTCCAGCGCGGCGTCACCGTCGCCGACATGCTGCGCGAATTGCTGGCGCGAGAATTCCCACTGAGACCGGAGAGCCGTCATGAACGACAATGAGGCCTTGCCGCCGCGTGCCGTGTTGCCCTCGCATCGGCGGAGCGTTGCGCTCACCCATGTTGAGCTGACCTGGATCGAGAAGAGGATTGAGCATTGGCTTCGCTTCGGTCATCGGACCGAGGAGAAGATTCTCGATCGCCGCCGCAGCGTTTCAAGTTTTGCGCCCGGAAGCATCTTCGGCTTCGTTCGGTGGGCATCGAACGACTATGGCACCGTGGTATCGCGCATGGACATCGTGCGCGCCGTGGAGGCCGGCCAGCGCTATCAGACACTGCCATTCGTCCGGCCCGGCGGCGAGATCCTGCTGCGCGTCGATAGCTGGCCGAAGGTCGAGCGCGTGTTGCAGGCGATCGATGCCATCGAGGCGCTCGCCATCAATCCGGCCGATGCCGCGCCAGATTACTGGCGGCATCTCCACAACCGTCTCGCCGCCGACCACGTGCCGCGCGCCTACACGCGCGAGCAGCATGTTGCCTGGCTCAAGCGCCGGAGCGTTACGCCATGACACGATTTGGCTATCTCATATTGACGTACATTGCGGCGCTAGTCGCCGGCGCCCGGGTGTTCGTTCATCCCGCGCCGCGGCTGATCTGGAACGCCACCGCGAGCACGCCAACGGGCTTCTACACGCTGCATCCGATCGGACAGCTGCGCGCCTTGGAACTCGTTGTCGTGCGGCTGCCAGAGCCGATCGCAAATGTCCTCGCTGAGAGAGGCTTTCTTCCAAAGGGGGTGCCGTTGCTCAAGCATGTGATGGCGCTGCCTGGGCAGATCGTGTGCCGGTCCGGCGACGTCATCACCGTCGACACTGTTGATATCGGTGCCGCCCATGACCGCGACCATCTCGGCCGACCGCTGCCGCGTTGGAGCGGTTGCTCCACGCTCCAGCCGGACGAGGTGTTCCTCATGAACCCGACGGCCCCGGACAGCCTGGACGGCCGCTATTTCGGCTCGCTGCCCATCACTTCGATCGTCGCGCGTGCGGTCCCGCTTTGGACGGATGAAGCCGCCGATGGTCGCTTCGTCTGGCGCGCCACGACCCATTAGCCGCTTCTCAACCCGCCAAGTAAGGAGGTCTCCCATGGCGCAAATCGGTCAGTTCACCCGCGATAAGTCCGGCTTCACCGGACGCTTAGAGACGCTTTTCTTCGAGCGGATTCTCACCCTCGTCCCGACTGAATCGTCGGATGTCGAGAACGCGCCGGACTACCGCATCCGCCTCGGCGATGCCGACGGCCCGGAGATCGGCGCAGGTTGGAAACGCACTGGAGAGAAGGCCGGCGAGTACGTTTCTCTCATCATCGACGATCCGGCGCTGCCGCGGCCAATCCGCGCCAATCTCTTCCAGTCGGGCGGCGACAAATCGGCCTGGACACTGAACTGGAATCGTCTGCCGCAGCGCGCCGAGCGAGACTGATTGCATGCAGAGTCCCATCACGCGTGCCGCCGACAAGGCGCATCGAAGCTCCAACCCTTTGTTCGCGGCACAGCCGTCTCATCTCTCCGCTCCGCGCAACCGTCGGCGGGTCGCCGCGCACAGTGGTAGCCAAGCCAGCGGTCCGCGCGCACCGTTGGTAAGGCGCACGACGCGTTGCCGTGATGGCGGAGCCACGGCGGGCGTTGCCGTTCTCCTCCTTACCGGCCTGCTGGTGCTTAGCGGGCCAGCGGCAGCAGTGTCCGGGCAGAGCGCGCCGGCGCAAAGTCAGCCGGCGAACGATCGCTATGTTACTTTCGTGACGGAAGCCGCGCAGCGCTTTGGCATTCCGACCGCATGGATTCGCGCCGTCATGCGGGTCGAGAGCAACGGCGATCGGCGTGCCGTCTCACCCAAAGGCGCGCTCGGCCTGATGCAACTCATGCCCAAGACTTGGGCGGACATGCGCGCTCGCTACGGTCTCGGGCGCGATCCCTTCGATCCCCGTGACAACATCCTTGCTGGCGCCGCCTTCCTTCGCGAACTGCACGACCGCTACGGCTCGCCGGGCTTCCTTGCGGCCTACAATGCGGGCCCCGGCCGCTACGAGGAATTTCGCGATAGACATCGTCCACTGCCCGCAGAGACCGTCGCCTATGTCAGGGCTATCGTCCCTTTTGTCGATGCGGAGGGGGCACCAGGACCTCTTCTCCTCGCGGTCTCTTCTCGCTCATCCTGGACGGGGGCGCCGCTCTTTTTCGGCCACACTGACGGACCGTCATCTCCCGCGCGAGCGACAGTCGATCGACCGACGCACGACAGGCCGGCTGCAGTTCCCGTGCACGATGTCTCGGCCATCGCGCCGCAATCGGAAGGTCTGTTCGTCGCGCTCTCGACGACGGGACGATCGCAATGACTGCACGACATCATCAACGTCAATACCGAGGTCGACGCACGCCTGCAGACTCGCGCGTTGCGGATATCTGGACATTCGCCGCGCGATGGCGTCCTGCCGCCGCGGTCGGCTGGGAATTCGTCCTCGGGCGTGTCTCAGCGCAGCCCTGCGAAGGAATGAGAGCAGGCGAGGGAGACGAGCGGGCAACGACCGAACGAGGGCGAGATAAAAGGCCGCAATGTGCGGCTCGGTCGGTCGGTTGTTGTTGCTTTGTTTTTTCGTTGATCCGGCAATGTGGGGCTTCGGCACGCAATGTGCGTCCCACCATCAACTCATTGCAAGGATTCTGCATTTCGCACATTGCGCAGGCTGGCCATGGCTGAAGAGAAGAAATTTCAGCCTCGGCCTGGCCGCATCCGCTCCTCGCGGAGCCAGCGCGCCAAGCCCTTCATCGCCCAGGCGCTAGCCTCGGCTCAGCGCGCCGGCGGCGGCATTTCGCGAGTCGGACATCTGACCAGCCACCGCCGTTCGCGCTTCGGCCGCGGCCGGGTCGCCAGCGAACGGGCGAACCGTCTGCTCACGGGACGCTCGCGTCTGGTGACAATCAAGATCCGCGTCGTCCGTCATAAGGCGCGCTCAGCGCCGCTCACCGCGCACCTCGGCTATCTCCGGCGCGAGGGCGTCACCCGGGACGGGGAGAAGGCCCGTCTGTTCGGCCCCGACACCGACGATGCCGATGCCAAGGCGTTTGGCGAGCGCTGTCAGGGAGACCGCCATCACTTCCGGTTCATCGTCTCACCGGAGGACGCACCTGACATGGCGAACCTCAAAGGCTTCGCGCGCGAACTGGTCGGCCAGATGGAGAGGGATCTTGGGACTAGGCTCGATTGGGTCGCCGTCGATCACTGGAATACCCAGCATCCGCACGTCCACATCCTCGTACGCGGCGTCGCTGAGGACGGCCAGGATCTCGTGATCTCCCGTGACTACATCAAGGAGGGGATGCGTGCTCGCGCGCAGGACCTGGTCACACAGGAGCTCGGACTACGCTCCGATCTCGACATTCGCCGCTCGCTCGAGAGCCAGGTCGAAGCCGAGCGGTGGACACAGCTCGACCGCCAGCTTGTTCGCGACGGAGGTCGCCACGGCGTCATCGATCTTGGACCCAATCCGGCGCAGCAGCCCGATCAGTTCCATGCGCTGAAGGTCGGCCGGCTGCGCCGCTTGGAGAGTCTTGGCCTCGCGCATCATCTCGGGCCAGGCCAATGGGCGATGGACGAGGCCGCCGAGACGACGTTGCGCGAGCTCGGTGATCGCGGCGACATCATCAAACGCATCCATCGTAGCCTGACCGAACGTGGCATCGCGCGCGGGACCGCGAGCTACGTGCTATCAGGCGAAAGCCTCGACGTTCCCGTCATCGGACGCCTCGTTGATCGCGGTCTCGATGACGAACTCAAGGCGACCGCCTATGCGGTGGTCGATGGCGTTGATGGCCGCACCCACCACATCAGGCTCCCCGATCTCGACGCCGCTGGCGACAGCGCACCGGGTTCGATCGTCGAGCTCCGCAAGTTCGACGACGCGCGAGGATACTGTCGCGTGGCGCTGGCCGTTCGCTCCGATCTGTCGATCAAAGCCCAGGTGACGGCAGGTGGCGCGACCTGGCTCGACCGGCAGGCGGTCGCGCGCGACCCTGTGGCGCTGGGCCAGGCCGGCTTCGGCGCCGAGGTCCGCGAAGCCATGGAAAGGCGCGCAGAGCAGCTCATCGAGCAAGGTCTCGCCGCGCGTGAGGCGCGGGGACTGGTATTCGCGAAGAACCTTATCGGCACGCTGCGCCGTCGAGAGATTGAAATACTGGGTGACCAGCTCGCCGCCGAGACCGGCCAGCCGTTCAATCCGTCGGCTGCTGGTGAATATGTGTCCGGCACCTATCGGCAGCGCTTCGCGCTCGCCTCCGGCCGCTTCGCGATGATCGATGACGGTCTCGGCTTCCAACTCGTGCCTTGGACACCTTCACTTGAGAAGCAGCTCGGCCGACACGTCTCCGGCGTCGCCCGCAATGACGGCGGCATCGATTGGGGCTTTGGACGCAACCGGGGGATCGGCCTGTGAGCGATCCGTCCAATCACCGACGTCAAGAAAGGGCGGCAGCCATGTCCGCAACCAAGATTCTCTGGGGCCAAGTTGTCACTGTGTTGGCGATCGTCCTGCTGACGTTTTGGACCGCGACGGAATGGACGGCTTGGCGACTCGGCTTCCAAGCGCAACTGGGGCAGCCCTGGTTCGAGCTGTTCCACTTTCCGTTCTACCTTCCACCCGCCTTCCTCTGGTGGTGGTACGCCTATGATGCTTATGCGCCACATATCTTCATCGAGGGCGCCTATATCGCGGCGTCCGGCGGCCTCATCGCCGCGGCTGTTGCGATCGGCATGTCGGTCTGGCGCGCCCGCGAAGCGAAGAATGCCGAGACCTATGGGTCGGCACGGTGGGCTGAGGCGAAGGAGATCGGGCAGGCTGGTCTGCTGGGGCCGGACGGCGTGGTCCTCGGCCGGTTCGAGCGCGCCTATCTCCGCCATGACGGACCTGAGCATGTCCTGTGCTTCGCGCCGACCCGGAGCGGCAAGGGCGTCGGGCTCGTCATCCCGTCGCTGCTGACCTGGCCGGGATCTGCGATCGTCCACGACATCAAGGGCGAGAATTGGCAGCTCACCGCCGGCTTCCGTGCGCGGCACGGTCGCGTTCTTCTATTCGATCCGACCAATGCGAAATCCTCAGCCTACAACCCCCTGCTGGAAGTCCGGCACGGTGAGTGGGAGGTGCGGGACGTCCAGAACATTGCCGACATCCTTGTCGATCCCGAGGGCAGCCTCGAGAAGCGAAACCATTGGGAGAAGACAAGTCACGCGCTCCTGGTCGGCGCCATCCTCCACGTCCTCTATGCTGAGGAGGACAAGACGCTCGCCGGCGTCGCAGCCTTCCTGTCCGATCCCAAGCGGCCGATCGAATCGACGCTTGCCGCGATGATGCGCACCGCACATCTCGGCGAGGCCGGTGTGCATCCTGTCGTCGCCTCCGCCGCGCGGGAACTCTTGAACAAGTCCGGCAACGAGCGCTCCGGTGTTCTCAGCACAGCGATGTCGTTCCTGGGCCTCTACCGAGATCCCGTCGTGGCGGAGGTGACGCGGCGCTGTGACTGGCGGATCACCGACATCGTCGGCGGAGAGCGAGCGACCACGCTTTACCTCGTCGTGCCACCTTCGGACATCAATCGCACCAAGCCGCTGATCCGGCTAATCCTCAACCAGATTGGCCGCCGGCTGACGGAGGATCTCCAGGCCAAGGCGGGGCGACGCCGGCTCCTCCTGATGCTCGACGAATTCCCGGCGCTCGGCCGGCTTGACTTCTTTGAATCGGCGCTCGCCTTCATGGCCGGTTACGGCATCAAGAGCTTTCTGATCGCCCAATCCCTGAACCAGATCGAGAAGGCCTATGGGCCCAACAACTCGATCCTCGACAACTGTCACCTCCGGGTCAGTTTTGCGACCAATGATGAAAGGACAGCCAAGCGAGTGTCCGACGCACTGGGTATGGCGACCGAGATGAAGGCGATGAAGAACTATGCCGGCAGCCGGCTAGCCCCTTGGCTAGGTCACCTCATGGTATCGCGGTCAGAGACTGCCCGCCCGCTGCTCACTCCCGGCGAGATGATGCAGCTCCCGCCATCCGATGAGATCGTCATGATGTCGGGCCTCCATCCGATCCGCGCCAAGAAGGCGCGCTATTACGAGGACGCGCGCTTCAAGGAGCGCATCTTGGCACCCCCGCCTCTGACCAAGGCCAAAGACGGCAGGCTGGACGACTGGAGCTCACGACCGCTGCCGCCGCGTCCAACGGCATTGCAGGCGCCGGCCGACGACCAGACGGGTGACGAAGACCCCAAGACCGCAGATCGGCGGCGGCATCCGGAACTGGATCAAGACATCGTCGAAAAGAAGGAATTGCTCGACCACGAGTTCGCGGCTGACCTTGCCGACGAGTTCGATGACGATGCCCCGCGGATTAGGCGCATGACCGACATGATGCAGGGCGTCGCACGCCAGGCATCTCTCGATCCCGGCGACGATCTCGGATTGTGAGGCAGGCATGAGTGCGTCAAAGAAGAAAGCGCAGATGTCGGTTTACCTCGATCCGGATGTCATGAAGACGCTGTCGGCCTATGCGGCTCGGCGCGAGCATTCGCTGTCGCTCATTGCCGAAGCCGCGATTGCGTCCTTTCTGTCGCCGGACGCTGACGAGCGGCGGGAGGCCGCCATCGCCAAGCGCCTCGATCAGATCGATCGCCGGATCGCGCGCCTTGAGCGGGATGTCGGGATTTCGGTCGAGACCATCGCACTCTTCATCCGGTTCTGGCTCACGACGACACCGCCACTCCCCGAGCCGGCCGCAAAGGCCGCGCGGGCACAAGCCGGAGCGCGCTATGATAACTTCGTCGCAGCATTGGGCCGGCGACTAAGCCATGGGCCCAAGCTGAGGCAGGAAATCCTAGATGACGTAGATGGCGTTCAATCTTCTGTCGGCCTAGACCAAGCGGGCCCCGAGGGTAATTAGTCGTCCGTTCTTTACAACTCTGAGCACCGCAGCTCGGGGGAGCGAACAGGACATTCACCGTTCAGCTGTCGCTGCCGCTAACATCCCCGCCGGTTAAGACGCCGACGGCGTTCTCAACGTCGAACCAAACATCGACGAGGCTCGTCAGCTTCTCGAAAGCTAGCGCACCATTATGAGATCTCTGGACAATAGACCAACGCAAGGCCTTCGAAGCGGCTCTTGGCTAGGCCGGCAAATTGCAAAGGGGGGTGTCCGATTTCGGCGGGCTGTTGTTTTCGAACCCCGTCAATCAGCTTCTCGAGCTGAACCCTCCGCAGCCCGCGCGCCGGATCCGAGCTCAGCTCGGAGGTTGAAAAAACTCTATGTCCTCCACGGCGCGGCATAGATGCTTGTGCCTATTCAGAAAAACGGGACAGCAGATTTCACCACCATAGCGAACACATTGTCGCCCGCATCGGAGATGGACTTTGATGAACACTAACGGACTTGGCGGTCGGGCTCTTCCCAAACGGTCTGCAAGCATCGCAGTCAAAGTTCGAGCGAGTTAGCTTAGTCCCTCCTTGCGCGATGAGGGTTGCCGTGCCCAGCACGATTTTCTTGATTCCCCGTGGTTCAACCGCTCAGCACACCATTGTTCTCTGGCATGTCCATGACCAGCGGGCCGCTCGCTTCGGGCGGCAGCCTTGTTCGAACATCCGCGAAAACTCCTGTCCGGCCGCGATTCACGCGGCTGAACAGCAAAATTGATCGAAGTGCCAGTTGGCGCAGGAAACGCTTGGCATGCTGGCGAGCACTGGCAGTTTTAAGGCGCACCGATCCGCAGCTCGTGCTCCGGTGCCCCCTCGAATGATTCCGTCGTCATCGACCACGAACCCGTCGCGGTCCTCTGCCTTGGCTATTTCGATTCCGATCTGCATCGAGCTCTCCTCTCATCCTGCCTGGCGGGGAAAGGGGTTAGCAGGCTCCATTCGGTGACTCACAAACCAGCTTTTCTGGTGGCGCGAAGCGCGCGATTCGTGTCCAAGTTCTGACACGGGACAAAGTCCGTCAGGTTCAAAACACCGGCTGCGTTTGAGGCGCCTTGGAGTTTTCAAAGCGTGGTCAGGCGCTTGATGCGTGCTGACTGAGCTGGCACGCCTGTTGCTATTGGGATGCAGAAACACGGAGTGAGGGCTGAGCGCACACCAGATGCGCAAAACGAGTGATGCCCTGCTTCTCTTGAACCCGTGTGCTCCGTTTCTGAGAGAGACAGGCTAGCACACAAAGTCGCGCAACGAGTGGCAATAGTTTTGGAGAGCAACATGGTGCTGCACATGGAGTCCCCAGCTCCCCCGATCAAGGTGGAGAACTGGCTGCGAGGCGAGCCCCTCACGAGCTTCCAGCCCGGGAAGGTGTACATCGTCGAATTTTGGGCAACTTGGTGCGGACCATGTGCGGCAGTGATGCCTCATCTAGTAGAGCTGCAAGAGAAATACAAAGACAGCGGACTTGAGGTGCTCGGCGTCGCAGCTTACGAAGAAGCTGCAACGGCGGACGAGGCCCGAACAAGCTTGGACGCGTGGTTGACCGACAAGTTCTCGAACCTGAACTATCGGATCGGGTTCGACTCCACAGGCGAAATGAACAAGCTTTGGATGGACTCCAGCTTTTCCGTCGGGATTCCCACCTCGTTCGTCGTTGACCGTGACGGCCACATCGCCTTTATCGCTCATCCGATGCAGCTCGATGACGTCTTGCCGAAAGTTCTTAACGGCAGCTGGCGGACCAGCGATGAAGCTAAAGCCGCCGACACAGAGCGGATCGAAACCGGACGACGCGAAATGGACGAAATGACGCGCGAGCGGGCGTTGACTGAGCCGATTCTCGCCGCGATGAAGGCGGAGGATTGGGCAAAGGCGGTTTCGGCGGTCGAAGAGGCCCTCGTGGTGATGCCGGACTACCTCGACTTTCGCGGGCGCCATGCGGATCTGTTGCTTCACAAACTGCGCAACATGCAGACCGGCTTGCCGGTTATGAGGCAATTCGCTCGCGACGCGATCGACAAAAACAATGAGGTGTGGATGGAAGAGGCGCTGCGCCAACTCTTCAATCCGGCGAATGACAACTCCCACCTCCCGTCTGCCGAGCGCTTTGCGATGGGCAAAGAGTTGTCCGAACACATTCTTGCGCTGAATCCTCCGCACCGGGACGATGGCCCCAAGTGGCTGTCTTATGGTGCGGTCGCGCAGTATTATTATGAGAGCGGCAACAAGGATCGCGCAATCGAATTGGTCGAGGTGGCATTGAACTCGCTAAGCGGTCCTGAGCCTATCCCCGACGAACTGAAACAGCACGTCACGCCGCCGTTGGTCGAAGCGCTGGCCAACTACAAGGGTGAGAAGGCTTGCTATGAGAGTGTTTGTGCAACTCCGCAAGGCGGGTTTGCGAGAGCGTCAAAGCGCAGGCAACGGAGCAAACAGAAAAAAGAAGGGTGACAGTCGGAATTGCTCGCTGGCCATCATCCATTTCTCCGGCGGCGAGTGGCAACCAAATCTGACGGTCTGACGGTTTACACGAAAATGCTAAATGACGCCTCCGGCATCAAAATGCTCGTGCCAGCAGCCATCGGGGCGGCCGGACCTAGGCGGGCATCGCCGTCGCTTCTGCAGACAGGTGAGGATGAATGTTGTCAATCCGCATACATGGCTCACGCAAATTCTCGAATGGATTGCGTAGGCGGACGACGTCTAAGATCGCTGTCCCTTGCTGTAGACCAGCAAAGCTTGAGCCGCTTCAGCTAAACCACTTACGCAAAGAGGGGTGAAGGTGCTTCGCCCCCGGCATCGAAACGATGTGCGGGTTGCCCGCATTTTATGATGGTGCAGTAGCGACGACATCGTCGATCACGAATGTAAGTCTCTATGTATCGATCTGGACACGGCGAAGCAGTTGGATCGATTCCAGCCGATGCTGGACGCGGGCAAGCCATATGTCGCCAAAGGCGCAACGTTCGAGCGGTCGATAAACTACACGACGCTTTGGCAGCCGCAACCTGTGTCAAAGATTTGAAGTTCGTTGCGGTTTCTCTTTTTCGCCAATGAAGTAGTGTACGAGGATCGAGCGATGCAGTTCGCAGCGCATCTCTAAGCTATCGAACGCGGCGCGGAATTCGACGACGTTGGAACGACCATTCGGAAATCTGATTGCCACCTGCTCGCATCAAAGTGGCGGCGGGCCGTCCCGCCGGGGTGGTCGACTTTCTCGCGAGCGCACGCGCCGACGCTGGCCCCGTCGTTGGGGCGATCATTGCCCATCCCACCGTACGCCGCTTAAACTTCATCGGCCCCATTAGGTTGGTGCGATTATCGCCGCCGCTTCGGCCAAATATCTCAAACCATAATATGTTGGAGCTTGGGGCTCGGCGCCGTTGATTGTGCTCAACGACACGGGCGAACAAAGCGACAAGACTGGCGCGAGCGCCAAGCAAAGGAGAGAGGCGACGGGTGTGACCTTGCGAAGTGCACACCGCAGTTTTCCTTATTCGCGCGGGGGGGCCGCTGGCGTGGAGCGTCGGTCGAGATAGCCACCAGGAAACGCAGTCGGGGGAAGGATTGGCGTATATGGATGCCATAACGCGAGCCCAACCAGCCGCGCGTCAAGCCGTACGATCAGTTTGCGGGCGATCATGTCAGCTATCGCCGCCTCAATCTCGCCCTGCATTACATTCGCCGCGCCCGGCCGTTCGCGCAGGCGGGTTTCAGGCGACCCTTCGTCCGCGGCCAGAAGAATTTCTCGCTCGAGGCCTCTGACGCGGTGTTCGCGCTCGACTGCTATGGCTCGCGTGTCCTCGACTATGATTTCGTCGCCGTTGTCCTGCATCGACAGCATAGACAAAGTCGGCCCGTACCAGGCTTTCAGCCAGGCATCGATGCCCTTGGCGACGGCATTTAGTCCCGGGCGGCGGTGAGCGTCGCGCACCGTGAAATGGCCGCTGACATCGTTGTCTTCGCTGTCTTCGAAGTAGTATACCTGATCCGAGAGATCGCGCTCCGACAGCGGATAGACGTAGCGATAGGGGGCGGCGGGGAGCAGCTTCAGTCCATGTTTCTCGGCTGTGTGATGATAAGGGCTGTAGCGCTGGTATCGCAAGCGTACCGCAGGTCCCGGCTGCAGATGATGCAGCAACGGCAACGAAGAGGCCATTTCCGCATACCATGCATCACTCTCGCCGGGAAAGCCCCACAATAAACTCCAACTGACCCGCACGCCGTACTGACGGCACCACTTCAAGAGCAGAACATTGTGCGCTGAGGTCGTTCCTTTGCGCATCAGCTTCAAAACACGAGTATCCAGGCTCTCAATACCCGGTTGAATCCAGCGGACGCCGGCAGCAGCCAGCTTCTCCACTTCGTGGCGCTTCAGGTTGGCTTTGACCTCAAAGAAGATCGCGAGCTTCTCGGGTAGCGCGGTGAGGTGAGGCAGCGCCTTTTCAAGGTAGTCAATGGCCATAATATTGTCCACAGCTTCGATGCGCGATGAGCCGTAGCGCGCCGACATCTCAATCATCTCCGCTGCAGCCTGCCCCGCGGGCTTCTGGCGGTAGGTCATCGATCCGCCGTTCAGCCCGCAAAACATGCAATGACTGCGCTCGCCCCACCAGCAGCCGCGAGAGAACTCCATCGGCAGCCCGGCATGGATGCGATCGGCGTAGAGCGATGCCTCGACCTCCGCAAAATAGTCCGAGAAATCCGGCAGCGGCAGGTCACGCATGTTCTCGATCACTGCGCGGGGCACTAAGTCGCGCGTCGACGCCGCGGGATAGCCGGCCTCGCGATGCGTCGGACCGAAAACGCCAAATGGCAGGTCAGCAGGCGGAATGTCTCTGCCGCGATTGAGGATGTCCCAACACAGCGGGCCAATCAGTGCGTCGGCCTCGCCCGACACGACATAGTCGACCCATGGGAAACGCGCGTGAGTGCTCCACCCCATTACCGACTCGCAGTTTGCTCCACCCATGAGGGTGACAAGATCAGGTGAGCGCTCGCTCAGCCGGCGCAGCAACGCGAGCGATGGGACATGCTGGGTGAAGGTCGAGCTGCACCCGACCATAGCCGGCCGCTTCTCCAGTATCTTGTCAGCCGTCCAGTCGATAAACCCGCCGATAACCGAGCGCAGCCTGAGGAAATTCGCGCGACGCTCGGCCATACCTTTGCCTGCGCGTATCGGGTTGCGCTCGAAATAGAGGTCGAGGAAGGCGTTTTGTTCGCGTTCGAAGTTCGGAAAAGCAATGCCCGCGAACAGCCAATCAACCAGTGCCTCCTCTGGCGGGCAACTCTCAAGAGGTCCATAGTCGGCGATGCCTATGTATTCTAAAAACCAGATGTTGGCATAAGCTATGGTGGATTGCAGTCCAGCCTGGGTCAGCGCTGATTTCAGCAGACCAAGCGCCAGCGACGGCCTTTCGACGGCCGACACAGGCATGTTGACTAGGACGATTGGCGCATCGATACTCATAATCATGCCACGTTATTTATGATGTGCGCACAGGTGCGATCGCCCTGCCATAGGCTCATGCGACGGACGGCAAAGTGAACTCCTGCGCAATAGCTGACTGGAGCCGTGAACATTAAGTCGGCTAATTCCGCCAGTGCGCGGCCCGCTTCGAGCCACGATTTCCGCGTCACGTTCGTTGCCCGGCGACTGGACGGCATGAACAAGCAGAGAGTGCTGGAGCCGAGCGGTGAATAATTGCCTACACGGGGCTCCGCTCTTAATATTGAGCGGCGCCACGCTCGAGTGCGACTCGTTGTTTTTCATCATCGATGAACGGATTGAAGTCGTCATTCACATGGACCTATCAAAGTTTCAGGTGCGTCGTCGTTCGCTACCAGGGATTACCGCGAGTGCAAGTTGCAGTGGCGCGCCACAAAAGCGACGACCTCTCCGGAACCAGCGGCACTGTCGTCTGGCAGAACCATTTGATGGACGACTGGACGGGGCAAGCCATTTCTTGACTGAACAGCGTGCGTCCAGTCGTGCACCGCTGATGCACGCAAATGAGGGCTTGGCTCGAAGCCACAAGCGCGGAAGGCCGCTGGGCTTCTGTGGTCACGTCGGGTGTGCACGCCATGAAGCCACGGACCGTGGATGCGGAGCGGCTTGTCATCGCGCTCAGCACTGTTGGATGGTGGGATGCTGCCGTTGCTTCAGGCTAAGTAGTACCTCAATGCGAATCGGCACAATCTGCACCCGTGCGGGAGCCCGCGTGTTTGACTCCTTCGATGCGGCTCGGCGTCCAGTCACCGGTCTGCCAGATGAAGCGATCGTCGATGTCTTCTTCGATCAGGCCGGCCATGTACAACTGATCGAGCAAGTCGGCGACCCCAAGAAGGGTTTTTCCGTCAGCTGCGACCCGAATAACCAGCTCCGACATTGTGCAGTTGCCGTCCGCGATCAAACGGCCAACGGAAATCGGGGCGATGTCGTCGAGCACGCGGTGTTCCATGTTGCGTGAGCGAAGATGAAAGTAGCGGCTCCCTGCCTTGAATTGCAGGTCCCTGCGGAAGCGGATTGGTAGATCATGGGCTGGGCTCTCGAGCATATGCTGTTCGATCATGCTCTGCAGCCCGCCCCGGAACCCGTCAGGCGTGCTGAAGAAGCGTTCGCCCAGGATGCGGTACCCGAGAGGCCAGCGCTCGCTACCCGGCACCGGCGTCACCAGTCGTAAACGCCCCTGTCGCATATTCACGAGGAAGCCGGAAACACAGGCGATTGTCGTGTGACTGCGTTCCAGAGAGGCGATTGCACCGTCCTTGTTAGCGCCCCTTAGCTTCTCCTTCCGCTCGCGTGCGCGCCCGGCCATGGCCTTTGCCGTCAGCGCCTCGTTGCCCTGCAGGATGAGTTCGACTCCTAGCAACTCCTCAGGCGAAAATGCCGTGTGAATCTGATTGAGATGTGCCGTGCTTAGCACGGAAAAACGATTCGTCGTCGTGCGATATAGATTGAAGAGCCCGAGCACGCGCCTGGTGAGTGCCCGATCCTTGAGTGGGGCTGCCGTTGTTGTTTGCGGTAACGCGCCCGTAATCTGATAGTAGTCGAACAGAAAGCGGTCGTAGTGTGGGTTGTCCATAGGATCTGTGGCCCAGTAGCAGAAGCCCGTGCGGACTGCCGAACCAAACATTTCGCTCGCGACACCAACCACGCCCCGCCAAAGCGCGGCATGCTCTTTGCTATAGTCGTAATAGCCTTTGAAGCGATCGGCCGAGAGGCCGCAGAACCAACAGCCGACGGTGCAGCCTTCGCTTAGCTCGAAAGCGATTATGGGGTGCGTGAGCGACGCCGCCGACACGCCCAATTGGTCATTGCAGCGCCGGATTTGCCGCTCGCGCCAAGCATGAAAGCGAGGATTGATCGTTGACATCGCGCCTTCGTCGCGCAAGAGGTCGCGATGACGCATCATCTCGCGGAGATACTCATCCCACATCACAGCCAGCGGCCACGGCGCAGACACCGGCTTGAAGCGGTATTGTTGGTAGCCACCGCGCCAGAGCGGTAGCACCTCCATTGGATCCACTTTGATGCCGTACCGCTCTGTTACCGCTCGAGGGGTGGCGATTGCCTCAGCAAGCGCCCTGCGGAACTCCACGTCACCGACTAACCGCTCCATGAAGCGTTTGAGGTGCGACAGGGTGTGCAGTTGCTCCGGGGTGCGCCGGTCAAAAATCTGTCGGTAGTGCTCGGCGGCAGCGTGTGTCATTCATCGCCTCCTTGAGCAACCAGCCGATGCGGTCAGAGCGAAGGGCAGGTCAGACCTCGGCCGCGACAGCAACAATAACAACCACCACAACTGCAACGGGCTCAATTGCCGTGGCGTGGTCAGAGGCCGCTTCCGCGGCTTGCGCGCCGCTCGTGGCCACCTCTGCAAGGGCCTGCACAGCGCTGGTCGAGATCGTGTCACTCGAATAAAAAGTGCCACCGGCGAGCCGTTTAGTCGTCAACTTCTGTCGGGCTCGAATGCAACTTTTAGCTTCATCAAGTGTGAAGCTGTAACCGAGGCTCTTTCCGATCGCGACAATCGATGCAAGGCCGGTAGCAGCTGGTTTTATGCGTTCAAGCAGACCACCCTCGTTCGCGAGATCGTTGACGAATCGCTCTACGTCAGTTCGCGACACAGCCAGTCTCCCTGCCTTTGCTCAAAGTCGCCAGATCATCCATCACGGGCTCACAAGCGATCGGTGCCGACGCTGTGAACTAGGCAAGCGGCGTGCCGAATTGAAGATTGCTGATTTTCGCTTTTTCTGACCGTGCGTATCGTCCACTTAGTGACATTTTGTTGCCGAACTGACAATCGGCCCACTACGCGGGACGAAGTTTTCGTTGTCAGTATGCAAACGCAGCGGCTTGGGGCGATATCAAAACGCGGGAATCGACGACTTCGGACGTTGCTGATCGTTAGTGCGACCTTGATCATCAAGTTGCTTGATGAGGCTTGAATGCTCTGCTCTGGAGTCGGACTGCAAAGACGACCGATCATGGTCGTATCCGTGGCACTCGCCAACAAATGTTGCACGCATCATCTAGGCCTTGCTCGTCAAGGCGCGGCATTTAGCAGGCCCGGCGGCAATGTTGAAATCTTGATCGAAGGAACACTCCACCCGAGGCCAGGTGCTAATCTGGATGAACCTTGAACGACGACGTTCTCGAGAGCAATCACAACGCGTGACCCAATGCGCCTCGATCGCGAGAGAACGATGTCAGCGTGGGTAGTTCCGGTTGGACCACGAGAGCCTCGCTTGCGGTGGATTGCGCTAGTCTAAACTTGGAGGAGGGGCGGGGAGCCGCGAACAAGCGTTTGCCCACGCGTGTCGAGAATGACTTCGACTCGGGCGTATAGTCGCTCGCCTTTAGCGGCGTGCAGCGACTCGCTGAGCGGGTCATCCGCTGCAATGACGGCTTAAACTACAACTTCTTCCGCGTCATAAGCGATATCGGTTGACCGCCAACAAACGAATAGCGAAAAGATTCAGTGAGCATGCCAGCCATCACCTCAGCGCGCAAAGCGCCTTTGAGGGGACAGTTCGGGTAGCAAGCGTCGTCGCCGGGAGCGCCAGCGTCCGGGTGGGGGGCGATCCCAATCCGAGCGTGTAAGTATTCCCAGCACAATACCGGGGCGTTCCAGCGTACCGCAGACGAGGCAGGCTTCCTAGCGCTCGTCACTAGGAAGAATCTCGCTCCAAGCGACGCGCTCCACAGGATCAAGCTGGAAGATCTGCTTCCGTGCTATTCAGCGGTCCTCGTAAACCTCCAATTGCTTGATCGGCTCGTCAAAGACAAGAATCGAGTCAGCACCCAACGAAAGACATTGTCGCATTATCTCATCAAGATCGCCAGGCTCGGCGGCTATCTCGTCCGCGCCAACGATGCGCCACCAGGGAATCTGATCATGTGGCGCGGACTATCGCGATTCATCGATATCGCAACGGGAACGAAACTCTGACTCATATGTGGAACGGCCCGGGCTGCAAGATCTTTCTCTGGTTGAACAAGGGATGACGGGTGCGGTCATATGTTCGGCCTGTGAATGCGGCACCGGGCCGCTGGCCACGATGGTATCCGCGGAAGCAATCGCCCAATCAATTTCTCGCGCTCGAAGCGCAGTGAGTCAGGCGGTCTGATTGCGACCGGGAGTGTCGTCATTCGGGGTTCATCCAGATTTGCACCTTGCCTCCTCGGCAGCTTTCTTGTTCCGCCGGAGAGCTCTTAAGATTAGGATTTCAGCATTGCGGCCGGCGCCTGATAGATGCCGCCCCTGACTAGCAACGCCCAGATGGTGCGCGCAATCTTATTGGCGAGCGCCACCGATACGACCTTGACCGGCCGTCTTTGCAGCATGGTCCGAATCCAGAGCGGGACTTTCAAGCCGCGTTTAGCAAGCTTGATGATAGAGGTCGCACCAACGATCAAGAGCGTCCGTAGTTGCCGATTTCCACGCTTTGATATCGCCCCGAGCCTTTCTTTCCCGCCGCTCGACTGTGCCCTCGGTGTTAGCCCCGTCCAAGCTGCAAAATCTCGTGCAGTCGCAAACCCGCGAGCATCCAAGACCGATGTCCGAACGGTAGCGGCGATGAGAGGACCGACACCCGGAATGCTCATCAGACGCCTCGCATCGGGGTCCTTTCTGACGGCAACCAAAATCTCTCTGTCGAGCTTCTCTATGCGGGTTGTAAGTAGCTCAATCTGTTCAGCGAATTGGATCAGGGCAAAGCGGGCGGCGCCGGGGATCCTGTTGTCTTTCTCGTCCCGGAGAAGCACCAGGAGTTTCGCGATGCTTGCCATGCCTGTCCCCGCGATGATGCCCAATTCGGCCATATGAGCGCGCAGGGCATTTGCGGTCTGGCTGCGTTGCCTCATCAGCATCTCTCGCGTTCGCAAAATCATGCCGGCTGCTTGTTGTTCGGCAGTCTTCACCGGTACGAACCGCATTGTCGGGCGGGTGACCGCCTCGCAAATGGCTTCGGCATCTGCCACGTCGGTCTTGTTTCGTTTGACGTAGGGCTCACGTAGGCTGGCGGCATCATGCGGACCGAGTGGCCCAGTGCCGCGATCTCGCGCGCCCAGTGATGGGCACTCGCACAAGCCTCCATGCCTACCAAGCAGGCGGGGAGTCCTCGAAAGAAGGGCAGCACCTGCGATCGTCGCAACGTGCGGCGAACCAAGACTTCCCCGTCTTCGGCGATGCCGTGAACTTGAAAGATCGACTTGGCCAAATCCAACCCCACTGTGATAATCTTCTCCATGGAACGGTCCTTCCTTTGTGGCGCCTCTCTAAGCGACCACGTTAGGCACTTTTGATGCCGGTTCGAAGGGCCGTTCTACACCATCAATAATGTGGATAGTCGTAAGCTTCTTCGTCAGCTTACCGACAGGTAAGTGCTTCAGAGGTTACAACGTATCGTAGTGGACCGAGTCTACTCAGTCCTGGCAAGGGAGTATGGAATGGATCCTTTTGAGGCAGGACAGATTCTGCGCGGCGATGGGATCTCTGCGAACGAGCGAGAGGGGCAGGAAAACGAGGCCGGGGCGCAGTGGGACCGAGTGCTGACAGGCTATGACGCGGCAGATTCAGCTCATGCGGAGGACGACAAAGACCAGACGGTTGAAAATTGGGCTGCCGAACGGGACGTGGGCCCACTGACGAGGCAGCCATGGTAAAACCGTTCCCGTCGAAGACCCATATCGGCAACCATATGCTGCATCCGGAAACCCTGATGCTGACCTATGGCTATGATCCGCAATTGTCGGAGGGTGCCATCAAGCCTCCGGTGTTCCTGACCTCGACCTTCGTGTTCAAGTCAGCCGAAGACGGTCAGGACTTCTTCGATTACGTCGCCGGCCGCCGCGAGCCGCCGGAAGGCATGGGCGCGGGCCTAGTCTATTCGCGCTTCAATCACCCCAATAGCGAGATCGTCGAGGACAGGCTCGCGGTCTACGAGCGCACCGACAGCTGTGCGCTGTTCTCCTCGGGCATGGCGGCGATCGCGACCACGATTCTCGCCTTCGTCCGGCCCGGCGACGTCATCCTGCACTCCCAGCCGCTCTATGGCGGCACGGAGACGCTGCTGACGAACACGCTGGCGCGCCTGTCGATCGGCGCGGTCGGCTTTGCCGACGGCATCGATGAAGCCTCGGTCAGGCAGGCCGCGGATGAGGCGACGGGGAAGGGGCGGGTTTCGATGATCCTGATCGAGACCCCGGCCAATCCGACCAACGGCCTCGTCGACATCGCGATGATCCGCCGCATCGCCGATTCTATCGGCAAGGCGCAGGGACACACGCCGATCATCGCCTGCGACAACACGCTGCTCGGCCCGGTGTTTCAGCGGCCGATCGAGCACGGCGCGGACCTGTCGCTGTATTCGCTGACGAAATATGTCGGCGGCCACTCCGACCTGATCGCGGGCGCCGCGCTCGGATCGAAGGCGATCATGAAGGGCATCAAGGCGCTGCGCGGCGCTATCGGCACCCAGCTCGATCCGCATTCGTGCTGGATGATCAGCCGCTCGCTCGAGACGCTGAGCCTGCGCATGGAAAAGGCCGATGCGAATGCGCGCCTGGTGGCGAGCTATCTGCGCGACCACCCCAAGGTCGCCAGGGTTCACTATCTCGGTCATCACGAGGAGGCCTCGCCCTCGGGCCGTGTATTCGCGCGGCAATGCCTGGGCGCGGGATCGACCTTCTCGTTCGACATCGTCGGCGGCAAGGAGGCGGCGGTGAAATTCCTCAATGCGCTGCAAATCCTCAAGCTGGCGGTGAGCCTCGGCGGCACCGAGTCGCTCGCGAGCCTGCCCGCGACCATGACCCATTCCGGCGTTCCCGCCGACATCCGCCAAAAGATCGGCGTGCTCGATTCCACCATCCGGCTGTCGATCGGGATCGAGAACCCGTCCGATCTGATCGCGGACCTCGCGCAGGCGCTGAACGCGGCTTGAGCGGGGGGATCACAGCGCATTGGACGCGCGGCACGCTGACATGATCGCCGCGGCGGCCTCATTGCTCTGCGCGCTAGAAAGCTGTCGCACGAGGCAAACGTAATAGCCCTTGCTGGATGCGTTCAGCAGGGAAGCAGGCCGTTAATCTCACTCGATTTCGAGCCATTCGGAGACGGCGCGACCCGTGGGCCAACGAACGAAACCAACTCGCAATTGCCGCCCGATCCCGTGCCCGACGGCGATCACCGTGCTCCTGCTTTGCATCTAGTTGAAGCAGTTCAGCCGCTCACAACCCCGTCTCTTAAACGCAGCAGCCTGGATTGGTTTGAAGCCTGCCCCTGCGGGCCGGCTCCGGGAGGCCAACTCCCATCTTCAACACAGTTACGCCGACAGCTACGCGCCAGCTTCGAGGCACACGGAAGTACGGATAGCACCCAGCGCTCGCACACCCCTATCGGGGTTGACACCGTGCCCGCGATTAAAGAACGGACGACTAAACTTCAAGCCGTTTTCAAAGAACGAGCCCGACGCATTTCGCTCTGTATCATCTCCTTGCAACACGAATGGCAGACTACACAACTTCTTTAATGGGCCCGATGATATTAAGCCTCCCGAGTGAACGTCACGCCCCCGAGCTCATGCTTCATGGTCGAGTGCCTGCGGGTGCTCAACCCCGATGGCGCTCTTTGTGGTCGTACGTCGCCCTAGTAGAAAATTGTCTTGCGGCAGCAGTCTCGTGAAAGAGATACCTATTGACGCTTTCTTGAGTCGTCGTCTCGCGAACGTCTGTGTGAGTAAGAGTTTTTAGGCACGCCGCAACAAACGAGCCGTTTGTTGAGAATCTAGAAAAACGAGTTTCTCAGACGCGATGAAAAAGAGTTTGTCTTAGACTCGTAAGCTCGTTTCTTCTCTGAGAGTATTGATCGTCAATCGATGGTGATTGAGAGAGGGGAACGCTGATGATTTGCAATGCTCTCGTCGGTGAGGCGGGAAGTTTTTGTGCACTGGCGATGTCCTGTTGGGGCATGCGCGCGTCACTCTGTTGACGATCTAAATCCCGCGCTCCTGCGGTGACGCCGCAGATCGCGAATACATCTCGCCCTCGTAGCCTGGCATCCGACCCTAGCAATTGCGCCCTCGCTCGTCTGGAGCAGGGGGATTGCCATGTGCTGCCTGCTTCAAACTCAGCCGACCGTTCATCACAAGCCAATTACGTGAGGTAACAGCATGACCACGAACACTCCCATCAGGTTCGCCTACTGGGTCCCGAACGTCTCCGGCGGCCTTGTCATATCCTCGATCGAGCAGCGCACCAGCTGGGGTATCGACTACAACCGGAAGCTTGCCCAGATCGCAGAAAAGTCTGGCTTCGATTATGCTTTGAGCCAGATTCGGTTCACCGCAGGTTATGGCGCGGACAAACAGCATGAATCCGTCGCCTTCTCGCACGCGCTGCTCGCCGCGACCGAAAAGCTCAAGGTGATCGCCGCGCTCCTTCCCGGGCCCTGGAATCCAGCTCTTGCCGCAAAGCAGATCGCAACGATCAGTCAACTCACCAATGCGCGGGTCGCTGTCAACATTGTCTCGGGCTGGTTTCGCGGTGAATTCCACGCTATCGGCGAGCCCTGGCTCGACCACGACGAGCGCTACCGCCGCTCCGAGGAGTTTATCAGCGCGTTGCGCGGTATCTGGACCGAAGAAGACTTCACGCTCAAGGGCGACTTCTATCGATTCAATGAGTATTCATTAAAGCCGAAGCCGCTCGACCCGTTGCCGGAGATTTTCCAGGGCGGCTCCTCGCGTGCCGCTCGTGACATGGCTGCCCGCGTCTCTGACTGGTATTTCACCAATGGCAATACGCCTGATGGCTTGAAAGCTCAGGTCGACGATATCAGGGCCAAGGAAAAGACCTTCGGCAAGAGCTGGCGCACCAAGATCGGCATCAACGCATTCGGCATCGTCCGGCAGACGGAAAAGGAAGCCAAGGACGTCCTGCAGGAGATCCTTGATAAGGCGATCCCCGAAGCGGTGCACGGCTTCCACCAAGAGGTCCAGAACGCCGGCAATGCGAGCCCCGAGCGTGAGGGCAATTGGGCCAAGTCGACCTTCCAGGACCTCGTGCAGTACAATGATGGCTTCCGCTCGAATCTGATCGGAACGCCAGCGCAGGTCGCTGAACGCATCATCGAGCTCAAACACGCCGGCGCCGGCCTGATCCTGCTCGGCTTCCTGCACTTCCAGGAAGAGGTCGAGTATTTTGGCAAGCACGTGATCCCGCTGGTGCGCGAGCTGGAGGCCCAGAGCGCGCCGCACGTCCAGGCGGCGGAATAGCCGGGACGGGGCGGCATATGAGCCTGGTTGCGACATCGGGGGGCCACGCCCTGATCTTGGCGCGCGCGCAAGAGCGTGCCGCCGGGGCCGCGCTGGAGACGGGCGGCGGGCCTTCCGCGGACGAGGCGGCGGCGCTGGTTTCCGGCGCCGCCGTGCCCGTGCTACGCCTTGAGGGCATTTCGCTCGGCTTTGGCGGCGTTACCGCGCTGGATGCTATCGATTTGGCGGTCGCGAATGGCGAGATCCGCGCCATCATCGGTCCCAACGGTGCCGGCAAAAGCTCGCTGCTCAACGTAGTTAGCGGGCTCTATCGTCCCGACCACGGCGTGGTGCGGCTCGGGAGTGAACGATTCACGCATGTGCCGACAGCGCGCCTTGCAGCCCACGGCGTGGCGCGCACATTCCAGAACCTTGCACTGTTCAAGGGCCTGCCGGTGCTCGACAACGTCATCATGGGCCTCGTGCACTGCAGGCAGGCCGGTTTCGTTCGGCAGATGCTGTCGACGCCGCAAGCGCGCCGCGAGGAAGCCGAGGCCCGCACCGCCGCTGAGGAGCTGATCGCGTTTCTGCATCTTGATGCTGTCAAGCACCAGCTTGCCGGCGGTCTCCCTTACGGTATCCAGAAGCGGGTGGAGCTCGCCAGAGCGCTGGTCGCACGGCCGCAGCTGTTGCTGCTGGATGAGCCGCTTGCCGGTGTCACCCTCGGCGAGAAGCAGGAACTTGCGGCACATGTGCGGAATGCACGCGATGCCTATGGCACCACCATCATGCTGATCGAGCACGACATTGGCGTCGTCATGGGCTTGTCCGACCGGATCGCGGTCCTCGACTACGGCCGCAAGATCGCCGACGGCACCCCGGAAGAGGTGCGCTCCGACCAGGCGGTGATCGACGCCTACCTTGGCGTTGCCCATGAGGGTGAGGCGGAGCTCGTGATCTGATGTTCGACTACCAGTTCTTTATTGAGGTTCTCGTCGGCGGGCTGTTGTCCGGCGTCATGTACTCACTGGTCGCGATCGGGTTCGTGCTGATCTACAAGACGTCCGGCGTCCTGAACTTCGCGCAAGGCGCGATGCTCTTGTTCGCGGCGCTCACGTTCGTGAACCTGGTCGAGCGGGGCGTGCCGTTCTGGTTGGCCCTCTCCGCCACGTTGGTGATTATGGTCGTGCTTGGCATCACCGTCGAGCGCACGGTGTTGCGGCCACTCGTCAACCAGTCGCCGATGACGTTGTTCATGGCGACGCTCGGCCTGTCCTATGTGATCGAGGGAGCCGCGCAGCTGTTGTGGGGTACGCAGGTTCACGGACTCGATCTTGGTATCGACGATGTTCCCTTCGAGGTCGGCAGCGTTCTGATCAGTCAGTTCGACCTGTTCGCAGCGGCAATCGCGGGCGCGCTGGTCACAGCCTTTGCGCTGTTCTTCCGTTACACCCGAACAGGCCTCGCGTTCCGCGCCGTCGCCGATGATCAGTTCGCTGCCCTTGCGGTGGGGTTACGGCTGTCGCGCGTCTGGGCGGCGGTATGGACCGCGGCGGGCATCGTCGCGCTTGTCGCCGGTCTGTTGTGGGGGGCTCGCCTGGGCGTGCAGTTCTCCCTGTCGCTCGTCGTACTCAAGGCACTGCCAGTGCTCGTGCTCGGCGGATTCGACTCGGTCGCGGGAGCAATCGTTGGAGGCCTCCTGATCGGCGCGATCGAGAAACTGGCTGAGGTCTACGTCGGGCCCTTGTTCGGCGGCGGCATTGAGGCCTGGGCCGCCTATGTGGTGGCGCTCGGCTTCCTGCTGGTCCGTCCTTCCGGGCTGTTCGGCCAGAAATTGGTGGAAAGGGTCTGATCTGATGACGAGACCTGCTCGCTCGATTGCCGCCGGCTGGCTTCCCAATCATCTCGGTCCGGCAGTTCTTCTGATCTTAGCCTATGGCGTCGTTCCGTTCGCTGGCTCCGATTACCTGCTCGATGCCGTGCTGACGCCGTTCCTTGCGCTCGCGCTGGCCGCGTTAGGACTCAATCTGCTCACCGGTTATGCCGGCCAGGTCTCGCTCGGGTCGGCCGCGTTTCTCGCGGTCGGTGCCTACGCCGCCTACAATTTCAACCTGCGTCTGCACGACGTGCCGTTCCTGGTGAGCCTTGTGGCTGCGGGCCTTGTGGCCGCGGCGGTTGGGATCGTTTTCGGCCTGCCGAGCCTTAGGCTGCGCGGTTTCTACCTCGCGGTCTCGACGCTTGCGGCACAGTTCTTCGTGCAGTGGGCCCTCACCAAGTTCGGCTGGTTTTCCAACGACAATCCGTCTGGCGTGATCGATGCTCCGCCGTTGGCGGTGGCTGGCATTAGCTTCTCGGGCGCGGTCGGGCGCTACCTCTTTTCCCTGACGGTCGTCGTCATCGCGACGCTGCTCGCCATCCGTCTGCTGCGCTCACAGGTCGGGCGGAATTTCATTGCGCTGCGCGACCATGAGACGGCGGCCAAGGTGATCGGCGTGCCACTATTGCGCACCAAGCTGCTCGCGTTCGGCGTCTCGTCGTTCATCATCGGAATCGCAGGAGTGCTATGGGCATTTGCCTACTTGCGCACCGTGGAGCCCGCCGGCTTCAACCTGGATCGTTCGTTCGAGATCCTCTTCATCATCATCATCGGCGGACTTGCCTCGATCCGTGGGGCGTTTCTCGGTGCGGCATTCATGGTCGTGTTTCCGCTCTTGCTCTCGCGCCTTGGCGCCGCGCTTCTCGGCGACGTCTTTGATTCCGGCGTGCTCGAGATGAGCCAGCGCATCGTTATCGGCGCGCTCATCATTGGCCTGTTGATCGCGGAACCGCGCGGCTTGATCGCGCTGGTCGATCGCCTCGCAGAACCGATCCTGCGCCGGTTTTCTGGTCCGCTTTCTCGCTCCACCCTGCCTTGAAAAGCCTCTCGAACCAAAGGACAAATGCCATGCGTTTACCAAGATCCCTTCGTGCTGCGGCGCTCGCCGCCGCCATTGGCCTCAGTGCTGCGCTGCCGGCCCAGGCCGATGAGCAGTTCTTCCCGTTACAGAGCTACCGGGTCGGTCCGTACGCGGCCGGCGGCACCGGGTTCTTCGGCGGCTTCATCGACTATCTCAACCTGATCAATATCCGCGATGGCGGCGTCAATGGCGTTAAGCTGACCTGGGAGGAGGGTGAGACGCAGTATGAGGTCGAGCGCGGTGTCGAAGTCTATGAGCGGTTGAAAAGCCACCCCGGGGTTGCGGCCTGGAATCCGCTTTCTGTCGGCATCGCCTATGCGATGATCGATCGCATCAGCAAGGACAAAGTGCCGCTAATCACCATCAACCACGGGCGGACTGATTCGACCGATGGCCGGGTATTTCCTTATGTGTTCCCCCTGCTGCTCAATCCTTACAGCGAGACGTCCGGTATCGTGAACTACATCGCCTCGCGCGAGGGCGGTGCCGATAAGCTCAAAGGCAAGAAGATCGTCGTGCTCTATCACGGCTCGCCTTACGGCAAGGAGACGATCCCGATCTACAAGCTGCTCGCCGACAAGTACAGCTTCTCCCTTGAGCAGATCGAGGTGCCGCATCCTGGCAATGAACAGCAGTCGCAGTGGCTGTCGATCCGGCGCGCCAAGCCGGACTATGTGGTGCTGCGCGGTTGGGGTGTGATGAATCCCGTGGCGCTGAAGACGGCCCAGAAGGTTGGCTTCCCGGTCGATCACATCATCGGTAATGTCTGGTCGAATTCGGAAGAGGACGTCATTCCCGCCGGTGATGCGGCCAAGGGCTATGTTGCGATCACGACGCAGGCATCCGGCGCCGAATACCCGGTGCTGCAGGAGGTCATCAAGACCGTCTACGGAGCAGGCAAGGGCAATCTCGACGACAAAAAGCGCATCGGCAGCGTCTATCACAACCTCGGCATCGTTAACGGCATTCTCAATGTCGAAGCGATCCGGATCGCGCAGCAGAAATTCGGCAAGCGGACGCTGACCGGCGACGAGGTACGCTGGGGCTTCGAACATCTGCAGCTCGACCCGGCGCGCGTCGAGGCGCTGGGCGCCAAGGGCCTGTTCCATTCCATCAATGTGACCTGGGACAATCACGAGGGTGATGGTCGCGTGACCTTCCAGCAGTGGGACGGCACCAAGTGGAAGGTGGTGTCGGATTGGATCGCACCCGACTGGGCGTTCCTGCGCCCAATCATCGAGAAATCGTCGGCGGCCTACGCCGCTGAGCACAACATCAAGATCCGCACCTCCGACGACACGCCAGTCGGCCAGTAACGGTATTCGAGACGGCTTGGGAGCGGGCAAAGCCCGCTCCCGTCCAACAAAAATCCGGAGCATCGCAATGAGCGATCATCTTCTTGTGCTTGAAGGTCTGGCCGCGACCTACAACCATGCCATTCGCGCACTGTCGGACGTCTCGCTCACGGTGCGACGAGGCGAGATCGTTGCGCTGCTTGGCGCCAATGGTGCGGGTAAGTCGACGACGCTGAAGGCGGTCTCCAATCTGTTGCATGCCGAGCGTGGCCAGCTCGCCCGTGGCCGCATCTTGTTCGACGGGCACGATGCCGCCGCGCTCGCCTCGGCCGAACTGGTTCGTCTGGGTCTGGTTCCGGTGCTGGAAGGCCGCCACTGCTTTCGTGCGCTCACCGTCGAGGAGAACCTCGTTGCCGGCGGCATTGGAGGCGGATTGTCGCGGCGTGCGATCGCGGCAGAACTGGAGCGCGTCTACGCGTTATTTCCGGGCCTGAAAGAGCGCCGACGGTCCGCCTCTGGCCTCACCTCGGGCGGCGAGCAGCAGATGACGGCGATCGGCCGAGCCTTGATGGCGCGCCCACGCCTGTTGCTGCTGGACGAGCCCTCGATGGGCCTAGCTCCGCTCGTTGTCGAGACGATCTTCAGCACCTTGAAGCGGCTCAACGGTGAGGAGGGATTGTCGATCCTGGTCGCCGAGCAAAACTCGACTGTGGCGCTGCGTTACGCCCACCGTGCCACCGTCCTCGACGGCGGATCGACGGTGCTGGCAGGCGACGCCGCGAACTTGCGCGGCCGCGCCGAAATAAAGGCGCTCTATCTCGGAAGTCCCGAGGAGAGCGCATCACATGTTGCTGCGTTACGCCGCCCATCGCCGGCCGATCATGCGGCTTGAACAGTTTCATCGGACAGACAGAGGAGAATACCCATGAGCAAGGACAATCTCGCGCGGGCTGCACAGGACGACGTCTACTCCCGCCTCGATGCTGCCATCGAGAGCACTGTCAAGCTCCATTCCGAGCGAAACGACATCGAAGGCCGTTTTCCGAGGGAGAATCTGCATGCGCTGGCGGCGGCCGGCTGGACCGGGGTTCTCAATGAGCCGCGTTTCGGCGGGCTTGGACTGAGCCATGCCGACTTCGCGGAGGCGGCCTATCGGATCGGCCGGCATGATGCTTCGACAGGCCTCGTCTATGTCATGCATGTCGGTGCGGCGCAGACTATCAACCTGTTCGGCAATGACGACCAGAAGGAGCGCTGGCTGAAGGCAAAAGGTGGCACGCTGCTTGGCACCTATTCGACCAGCGAGCGAGCCTCCGGCGGACATTGGTGGTACAATTTCTCGGAAGCTGCGCGCGACGGCCAGAACTACATCATCAATGCGGAGAAGTCCTTCACGACGAGTTCCGGTCAGGCCGATTTTTACGTGGTGCAGACGCGCTCTCCCGGGGCCAAGGACCAGACCGACATCTCGTTCTTCATCGTTGACGGCAAGGCGCCTGGAATCGAAGCCGGCCCGTGGGAGGCGCTTGGAGTACGGGGAAATCACTCCGGTCCGATCCGCTATAAGGGCGTCAAGGTCCCGAGCCGCGACCGGCTGGGCGCCGAGGGACAGGGCAAGGAGATCATCTATGACGGCGTCTCTCCGGTTTACCTGATCGGTCTCGGCGCGGTGTGGGAAGGGGTGGCGCGTGGCGCGCTCGATGCGGCGGTCGCGCACACCTCAAGCTTCGTTCACAAGGACAAGAACAAGAGCTTGTCGGATTATCAGGCGATTCGTCAGGAACTCGGTGCCGCAAAGGTGCTCGTGGAGACCTTGCGTCCGTGGCGCAACGAACTCGCCGCCAAGCTGGATGAGCTGTGGCGCGCGGGCAAGCCGCAGAGCGAGATTCTGATTCCCCTCACGGAATTCAAGGTTCATGCCGCAGAGGTTGCCAACAAGGCGGCCGCCGCGGCGCTGACCGTGACCGGCGGTTACGGCTATCGACGTGGGCCGATCGAACGGTCGTTTCGGGACGCTCGCGCCGCCATAGCCATGGGTCCCTCCAATGTGATC
Source organism: Bradyrhizobium sp. Rc2d (assembly GCF_900099855.1). NCBI lineage: Bacteria > Pseudomonadati > Pseudomonadota > Alphaproteobacteria > Hyphomicrobiales > Nitrobacteraceae > Bradyrhizobium > Bradyrhizobium sp. Rc2d. The sequence goes on along the minus strand of NZ_FNCU01000001.1, from coordinate 283,901 downwards.
GCGCGGGACTGGATCGGAAAATCGCTGGTCGGATTGCCGCTCGAGCTGTTCTATGAGGGCGGAGAATAGGTGGGACGCTTCGGCTAAGGAGTGCATTCGCTTGCCTCGCAAACGCGTTCTCGACCACTCGGCCGCTCGGCATAGATCTCGTAGACAGACGGATCGCCTGTCTATGCGTGGGAGATCGGGAGTGGAGAGCGACGCGACGGTCGGACAGAATCAAGCATTGTCGTCGAGTTGCAACGCGCTACGACGAGGTTGCCGCCTGTTCAACTTGGGTCAATCCAATTATGAATGCACCGCGGCCTAGTCCGGCCAAGCCGCCGCAGAGTGCCTGCGCTATGCAGTTATAGCGCCAGTCGTTTTGGTGCAGCCAATTTAGCAAATTGATATCCGCTCGCTAGCGCGCATGGTGTTCGGAGGGAACATTCTGATCCGGCGCGCAAGTTCTGTACGAAACGGACACGACGAGGCGCGCAGCATGTGGATACGCCCACTGAAGCCGTCTCGCACGATCGCCCGCGATTGCAGCCGATCCCCTCCGATCGTGAGCGTGAGACTAGAATCGCGCTTTCATTAGCATCGTGCGTTCTCTGCGCGCCTGCGCAGCATTTCTGCAAACTATAGCGCTAAGTGCAGAAAGGCGGACCGTGCGCCGCCTGCAGATGCTTCGGTCAGGTGCGATTTAGGCTTACGTGATTGAACGTGCGTAGCCAGCGACTGCGTAACCAACGCCGAGCGCCGTGGACCCGATCCGGCGCGACGAGCTGGCCTTCAACGTTCATGATATGATAGCGAAGAACTTTGCTGTTCACCCTCGTGGCGTTCTATACGGTATGTGACAGGCCAATCGAACAACACAACGGCGCGTTCGGCCGTATTTTAATCAGAACGGCAGAATTGAAATCAAGGATTTGCGATTTGGAAAAGGAAATTGGTTCTCCGATAGACCACGCAAGCAGTGACGCCTACTTCTCGGGAGCTGCGATATTGAATCCTTGCCGGCTCGCCGCAATTTTCCTGTCTGGATTACATGATGCAACCATGGACAATTGCAGACGGATCGATGGATTTCCCATACGTGACCGCTTGAGAATCGATATCGGGCTGGCCGAAGACGATTGGAAAGTAGCCCACTGATCGAATGGAGGAGATAAGGCGAAAGCACATCATGTGGCCTTAGCCACGAAGGTGCGCCGATCGGACGCGATTCTGGTTTGCCGTACACTGCGAAAAAGGCGTGGCCGAGCGATGATCCATTCGAAAGCCTAGCCGCGGTAGATGATGGTCGATCGGCTTTTTCATCGTCCCTTTTCATAATGCCATTCGGAGAGAGACCCGTGCGCGATTACAAAAGACCCGACGACCTCGTTGAGGTTTTATCTAAGGCACATCTTCGTCGTTCAGCTGACTTGGGAGCGTGGCTCAAGCGGTGCTTGCAGAAGCGTGGTCGAGGCGAAGTAAGCAGGCCTGGCTCTTTCGCCGTAGACTGACATCGCCAATCATATCACCCCGGCGCCGCGCGTTCTGACATTTGCTGGAGACTATTGGATGAACGAAAAGTTGCCGGCCCTTGCAAGAGCCTCCTCTGTAGGTTCCAGTCAGACCCAAACTGATATCGAGACCCTTAAGTTGATCGTGCTCTTTTCGGGATTGGGATTACTGCTGTCGCTGGCAGCGATGATCTACTGGCCGGAGCTGGGCGCCGAAATGGCTCAGGCACTGTGGATGCTGGATTAGTATTTCTAGCACCCATGTCCTACTCGATCGACGAGAAAGCGATCCCGCGAGGTTTACCCTGGCAAATCCTAACGGACGCATGCAGAAAAGGTGATTTGGAGGTTCGGCGAGGTGTCGGAGGATCCTAGCGCAACTCTGAAGACCGAGCGGCCTGAATCTTCGCGGGTTGCAGAGGTGCTCTCATGATGCGTTCGCCCGGACTCCCTCACGGGCGATCCGCCGGCGCTGCCGTCGTTCGCGACGCCGCTGCCCCCTTTGAGGCGGGAGCCGCAACTCCGGCGCTAAGGGGCCGGGCTGGTCCAACGGTGCTTCTTTAGCAACAGGCTCCGGATCACAAGGCCGAGCTTCCATAAACTCGAGCACCGCGCGCCCCTTTTGCGTGATGCGCCACCCGCCGTTCAGGCGCTCGACGAGCGCTTGCGAGAAGATGTCCAGGTCCGGCACGCGCGCGCCCAAGCGTAAGCGCAGCTCTGAGGCCCATTTGATTGGCGCTTGACGTCTATTTTGAGCGCATGGTGCGCCGGCGCGGCTTCCATATTTCCGACAATGCGTTGACGGCGGCCTCGATCGCCCTCCGGTCGACGACGTTGGGATCGAACCGCTCCGGGCCCCAGAGGCGCATTTGTTCGTGCTCCGGATGGGTGGGGTCGCTGATGGCATCGAGGTATTCGGCGTAGCCTGACGCACCGCCGACATCTTCCGGAGGACAACGGCCGGTGGCCTCGAGCAAGAGGGGAAGTCCCTCCGTTGTCGTGTTGTCGAACCACTTTTCGAGCTTGATCACGTGATCCCAACTGTCGCCGAAGTCGTAGAGATAATGGATCGTCTTCGCGCCGGTCTCTTGAACGATATTGGAGAGCCGCGTCTTGCGAGCATCAATGGGCTGAGGGCCAAAATCTCCATCGGGATCAGGGATACCCCAACGGCCGTCACCAGCCAGGAACTCGAAGAGATGGCTATTCGTCCAGCCAAACGCCGCCTGAAGCGTCAGATGCAGCCGATCAAGGCGCAGCGTGAGCGGCACGACAAGGCATCGCATCACCTCCGGTTTCACGTCCTTGAGGGTCACCTTGATCCGGACCGCGGTCGTATTCAGGCTCATGCCGCCAGCCTCGGATCGTGTGCATGCATCGTGTAGATCGACGCCCAAGGGAGCAGTTCGTCCAGTCGCGCCGCAGGCCAACCATTGACGAGCTTCGCAAGAACATCAGCGAGCCAGTGCTCGGCACTGACGCCATTGAGCTTACAGGTCTCGATTAACGAAGCCAGAACTGCCCAATTCTCGGCACCCTCGTCGCAACCGGCAAAAAGGGAGTTCTTGGCGTTGAGCTTGATCGGCCGCATCGCACGCTCAACAGCATTTGTGTCCATCTCGATGCGCCCGTCATCAAGGTAGAGCGTCAGGCCGTCCCAATGACGCAGCGCGTAACGCAAGGCCTTCGCCGTGTCGCTCTTCTGTGCAAGGTGATCAAGCTTGGCCTCAAACCACTGCTTCAAGGCTATAGCCAGAGGTCTGGCATGCGCCTGCCTGCCAGCACGGCGCTCGGCATCCGATCGGCCGCGGAGCGCTTTCTCGACCGCGTAAAGCTGGGCGATGCGCTTAAGAGCCTCGCGGGCAACCGGAGCTGGCGCCGGAGCAGCCTCGCGCTCGATCTTCACAAACTGGCGCCTCAGATGTGACCAGCAGAAGGCGAGCGTCCCGGACAGGGCGTCCGCACGCGTCTCTCGGATCATGGTCTTGTAAGCCTGATAGCCGTCGCAGTGGATGATGCCGCGATAGCCCTCGAGCAAGCGCAAGCCATGAACGGCCCCACGGCCCGGTGCATAGGCATAGACCACGCCAGGTGGGTCAGGTCCGGCCCAGGGCCTGTCATCGCGCGATAGCGCCCAGAAGTAGCCGGTTTTTGTCCTGCCGCGTCCCGGATCCAACACCGGTGCGGGGGTCTCATCGACACAGAGCTTCGAGGAGGTGAGCAGAAGCTCGCGCAGACGATGCCACAAGGGTTTCAATTCCTGGGCGGCATAGCCGACCCAGAAGGCGAGCGTGGAACGGTCCATGGCGATACCGTGCGTCGCCAGCATCTGTGCCTGGCGGTAAAGCGGCAAATGCCAATGATACTTGGCGTCGATCACATGCGCGACAAGCCGCTCAGTGGGCAATCCACCCCTGATCAATCGCTCGGGAGCAGCGTGCTGGAGGACGACGCCGTGACAGGCGCGGCAGGCCAGCTTGGGCCGGCGGGTGACGATGACGCGATACTGCGCCGGAACGACGTCGAGTCTCTGACTCTCATCGCGGCCAATCTCGACGAGATCGCCTTTGCAGGAGGGGCAGCAGGTTGCAGCGGGCATCAGGGTCTCGATGATGCGCGGCAAATGCTCCGGCAGCTGACCGCGGTTGGTCCTGCGCTCGGCCGTCCTCCTCTCGCAGATTCTGGGATTGGCGCGATCCTCGGCTGCTTCGAGGGCCGCGACGGCCTCTTCGATGTCCTCCAGAACAAGCTGCAGCTGATCAGCGTCCAGCTTCTCCGAGGACCGACCGAACTGCGCATCTTTTGCAAGCTTGAGCAACCGCTCGAGCCGGGCGCAGCGATCCAGCAGAGCCGCGGCAAAGACACGCAACTCGGCGGGATCGCTCGGCAGCTCGTCAGGCAAATCACTCATTGGCCCAACTCTGCCATGCTTCGCGTCACGATGCAGCGAAGATTTGTATCGTTACGCAAGCGCTTTCGGCTGCAGAATCCGAGGCGCGTGCATCCGCGTCCAATCCATGCCGGCCAGAAGCGCGGACAGCTGCGCGGCATTCATCCGCATCACACCGGCCACGATGGGTGGCCATTTGAAGCCGCTGCCATCGAGCCGCTTCCAATACATCACAAGGCCGCTGCCATCCCAGACGACAATCTTCACCCGATCGGCGCGCTTCGCACGGAACACCACCGCCACGCCCTTCATCGGGTCATGGCCCAGCGTCTCCTTCGCCAACAGCGCCAAGCCCTCCGCACCTTTTCTGAAGTCCACAGGTTGCGTCGCCACGTAAATCATGAGGCTCGCGGGCGGCGTCAGCATGAACGTGTCCGTCGAAGCGCCAAGAACACATCACTCAACACAGCAAGGCCAGGCGTCCCGCGCACCTCCACGCGCGCGCCCTGGAACTCAACCGTCACGACGGCGGCATCCGGTGATCGGGAGGACTCCGCGACCGCCGGTGGCGATGATTCCGACACTAAAGGCACGAACGATAACGTATCCGCCGGAGCCGGCAGCACCAATTGACCTAAACGCGCCCGGCGCCGCCAGTCATGCACCTGCTGCGGCCGGCAGCCATGGTGGCGTGCAACATCCGTTACCATCGCGCCTGGCTCAAGGCTTTCAGCGACGATCTGGGCCTTCAAATCATCCGGCCACTGCTTGCGACCTGAGCCAGCATACACTTCGATACGCGACGACAACGGTCGTCTTATGTCGTCCGAATGGTCGTCCATTGTGAGCACCCTTGCTGAAGACGACTCTTCTAGCGGCGCTCTCACGATTGCGTACGAAAATTCTCAAGGGCCTCAACGCCACGCTTACGCCCAAGCGCTTGGTTCGCTCAGCCCAGTCGCGCCCGCTTGTTGCAAGAATTGCCATGTCGCGCTTGAGGTCGGCCATCACGGCGAAGCCGTTCGGATAGCTGACCAGTATCTTCATCACCGTAACCTGGAAATTCACCCTTAGCCCCGCTCGGGACCTAGCGCCACATCGTCGGCGCTTCGGAGAGGGCCTTGCGGCCGACCTGCCTTAGGCCTTCCGAGGACGTCTCGCCCCGGCTAGCGGCTTCCAGGATCTTCGAGGCTACGTGTGCGCGGGCGCCTATCTCGGCTTGAGAAACCGTTTCGCAGACTTCGTCCAGGACCGACCGCATAAGTGCAGTCGTAGCAGGATCAAACATAGAGACCCCCCGGAAAAAAAGCCATCGGATCGCAATCGGTACAATGTCGAATTCAAGGGCGTTAGAGAAACTCCCAAATTCTACATTTCCGCCTGGATTTGACAATAGTCAGAAAACGCGCGCCTTGCAGGCGTCGCGACGTACCTCTATGTCGCAGTACAGTGCGCATAATGACGGCCGGACTAGGTTCAACGCCGAGTCGGGGGTCAGCTCTACAGTAGGAAGGCGTCGCCGTCGCAAATAGATCGTTTCTCCAATCTCGTCGCATCGGATCCGTACGCCAGGTTATTTCTCACCAAATCGGACGAGATTTCGTCGCCGCCGAATGCTGTTGCGTTGGCGAGTCTGTCGCGTTGCTCTTCCCCGCGGAGCTCTAGGCGCTCCTGGCCCTTCTGACGCCCGCAAGGATGAGCCGGGCCAAATGCCCCGGCTCATGTAAGACTGGATCGGTCTGCTCGTCAGAGTGCCAACTGACCCCGCGGCTCCCCCGAAACTTGCTAGTGAACGCTTTCGGGCGAATAGGCGTCGAGCGGGTCGCCCTCGATCGAAGTAGATAGCTTTCCGTCTACGCCGACAGGAACGTCGCCCCGCAATGTGATCCGATAGAGCTGTCGGTCGAAGTCGAGGCTGAAAATATCCCGCGGCGCCAAATGCGCCGTCGTCCGATTGTCCCAGAAGGCGATGCTATTGGGATGCCAGCGGAAGCGGACCGTAAATTCGGGCCGCGTTACATGCTCGAAGAGCAGCTCAAGAAGATGCTGACTCTCCCGTGGGCTGACGCCGGAGATCGATTTAAGGAAGCTTGGGCTGACAAACAACACCCGCTCACCGGTTTCAGGAATGACTCGGACCAGCGGATGCTCGCTTACGAGCGGCCGACGCTTGTTCTTCTCAACAAACTCCGCGGTAGCGGTCTGTCCTTCCGGAGGGCGGAACGAATGAACGCCGCGTAGCGTATCCACAAAAGAACGAAGCGGCGCCGAAAGCGTCCTGTAGGCCTCCGCGAGATTGGTCCAGATCGTATCGCCTCCATAGGGTGGAACAATCACACCCCGCAGGATGGAAGCCGCCGGCGGATTCACAGCTGCAGTGACGTCCGTGTGGAATCCGGTCCACGGGCGGATAACTTGCTCTCCTTCAGCGCGGGATTTCAAGCGGTCGCGCGCGACAGAGTAGACCTGCGGATACCCTTCGACGAAGCCAAATACGGGATGACCAACGGTTGGCTCGCCGAATCCTCTTGCGAACGCGATATGCTCCTCATGCGACAGCGGCTGATCCCTGAAAAAGATCACCTTCCATTTCAGTAGCGCCGCCTTGAGTTCTTCGAGCACAGGTGGGGGCAGCGGCTCTTTCAGGTTGACGCCTTCGATTTCCGCGCCGATGTGGCCAGTGAGCGGATGAACCGTGATCGTTTGCGGCGCCGTCGCCGGAAGATTCGATGCACGCGAGGCCGACTCATGGAGTGTTGATCTAACCATAGTTGCTAGCTCCTTTGCTGGATGGATCGTTTCGGTAGGTCTGTAGGATCAGCTCGCGGGTGGCGTTAGCGCCGTTCCCATTCGAGAATGCGGATTACTGGTCGGCCCCGGTAACCGCAGCTTTCGGCTGTTCAAGGGGACGGGGTGTCACGCTATCAGCGTTGTTCTGCCAGGCGATGATCGCATTGAAGCGGCCGTCGAGATATGGCGCGATGTCGATCTTCTGCTTCAGCGCTCCAGTTGCAAACAATCTGTCGGAGATCTCCTGGAAGACCCGAACAGCCTTTGCATCGATAGGATAATACGCGCCATGCCCTGCAGCATCGTCTAGCCACTTGCCCTGATCGAAAGTCAGGCCCTCCTGCTTGACATAACTGGCGCGTATCCACGCATCGCGATTGACATCCTGCCAATTGTAGAACGCCACCGCGCGGCGCACGAAGTCGGCAATCGCGGGGGCTTTCGCGCGGTCATCGAGCAGGGCCTTGCGAGTCAGTATGACATTGACACCCCAATTATGCCCGCGACCGTCAGCGATAATCGGTGGCTTGCCGATCCGGAAATACTGGCCGCCAAGCACGATAGCCGCGTCCACCGACCGGGACGCGAAACTGGGCGCGACTTCAGTACCGGCGAGCGGCACGCCCCTCACAGATGATGCGCCAAGGTCCAGCCCGTTGCTGTGAAGAATGCTGGCCAGTACCATGTGGCGGCCGGAACCTGGAGGATATGCGACCGTCCTCCCTTTCAGGTCCGCGACTGTCTTGATCCCTTTGTCTGGTTGTGCGACCAGGTAGTAATTCTCAGGGCTTCCGGGATTGGCATAGATCGCAATCGCAACCAGGTCTCGAACACCCGCGCCAACCGCGATGGGCAGTGGCGCCTCGCCGATATAACCGATGTCGACGGCCCCGGAGATGAGCGCTTCCAGCACAGCCGGGCCGCCGTTGAAATTGGCGAATGTGATGGCATAGGGGAGTGCCCTATCCACGCCGGACAACGTCCAGGGCGCAGACGCCTGACTCTGTTGCTCCGCGACGACGAGCTTGGTCCGTGGCGGCACGGCGGCTGCGAGTTGCGCTGGGAGATCCGCTGTGTCCTGAGATATTGCCGGAGCTGCCGTCATGACTGCGGCGAGGCTGGCTGCTCCCAGCAGCATTAAGGGTGCGACAGATCGCCGTTTTCGCGCGTCGTGGTCGCCATTACGCAACTGCATGGGTACTCTCCTTGCGATCCGAACTGAGTGTGAGGCCGTGCGTCCCACGGGATCATCCGCGCTCGACGCCAAGTTCCGCGAGCAGCCGCTGGCGCAACGCGCCAAAGGCGCGATCGTCGCGCTGCCGCGGTGGCGCGATATCCACGGGCATGTTCAGGGAAATGCGTCCGTCTGTGAGGACGATAATCCTGTTGGCGAGGGAGATGGCCTCATCGACGTCGTGCGTGACCAGCAGCACAGCGGGGGAATGTCGAAGATAAAGGTCCCGGAGAAGCGCGTGCATACGAATTCGGGTCAGCGCATCTAGCGCGCCAAACGGCTCATCCAGGAGAAGCAATTGCGGATCTCGCACCATCGCGCGGGCCAACGCAGCGCGCTGTGCCTCGCCGCCTGACAGTGTCCGTGGCCAGGCGTCCGCTTTGTGCTCCAGCCTCACCTCTGCGAGCGCGCGAAGTGCATTTGCCTTGACGGCAGCCGTTTGCGGCAAGCCGATTGTCACATTGCGTAAGATCGGCAGCCAGGGCATGAGCCGAGGATCCTGAAAAACAACTGCGCGACGGCGCGGAACCCGGACGTATCCTTCCACCTCTTTGTCAAGCGCGCCGAGCACTCGCAAGAATGTGCTTTTGCCGGAGCCGCTTCGACCGAGAAGCGCGACAAACTCGCCCGCTTGCAATTCGACAGACAAGTCGGCGAGGACGGGGCGAACATCGAAACGTTTGTTGAGCCCCGAGACTATGACGGCTCTACCCGCCGGGGCTGACGACGCGACCAGGACTTCAAGCGCCATCGAACGCCCTCCGCCAGGTCAGAAGGCGTTTCTCAAGAACGCGGACGAGCGCCAGCGATAACAAGCCGAGCACGGCGTAAACGCTGAGCAGAACGAAGATGACGTCGATCCGGAAATACTCTCGCGCGTCATTCATCATGCGTCCAAGTCCGAGTGGCGCATTGATCGTTTCAGCGAAAATCAATGCGAGCCATGCCGAGGTCAGCGCGATACGTAGGCCGACCAGAAATCCCGGAAGAGCTCCTGGGAGGATCACTGCCGTAATCAACTCGCGCCGGCCGGCGCCAAACGTGCGGGCGGCTTCGACCAGCGATGCATCGACGTTTCGGATGGCACCGTAGGTATTGATGTAGATCGCAACCCAAACGCCAAGAGTGATCAGGGTGACTTTCGATTCTTCGCCAATTCCAAACCACGCGATCAGCACGGGTAAGAGTGCAAAATTGGGTACCGCTCGCAGCACTTCCATGTTCGTGTCGACCAGGTTTTCGCCCCACCGCGTGAGGCCGGCGACTGTGGCGCTGATCAGCCCCAGAATTAGTCCGAGAGCCAGTCCCTGCAGAACCCGCTGCACCGAGGCCAAAAGGTGCATCTGCAACTCGTTGGAAGCCAAAAGATCAAGCGACGTCTTTACCACCATCAGAGGGCTGGGCGTGGTGCGCGGGTCAAAGATGTCCGCCGACGACAATAATTCCCACAGCACAAGCATCACGGCAGGCCCGGCGAGTCGTTGGAGCCAGCGCGGCGCTTTCGAATCGATTGACGGGGCGATCGGTTCCGTCGTCGGATCGATGAGATCAAGTCCCGCGTCTAGCGCCACTATGCTGGAAGCAGGTTTGACACGGGAATCGAGCGGAACGTCAGGTGCATTTAGCGTAATGTCGCTCATCATCGGACGGCTCTGAGTTTTGGGTGTGCGCACATCGCTTGCTTACGCAATGGCGCGAATAGGTCTCGCTCTTCGGGAGTATTCAGGCGCTGACAGAGCAACAGGTGCGGCTCGCTGAGCGCGGCCGACACGACCGCGATGAAGGGAGCTGCTCAGAAAGGAAAGCCGCCATTCTTAATTCTCGGTTTTGAGCCGAGTTCTCTCTCTTACTCGGGCTCATCAAGCTGCTGCAACAGATGCTGCAGTGTGAGGCATCAACGATAGCCACAGCGGCATGGTGGTCAAGCGGCCCAACACGCGACGAGTCAAATAGCAATGCGCATTCCAATTCGCGTCGCTAGATAAGAGCGTTCATCTTAGTAACATCTAACGACGCGGAACGATAAACTCCGGAACCTCTCAACGTGGTGAGGAAGAGATCGCAACGATTGTCATTCTTCGACAAGGGACCTTTCAGCGGAACGGGCGCAGACGCGCGAACTGCGCCCTCAACAGGCGCGTCGGGGCCTGAGGGCAGGGCGTAGACTTTCAAAGCAGGCATGACGACGCTTTCGTCGCGTTCGCGGCGGATTCGGTCATGGCGGAGTGCCAACGGCTGCATGGTATACTGCGATCACCACGCGTCGACGGCCTGTTCAGGCATTGCGTCGACTCTTTATTGATGTGTCTGAAAGGGCATCTCCATGCATTGCCATTCCTTCCTGTAACCGCAATGGAGAACGGTCCACCCACGACGGTCGGGAAAAGAGACGGCTATTTCATTGACCGCGATGGCTGCGTATCGGATATTCGGCTACCACAGGTAATGTTGGGGGCTGATGCATGAGAGCGGGAGAGACGGTTGCCACTGTATCCCTGCTTCATTGGCTCGTGTCTGCGCCGGGCGGCACCGGGCCGAATCATGATGCGTTAGTCGCGAAGTGACAGCCTTTCAGTGCCGGCAACACAATCACGGTCTCGTAAGAGACCGCCGCGGACAGCGGTACGTTGAAAGCTCGCCACCCCCGCCAAATGCCAGAAGCGTCAGGAGAGCGGAATGACTACACGTTGGCGTTGGTCGCAGTGGATTGCGGCATCATTGGTTGGCGCGATCTGTGTCATGTCAACGGCTGCGTCTGCCGGCCCAACGCTGGACAGAATCAAGACTCGCGGCCTCATCAAGGTCGGTGTTGGCACGACACCGGGATTTTTCGCGCCGGATAATAACGGTCAGTGGAAGGGCTTCTTCATTGACTACGGGCGCGCCCTGGCAATCGCGGTTTTCGGTGACGCCAGCAAGGTCGAGTTCACAAGCTCCTCGCCGCAGCAGCGCCTCCCAGCTCTCCAGGCAGGCGAATTCGACGTTTTGCTGTCCGGCGTCACTGTCACCGTTACGCGTGCGTTCAAACTCGGTTTCCATTTCGGACCGACCATTTTCTACGACGGGCAGGGGCTTCTGGTTCGCAAAGACAGTGGCGTGACATCGGCATCTCAGCTCGATGGCGCCACGATCGGCATTCAAAGTGGGACGACGGGCGAGCTGAATATCGCAGATTTCTTCCGCAAGAACCGGCATAAGTTCACGCCAGTGACCATCGAGGATACGAGCGAGTTCGTCTCTGCCCTGGAATCGGGCCGAGTTGACGCGATCACGCAGGACTCCTCCGATCTGGTTGGTAAGCTCACGCAACTGAAGAAGCCGAATGACTATGTTCTGCTGCCGGAACGACTGTCGAAGGAGCCGCTGGCACCTGCGCTAGCCGCCGGTGATGATCGCTGGCTCGAGATCGTTAATTGGACGGCCAACGCGACGATTCAGGCCGAAGAATGGGGAATCACGTCCGAGAATGTCGATAGCTTCTTGAAATCGGAAGATCCGGCCATTCAGCGCTTCCTCGGTGTAGATCCGTCGCTGGCTCAGGCGATAGGGCTTGATCCGAAATGGGCCTACAACATCATCAAAACAGTCGGCAACTATGGCGAGATCTTTGACCGCCACCTTAAACCGCTCGGCTGGCAACGTGGTTACAACAAGCTTTGGAATGATGGCGGCCTCTTGTATTCGCCACCATTCCGCTGACGCCTGCGACGGATGAAGGCTGCGCCTCAAAGATCGCGTTCGGTGAAGAAACCGGGGATGCGGCATCGGTTCTTTGGTCGGCTAGGCCCCAAACCCGCGTTGCAGCTCGCGATCATGATTGGTGTCGTCGCACTTGTTTTCGTGCTCGGCTCCAACATCGCCGCGACCATGGCACGGATCGGGGTAACGCCCGGCTTCGAGTTCCTCGAGCGCGCCGCCAATTTCGAGATCGGTGAAAATATGATCGGCTTCCGTGCTGGCGACAGCTATGCACGGGCAATCGCGGCGGGTCTGCTGAATACTGCCAAGATCGCGGTGGTCGGCTGCTGTTTGGCGACAGTCCTTGGCGTCGCACTCGGCATCATGCGGCTTTCGGGCAATCTGATGCTATCCGGCCTGGTGCGTTGGTACGTCGAGATCGTCCGCAATACGCCGTTGCTATTGCAGCTGTTCTTCTGGACCGCGCTTGCTCACGCGCTGCCGCCGCCCCGTCGTGCCATCACGGCATTTGAGGCGGTGTTCCTGAGCAACCGCGGCGTTTCCGTGCCGGGAGTGATCATAAGCAATCTCTCCGTTGGGACCGCCCTCGCCTCGACCATTGTGTTTGGGGGCTGGCTCTGGCTGGTGTGGCGTGGCTGGCGCGTCAAGCGGGTGGGGCTGTTGGCTCCGCTGCCTGTGTCATTCTTGAGTATCGTTGCGCTCGGTATAGTGCTGGCGGCAAGTCGCGCAAGCATCAGTATCGAATTGCCGGCCATCAGCGGGTTTAACATTCGCGGTGGCTTCAGCCTCACGCCTGAATTCGCCGCGCTCCTGGTCGGACTGACCGTGAAGTTCTCGGCGATCATTGCGGAGATCGTGCGGGCCGGACTGCTATCGGTGCGCCCGGAACAATGGGACGCTGCACTAGCGCTCGGATTGCATCGCGGCAAGGTCATTCGGTTGGTGGTCTTGCCGCAAGCCTTACGCGTGATCACCCCATTGACGACCTCGAGCTATCTCGATCTCGTCAAGGACTCCAGCCTTGCCGTCGCGATCGGTTATCCGGATGTTATGAACGTCGTCAACACGACCGCGAACACGACCGGGCAGGCGTTCGAAGCGCTCCTGATCGTTGTGCTCCTCTATCTTGCCCTGAACCTCACCGTTTCGGCATCGATGAACCTGTACAATAGCAGGGTCGCGCTTCGTGGGGAGAGGGTTGCATGACGGTGAATCGTGATGGGAAAAATGCGTCCAAAACCTGATACGCGAGTTTTGTGGCGGCTCCGGACGGGTCTATTCGGAACTTGGCTGAATTCAGCAATCACAGTCGTGATAGGTCTCTTCGCGCTCTGGGCACTGCCGCCGCTTCTCCGCTGGCTCCTGCTTGAGGCGACCTGGCACGGAACATCCGCGGACTGCCAGGCCCATGACGGCGCATGCTGGGCCTTTATTGCAGCGAAGCTGCGCTTCATCTTCTTCGCCTTCTATCCACGCGAACTGCAGTGGCGCCCATGGATTGTCTGTCTCCTGGTCGGAGGCCTGCTAGCGCTTACGGCAATGCCGCGATTCTGGCGGCGCGAGCTCCTGATCAGCTGGCCGATCGTCATTCTCCTGTGCTGGCTATTGATGGCCGGCCTACCGGGTCCATCGCTAATTTCGACGAACCAGTGGGGCGGGCTGCCCGTGACCCTGCTGGTCTGGGCCGTCTGTTTTGCATTGTCTATCCCGCTCGCAATCCTGCTATCGCTGGCACGACGATCGAGGATGCGAGTGTTGCGGCTGCTGACAATCGGCTACATCGAATTCATGCGCGCGATCCCGATGGTCGCAGTCCTCTATTTTGCGACATTGATTCTGCCGATGGCGCTGCCGGCAGGCATCTCGATCGACAAGATGCCTCGCGCGATGATCATGATTTCTCTGTTCTGGACCGCCTATATCGCCGAGGTCATGCGGGGCGGTCTTCAGGCCGTTCCCCTTGGCCAGGAAGAGGCCGCCTCCTCGCTGGGATTGAGCTATTGGCGCGCAATGCGGCTTATCATCCTGCCACAGGCATTGCGCCTGGTGATCCCGGGGCTCGTCAACCAGGCGATTGGGTTCCTGCTCGCGACGTCGTTGCTTGCAGTGATTGGCATAGTTGACATTCTCAACGCCGCGAAAGCTGCTGCGACCGATCCGAGCTGGCTCGGGTTCTATAAGGAAGCCTTCTTGATCGTGGCTGGGCTCTATTTTGTGATCGGCTATGGTGGATCGCATTACAGCCGCTGGCTCGAGCGGCGCCTCGCACCGCCACGTTGAGGTGCCGTCCGCAAATTTCAGGCACCGGGTCAAAAGAGAGGGAGATGCCGGGGACATAGGATTGCGTTATCTGCTATTCGACTTGCGCGTGGGCTTCTTCCTAACCCAATGGTTGGGCTACCTCGCGTCGACGAGAGGCCAGAGAGATGGTTGTTATCAGCTGCTCCTGATTGACGGATCCAAATCCCACCATCCAAATCCCCCAAACAACCGGGCCCAATCAGCCGATCTCGATCAGGCGGGCGTAGAGCGACGTCTCAAACACGTCAGCCTAGATCTACGAACTACTCGTCCACTTCTGGTGGCACCGGCAAGGCGGTGATCGATTTGATCTTCTCCATGGCAAAGCGCGAGCTGACGTTCTTCAGCGGCACGGCACTGATTAGCTGTTTGTAAAATGCATCATAAGCCTGCATGTCCGTGACAACAACGCGCAGCATGTAATCGATGTCACCTGCCATGCGGTAGAACTCCATCACCTCGGGCATCGCACTGACCGTTTCCGCGAAGGCCTTCAGCCAAGCCTCCGAATGATCCGAGCTCTCCACCGACACGAACACGGAAATGCCTAGTCCGACCTTGTTCTGCTCGACTAGCGCGACGCGCTTCAGGATAACGCCGTCAGCCTCGAGGCGCTGGATGCGCTTCCAGCAGGGCGTGGAAGACAGCCCGACCTGCTCGCCAATCTCAGCAACTGATAGTGAAGCATTTTCCTGAAGTACCGTCAGGATCTTGCGGTCGATGGCATCGAGACGCCGGCAAAGTGCAGGAAATTGGAGGGCGATATCGGTCATTATAAGCAGACTTCGTTAAGGTCGAGCGGGCATGAAATACGGTCGGCGCCGCTGCCGCTACGGGCGCCGGGTAATCAGCCGTGAGGGCCGAACAGGAAGATCCCATGGAAGGTATGGTCATCATGATCATGCGAATGGGCATCTTTGGGATACCGGTTCCATTCGCGGAGACGTTCAAGCACGGTCAGGAGCAATGAATGGAGTGAGGCCAGATACGTCATATTCGTCTTAGGGTTGGTTCAAGTAAGGAGACGAGCATCAAGCTATCACGCTCCAGGCAACGTTGAACACAGCACCATGCCTGTCGGGCCAAGTTTGGTGAGATCATTCTGACTTCGTGGATCCTCTGAGAAGCGCGTTTCAAGACGTCTGGATGCCGGAGATATTTCGTTCCTGTCTGCTCATGACACGAGGGGCTCTCGCAGCGTCGCAGTAGCTCAGACTCGACGGTCGCGGGCCCTGATCTTGTCGGTCCCTTGTGTCTCGGAAGCGTTCGCCTCTCCTGTACGGAGAACAGGGCCGAGCAGCCGATTTTCTGCCGCGGTCCTTGTGAGCGCAAGCGGGGCCAGTGACACTGGAAAACGAGATATCGTGATTCCCGGGGGGTGAGGGATGTAAGGCAGTGTCGGCGCAAGCGCGTTTCGCAATTGAGCTTATCAACATGAAGGTTTGATCGCGTTCCTTCTAGAGCAAGCATTGGCGCCGAAGCGAACATTGTATCGGGAAGCGAACAACGCAGGTTTCATTTCATTGACTAGCCGGCCTTCACCCTTACGATTGCGTGAGATGGAAAGTGTCTTTTGCGAACACCGCAGGGATGGATCGTACCGAGTCGTCGATATGAAGCAGAGCCGGACGAAGTACCCTGCGATCGGAGCTGAAGAGCCATGAGCGGGGACAGGCTCTTCCTCCTCAAACCCGGATTCGCGGATGCGGCGCATCCTGGGCGCTTCTTCATCTGCCCGCACTGCAACGCAATTGAGGGCCTACTCGCATCCTTTCCAGGCCTGGCCACGCAGATTGAAGTTCATCGCTTGTCCTTTGAGAAGCCGCGAAATGAGATCGTCGATGTCTTGGGCGAGCAGCATCAGTCGCTTCCGGTGCTCGTCTTCGACCAGAGGCAGCCCGTGCCAGAGGACGCAAGCATCGCCAACGGATGGCGCTTTATCGATTCATCCGAGCGCATCCTGCGATACTTGGCCGATCGATATGCCTTCCCTACGTCCACCAATAAGCATCCGGCAAATTGGTGGCGCATGCGGGGTGCTGATGGGGAGGTGCCAAGAGTGGAGGGCTCACTGAAGCGCTGCCGTCTCTGATCCATGCGACCAAGGACGGGCATCCTGATGTTAGGCTTACCGCGGTTGATGCGCTATCATTTGCTCGAAATGAGGCTGCCGCCCAGGCGGCGGCCGACGCGCTCTCGGATCGAGAAAGGCAGGTGAGGGCCGTCGCCGCCGAGACGATCGGGAAGATTGGTCAGGTCTCAGTGAGGACAGCGCTCACCGTCGCGTTGAACGACAGCTATTGGCAGGTTCGCCAGAAGGCGTTGCAAAGCCTGGGCAAGCTCCGGTTCCGGGGAGCGGTGGCCGCCATCATCCCCTTCCTCGATGACGAGCTGCCGTCGCTCCGCAAGGATGCCGCCGCAGCGCTTGGTGAGATCGCCGATCCGAGTGCCCGCGACGTCCTGGTTGCCCGCGCGCGCGACGATGACCCGGACGTGAGGAAGACCGTAAGCTGGGCGCTCCAACAGATTGCGGCGCGCTAATCCTTAAACAGGATCTTCTTGAGTTGATCGATCCGATCGATACGGATGGTGTTGCCCTCGATGCTGATGATGTGCTTGTTCTGAAAGCGCTTCATCATCATCGTGACCCATTGGCGCGTGGAGCCGACCATTGCAGCGATCTGGTCGTGGGTAACCTTGCGGCTGATGACAACCGTGTTGCCATCGGCAATCCCGTAGAGTTCAGCCAGGTTCAATAGATATTGTGCCAGCCGCTCGATCACCGAGCGTGTGCCCAGCATCTGCGCCATGGAAGAGTAGCACTTGCCCTTGGCGATCAGTCCGTCGATCAAAGCCAGTGCGAACGA
This sequence comes from Bradyrhizobium sp. Rc2d, assembly GCF_900099855.1. Lineage (NCBI taxonomy): Bacteria > Pseudomonadati > Pseudomonadota > Alphaproteobacteria > Hyphomicrobiales > Nitrobacteraceae > Bradyrhizobium > Bradyrhizobium sp. Rc2d. The sequence goes on along the minus strand of NZ_FNCU01000001.1, from coordinate 266,627 downwards.
CGGCATCTGCAGAAGGAGCTTCTGCAATGTGAGGCGGGGCAATCCAGTGATCTCGCAGTCCTCAATCGCCACGCCGGACCACATGTGTACACCGAAGCCTGAGATTTCTGGGCCTCCGATGAAATGTCCATGCGTCCAATAAGCGAGGGTGATCTCCCGGCCAGAAGGGGCGGTGTAATAGACCCGGACCTGGCCGCGCCTGATGATGAAGATGCCATCATGATGTTCACCCTGGCTGAACACCATCTCTCCTCGTGGAACTAATACGGTCCGACCGGCAGCTAATACCTGCGCTTTTTCCACGGCAGACAGGCGGTCAAGAAAATGCGCTCCCACGTTAAGCCCGTCGATGCTCTCGCTCATGAAGACCGCGGAGTCGCTGGTGGCCACGTGGCGAGCGGACGCCCGCGGTTTGGTGGGCCAGCCAAGCTGAACCGCAGCACTACCGGTTCGCGCGATGAGGCCATGTGTGTCGGCTTCGGGAGCGTCCTTGAGTGCGGTCATTTGGGATCGGTTCGCCTAGCTGTTTGCACCTAGCTAAGGCGGGGGCAAACACAAAGTCCACATCTTTGATCGAACTAAAATGCACTTAGCAAAGTGATACGCAAAATGCGTTGGTACGGGAACGATTCATCTTTCCAAAGCGCAGCAACGAGAAAATCATTTGATGCGTCTCCCTCCGCGCATTGCGACGGAATAGAGACATCGCGGGCAGCGCAGGCGCCGACGCAAGTAATTGCTTCGACGTAGACCGCATCCGCTCGATAGTTCGTGCCGGATGAGCTGGGCACCTTCTGCCCACATGGGAAATCGAGAGACAAACCAATGATCTCGTTCAATGCTATGAGGATGACCGCTGTTGTCGCCGTTGCGACCATTGGCTTAATGGGCATTTCGCGTGCGGAAACCATCAGGGTCGCGGTCGGAACGCAGGATACGACGATCAATTGCGCAACCGGCGGCCTTCTGATCCGCGAGTTGAAGCTTCTCGAAAAATTCCTGCCGCGCGATGGCAAGTACAAGGACGTCACCTACGACATCCAGTGGAAGAATTTCACCAGTGGCGCGCCGCTGACCAACGAAATGGTGGCGGGCAAACTTGATTTCGGCGCCATGGCGGATTTTCCGGGATCGCTCAACGGCGTGGCCTTCCAGAAGGCCGGTCGCCGCAGCCTGTTCATCAGCGTGCTGTCGGGCAGCACCAAGGGCAGCGGCAACGGCATTGTAGTGCCGGCGAGTTCGCCGGCGCAGTCGATTGCCGATCTGAAGGGCAAGACGATCTCCGTTCCCTTCGCGTCGACCTCCCATGGTATGCTGCTTCGCGCCATCGAGGCCCAGGGGTGGAATCCACAAACCGACGTCAATATCATCACACAGGCACCTGAAGTCGCCGGTCCCGCCCTGCAGGCAAACAAGATCGAGGCGCACGCAGACTTTGTGCCATTTGCGGAGCTGTTCCCGTGGCGCGGTTTTGCGCGCAAGATTTTTGACGGTTCGCAGGCGAACGCCCCGACTTTCCATGGTTCTCTCGTCGATGCCGAATACGCGGAGAAATACCCGGAGATCGTCGTCGCCTATCTGCGCGCCGCTCTTGAGGCCGATCGCCTGATCGCGGAAGAGCCGGAGAAATACAGCGAACTAGTTGCCAAAGTGACGGGCATCGAGTCCGAGGTGGTCTACTTGTTCCATGGACCGCTTGGCTTACAGACGCGCGACGTGACCTGGAAGCCGGAATACCGGCAGGCGGTCGCAACCTCGATTCTGACGCTAAAGCACCTGAAGCGCGCCGACAGCGATCTTGATATCAGCCAGTTTGTGACCGACAAGTTCATCCGCACCGCACTCGCACAGGCAGGCCGTGATTACGACGCCGAATTGAAAAACTATGCCCAGCTTCCCCTGACGGCCAAGGATGCGGCGACCGGAGCTGATATCACCGATTTCAGCCGCGTGGCGCAGATCTGGGTCAAGGACGAGCCTCAGGTGCGCCACTATAGCTCGCCCGAGAATGCCTTGAAGGCCCTGGCGGCGCTGGAGAAGGAGGGCAAGGCGGTCCGCGTGGTCTATGCCCAGGACCGCGAGAGCGGCATCAAGCTGTTCGCGAACCAGGCCTGGTTCGCTCGTGCACCCAAGGGGGAGCTCAGCGCTTTCCTACTCAAAGACGGTGCCGAGAAGTGGGCGAAAGAGCACGGCGGCCAAGTGGTCGATTACGCCGGCGCGCGCGAAGCCCTCGTCGTGAGTCGGTAACGATGACATCTCGACGACGCAGCGCGGGCGGGCGGCAGGCGTGGCGCTGGCTCGTGCGCTGTTTCTCAATCGTTGTCTGCATTGCGCTTTGGCAGCTTGCCTCGACGCTGCATGTGAATCTCGGCGTCGTGACGTTTCGCAACGTGCCGCCGCCGACCGAGGTGGTGCAGTCGGCGATCGTTCTCTTGAAGTCGCCGAAGCTGCTGGCGCATGTCACGAGCAGTTTGTGGCGGGTGTTTGCGGGGTATGGGGCCGCAGTGGTGATCGGAATAGCCTTTGGCTTTGCGATTGGCCGGTCGCGCGCGGCCAGCGACCTTTTGCTGCCGCCGCTCGAACTGCTGCGCCCGATTCCGGCCGTTGCGTGGATACCGCTGTCGATCCTGATCTTCCCGTCGTCCGAACTGTCCATGATCTTCATCACCTTCATCGGCGCGCTGTTCCCGATCATCCTGAACACCGTGCATGGCGTCGTCAACATCGACCCCAGGCTGGTTGCCTCCGCACGAAGTCTCGGAGGTACGCCGGCCGCGATCCTGTGCGAGATCGTGCTGCCGGGCGCGGCGCCCAGCATCGTGACGGGCCTCGCCATCGGCATGGGCACCTCCTGGTTCTGTCTCGTCACCGCAGAGATGATCTCGGGCCAGTTCGGAATCGGCTATTACACATGGGAGGCCTATACGGTGCAGAACTATGCCGACATCATCGTGGGCATGCTGGTCATAGGTCTGCTCGGGATGGGCAGCAGCTGGCTCCTGACGACACTCGGGCAATATTTGATGCCATGGCGGCGTCCGGCGGTAGCACGATGAACGTTCGCGTGTCTGACATCGCAGCACAGAGGGTAGGCCGGATCGACGTCGGCCAGGTCTCGATCTCGCTTGGCGAGAGAGCCGAGGCCTTTGAGGCGGTCCATGATCTCGACTTCACGGTTGCTCCGGGCGAGCTCGTCTGCATCCTCGGTCCGTCCGGCTGCGGCAAGTCGACCCTGCTCGGAGCGCTTGCGGGGCATTTGCAGGCGACAAGGGGACGATTGACCGTCGACGATCAGCCGATCCTGGGTCCAAGTCCGGATCGGGGAATTGTGTTCCAGCAGCACACGCTGTTTCCATGGAAGCGGGTCCGCGACAACGTAGAGTTTGGGCCGAAGATGCGCGGCGTTGCCAAGGCCGCGCGGCGTCGTGCCGCGGACGAAATTCTGAGGTTGGTAGGTCTTGAGGGATTCGAGCACTTCTACCCATCGCAGCTGTCCGGCGGCATGCAGCAGCGGGTCGAGATAGCGCGGGTCCTTATCAACCAGCCGCGGGTTTTGTTGATGGACGAACCATTCGGCGCGCTGGATGCCCAGACGCGCAGCCTGATGCAGGAGGTGCTGCTCGACATTTGGACCAAGATACCGACGACGACCGTGTTCGTCACTCATGATATCGAGGAAGCCTTGTTCCTGGCCGATCGGATCATCGTCATGAGCGCGAGGTCGGGACGGTTGATCGACGACATCCGCCTGCCATTTGCGCGGCCGCGGCACAGCGAGCTTGTCACAGAGAGCGAGTTTGTGCGTCTCAAGCGGCACGTGCTCAACCTGCTGCGGCGCCCGGCGAATGGGTTGCCATTGCCCCGGCTGAGTCCGCTCGGGATGGGCGCCGGCTAGATCTACCCCGGAATGCGCATGGCGCGATGGCGGGACAGACCGCCACCGCGCCAGTGTTGCGCTCTCTCTCGGGAGGGTGTGGCGCGTTCAGCCGCTTCAGACCGTCACCTTGCTGCCGTCGAAGCGTGTGAAGGAAAAGCCCTCGAACAGCTCGCGGAAAGTGAGCCGCTCGTCGCGCAGAATGCTGATAGCGAGCTCTTCGCCCAGCGCCAGCGAGGAGGAGAAGTCCGAGCGGAAATGGATGCCGGCCCAATCGCGGCCAATGCCATAGTTCCACGCGAGCTTGTTGAGTTCGCCGCCGACCGTCAATGGCGGGCCCTCATAGGGTATCAGCCTGGTCGGATCCTTCCGGTCCGGCTGCACCGGATTGGGAACGATGGCATTCTCGTCATAGAACGCTTTCAGGATCGTAACCGAGGCTGCAGCGATCTGAGAGGCGCCACCGGGATAGGTCGAATGGATGGGCGCGCCCTCTGGATAGACGTGGGGGAGGAGGTGCGTGCCATATTTCGCCACGCTGCGCGCCAGTGCTTGCGAATCAAGGACGTCAGCATGAACCGGGTAGTCCGCCTTGTTGGCGAGCCGGTGGTGTATCAACCCACCATAGGCCTCCGGTCGGAGCGTGCGATGAATGAAAAATTTTTGCCAGTAGGCAACGCGGATCGCGCGTGAGGCCGTGTAAGGTAGCAGTCCCTGGATGTAGGGCAGCGCAAACGTATTGGAGGCTCCGACTTGGGTCTTCGATTTGAGATAGGGATTGCTCGGTGCGAGCGGCGTTCCGAAGCCGCCATAGCTTGGGTTCGTCTTGTCGGCTGGTGTGCCGAGCAGCAGCGCCGCGGCCCAGAAGGTTGCCGAGTTGTTGTGGACGTATTCGGCGAGATCGCGGCCTGTCGCGATGAAGCGCAACGTTGGATCGAATTTTGGCGTCTTGTCCGAGAAATTTCCATTCTGTACCGTGAGCCACTCGTCATAGTCGGTCAAGAAGGTGCTTTCCGGCGTGACAGTCCTGATTCGGGGGGGAATATACTGCGCGCCATGCGGCGCGTCCCTTAGCGCGAATTGCGAGATATAGGGACCTTCCAGAGTGCCGGGCGGAATTACGTAGCGTCCGGTGCGACCAGTCGGGTCGGACTTGTCGAGATAAAGCGCGGTGCCGCGGAACAGCGTTTGTGGCGTCACCTTCCCGGCGGCGCGGGGACCATTGAAGCCGGCAAGCTTGTTGAGTTCGTCGACGGCGGCAAGAATGTCTTTGTTGTCGGTATTGTCGGTGAATGCCGTGAACGGCACGTCACGCACCAGCGACTGCCAGTAAAGCTCGACGATGTCGGCCGCACGCGTGGGGCTTTCGAGCGCCGGCGCCGGAGGAATCGCGAACTGCGCCGGGTTCAGCCCTTCGAGACTGACGGCAAGCGTGCCGATCGGGTTGAGCTGCTTGCGGGTGCCACCGAGCGGTATGGCCTCGAACAGCGCGGGATCGCCGGATGCATAGGCCCTAACGGAGGCCTTGAAGGCGGCCGGGTCGACTTCGCCGCGGGCATCGTGCGGCAGGCCCCGCGTGTCGGAGCCGATATGGTTCGGGTAGCGCTCCTCATCGCCGTTGGTCGGGTGCGGCAGAACAGGTGCATCGCGATTGGCTTGCGCTGCGGCGACGCGGATCTTGAAGGCGCGTTCGCGAAAGGCATCATCGCTCGAGGGCGGCCCTTCACCGGCTCCAGCTGTCGGCCTATCCTCAGCGCTGGCGAGCGCATGAACGCTTGTAACTGAGAGAAGCGCCACGCCGCCAGCAAGGCCGAGGAATCTGCGGCGCTGTTCGTCGGCGCGGTCATCAATCGGCGAGGCGGCAGCGCTAGAAGCGTCGAAGTTGTCCGTCATGCGTATCTCCTGATGAACGTCAGCCCAGAATGGGATTACGCTGCGAACGCTAACACGCACACCTGCGCTTCTCACTGAACTATAATACCAAAGATTGTATGAGCCCGGTATGCTTCTACTCGCGGACCCAAGTCAGGGAGAGCGAATTCGTTTCGTGTGTTCTGATCGTGCATTGACGTTGCGCAGGGCTCGAGGAGGCATCGAGAATTGAAAGAACCCTGGCGCTCGCTCATTGCGGATGGCTGGTGTCTCGCGACGATGCAAGCCTAGCCTAGCGGTGTCGAGTAGGCGGCTCAGACTCTCCGCGTATTCATTTAGACCGCGACGTGCAGTGCGGGTCCTACGCGATGGCTTTGACCGCGGTGGAGTACTCACTCGACGGCCTCGCCAAGCCGTAGTGGTCGCGCAAGGTCGTTCCGGTATACTCTGCCCGGAATAGGCCCCGCTTGCGCAGGATCGGAACCACCTGCTCTGCGAACGTGTCGAGGCCCCCTGGAAGCCAGGGCGGCATCACGTTGAACCCATCGGCAGCGCCATTCTCGAACCACGTCTGGATGTTGTCTGCGATCTTCTCCGGCGTTCCGGCGATCACCCAATGCCCGCGAGCGCCGGCGAGCCGCTGGACCAATTGCCGAATCGTCGGCTTTTCGCGATCGACGATGTCGACGACCAGCTTGAACCGGCTGGCGACACCTCGTGCGCGTCAATCAGGTGGCGCGGGAATGGACCGTCGAGATCGTAGCTGGAGAGATCGAGTCCCAGCATCTGGCGAAGCTGAGCCAGCGAATATTCCGGCTGGATCAGCTCGTTGAACTCGTCCTGCAGGCGATCGGCCTCGATTTGCGTACTGCCGATGAAGGGACTGATGCCGGGAAGGATCTTGATCTGATCGGGGCTGCGGTCGAAGGCGCGTGTCTGGCGCTTGATGTCCGCATAGAACTCCTGGGCGCTTGCGAGCGTCTGATGTGCGGTGAAAATCGCTTCGGCAAATTGTGCGGCAAAGGCACGGCCGTCGTCGGAAGATCCGGCTTGCACATAGACCGGCCGTCCCTGCGGCGTGCGCGAGATGTTCAACGGTCCGCGGACGCGAAAGTGCTTTCCGACATGATTGATTGCATGGATCTTACTCGTTTCGGCGAACACGCCCGAGACCGGGTCATTGACGAGCGCATCATCCTCCCAGCTATCCCAAAGCCTGGTGATGACATCCAGATATTCCCGCGCGCGTTCATAGCGCTCGTGATGCGGAGGATGTTCGGGCAGCCCAAAATTCTGGGCCGCCTGCGGCGCCCCGGTGGTCACGATGTTCCAACCGGCGCGACCGCGGCTGAGATGGTCAAGTGAGGCGAAAAGGCGCGCCAGATTGTACGGCTCGGTATAGGTGGTCGATGCCGTCGCAATCAGTCCGATGCGGCTGGTTACGGCTGCGATCGCGGCGAGCCAGGTGATTGGCTCGAAACGGAAGCGCTGGGCATACCGGACGTTGTCGGCCAGGGCCGGCCCATCGGCGAAGAAGATGGCATCGAATTTATGGGCTTCAGCCCGCTGCGCGAGCTCCTGATAGTAGGTGATGTCGAGAATGCGGTCGGCTGCCGAACCCTTGTAGCGCCACGCTGCCTCGTGGTGACCGCCGGGATAGAGGAAGAGGTTGAGGACAAGCTGCCGCTGGTTGCTCATGGGTGTATTGCTCGGGTTTGTTGGGAGGATGGAGGCCTATGATCCGGTGCTCGACGGATCCGGTTTGCGCGCAAAAGCAAAGCGCAAGTACCTTTCGAGACGCAGCCCCTCAGGGACGCGCTTGGCCTCAAGCAAGTCCGCAAAGATGACCCGGATCCGGTCCCGTTCGGACTGCGAAAAACGATCCAGGAAGTTGCCAAAGGCGCTCGCTTCGGACCACTTCAGAACGGCATCAGTGTCCTCGTACAGGTCTGACAACGAACGCAGATTGCTCCGGTATTCAATGAGACCAGCGTCCGCGAACAAGATCCTCAGCTCGTCCTCGTCCGTTCCCAGCACGCGATGCGCCTCGCCGCCGCGGTCGGCAAAGCCGGCCTGGACTATTGCTTCGCCAAGCAGGATCCGGGTTTGGTGAGGTTTCGACGGATCCTGAATATTCAGCCCTAGCCGGCCGCCCGGCTTGAGAACGCGATGGACTTCTTGAAGCGTCCGACGCTTATCCTCGATCCAGTGAAAGACGCTGTTCAGGTACACAGCATCAAATTCGCCGGTCTCGAAGTGCGAAAGGTCCTCGGCTCGGCCAACCGAGAACCTCAGGTTGTCTGATTGCCGAAGCTGAGCGATGGCGATGCGGTTCTCCAGGGGATCGATGCCGACGACGTGGCCTTCGGGGCCAACGAGGCCAGCGACGAATTCCGCCAGCCGGCCGGTGCCAGCGCCGACGTCCAGAACGCGATCTCCTGCCTTTAGTGCGAGCGGGCCGATCAGGAACTTGCCGTGATGGAATTGGAGAATACCGGCTTGCTCGTAGCTGCGAGCAAGCTCCGGCGTGTCTTGTTCGAGGCTGATGACGCCGAGGTCCGACATCGTGAATTCCTCCGCCCGCAAGACGGCCGCATCGCGCGGTCCGATCAGCCAAACTCTATGCCGCGGTCGGTTCGAATGTCGATGAAATGGCTTTACGTTGTTGTCCGCGGCGCGAGCATGAATTTGCGCAAAACACGGTGAACTTAGACGAGAGTAAAGTCATCTGATGCACCGCGACGCATCGGTCCTGCTGCCTCAAGTGACGTCCAGGTTGGGTGCGAAAGCTCCTTCGATCGAGATCTTTCCATACCGGTGACGCTAACAGCGCGATCTTCGTGCGGGCGCGCAAACAAAGCTGCTTTCATTTCATTGACTGCACGCTTTTACGATTTGACAGTATCTGATGTACAACGATGCCGGGTGTCATACATGCCTCAGTCCGATTCTGATCTTGCTGCACGCGAAACTCTCCGCCTGATCGGGCCCGATCCGCAGAACTGGGTGCCTGATCGAGAGGGTATCGACCACAACGTGGTGATCGTCGGCGGCGGACAGTCCGGGAGCGCATTCGTCTTTGCTTTACGGCGCGCAGGCATTGGCAAGGTCGCGGTGATTGATGCCGCCAACAACGGCGGAGCGTCGGGCCCGTGGCTGACGAGCGCGCGCATGCACAAGCTGCGGACGCCGAAGAACCTGCCCGGTCCCGACCTCGGGTTGCCAGGCCTGAGCTTCCAGGCGTGGTACGAGGAGCGCGAGGCGCTGGATCGCATCCCACGGCTGGACTGGGCCGCCTATCTCGCTTGGTACCGCAAGGTGCTTTCGATCGAAGTGCGCTATCAGACGCGGCTGATTCGCATCGAGCCGGCCGGAAGTCATTTGCGCCTCCATCTGGAGCGGGGAGGTGCAATCACGACGGAAACGACGCGGAAGATCATTCTCGCCAGTGGCTTCCGCGGCAATGGCGGTCCCTATCTGCCGGAGGTCCTGCGCGAGCTGCCAGGCAAGCTCTATGCACACACCGCCGATGCGATCGATTTCGAGAGCTTGCGGGAGAAGTCGGTCGCCGTGCTCGGCGGTGCGGCCTCCGCCTTCGATGCGGCCGCGGTCGCTCTGGAAAATGGCGCGCGGGAGGTTCACCTGTTTGTACGCCGTGACAAGCTCGCCTCGGAGCCGGTGATCCGGACGCGCGGCTATCCCGGCGCCTACGACAATTACGGCGCGCTGCCCGACGCTTTGCGCTGGCAACAGGCTGTTCGCTACCGGCGCGCCGGATCGACGGCCCCACCCGACGCGATCGCGCGCGCCGTGAAGTTTTCAAACTTCCACCTGCATCTTGCAGCCCCCTGGACATCGGCAAAGACCTTCGGCTCACGACTTCTTGCAACCACGCCGCAAGGCGATATCGCGTTCGATTTCGTCATTGCCGGAACAGGATACGCGGTCGACTTGCGCAGGCAGCCGGAGCTTGCCGCGTTCGCGGACGATATTCTTTTGTGGGGCGACCGGTTCTCGCCGCTGGCGGACGAGCGGGACGAAGCCCTGGCGGCGCATCCTTATCTCGGCGCGGGCCACGAATTCCTAGAAAAGCAGCCTGGCCGCGCGCCCTATCTTCGCGACATTCACGTCTTCAACCCCGCGGCCTTCGTCAGTTTTGGCTTGGCGATTGGAGACGTTCCTAGTTTCAAGCGCGATGTCCCAGGCGTCGTCGGACGGATCAGCCGCGATCTCTTCCTGGCCGATCTTCTGGCGCATGAGGCCCGCATCAATGCTCCGATCGCCGCCGATTTCGACGCCTCGCATTACCGGTCGGCAGTCTGGCACCCGCCCTATACTGCCGCAGCGGAGTAGGAGACGGCGCCGGATGCAACGTGACCGTAAACGCAACTATTTCCCGTTCGCTTCAAACTTTGGAAGCCCTTTCCGAAGGCCTTGAGTTAGCATCGTCCGACTGAGCACGAAGCTACATTGATGCAGCTTCCACTGGAAGGTCCCAGACGACGCGATGGCCGCCGGGGAGTAAGGCGACGATCCCAAGAGGGCCGATCACACCTCGCCAGCGTTTCACTCCGTCAGCGATCGGCGAACGGCGGAGCCTTGTCCAGATTGGATCGCGGTCTTGGGGAAGTTGAAATGACGGACGCAATCACCATCGACAACGTCATCCCGCGCGCGGATATCGTCAAGCGATCGGCGCGTATCGGTGCGGAGATCAGGAACATCAAGCTTTCCGGCGATCTGCCGGATCGGACGATTGCGGCGATCAACCAAGTGCTGCTTGAGCACAAAGTCGTCTTCTTCCGTGACCAGAATCACCTCGACGATGCCGAGCAGGAGCGTTTTGCCCATCGGCTCGGCAAGCTGGTGCCGCACCCGACGGTCGGCGCCACCAAGGGCACGGCCTCGATCCTCGAACTCGACTCTGCGCGCGGAGGCGGGCGCGCCGACCAGTGGCACACCGACGTCACGTTCGTCGACGCCTATCCCAAGATCTCGGTCCTGCGCGGGGTCGTGATCCCGGAGTTCGGCGGCGACACGATCTGGTCGAATACGGCCGCAGCCTATCTCGACCTTCCGGCGCCGCTGCGCAAGCTCGCGGATGAGCTCTGGGCGGTGCACAGCAATGCCTATGACTATGCGGTCAAGAACCGCGCGAGCGAAGCCGACCGGAAGCAATTCGAGGAGGTCTTCACGGCGACGGTCTACGAGACCGAGCATCCCGTCGTCCGTGTCCATCCCGAAACCGGCGAACGGACGCTGCTGCTTGGCAATTTCGTCCAGCGCTTCGTCGGTCTATCGAAATATGACGGCCAGAAGCTGTTCGACCTGTTCCAGTCGCACATCACCGCGCCCGAAAACACGGTGCGATGGAGCTGGCGGCAGGCCGACGTGGTGATCTGGGACAACCGTGCCACCCAACACTACGCCGTCAACGATTACGGCGATCAGCACCGCGTGGTCCGCCGCGCCACCATCGATGGCGATGTGCCGGTCAGCATCGACGGCCGACAAAGTGTGACGCGCATCAAGTCGGCAAAGCCGCAGGCGAAGGCCGCCTGAAACAGCTGAGGGAGTGAAGACAATGAGAATCATCGCTTCTGCCTTGCGCCGCCTGGTTGCCGGCTTGCGTGCAAAGCCGCGGCTACTCGGCCTGGCCGCCCTCGCTCTGACGGGGCTCGTCGGAAACGCCCTGGCCGATCCACAGCTCGAAAAGACCGAGATCCGCTACCAGGGCTGGGCCGGCCAGGTGACATTCATTGAGCTGGCCGACGACCTCGGCTATCTCGCGCCGCTCAAGCTCAAATGGGTCGGCAATACCATCAGCGGACCGCAGGATATCCAGACCGTCGTCACTGGTGATATCGACATCGGGGGCGCGTTCTATGGCGCGATCATCAAGCTGATCGCGGCCAAGGCGCCTATCAAGGCGGTGGTCGGCTACTACGGGTCTGACGACAACACATACAACGGTTATTATGTCAAGGAGGACAGTCCGATCAGGACAGCTCGGGATCTGATCGGAAAGAAGGTCGCGGTCAACACGCTGGGTGCGCACCTCGAATTCGTGCTGCGGGAATATCTGTCCCGCAACGGCTTGACGCCGGCAGAAGCCAAGCAGGTGACGCTGGTTGCCATCCCACCTGTCACCGGCGAGCAGGCCTTGCGGCAGGGACAGGTCGAGGTGACCACGCTCAACGGCGTGCTGCGTGACAAGGCACTCGAACGGGGCGGCATCCGCCGGCTGTTTGCGGATACCGACATCTTCGGAAACTTCACCGGCGGGTCCTATGTGCTGCGGGACAAGTTCATCAAGGACAATCCGAACACGTCCCGCAAGCTGATCGAGGGCGTGTCCCATGCCATCGCCTGGGCACAGACGACGCCGCCCGAAGAGGTCCGTGCCCGCTTCGAGCGCATCATCGCCGATCGCAAGCGCAACGAGGACGCCGCGCCCATCAAATACTGGAAGAGCACGGGCGTTGCGACCAAGGGCGGGATGATCGGCGATGCTGAGCTCCAGGTATGGGTCGACTGGCTGGTCAAGGATGGTCTCCTGAAGCCGGACCAGATCAAGCCTTCCGATCTCTATACCAACGAGTTCAACTACTTCCGACCCGGCAAGACCGCGGAGGCTAAATGACCATGGCCAAGATCCGCTTCGAGCATGTGCGGAAGGAATTCCCGGTCCGCGGCAACGACGGCGGGCCGGCGCAGCGCTTCACCGCGCTGGACGACATCACGCTGGATGTCCGCGCCGGCGAATTTTTGGCCTTGGTCGGGCCGAGCGGCTGCGGCAAGTCGACCTTGCTCGACCTGCTCGGCGGTCTCACGACACCGAGCAGCGGGCGCATTCTGCTCGACGGCAAGCCGATCGAGGGACCGGCACGCGATCGCGGCATCGTGTTCCAGCAATATGCGCTGTTTCCCTGGCGGACGGCCGCGCAGAATGTCGAGTTCGGGCTCGATATCGCCGGCCTGAAAGCCAGGGAGCGGCGAGAGAGGGCGCTGCACTATCTCGACCTGGTGGGGCTCTCCGGCTTTGCCGACCGCTATCCGCACGAGCTCTCCGGCGGCATGAAGCAGCGCGTCGCGATCGCCCGGAGCCTCGCTTACGATCCGGAGGTGCTGCTGATGGACGAGCCGTTTGCGGCACTCGATGCCCAGACGCGTGAGACGTTACAGGGCGAGTTGCTGCGGATCTGGCGCAGCACCGGGAAGACGATCCTGTTCATCACGCACGGCATCGACGAGGCCGTCGTGCTCGGCCAGCGCGTGGCGGTGATGACCTCGCGTCCCGGCCGCATCAAGCAGGTCGTCGACATTCCCGCCGAGCTGCACGGTGAGACCGAGGACATCCGCTCGCTGCCGGCGTTCGGGCACGTCAGGCATGAGGTATGGTCCTTGCTGCGCGACGAAGTGTTGAGGGCGCAGGGTTCACCGGTGCCCGCCCCGGGCGGCGAGCGGATCGCAAAGGCGAAGGAGCTGGCTCATGTCTAATCTGGAGGTCCTGACACTGCTGGAGCTTGCCGAGGCAAGTCCAAAGGATCGGGCCAGGCAACGCCCCGGCGCGGTCGCCGCGGCGAGGGGCGGCCTCGCGCGGTGGTTCGGCGCCATAGGGCAGCGCTCTCTGCTGGTGCTGCTGTTTCTGGCGGTCTGGGAAGCCGTGCCGCGGCTGGGGCTGGTCGATGTGACGTTCCTGCCGCCATTTTCGGAGGTGATCGCGGCGGGCTGGCAGCTTGCACAGACAGGAGAGCTCTACGACGACGTCACTGCAAGTCTGCTGCGGGCGCTCAGCGGCTTCCTGATCGCGGTCGCGCTGGTGGTGCCGCTGGGGCTGGTCACCGGATGGTATGCGCGGCTCGGTGACTTCCTGAACCAGATCATCGAGATCGCGCGCAACACGGCACCGCTGGCGCTGCTGCCGGTTTTCATCCTGCTGCTCGGGATCGGCGAGCTCTCGAAGGTGACTATGGTGACCTACAGCTGCGCCTGGCCGCTGTTGCTCAACACGATCGCCGCCGTCCGTCAGGTCGATCCGCTCTTGATCAAATCGGCGCGGACGATGGGAGCGACGCCTGGCCAGTTGTTCCGGAAAGTGATCCTGCCGGCGTCGTTGCCGACGATCTTCGTCGGCATACGGCTGGCAAGCGCCTCCGCGATGCTGGTGCTGGTCGCATCCGAAATGGTCGGCGCAAAGTCAGGACTCGGCTATCTCATCATCAACAGCCAGTACAGCTTCCTGATCCCGCAGATGTATTTCGGCATCCTCGGAATCACCGTGATCGGCCTCATCTTCAACGCCATCCTCGAGGCGCTGGAGCGCCGCCTGATGCGCTGGAAGGCTCCGGCTGTCTAACCCTGCTTGCTGCGGGCGGTGGCCTGCGTCACGATGCTGTTCGACGGCACGTCGTGGGTCACCCAGACGTTACCACCGATGGTCGAGCCCCGGCCGATCGTGATCCGGCCCAGGATTGTTGCGCCGGCATAGATCACGACGCCGTCCTCCACGATCGGGTGCCGCGCGTCGCCCTTGATCAGATTGCCCTCGCCGTCGGTCGGGAAATGGCGCGCACCGACGGTCACGGCCTGGTAGATGCGGACGTTGTGGCCGATGACGGCGGTCTCCCCGATGACGACGCCCGTGCCGTGATCGATGAAGAAGCCGGAGCCGATGCTGGCGCCGGGATGAACGTCGATGCCGGTCCTCGTGTGGGCGATCTCCGCCACCAGACTTGCAATCAGCCGCGCGCCGAGCTGATGAAGGATATGGGCCAGCCGGTGATGGATGAGCGCGGTCATCCCGGGATAGCCGATCAGGATCTCCGGAAAGTTCCTGGCCGCGGGATCGCCAACGAAGGCGGCGCGGAGGTCGGTGATGATTAACCCGCGCACATCTGGAAGCTGCGAGGCAAACTTGCGCGTCAGCTCGATGGCATCCTCGCGCCGGAAGCCGGGCGTGAGTTCGTCACCGATGAAGAGCGCGGCACGGTGAATCTGGTCAGAAAGGCTGTCGAGCGCAACGCTGAGTCGGTTGCCGACGAAATAGTCGATATTCTCACCATCGAGCTCGAACTAACCGTAGTGGCGCGGGAACAGCGCTTCGGTCAGGCCATCCAGGATGGCCTGAAGGGGCTCGCGTGCGGGCGGTCGACGGGCCTCGCCATCCCGGCGGATGCTGTGGGTCTCCTCGCGGGAGACGCGCAGCGCGGCGACGAGCCGCTCGAGGTGCCAGCGCTTGGGGCTATCGGCGTTGCGTGCCTCATTCTCGGAGAGTTCGCGGGGGATTTCGTGCTTCATGCCGCCTCAGCCCCATGGATTGTAAGTCGGACGATGATGTTACCTGACGTGCGCCAGGGGAATGCTGATTTCGGCGAGCAGATCGAGGTCGACTTCGTGCTTGATCTCGATGTACTGGCCGTTCCAGTAGACCAGTCCGGAGAGCTGGGGCGACAGGTCGAAACTCAAGAGGCTTCCTACGATGATCCCGTGCGAGTAGCGCTCGATAATCTCTTCGACCCGGCATTCGACGGTCGCGAGCGAGTTTCCGAGCAGCGGCACGCCGGAGGTCCCGGCAGACCACGGAACCTCCTCGAAGCGCTGCGGGCCCTTGAGCCGGCCGTTGCTGAAGCGATCCGCTAGCGCCTCCTGGTCGGAGCCGAGGATGTTGACGCCGAACACGCCGAAGCGCTCGATCAACGCGAAGGACGATGCCTGCCGGTTGACGCTGACGAGCAGGCGCGGCGGGCTCGCACTCAGCGATGCCAGCGACGTGACAGTTATGCCCGTGATGTCTTGGTCGCGCCCAGCCGTGATGATGCTCACGCCGCCGGCCAGGCGGCGCATCACCGCTCGGAACTGGTGTTCGATCTCGTTGCTATCAGTGACGAGGTGAATGTCCGACTTTCCCATGGTTGTCTCTCCTTGTGTCGGACCGTCGAATGCCGGCATCTCCCTGGCTAAAAGAAGCCCTTCGCCGGCAACGGCGTGCCGTTGAGTTCGTATTGGCCGATCGATCGCGTCTTGTAAGTCGTTGGATTGTGCGACGACAGCGTCCGTGCGTTGCGCCAGTGGCGGTCGAAATTGGTGACCTTCTTGGTCGCCGATGCGCCGCCGACGTCGAACAGCAGGCTGCCGCCGCGGATGGCGAAATCGTCCGCAATAAACTTGGCCTTGGCCGAGAGCAGCGCGGCAGTGTGGGCGGCTTCCGCTGCATTTGCTGCACCGGTGTCGAAGGCATTGGTCGCGACATCCAGCGCCTCGGCGGCCGCCAGCACCACGGTCTCGGCGGCGAAGGCGCCGCTGGCGATCTGGCCGACGGTCTGTTGAAGCAGGGGATCGTCGGTCGGGACCTCATTCGGTGCGTAGTAGAACGTCCGCTTGCGCGAGCGTACCAGCGCCGTAGCATCGCGTAGCGTCGCGCGCGCGATACCGGCAACGATCGCGGTCAGGAAGAGCTGCGCGAACGTGTTGGAGTAAGGGATGCCATAACCAACATCCGGTGCGTCGAACACGATCTCCTGGCGCTTAACCTTCACGTTGCGGAAGTGCGTCGTGCCGGTCGCCGTCAGGCGCTGGCCGAGCCCGTCCCAATCGTCGACCAGCTCGATACCGTCGCGCTTGACTGGGAGGATCGCGGCCCCGCTCGTGCCGGACGGATCGGCGGCGCGGACCAGGACGTACAGAGTCCCGGTGCTGTAATATTTGGTGCCGTTCAGCAGGTAGTCGCCATTGCCGTCAGGCGTGAATGTGGTGCCTGGAGTGACATTGCCGACGCGAGGGCTCTCAAGCTCGGTCGTGGCAAGCCCGATGATCGCGCCCCCAGCGACGGCCCTCTGCCAGTCTCGGCTCTGATCGTCCCTGGGCTTGCGTACCAGCCGCTCGACCACGCTGAAATGGTTGCGCAGAATATGCGCCACACTGGCGTCGGCCTCGCCGAGGCGAATGACGACGGCGAAGAGATCGCGGATCGAGCTGCCGGCGCCGCCAGCGGCGACAGGCAACCGCAATGCGCCGAGGCGCGCGCGCCGGATGAGGTCAATAGCGTCGAACGGAAGAACACGGTCGCGTTCCCGCGCACTCGCGCCCTCGGCGATCTGCTCGAGCAGCGCCTCCAGTTCCGGAGGCTCGGTCCTGAGCGGCTGCGAGGCAGACAGCGAGGGGCTGGTCACGGGTCTGTTCATTGGTCTTGCCTATTCTTGCCTTAGAGCTGCGCCAGATGATCGGTCACCTTGACGGGCTCGGGCAAAACCTTGCGGGCGACGAGCCAGTCGGCGGCCTTTTGCAGCTCGCTGACGAACTGCTCGTCGTTGACCGCGAAGTACCGGTACTGGCGCTTCAGCGCGATGAACTGGTCGCGGACCTCATCGCTGTACTTGCCGGCCTTCTGCGCGATGTACTCGGCCTCCTTCGCGTTCTCGGAGATCCATTTGCCTTCGGCGCGGAATGCATCGTTCACGGCGCGCACCAGCGCGGGATTGTCGGTCGCGAATTTGCGGGTGGTCAGATATGAGGTGTAGTCGATCTGGAAATCGAGATCGCGGCCTTCCAGAAAGATGTCGTGGGCCTTGTATTCGAGCCGGGCGATATCGACGCCCGGGCTCCACATCGACCAGGCGTCGACTTTGCCGGAGGCGAGTGCCGGCGCCGCATCTGGCGGATTGAGATAGACGAACTTTACCGCGGAGCGGTCGACCTTGTGCTTCTCCAGCGCTGCGACCAGCAGGAACTCGCCGAGGCCTGAACGATTGACCGCCACTGACTTGCCGACGAGGTCCTCGATCCTGTCGATGCCAGAGCCGTCCTTGGCGATGATCGCGGTGGTGCGGGGCTCGTAGACGACGAATTGCGTGAAGACTAGCGGCGAACCGGCGATGATCGCGGCCAGCGCCGGTGTGGTGCTGCCGCCGAAGCTGAAATCGGCGCTGCCGCCGGTGACCGCCTGCAGGGTCGGCGCATGGTTGGGGAACGGGCCCAGCCACTCCACCTTGATGCCGTCCTTGGCAAGTTGCTTCTCGAGCTCGCCGCGCTCCTTCGCGATAAGATTGAGACCGCTCAGGCCCCACGTCAGGCGGACTGTATCTGTGGTGCGTCCGGTTGCACCCCAGGCAGACCTGCCAAAAGCGGAGTCGCCAAGCGTCATGCCGGCGAGCGCACCAATGCCGAATCCAGCTGTGCCGAGCAAGCCGCGGCGGGATGGTCTGGCGGATGAGAAGTCAGACATGGAGGCCTTTCGGACTTAATTAACGGGTTTGAAGGTCACGCCGAGCTCTGTCAGGAGCTCTGCTCGCGAAATAGAGGCGGCATCGGAACCGAGATGCTCAAAGGCGATCGCGCCACCCCGCATCACCAGGATGCGATCGGCGAGCCCGATCGCCTCGTCCACGTCGTGGGTGACGAGCAGAACGCCGGGGCGGTGATTGGCAACCAGCTCGCGAACGAGCGCGTGCATGCGGATGCGCGTCAGGGCGTCGAGCGCTGCAAAGGGCTCGTCGAGCAACAATAATTCCGGCTCCTGCACCAGGGCACGCGCCAACGCCACGCGCTGGGCCTGTCCGCCGGAGAGGTTGCGCGGCCAGTCGTCGAGCCGGTCGCCGAGCCCGACCTCGGCCAGCGCCTCGGCGGCGCGTTTGCGGGCATCCGGCAGATGCAGCCCGAGCGAGACGTTACGCCACAGATTGTCCCAGGGCAGCAGGCGGTGCTCCTGGAACACCACTGCGGGCCGGCGCGGCGCGGTGATCCTTCCGCCCTGGATCGGATCGAGGCCGGCGAGCGTGCGCAAGAGCGTGGTCTTGCCGCAACCGCTCTCGCCGAGCAGCGCGACGAATTCGCCGCGCTCGATCCTCAGGTTGAGCTTCCCGATCACAATGCGCTGGCCATAGGCCCGTGTCAGATTGCTCACGACCACGGCCGGACCCACACTTGCGGTGCTCGGGGAAGAAGGTGCCACGCGAACGTTCATCACGCGGCTCCGTAATTGGGATGCCAGGCCAGCAGACGCCGTTCGAGGAAGCGAGCGATGGCGTCCGCGGCAACACCGATCAAGGCGTAGATCGCGATGGTCAGAACGATGACATCGGTGCGAAGGAATTCCCGCGCATCCATGGCGAGGAAGCCGATGCCCGATTGAGCCCCGATGGTCTCGGCCACGACGAGCGCGAGCCAGGCGGTCGCCAGTGCATGACGCACGCCAGTGAGGACGGACGGTAGGGCGCCGGGAAGGATAATGCGCCGGATCAACTCGAGCCGGCTGAGCCCTTGGACCCGTCCGAGCTCAATCAGCTTGGGGTCGATCTGCCGGATCCCGAGGGTGGTGCTGATATAGATCGGAAAAGTGACGCCGAGCGCGACCAGGAAGATCTTCTCGGCTTCACCGACGCCAAGCCAGACGATTACGAGCGGGAGAACCGCAAGGAAGGGAATGGCGCGGATCATTTGGACGCTACGGTCGATAGCGGCCTCCGCGATGCGCGAGAAACCCACGAGGGTGCCAAGGGCAAAGCCGAAGCTGGCGCCGATCGCAAATCCACTTGCCGCGCGCAGCAGGCTCACGCCGAGATCGTTTAGCAGGCTATCAGTCGTAGCCAGCTTGATAGCGGTGGCCACGACCTTGCTCGGTGCGGGCAGCACTTGCGGCGAAATCCATCCGGCTCTCGCCAGCAATTCCCAAGTGACCACGAGCGCCGCCGGCGCGAGCCAGGAGATCACCAGCAGGCTGCGTTTGCCCAGCGGAGCTGGTGTGTGCTGTGAGGCGGCCGTCTTTCCCTGATCGAATTCGGTCACTGCGAGAGTTTGCTCGGTATTGCTCAAGGGTGCTCGGTTCCTATTGCATTGTGTCGCGTGTCAGGGAGCTCACGAAACGCGCACCAATCATGCTGCGCAGGAAACCGACAGGAGCCATCGCTCGCTGCGTTGCCGCTACAGCAATCTTTGTTACGCGCGCAAAACTGTCCCACGATTTTCGGCGAACAGAAATAGAGCGGTATTTCAATTGTCATTCGTTCCGGAGTTTTCTGATTTCTCCAAGTATGCTCGGGCGGCAAAGAATATCTTTTGATGTGGATGTGCTTGAACTCGAAGCACGCGTCGGTCAAAACGGCCAGCGTTCGTCCGATAAGGCGCGAGCTCTACGAGGAGAGGGTCCCATGACAGCAACGTCTCCGCGCTTTGGTATCTGGGCGGTCGTGCACGGATCACGTGGCGCGTACCAGGATCCCGATGAGCCCTATAACGCGTCATGGGAACGCAATCGCGATCTCGTGCTCGGCGCGGAAGAGCTTGGCTATGACTCGACCTTAATCGCGCAGCACACGATCAATCCGCATATCGAGGATTTCGATCAACTCGAGGCCTGGAGTGCCGCGGCTGCGATCGCGGCATTGACAAAACGCATCGAGGTCATCGCGGCCATCAAGCCTTATCTCTATCATCCCGTCGTGCTGGCCAAAATGGCGCTCGGGATCGAGAACATCAGCCGTGGCCGCTTTGCACTCAATCTGGTCAATGCTTGGAACCGTCCCGAGCTCGAGAAGGCGGGAATCGGCTTTGCCGAGCATGACGAGCGCTACGCCTATGGTCGTGAATGGATCTCGGTGGTGTCCCGTCTGATGGATGGAGAGCGGCTGACCTACAAGGGCAGGCACTTTGACGTTCGCGACTATGTGCTGCGGCCGACGAGCCTCTACCGACAGCGGCCGACCATCTACGTCGGAGGCGAGTCCGAACCCGCCCGCGCACTGGTCGCCGACCATGGTGATGTCTGGTTCATCAATGGGCAGCCGCTGGTTGATGTCGCCGAGCTCATTGCTAATGTTGCGGCACGTCCGCGAGCCGCCGCGCCGCCTCTTCGGTTCGGGCTTTCCGCCTTCGTCGTGGCCCGGGAGACCAGCGAGCAGGCTCGTGGCGAGCATGAGCGCCTGTTGGCCCTTTCGGCAAGGGATGCGCCGATGAAGGCGGTCCAGCGCCAGAACACCGATCCGAAGGTCGTGATGATGCAGACCATGCAGAAGTCGCCGCGCGTCGGCAGCAACGGCGGCACGGCAGCTGGTCTGGTCGGCAGCTATGACGAGGTTGCCGAACGCATCCTGGCTTTCCACGCTGCAGGCGTTGAGTTGTTCATGCTGCAATTCCAGCCGTTCGAAGCCGAAATGCGGCGTTTTGCCCTGGAAGTGATGCCGCGCGCGCGTCAGCTCACGGCAAAGGGCATTGGACCAGCAGAGCGGCTGGTCAGGTCGGGTTAATTTGGTGATGTGGAAGCTGCAGCGGATGCCCGTCTGGCGGTGCAAACGTGGTCAGACGCAGCTATTGGGCAGCAGCGGTCAAATGAAGCGCAAACCATCGTCTGCGTGAATTCGCGAAATTCACGGCGCGGTGATCGCTCTTGGCAGGGAAGGGCTGCGCTGGAGCGTGGTTGCACGAGAATATTATTCGCTACGACTCCTCGCCACTATGGAGGGGCGCAATAAGAGCACAGTCAAATCTTCCTCGCTGTGAAGCAGCGGAGAAAGCTTCGTCCAACTCTCGGCCAATATCTGAAATTGCCGCGAGAGCCATCTCGCGCGATCTTTCCGTGACAGTGTCGAACGAGCTATTCACGGAGATCCATGCATGACAATTCGATCTGGACGCGCCGAGCGCCTATCGAGCGCGGCGGGATCTCTCTCGTTCGATGCGGACGTGCTGGTGCTCGGCGGCGGACCCGCCGGCACGTGGGCGTCGGTCAGCGCCGCCCAGCATGGCGCGCGGGTCGTCCTGGCTGACAAGGGCTCTTGCGGTACGTCCGGGGCCACGGCCGCGGCGGGAACGGGCGTCTGGTATGTCGACCCGGATCCTCATAAGCGCGAAGCTGCGATGGCGAGTCGCGCGAAGCAGGGTGGCTATCTTCAGGACCGCCGATGGATGGCTCGCGTGCTTGACCGCACCTATGCGCAAAGCAACCAATTAGTGGACTGGGGACCCTTATCCCCGACGAGAACGGCAAGTCGCAGCGCAACTCGTTGCAGGGGCCAGAATATATGCGGCTGATGCGCAAGCGCGCGAAGCAGGCAGGTGTCACCATTCTCGATCACTCCCCGGCGCTCGAGCTGCTGGTCGACGAGAGCGGCGCGGTGGCGGGAGCCGCGGGCATTCAACGTCAGAAGAAAGATCGCTGGACGGTGCGCGCAAAAGCCGTCGTGATCGCGACCGGCGGCTGCGCCTTCCTGAGCAAGACGCTGGGATCGAATGTGCTCACCGCCGATGGCTATCTGCTGGCAGCCGAAGTCGGCGCCGAGCTGACCAGCATGGAGTTCTCTAGCCCTTACGCGATCTCGCCGGCCTTCGGCTCGGTGACGAAGACGCTGTTCTACGGCTGGGCGAGTTTCAGTTACGAGGATGGCAGCTTGGTGCCTGGTGCGGCATCGAAGGGCGGACGATCGGCGATCGCCCGCGCGTTGCGACAGGGTCCGGTCTATGCCCAACTCGACAAGGCGGATACCGACGTGCAGCGATCCATGCGCGTCTCGCAACCGAACTTCTTCCTTCCGTTCGATCGCACCGGGATCGATCCGTTCACCGAGCGATTTCCGGGTGACGCTTCGTCTGGAAGGCACCGTGCGCAGGACCGGCGGCTTGCGCATCGTGGATGACAGCTGTGCCACAACAGTTTCGGGCCTCTATGCCGCCGGCGATGCCGCGACGCGCGAACTGATCTGCGGCGCCTTCACGGGCGGCGGAAGCCACAATGCCGCCTGGGCAATGTCGTCTGGATATTGGGCGGGGCAGGGCGCAGCCGATTATGCGCGGCAGAGCGGACGAGCCGCCTCGCGCTCAGCATCGGGCGCTGGCACAAGCTACCGCCGTGCCGTCGGGTGGACCGACGGCAGCCATCACCTTCGCAGCGCCGATCGCAGCTACCGCCTGTTCGGGCACTCGTTGCCGGCGATCACCGTGCCACTTGCAGATGTCCGCTGGCCAAAACCATTCCAGTCGTCGACAACCGACAGACCACCGGCATTGCGTTCAACGTAGACGTAAACGATGTTGCCGTCGTCGTCGGTGCCTGAAACTGGTATCCGATCCGCGAAGAGCGCGTTGGTGCAGTAGACCTTGCGTGCGTTCAACCTCAGGTCATCCGGCGTACGGCTGATGCGGCTGCGCACGTCCTGCACATCCTTTGAATGTGAGCTCGCGACGAGGCGCCCTTAGATCGAAACCGATCGTCTAATTAGATTTGTAGAATGGCAAAGCACGCAATTTTCCTTAGCGGCCCTGTGGGAGTGGTTAAAACCATTCTGGGGCGTGCGTTAGCCGAGCGACTCGCAGCTGGATTCATTGACGGTGACGATTTCGCGGATCGAAACCGACCATGGTATTGCTCGATTCTGCAAACAAGCAAAGGCATCGTTCAAGCGGGGATGGCAACACTCAAAGACAGAGAGTCCGTAGTTGTTGCCTACCCGCTTGGTTGCATCAACTGGATCTACTTCAAGAGACGGTTCGGTGACGCAGGTGCGAGGCCGCTTTTTGTGAGCTTGCGGGCCTCTTATTCATCGATCATCGATCAAAGGCGTGGACGGACATTCACGAGCGAGGAACACGATCGTATCCAAATCATGGTCGCTGAGGGTTATGGGGCGCGCCCTTTCAGTGATTTGGTCATCGATACCGATAAGGGAAATCTCCCAGCGACCGTGGCGTACCTAGAAACCGAAGTGTGGCGCCCGATCGGTTCCTGATCCTTATGAGTACACGTCAACGAATGTCGTAGCTCCGCTGTTCTTCCTGATCATATGAAGTAGCGTGCAATTCTCATGAAGCGGGGTTTTATGAGTTCGTCCGTCTACATTTCTAGCCGACCGGACCTTCGTAAAGCGCCTATTTCTCTTCACCATGGAGATACCTGCAGATCTCTGCTAAGTGTGCGATGTGAAGTCTTTCAAGGGAAACTCCGAATGCCAAGTACGCGGATCACGGTAGGCGGGTGGGCTCGTGGTAGCGAGCCAGAGGTTATCGAAGCCGTCCAATCGGCGCTCCTCTCTACGCTGAAAATACCTGATTACGAGCGCGATGTGGTCCTGGATATTTACGATGCGGCCGCCCGTATTGTTCCCACCGGTCGGTCGGAGCGCTACACTCGGATTGAGATCGTGATGTTCTCGGGCCGATCCCTCGAAGCGAAGCGCGCGCTCTACAAGGCACTGGTCAGGAACTTGTGCGTGCTCGGGGTACCGTCGACTGAGATCAAGATCATTTTGCTTGAAGTGCCTCCGGAGAACTGTGGACTAAGAGGCGGCTACCCCGCATCAGAGATCGACCTGGGTTTCAAAGTTGATGTCTAGACTGGTCGAAACTGCGGCGTGCGCGTCTGCGGCGGCCGAAGCAAAAGCCATGGCGAACGATGTGGCGCTGTTAGGCTTATCCTAGTCATTCGACTTAGGTGGACCGAGCAGTGCGCGCACAGGCTTGAAAGTCGATCGCCACTGGCTCAACGCGCGCACGCACACGCTGCACGATCCCATGCGATGAAAATGCCCATCTGATTGGCAACTATGTGCTGAACGGCAAGAACACCCTTCACAACTGGACTTGGGAACCTTGTCAGCTTGGTGCGTTTCATGACAATCCCACGGCCCCGGGCGCGTCACCGAATCTAGAACTGACAGACGCCGATATCGTACCGTTCGATGAGCCCATGTTGAAAGAGATTACTTGAACGGGTCACCCACGCCTTTTCGATAGATCTCCATGGCCGAGATTTGCGCGAGCGGTTCGATCAGCAAGGGTCCGATACAGTAAGTATTTTTTCTCTGCTCTACGCTGGCTCCCTACGACAGCTGAATACTTGTTGAACTACCTCAGTTCCTGCCTTTTCTATCCATCCCCATCGCCGATCGCATTTCTGCGATTGGCGCTCGACGGGGGACGATCGTGGCGGGCACTTCAATCCATTCGGAAGCCTTTTCGCGTGGCGCACGCATGCTGCGTACCGCGCTTGGCCCAGCGATAGCGACGTTCCTCGAAGACCCGTCGATCGTCGAGGTGATGCTCAACCCCGATGGCCGGCTCTGGATCGACCGGCTGTCAGGTGGCCTGGAAGATAGCGGACGCACGATTTCCGCCGCCGATGGCGAGCGGATCGTGCGCCTGGTCGCGCACCATGTCGGCGCTGAGGTGCATGCCGAGAGGCCGCGGGTCTCGGCCGAGCTTCCCGAGACGGGGGAGAGGTTCGAAGGACTTCTCCCGCCGGTCGTCGCGGCGCCGACCTTTGCGATCCGCAAGCCCGCGGTCGCGGTGTTCACGCTTGATGATTACGTCGCAACGGGGACGATGACCGCCGGTGAGGCGATGGCTCTGAAGGCCGCCGTGGCTTCGCGCAAGAACATCCTGGTTGCCGGCGGCACCTCGACCGGCAAGACCACCCTCACCAATGCACTGCTCGCCGAAATCGCCGGCACCAGCGATCGCGTGGTGCTGATCGAAGACACGCGCGAGCTTCAGTGCCGTGCTCCGAATCTGGTCGCGCTACGCACCAAGGACGGCGTCGCGTCCCTGTCCGATCTCGTCCGGTCCTCACTGCGTTTGCGCCCCGACCGCATCCCGGTCGGCGAGGTGCGTGGCAGCGAAGCATTAGAACTCCTCAAAGCTTGGGGCACAGGGCACCCCGGCGGTATCGGAACGATCCACGCTGGGACTGCGCTGGGCGCGCTCCGCCGTCTCGAACAGCTCATCCAGGAAGCCGTCCTCACCGTGCCCAAGGCGCTGATCGCAGAAACGATCGATGTCGTCGCGGTGCTGCGCGGCCGCGGCAGTGAACGCCGCCTCGCTGAACTTGCTCTCGTCGCCGGTCTCGATCCCGCCACCGGCGATTACCGCGTCCAGTCCGCCGAGGCGGGCGGCGCAACTTCACCTCCCGGAGTCCCAATATGATCCAGTTTGCTTCTGCGATCCGCCGTATTCGACGTCGCTTCACCGACGTCGCGACGATTGCCCTGATGTCCATCGCGTTCGCGCCGGCGGCCTATGCTTCTGGCTCCTCCATGCCCTGGGAGACGCCGCTCAATCAGATCCTGGAGTCGGTGCAAGGTCCGGTCGCCAAAATCATCTCGGTCATCATCATCACCGTGACCGGCCTAACGCTTGCGTTCGGCGATACGGCCGGCGGGTTCCGTCGATTGATCCAGATCGTCTTCGGCCTGTCGATCGCCTTCGCCGCCTCGAGCTTCTTCCTGACGTTCTTCAGCTTCTCTGGTGGGGCGCTGGTCTAATGGCTGCGTTTGTCGATCCAGAGGTGCCGGGATTCTTCGCGCCGGTGCATCGCGCGCTTACCGAGCCAATCCTGATGGGCGGCGCGCCGCGCAGCGTCGCGATCGCCAATGGCACGTTGGCGGCCGCCATTGCTCTCGGCCTTCGACTCTGGATTCCAGGCGCACTGATCTGGGCCGTGGGCCACGTCGCGGCCGTTTGGGCAGCCAAGCGCGACCCGGAGTTCGTGGACGTCGTTCGTCGCCACCTCCGCTATCCGCCTTACCTCGCCACATGAGGCTGCCATGCTGAACCTCGCTGAATACCGCAATCGACCTGCCGGTCTTCCCGACTTCCTGCCCTGGGCCGCGTTGGTTGAACGAGGTGTGGTCCTCAACAAGGACGGATCATTCCAGCGGACTGCGCGGTTCCGTGGGCCGGATCTCGACAGCGCGACGCCTGCGGAGCTGGTCGGGGTGACGGCCCGCCTCAACAACGCGTTGCGCCGCCTTGGTTCAGGCTGGGCGATTTTCGTCGAAGCCCAGCGCAGTGCCGCCCAGACCTATCCCTACAGCGCCTTTCCCGATCCCGCATCGGCGCTGGTTGATCTCGAGCGACGGGACGCTTTCGAGGAGGCCGGCGCGCATTTCGAGAGCCGGTACTTCCTGACCTTCGTCTGGCTTCCGCCAGCCGAGGACGCCTCGCGGATCGAGGGCTGGCTCTATGAGGGCCGTGCGCAAGGCGGCGTCGACCCTTACGAGCTGCTGCGCGGCTTCGTCGATCGGACGAGCCGCGTCCTGCAACTGGTCGAAGGATTCATGCCGGAGGTGGCGTGGTTGGATGACGGCGACACGCTCACCTACCTGCACTCGACCATCTCGACCCGGCAACAGCGCGTCGGCGTCCCGGAGACGCCGATGCATCTCGATGCGCTGCTCGCGGACGAGCCGCTCGCCGGCGGTCTCGAGCCGCGTCTCGGCAACCACCACCTTCGCACGCTCACCGTGGTCGGCTTTCCGACCGCGACACATCCCGGAATCCTCGACGAGCTGAATCGGCTTGCCTTCCCCTACCGCTGGTCAACGCGGGCAATCCTCCTCGACAAGACCGAGGCCGTGAAGCTGCTGACCAGAATTCGCCGACAGTGGTTCGCCAAGCGAAAGTCGATCGCCGCCATCGTCAAGGAGGTGATGACGAACGAGGCTTCGACACTGGTCGACAGCGACGCAGCCAACAAGGCCACCGACGCCGATCTCGCCTTGCAGGAGCTGGGCACCGATGATGTCGGCCAGGCTTACGTTACCGCGACCGTCACGGTCTGGGACGAGGACGCCGGCCGCGCCACCGAAAAACTTCGCCTTGTCGAGAAGGTGATCCAGGGACGCGACTTCACTTGCATGCCGGAGGGGGTGAATGCGCTCGAAGCCTGGCTCGGCTCGCTGCCAGGCCATGCCTACGCCAACATTCGCCAGCCGCCGCTCTCCACATTGAACCTCGCCCACATGATTCCACTATCGGCGGTCTGGGCGGGGCCAGCACGCGACGAGCATTTTCGTGCCGCCCCGCTCTTCTTTGGCAAGACCGAGGGCTCGACGCCGTTCCGCTTCTCGCTGCATGTCGGAGACGTCGGCCACACCTTGATCGTGGGCCCGACGGGCGCAGGGAAGTCCGTGCTGCTGGCGTTGATGGCGATCCAGTTCCGCCGTTACCGCAAAAGCCAGATCTTTGCCTTTGATTTCGGCGGCTCGATCCGCACCGCGGCGCTGGCCATGGGCGGCGATTGGCACGACCTCGGCGGCAGCCTGTCCAACAGCGCCGATGACTCCGTCTCGCTTCAGCCGCTCGCGCGCATCGGCGATGCCGCGGAGCGCGCCTGGGCCGCCGAATGGGTGACCGCGATCCTTGCCAAGGAAGGCGTCACCATCGATCCGACCGCGAAGGAGCATATCTGGTCGGCCTTGACCTCACTTGCATCCTCGCCAATCGAGGAACGGACAATCACCGGATTGACCGTCCTGCTGCAATCGACCGCGCTCAAGCAGGCGCTACAACCCTATTGCGTCGGGGGCCCGTCCGGCCGGCTGCTCGATGCCGAGGCTGAGAAAATCGGCTTTGCGTCAGTGCAGGCTTTCGAGACCGAGGGCTTGATCGGGGCCGGCGCTGCGCCCGCTGTCCTCACCTATCTCTTCCATCGCATCGAGGGACGGCTCGACGGCCGGCCCACGCTCCTCATCATCGATGAGGGCTGGCTCGTGCTCGACGATCCCGCTTTCGCCCAGCAGCTCCGCGAATGGCTGAAGACGTTGCGGAAGAAGAATGCCTCCGTCGTCTTCGCCACGCAATCGCTCTCCGACATCGACGGCAGCGACATCGCGCCCGCGATCGTCGAAAGCTGCCCGACGCGCATCTTCTTGCCGAACGAACGCGCGATCGAGCCACAGCTTATGGCGATCTATCGGCGCTTTGGTCTGAACGACCGCCAGATCGAAATCATCGCGCGCGCAACGCCAAAGCGCGACTACTACTGCCAATCGCGACGTGGCAACCGGCTGTTCGAGCTGGGTCTCGGGCCGATCGCGCTCGCCTTCTGCGCGGCGTCGTCAAAGGCCGACCATGCCGCAATCGAGCGGCTGCTCGCGGAGCACGGCCGCGAGGATTTTACGCCGGCCTGGCTCGCGGATCACGAGCTCCTGTGGGCCGCCGATCTCATTCCTGACCTGACAAATCTGGAGGTGCAATCATGACCGTCCCCAAGACGCGCCGTAGCTTAGTGGTCGCCAGCGCGCTGTCGCTGACCCTGTCGATTCAGCCGCATTTGACGGCGCGGGCCTTTGCGCAGGTGGTCGTCTACGATCCCAGCAACTTCAGCCAGAACGTGCTGACCGCGGCGCGCGAGCTGCAGCAGATCAACAATCAGATCCAGATGCTGACCAATCAGGCCCAGAGCCTGGTGAACCAGGGAAAGAACCTCGCGAGCCTGCCGATCTCGACGCTGGCCCAGCTCCAGTCGACGATTGCACGGACCCAATCGCTGCTGAGCCAGGCGCAAAATATCGCCTTCAATGTTCAGGGTGTCCAGACCGCCTATTCCAGCACATATGGCACGGCGGCGGGCACAAGCTCCAATGCGACGATGTTTGCCGCGGCTCAAAATCGTTGGCAGAACTCGGTAGGCGCCTTCGAAGACTCGCTGAAGGTCCAGGCCGGCGTCGTCGGCAATATCTCGACCAATTCAAGCGCGATGACGTCACTGGTCACTGCCAGCCAGTCCGCGAGTGGCGCGCTCCAAGCAGCTCAAGCCGGCAACCAGCTCCTCGCCCTGCAATCCCAGCAGCTGTCCGACCTCGTCGCGGTTCTCGCCGCGAAGGGACGAGCCGACGCGCTGGAGCAGGCGCGCGTGACGGCGACGGAGTCGCAGGGGCAGCAGCAATACAAGATCTTCTCGACGCGCAGCGGTTACCAGCCTGGCAACGTCACCATGTTCCGCAGCAACTAGAGGGGTGGGACTATGGAGGGCTCGGATATCTTACGTGCGGTTGCGATGGTCATTCTGATGGCCGTCTTCATGGCCACGCTGTCCTATATCCATCGACGACCCGCGCCGCGGACCATATCCGACGCTCCCGTCGTCTCTACACCGGATGATCTGTCGGCCGAGCTGCGCCGCTGCCGCGCGCTTGGACCCCAGGATGCCGAAGATCCGCACTGCCAGGCGGTCTGGGAGGAGAACCGCGCGCGCTTCTTCGGCAGGCCGGCGCGGCCTCTTCTGCCGCAGGCCGCGCCGGCCACGCCGCCAGCGACGAACGTAAGGTAAGGAGATCAGCGATGAACAATGTCGGCGTCATCGACACCTTCCTCAACACCTTCACCACCTATATCGATTCAGGATTCGGCCTGATCAAAGGCGAGGTGGCCTATCTCGCCTCGACGCTGATCGTCATCGATATCACCTTGGCAGGTGTATTCTGGGCGTGGGGAGCAGATGAAGACATTCTCCAGCGGCTGGTGAAGAAGACGCTCTATATCGGCTTCTTCGCCTTCATCATCACCAACTTCAACAATCTCTCCGGCATCATCTTCAACAGCTTCGCAGGCCTCGGCCTGAAGGCCGGCGGCTCGTCGATCTCGACGGCGGACTTCCTGCGGCCTGGCCGGCTCGCACAGGTTGGCTTAGATGCGGGGCAGCCGCTGCTGGACGCTGCTAGCCAGATGATGGGCTTCACCAGCTTCTTTGCGAACTTCGTCCAGATCGCAGTGCTGATGGTGTCCTGGCTGTTGGTGCTGATCGCCTTCTTTATTCTGGCGGTGCAGCTGTTCGTCACCTTGATCGAGTTCAAGCTGACGACGCTCGCCGGCTTCATCCTGATTCCGTTCGCACTCTTCAACAAGACCGCCTTCCTCGCGGAGAAGGTGCTCGGCAATGTCGTCGCCTCCGGCGTGAAGGTGATGGTGCTCGCCGTCATCGTCGGCATCGGCACAGGGCTCTTCTCCCAGTTCACCACTGCCTATGGCGGTGGCCAGCCGACGATCGAGCAGGCGCTCTCCGTGGTGCTCGCAGCGCTCGCCATGCTCGGCCTCGGTATCTTCGGGCCCGGCATCGCAACTGGTCTCGTCTCAGGAGCGCCGCAGCTTGGCGCGGGCGCCGTGGTCGGCACGGGTCTCGCTGTCGCCGGCACAGCGATGGCGGGTGGCGCGGCGCTTGGGCTTGCGGGGCGGGGAGCAATGGCAGCAGCCTCCGGTACTGCCGCGGCCGCGCGTGGTGGTGCGGCGATGGCGGGCGGCATGTCCTCCGCCTACAGCCTCGCATCAGCCGGTCAATCCGGTGCGGGCGGCGTTGCGTCAGGTCTCGGCGGCGCCGGCCGCGCGGCTGCCGGCGCGGCGGCCGCTCCCGTCAGACGTGCTGCTGCACAAGCTGCCGGGGCAATGACTGAGAGTTTCGCCTCGGGCGCCCGGTCCGGAGTCGCAAATACCGGTGGCTCCTCGACGATGGGGACCATTGAGCGCGGTGAGGGCGCAGATGATGCAGCCGCCTCTCAAACAGCGGGCAAGGGCGGACCACCCGTATGGGCACAGCGCGTCAAGCGCAATCAAGCAGTCATTCACGGCGCGCAGACCGCCGCCCAAGCCCTCAAATCCGGCGACAGCCATGGTGGCGGCCATTCCGTCGACCTATCAGGGGGAGAATAATCAATGTCAGTGTTTCGCCGAGCGTCGGTCCGCTACGGCCGCACGCCCGAACCCGAAACCCCATACCAGCGTGCCGCGCAGGTTTGGGACGACCGCATCGGCTCTGCCCGGGTGCAGGCGAAGAATTGGCGGCTGATGGCCTTCGGTTCGCTGTTACTTGCTTGCGGTCTCGCCAGCGGGCTCGTCTGGCAATCGACACACGGCACCGTCGTTCCCTGGGTGGTGCAAGTCGACAAGCTCGGCGAGGCGCAAGCGGTGGCGCCCGCTGTCGCTGATTACAGGCCGAGCGACCCGCAGATTGCCTGGTATCTTGCTCACTTCGTTGCGATGGTGCGCTCGCTTCCGGCCGATCCAATCATCGTCCGGCAGAACTGGCTGAAGGCCTACGATTTTACGACCACGGCGGGCGCAATGGCGTTGAATGATTATGCCCGCGCCAACGACCCCTTCGCCAGTCTCGGCAAGCAGCAGGTCGCAATCGACGTCTCCAGCGTCATTCGGGCCTCGCCCGACAGTTTTCGCGTGGCCTGGGTGGAGCACCGCTATCAGGACGGAGCGCTCGCCGGCACCACACGTTGGACCGCCATCCTCACCATCGCCATTCAGCCGCCCACCGATGCCGACCGGCTGCGTAAGAATCCGCTCGGCATCTACGTCAACGCCATCAACTGGTCGAAGGAGCTGGGACAATGACCCCGCCGATCTCGTCAAACGCAGGCCGTCCGGCTTTGCGTCTCTTCATCGTTCAGCAAAGCCCGAAATGCGGCGATACGCACTTCCGTAAATCCGTTTTGGCGGCTTTGTTGATGTCCGTCTCGGCCCTTGGCGGATGCGCGCACAATTTCATTCCGCCCGACATCAGCTACGATGCGGCGGAGCCGGCGACGCTCACCGCCGATCCGCCGGCGCCCGTCAAGATCGTGGAATTGCCCAAGCCGCTGCCGCTGCCCGGGCAGTTGAAACCGCTCATCGCCGGCAAACGCGTCCCGGAAGCCGCTGATCCCAAGGTTCGCGTCAAACAGGCCAATGCCGCTGCACGGGTGCAGCCGGTCCGCACCGGCTTCATCAACGCAGTTCAAGTCTATCCGTTCTCCGGCGGAGCCCTCTACCAGGTCTATACGGCGCCCGGCCAGATCACCGATGTCGCCCTGCAGGAGGGCGAGCAACTCACAGGCTCCGGACCCGTCGCCGCCGGCGACACCGTGCGCTGGATCATCGGGGATACCGAGAGCGGGGCGGGCGCGACCAAGAAGATCCACATCCTTATCAAGCCGACGCGGCCGGAGTTGGTCACCAACCTCGTCATCAACACCGACCGGCGGACCTATCTCCTCGAGCTGCGCTCCACGGAGAAGACCTATATGGCCTCGGTGTCCTGGCAGTATCCGGAGGACCAGCTCATCGCACTTCGGCAGCAGAACGCGACGGCAGAGGCCGCAGCTCCGATCGCGGCCGGGGTCGATCTCGCTTCGATCAACTTCCGCTACGCGATCGAGGGGGATGATCCGGCCTGGCGTCCGCTGCGCGCATTCGACGACGGGAATAAGGTCTACATCGAGTTCCCCAGCGGTATCGTCCAGGGCGAAATGCCGCCGCTGTTCGTCATCGGGCCGGCCGGCGGCTCCGAGCTGGTCAACTATCGCGCGAACCGCAACTACTACATCGTCGATCGTCTGTTCGCCGCCGCCGAATTGCGTCTTGGCGACAAGGACAGCGAGCGGCGCGTGCGCGTCGTCCGTACCGACGGAAGGCCGCGCGCATGGCGATAGACGACGAACACCAACATCGAAGCGACATCCCACCCGTCGCGCCGCCGGATCTTCGGCTCCGAGGCGAGCGGCCACCTGTGACGCGCCTCTCGCGCAAGATGCTGATCGGTCTCGGCGCGGTGTCTGCCCTCGCAGTGGCGGGAGCGCTCGGCTACGCCCTGCAAACCCGCAACAAGCAGCAAGCCGGCCAGGAGTTGCTCAGCACTCAGAATAGCCCTTCGGCCGAGGGCCTTGCCGCCTTGCCGAAGGATTATACCGGCCTGCCCCGTCAGGCGCCGCCGCTCGGACCGCCGCTACCCGGCGATCTCGGCAAGCCGATCCTCAACGCGGGCGCTGCACCGAACACCGTGGTCCCCGGAACGACGTCCGATCCGGAAGCGCAGCACAGAGCGCAGGAGATCGAAGCGGCGCGCGTCAGCCGGCTCTTCACTCAGACCGTCCAGCAACCGCAGAGCGTCAGCCCAATCATCCCGAACAGCTCGCCTGGGGCAGCAACGACCCCAGCCACGACGCCTCCCGTCGATGCCGGATCGGCCCAGAACATGCAGGACCGCAAGACAGCCTTCCTCAACGCGTCGACGGATAAGCGCACGGTCAGTCCGGACCGGCTTGAGGCCAAGGTCTCTCCTTATGTCGTGCAGGCTGGCACCGTGATCCCGGCTGCGCTCATCACGGGCATCCGCTCCGATCTGCCAGGCCAGGTCACCGCCCAGATCACGGAGGCGGTTTACGACAGTCCGTCCGGCAAATATCTTTTGGTGCCCCAAGGCGCCAAGCTGATCGGTCAATACGATAGCTCCGTGGCGTTCGGCCAGAGCCGCATCCTCCTGGTCTGGACCCGCATCATCATGCCAGACGGCAGTTCGTTCGTGCTGGAGCGCCAGCCCGGCGCCGACACCGGTGGATATGCCGGGCTTGAGGACGAGGTCGATAACCATTGGGGCATGCTGTTCAAGGCCGCCGTTCTCTCGACCATGCTCAGCGTCGGAGCCGAGGCGGGGACGAGCCAGAATGAGAACAACCTTGTTCAAGCAATCCGCAGCGGCGCGTCCAACAGCATCAGCCAGACCGGACAGCAGATCGTGCAGCGCCAGCTCAACATCCAGCCGACACTGACCGTCCGGCCAGGTTTTCCGGTCCGCGTCATCGTCACGCGCGATTTGGTGCTGGCTCCCTACGGACAAAAAGGTGCGCGATGACGAAGCTCAAGCTTGGACCACTCGAAGACGATAAACCGGTCAAGCTCACGATCGAGCTGCCGGCGGCGGTTTTCAGGGATCTCAAAAGCTACGCCGAGATTCTGACGCGTAGCGGAAGTGCGACGACGCCAACCGAGCCTGCCAAATTGATCGCGCCGATGATCGAGCGTTTCATGGCGACCGACCGCGCCTTTGCGAAGGCCCGGCGAAGTGCTGCTCAACTCTCGCCCGGGTCGGCGGAAAGATCTGGATAGCGTTCACGAATCAAGTCGAGAAACGGACGTACTAATGGATTGCCGTTGGACTGTCGCCAATAGACGCGGAAGCTCAGCCGCGTCGGCCCCTCGGCATCATGCACCTCCCGGAAGGTGACACCGGGATAAGTCGCGCCAGTCGCACTTTCCAGGGCGAGGAGAATACCGAAGTCCATGCCGACCAGGGAGAGAAGCCGGTCGAGCCCCACGTCATGGCGAAGCAGCTTGCAAGGATCGGAAGATCCTAATTTGCTGATGAGAAGCTTGAGGAGTTCCGGTCCGGGGCCACGCTGTGACATCAAAAGCGGTTCGCGCCGCAGTTCGCCCCAGTGAACTACGTCATGACTTGCCAGAGGATGTTTCGCAGGGAGGGCTGCAACAACACGTTCGCTCCAGAGCACCAATGACTTGCCGCTCCAATTCGGATTGGGATCTGCCACGACAGCGACATCGATGGCTGAGCTGGCTAGGTCCAAAATCAGATGCTCGCTCGCTCCGTCGACAAACTGTCTATCGACATCGGGAAAGCGGTGCCTGTGCTCGAGGAGGGTGGCTCGGAGATTGCCGGCTGACAGGGAGGTGTGGATCCCGATGGTCAACCGACCACTCTCGCGACGCGAGCGGGTCTTGAGGCGAGCGGCCATTGCTTCAGCTTCGCCTACGATGCGCCGGGCATCCTCGAGAAATTCTCGACCTTCCATCGTTGGTCGCGTACCTCCGTTGGTACGCTCGAATAGTTTGCTGCCCAACGTGTGTTCGAGACTTCGTAGGCAGCGACTGAGCGTCGACTGCTTGATTCTAAGCGTCTCTGCCGCTTGACGGATGCTTCGATGCTGGGACGCAGCGATCGCCCAGCGTAAATCTCGAAATTCCACAGCCACGCTCGAAGCCCTATGGTGAGTTGTGGGACCAAGTGCTTTCTTGCCCCTCCATAAATTGTGTTGCGTCAGCTCCTACGACTTCGGCCGGAATACGTATTTCAACACCGAGGTTATTTCAAACGTTAGGATGCGTGATGGGAAAAGACAGCTACAGGCTACTCACCGGTCTCTGATGAATTCTCTCTCTCTCTCTCTCTCTCTCTCTCTCTCTCTCTCTTCCGCTTTTGCGTCCGTTGGATCAGAGGACAGTCAAAGAGCCCAGTGAGCAGGTGGCTGAAGGACGCGATCCGCGGCTTTCATTCGTACGCTCGGCAGATCTTGGGCCGAGCAGCAAGGGCCCGTTTATCGCCCGGTCGATCGTTCCGGCAACGTTCGGCATGGGGACTGGGTTGGTAAGCGATAATAACGGCAGGGCCTCGATCCTGCGGCGGATGTCGCCAATGATCCGGCCCAGCCGGCTGCACGAATTTTGCGGTCGCTCACTGCATGCCTTCCCTCCCTAGAGCTTGCGCGAAGCCACTTTGTTGGTCTGTTTGGCTTCCGTCTCCTGAAGGTGCCGAACCAGAAGCTCGCCTGAGGTCTTGTTGTGCTCGCGTGCGTAACGTTCGGAGGCGGCTGCATCGCCCCTGAGCAGCGCGTTGACCATTTTCTCGTGGTTCGCGATGACCATGTCGGGCCGTTCAAGAATTGCATTTGAAGAGGCCATGTACATGCAAACCTGATGTTCGACCAAGCCGTAATGATCGGCGAGGCGGTTGTGTCCCGAAAGGACAACGATCGTCTTGTGAAGCGCGAGGTCACTATCGTTAATCCGCTTCTGGTTGCGGCTTTTTGCGGCGGCCTTCATGTCGTCGTAAGCCGCCTCGATCGGTTGCCTCCGATTCGGGTTGACGGCAGCGAGCTGTGCGGCCAGGCCCTCGAGGCTGGATCGAAGTGTGTAGAGCTCCCATGCATCCTTGGATGTCAAGCTCGCGACCTCCCAGCCCGAGTAAGGCTTCTGCTTCACCAGGCCCTCGCTCATCAGCCGCTGCAACGCCGCCCTTATCGTGCCCCGCGACACGTTGAGCTCCGTGGACAGTTCGGTTTCTGTCAGGCGCTTTCCCGGCGCGAGGCCGCCACTGGTGATCGTCTGGCGGATAACGTCGGCAGCCGCACGGTCCAAACTCCGCTTCTCGACTAATCCCGAGATGATCTTAGCAGCCATTCTTCCTCCAACCGCGTTTGCGCGGAATGTTCGTTCTGAGTCCCGGCAGATATTGGCGAACATTCGCCATTGACACCAGAGAATTCGTGCTGTTTGTTAATTGTCGACAATCAGCAGTTGGGCGAGGGCCGTGCTTGCGCATTTCCGAAACCAAGGGCATTAGCTTCGCCGGTCTGCAGCGCCTCTCGTCGTCAGCCGGATCTCACAAGATCGTAAAGGCGGATGCGATCCTGGTATCGATTCCGTTCGAATCCGGCGGAGTGCCGCCTTGGAGCTTCGGCGGAGCGCCGAAACTGCAGTTCGACACGCTGTTGGTGAGACTGGAAACCGAACAGGGCGTCGTGGGGTGGGGCGAAGCCTTCTCGCGGTGCGAGGACAAGTCGCTGAAGGCGATGATCGAGACGCGCGTGTTACCGCTCGTGATCGGCAGGAGCGCCCTGGAAATCGGCAAGATCAAGTATGATTTGGAATTCCAGCTCCAGAATTTCGGCCGCGTGGGCCCTATCGTCTATGGCGTCTCGGCGGTCGACATCGCCCTGTGGGACATCCTCGGCAAGATTTCCGGACTGCCGCTCACCGCATTGCTAGGCGGTGCATTCGCCAGCGAAGTCGAGGTTTATGCCAGTCTGATGCGCTACGGCAATTGCGCCGATGTCGTCAGGGCCACTCGGCAGGCAATTGAGCGCGGATATCGTTACATCAAGTTGCACGAAGTCACCGAGGACGAAATCCGCGCCGCCGTCGAAGCCGCGGGGGCACAGGCCGCCGTCATGCTGGATACCAATTGCCCATGGCCGGTGGCGGAGGCGCTCAAATACGATCGGCTTCTCGAGCCTCTCAATCTGTACTGGCTGGAGGAGCCGGTCTGGCCACCGGAGAACTATGCTGGGCTGGCCCGTATTCGTTCAACCGGCCGGCACCACATCGCCGCCGGCGAAAATGCCGGCAGCCTGCATGATTTTGTTGCGATGATCGCCGCAGGAGCCATCGACATTGCGCAGCCCGATGTCGCCAAAGCTGGCGGTATTTCCGAGCTCTTGCAGATCGCCGCGCTTTGTCAGGCTGAAGCAATCGAATTCGTTCCGCATTGTGCAATCTTCGGCCCCGGTCAGGTCGCGACGATACACCTCAATGCGGCGCAGCGATCGGTACCGATGCTCGAACGGCTCTATTGTGATTTCGAGGCCGAGATCTATGGCGGTGCTACGCTTCCGGTCAATGGAAAGGTTGCCGTGCCGACAGGCCCGGGGCTTGGCCTTGATCCTGATCCAGGCGTGATCAACCGCTACCGCGTTGCCTGAGAACAGGGGCGTTGTGACATGGGCCATAGCTACATTCGTCTCAACGGCCTCTTCCACGGACTATCACCGAGCCCTGCCGCTGCGCGCAAGTGTTCTCTTCGTGAAGGCACGAAGGTTCGCGCAGGCCTGCCTGATCAGCTCGCCGGCGAGATGACGGAGATCACCATCGTGCTGGAAGGCGCGGTCCTGGACCAATTCATGTGAAGAGTGCGCTCATCAAGCGCTTTTTGCGCGTCTAACGCAAGAAGAGGGAGTCGAAATGGTGACACGGAGAGAGTTGCTTGCAGGAGCCGGAGCAGTTGCCGTCGCTGGCGGAGCGGGTCTCAAACCGCTCCCGGCGGAGGCGGCGCAAAGTAAAACCGTCGTGCTGGCGTCGATGGGCCCGGTCACCGGAAACTGGGATCCGACCTCTCACACGACCCTGGGGCAGTTGAAGTTCGAAAAGTTCGTCTTCAATCATCTGACGCGCTGCGAAATGCGGGAAGGCAAGTCTGAAGAGCTGACCCCGGACCTCGCCACCAGTTGGAAGCTGATTGATGCACACACTCTGGAGTTCAAGCTTCGGGACGGCGTCAAATTCCACGACGGCAAGGAGTTCGGTGCCGAAGACGTCAAGGCGACCATGGAATATGCCTCCAATCCGGCGCGGCCCGCATCCGCCCTTTATCCGGGCCGCGTTGATGTCGAAATCGTCGACAATCTGACGGTCCGGTTGAAGACCGAAAAACATGGCTACCCCGCGTCCGCCTTCTGGTTCATTTCGAGCTTCCTTCCAATCCTGTCAGCAAAGGATGTTGCCGATCCCGCACTCCTTCAAAAGCGTCCGAACGGCACGAACGCGTTCAAATATGCGGGCACGCAGGGAGACAGGAATAACCTCGAAGCAAATGATGAATTCTACGGCGGACGCCCTAAGATTGATCGCATCATCTATGCCTACGTTCCGGACGCCAACACGCGCGTGCTGGGCCTGCTGAACGGCGAATATCACATTGCCGAACGGCTCGAGCCCGAGCAATACGCCTCGTTGTCAAGCAACCCTAAAGTCACCACGCTTAAGGCGCTGACGACCGAGAACAAATATTTGCACTTCCGGTGCAACAAGCCTCCATTCAACGATGCTCGCATTCGTCGCGCAGTTTGCCACGCGATCGACCGTGATCAAATCCTGTCCTTGATGGGCGAGGCGGCCACGCCGTCAAACTGCTATATTTCGCCGACGAAGTTCGGCTTCACGGATACTCCTGATTATCCCAAGTTCGATCCCGATGCCTGCCAGAAGCTTCTCGCCGAGGCAGGGTTTCCCAAAGGAAAGGGGCTGCCGCAGCTCGAATATATCACCTCGATCGGCTTTTACCCGAAGACGAAGGAGTATGGCGAACTGATCACAGCGATGCTCGCCGAACAGGGGATTGATGTTCGCCTGACTGTTCTTGAACCGGCCGCGTGGGAGCAGGCGATCTATCGCCGCGCTGACGGTCAGGGTCAGGGCCACATGTGCGACGTCGGTTGGATGACGGGATCGCCGGAGCCAGACCTCGTTTTACGACCGAACTGGCATTCAAGCGCCGCGCTGATCACCGGGATCAACGATCGGGAAATTGATGCGGTGCTGGACAAGGAACGCGGCGCCACGACCCCCGAGGAGCGCCTCAGGATCTTCAAGAATGAGACGTTTCCCACTCTCGCAAGCAAGGTTCCGAGCTTGTCGCTCTTTTCCGCCGTGACCTTCCACGGCGCGGCCAAGAATCTGACCGGGGCATACTATTTTCCCAACGGGCCGATCGACCTGAGCAAGGCGGACCTGAGCTAAAGGGGCTGCCGCAAAACTCGTTGGCAGAAGGCAGGAGCCGGCATGCTGTTTGCGCTCGACTTCTTCATTCGGCGCATTGCGCAAGGGTTGGTATTGGTCGTCCTCGTGGCCATGCTCATCTTTACGCTGCTGCGCGTCGTCCCGGGCGACCCAGTGCGGATGATGCTGGGGCCAATGGTGTCAGCATCTGTTGCGGAACAGACCGCAAAAGATATGGGCCTGAGGGATCCAATCCCGGTTCAGTTCGGCCGCTATGCCGCGCAAATCCTGACGGGTGATTTCGGGAGCTCCTTCGTCAGAAGCGCACAAGGCGGCAGCACTGGCGGCTCGCGAGGCGGCTCGACTTTCGATGCCGCTAACCGTGCATCGGTGTTGGGCCTCATCACAACCAGTCTGCCCTACAGCCTGCTCCTTGCTGGCCTTGCATTCGTGTTTGCCTTGGTAAGCGCGCTCCCGATCGGCATAGCCGCGGGCTTGAGATCAGGACGATGGCCGGATCGGCTTGCACTGCATGTGGCTTCCGTCCTGGTTTCACTCCCCAACGTATGGTTATCCCTCGTTCTCATCTTTCTCGTCTCTGCCAAGGCCGGATGGCTGCCGGCGATCGGCTATCAGGGGCCGAGCTACGCAATCTTGCCCGCCATTGTTCTCGCGATCGAGCTTGCTCCGACTCTCATCCGGTCCATCTCGGTCTCTGTGAGTGGAAGTCTCATCGAGCCATATGTGTCCCAGGGTGAAATTCGCGGTCTCTCGCGCGGTCGAATGATCGTCGCGCACGTGCTGCGCAATTCGAGTATCCCCGTCCTCAATGTGCTCGGAATCCAAGCGATTGGGGTCTTGCTTGGTGGCCTGTTCGTCGTGGAATACGTCTTCAACTATCCCGGCGTTGGCCTTCTGATGATCAACGCTGTCTTCCAACGGGATTTCCCTGTCATCCAGGCCATCGCGATCCTGGCGTGTGCGACTCTCGTGATGGTCAATATTCTCGTCGACTTTGCAGCGATGGCGATTGACAGGAGGCTACAATACTAGCGTCGGCAGAACTTCCGGCCAAGACCGATAGCCCGGCGGCCACACGAGGTGGCGGCATCGCGGCCAGCATCTTCGCGCTGGCATGGCGGACAAATGAATTCAAGATTGGATTTGCGCTGTTTTGCTTGCTGATTATCCTTTCTGTCCTTGGTCCCTACATTCTCGATCTGTCGCCGACCCAATTCAATGTCAGCAAGAAATTCCTGCCACCGGCACTCCTGGATCATTCGAGCTGGCCTTACCTGTTTGGTACCGATCAACTCGGTCGTGATCTGTTTACGCGCTCCCTCATCGGTCTTCGGAATGCCCTGCTGATCGGCGTCACGAGCGTTGCGGGAATGTTCATCCTTGGCTCAGCCATTGGCATGCTCTCAGGTTATTTCGGCGGATGGGTCGGCTTGCTCTTGATGCGGATCACAGACGCGCAGATGTCGATTCCCGCGATCATCCTGGCGATCACAATTCTCGGCGTTTCCCGCCCCACTCCGCTGGCCATTATTCTTGTTCTGATTCTTGCCGGCTGGCCGGCGTATTCACGCGTGGCGCGCAGTGTAACCCTGTCCGAGCGCCGCAAAGAGTATGTTCGAGCGATAAAGATTCTTGGCGCCTCAGACGCGCGGGTCCTGCTCGTTCATATCGCACCCAATATCTTGCCTCCGATCGCCTTCGTCGCAATCCTGGACATTGCGCGCATGATGATTTTCGAGGCTGTGCTGGGCTTTATCGGGATCGGCATCCAACCACCCACCCCGACATTCGGCACCATCATCGCCGATGGCACGAAGTACATTTTGAATGCCTGGTGGATCACCACGGTGCCGGGCCTCCTGCTCGCGATCACACTGTGTTGCATCAACATCATGGGAGGAGCTCTCGAGCGTTCTCGCAACAAGATCTTGCTGGGATTCGGATGATATCGCCGGTCAACATTCTTGATGTGCGCAATCTGACCGTCAGCCTTGATCTCGGGTCGCGCGGAACGCGCGCCGTGCTCACCCATGTCGACCTGAGTATCGATGAAAACGAAGTCCTCGGCATTATCGGTGAGAGCGGCTCGGGAAAGACCGTGTTGTCGCGCGCGCTTGTCAGGTGGGTCACCAGCCCGCTCAAAATCGAGTCTGGCGTTATCGCCTATCGTGGCAATGATCTTCTGAGACTACCCCGGACACAAATGCAAGCGCTCCGCGGGCGCAAGATTGCCTACATAGGCTCCGATCCTGGCAATGCTCTCGATCCAACCCTTCCGGTTGGTCGGCAAATCGTCGAAAAACTCAGATCCATCGAGCCCGGTATCTCCAATGGCGAGGCAGAGGAACGCGTCATACGCCTGCTCGATGCCGTCAAGATGCCCGGCGCGAAACAGCGATTTGAGGAGTTTCCGTTCCAGTTCAGCGGCGGAATGATGCAGCGCGCCCTGATCGTAGATGCGCTCGTGACGAACCCGGACCTTCTGGTCGCCGACAACATAACGCAACCTCTTGACGTTACCGTCGCTGCTCAAATCCTTCGGCTCCTGCGCGAGTTGCAGCGGGATTTCAAAACGGCGATCCTGTTCGTTTCTTCTTCTTTTGGGGTCATCAACGAAATCGCGCACCGAGTTCTTGTTCTCGCAGGCGGTCGGGTCGTCGAGACCCAAAGCGTTCAGCAATTGCTCGCGGCTCCGCAACATGCCTATACAAAGCAGCTGATAGCTGACATCCCCCGCATATGGCAGAGCTCAACTGAGGCCGTTGCAGATGAGGCGTCACCTGCCGCCATCGACGTCATTCTCTCGGTGCGAAACGTCAGCCGGGTTTATCCCACGAGGGATAGAAACAGGCTCTTTGCAAACCAGTTCGTACACGCGGTGAGGGACGCTTCGTTCGATGTTCGCCGGGGTGACAACTTGGCCATCGTCGGTGAATCGGGATGCGGGAAATCAACGCTTTCGCGGCTCCTGAGCCGTCTGGAGGTCCCGGATTCAGGACAGATATTGTTCATGGGCGAAGATATCGCGCCAATGAAAGCCAAGTGCCTATTGACACTCCGCAGGAGATTCCAGCTTCTCCTGCAGGATCCGTTTAGCTCCATTCCGCCTCATCTTTCGATCGGGCGAACCATAGCCGAACCCCTCTACGTCCATGGAGGGATGTCGCATTCCGAAATCCGCGATCGCGTCGCGGCGACCATGCAGGAAGTTGGACTGTCGCTCGATCTGTTCGGCAAACTTCCGGTTGGATTGAGCGCCGGGCAGCGTCAACGTGTGAGTATCGCCCGGGCCCTCGTCCTCGATCCCGAGTTACTCATTCTTGATGAGACGCTGTCGGCGCTCGACCAGGTTGAGCAGCGCAAGCTTCTCGCCCTTTTTCAGCAGCTTCAAGACCAGCGCGGAATGACCTACATATTCATTTCGCACGACTTGGGGATGGTGCGACAAGCCTGCAATCGCGTCGCCGTGATGTATCTTGGGCGCGTGGTGGAGCTGGCTGACAATCGGACCACATTCATCAAGCCGAGACATCCCTATACACGCGCACTCCTGAGCGCGGTACCGGCGGTTGAGGAGCGTCCTTTCAAGGCGGAGACCTACCTCTTGGAAGGTGAGCCGCCCAACCCGATCCACATCTCGGCAGGCTGCAGCTTTAGAAGCCGCTGCCCGTTCGCGCTCGATAAGTGCGCCTTTGATGATCCGCCGCTCGCGGCACGCGGACGGGATGAATCGGCTGCTTGCCATCTGACGGAAATAGACCCGCACCATCCATGACTTTTCAGGATTGCGCGACCATCCAATGGTTCTCCTATTTGGAGAGTGAACAGCATGGAGTTTGACTACATTGTCGTAGGATCCGGGAGTGCGGGATGTCCGCTGGCGGCGCGCTTGGTCGAGCGAAAACAATCGGTCCTGTTGCTGGAAGCCGGGAAGAAAGAGCGTTTCAACCTGTCTCATGTTCCGGGTGCGCTCGTCTATACGATCGGGAATAGACGGTACGATTGGGCTTACAAGACAGAGCCTGATCCGAGCAGAGGCGGCGTGGTCGAGGACTGGCCCCGGGGCAAAGTGCCGGGAGGCTCATCCGCGATAAATGGGATGATTTTCATCCGCGGCGCTGCGCGGGACTACGACGCCTGGGAGGCGCTAGGCAACACAGGATGGGGATGGAAGGACGTGTTGCCGTACTTCCGAAAAATGGAGACGGCCGATGAGGACAGAGACAATCATTTTCGCGGAGGGCTCGGGCCTCAACGTGTTTCAGCTTTACGTTGGCGTCATCCGATTTCACAGAAGTTTATCGACAGCTTTCAAGCCGCTGGCATTCCCTTCAATGAGGATTTGAACGGTGCCTCACACGAGGGAGTTGCTTGGAACCAAGGATCAACGCGCGATGGGCGTCGGCTTTCGGCCTTCGAGGCTTTCATAAGGCCAAAGCTGTCAGCAACTGATCTGAAGTTCTTGGATCAGACGATCGTTCGCCACATTCTGTTTGACAAGACGCGCGC
This sequence comes from Bradyrhizobium sp. Rc2d, assembly GCF_900099855.1. NCBI lineage: Bacteria > Pseudomonadati > Pseudomonadota > Alphaproteobacteria > Hyphomicrobiales > Nitrobacteraceae > Bradyrhizobium > Bradyrhizobium sp. Rc2d. The sequence goes on along the minus strand of NZ_FNCU01000001.1, from coordinate 222,544 downwards.
GAGGGGCGTTGCCGCCACGCATCGCGGACAAAACGTCGATTTCGTCGCAAGAAAGGGTGTTATTCTTTCGGCTGGCTCCATCAATTCCCCACACCTATTGATGCTTTCGGGCATAGGTGACCCGGCTCACCTCAAGAAGCATGGCATCGTGCCGCGTGTCGAAAGTCCTGAGGTGGGACGGAATTTAATGGAACACCCGGGACTGTATGTCCTCGCTGAACTCGATATCGAAACCGCCAATGGATTATCGCATCCCATAAAGGGCGCATTAGCCTTGGCGGAGTGGGCCTTTAAAAGGTCGGGGTTCCTGAGTGTGCCTACGGCGCAGGTCCTGGCGTTTCTAAGATCGAGTCCTGAGCTCGCTGAGCCAGACCTTCAATTTCATCTCTTCCCGTTCGGTTTGACTAAAGCTGATGGAAAACTGAAAGTGCCGAAAGCTAACCTGGTGACCATCCTGGTGAACATCAATCACCCGAAAAGCACCGGCCATCTCGAACTTAGATCGAACGATCCTCTCGCTCCAATTGCCATCGTTCCCCGCTTGCTCGATCATCGGGATGACTTTGAGGGGGTTATGCGCGGGCTAGACTGGGTCCGGAAGATCTGCTCTATGCCCCCATTCGGCTCTCATGTCCGGAAGTTTTGCGAAGCGCCAGCATCGGGGGCCGGGCGGGAAGCTGACGAAGCCTACATTCGCAAAGCAACGGTCCCCTTCTTTCATCCGGTCGGGACTTGCCGCATGGGGGCAGACGATCGAGCGGTTCTCAGCCCTTCTCTTAAGGTGAGGGGCACCGAAAACTTGTGGGTCGCGGACGCCTCCATCTTTCCTCGTCATATCGCTGGGAATACCAACGCGACGTCTATTATGATCGGAGAGAGGGCAGCAGACCTCATCCATCCGTAAGCCGTTATTCCATCAATCTAAATTGGAAAAAATCCGTGGCGCGCTTCTGTGGTGCCAGGATAGGAAGGATGGAACAGGCACGCATGCATTTGACATCTGTCGTGCTCAATTAGAGAAATCGCATGACCACAATCGTGCGTATTATCGTAATTGTGTCGCGCGCCATGGAAAATGACCCCTCATATTGCCTCAGATGACAATGTTACCGAAGCGCACCCTAGCGTCTCCTGAAGTCGCGAGTCGGGGTAGGCCGCTCGCGAAGGGCGCCCTCCAGGGCGCCGTAGCGAGCGAGCGGCTTGCGGTGATTCGGCGAAAGAACCTGTCGGGATTAGATGCCAAAGCATATTCGTGCATGTCAATATGGCTTCGTGCTATGCCTTCGACGAGACGTGCCTCATGGAAAAACATTCTGGGCGTTGCATAGTCCTGCCGACCGGCATCGCGTTGTCGAGATGGTTTGTGCTGCTCCCGTCGCCGTATGAATGGCTACCCCTTCTTGCGAGGCAGACGCGGCCGCTTAGGCCGCGGGGGCGAAGTCTTGAGAATGTCCGCACAGCTCGAGGGTTCAACAAAGAGATCGGAAGGATGAACGCCGAGCGCTTCGGAAATGCGATCGAGAACATCAATCGTCGGGTTTTTCGATTGCCGCTCAAGACCCGCCAAGTAGGAACGGTCGATCCCAGCCGTGCGCGCCAATCGTTCCTGCGACATACCACCTTTGAGGCGGATCCGACGGACGTTCCAGGCCAGTAGCGCACGAGACTTCATGTGTCGAAGCATGCCATTCCCTCGACCGGTTAAAACACTGGCTATGACCTACCATTTAGATGCAAGTCCGCGTTCTCGCCGCACAGTGCCGACGGAACGACGGCAACTTGCATGAAGGATAAGTGCGATATTCCGAACCGAGAAACTAGTCGAGGCGCCTGCGGCCCTCAGGCTGTCAAGGCCAAAAAACACAGGCCGTGTAGTCCCACGGACCAAGCGTCCGGTGTCCTGTCCGCACCACCCCCTGCTTTTTGGCCCTGACTGCCAACCCCGCTCATTGCCGGGCGGCTAGTCGGTTGCATGCCACAACGCGCAAGCCATGAAAGGCAACGACAATGGAAGCAAACATCTGTCAACGCATCACCGACCAAATCGTCCGCGAGTTCGAAGACGGCGTGCGACCCTGGATCAAGCCTTGGAATGCCGGTAATGGCAGCGGGCGTATCAGGCGGCCTCTGCGCGCCAAGGCAGCCCGTATCAAGTTACCAATGTTCTCATGCTGTGGTCGGAAGCTGTAACCAAAGGTTACCGATCGCCGATTTGGATGACGTTCAATCGGCGCTGCCCGGACGCATGGCTTACACGCCGACCGACGTCAAACTCCTCAAGCAGCATTCAAGGGCGCGAACATCCTATCGAAAATCGCAAAGCTGATGAAGGTGAGCGAGGCCGCGTTGCGGCAGAAGGCGCTGAAACTCGGTGTCGGGTTAGGTCATCAGCGATAACCCGTGATTCTCGAATGGCCGTCCGGCTGTCTTGTTTCATCGAACTGAGCCCAAAGGATTCTGTGAGCACCGTTTGGTTCACGCTCGGGATCGCAGCGCAACACGATCGGCGCCTTCCCACGATAGGCGCCGTCGCTTCCTGTCAGGCCGTGGCTAAGAGAATGCCGAGTTCAGCTCGCTCAGCCTCACGGAGATGGAAAGGCGGGTGGATAGGGAAAGACCCCCGGCCGTCATTGGTGGTCTGCGGACCACCGCCGTAGCGTCGGCCTCTGAACAGGCTTCCACCAACGTTCAGTCCCTTGCATCGGCCACTGAAGAGGTGTCAGCTTCGGTAAACGAGATCAGCCGGCAGGTCCAGGAGTCAGCGCGCATTGCCAGTGAAGCCGTACGGAAAACGGAGAGCGCTGATCAGCGCGTTCTGTCGCTCTCTCAGGCCGCGGGCAAGGTCGGTGGCCGTCGCTCGCCATCCTGGCCGCAGTTTGTGTGCTCGGTGTCGGCGCGTGGGGAGTGTCTCCCAATCTTCAGTTCAAGATGGCGCGCCTTTTAGGCGAAGTTGATGCCTACGAATCCAACACCATGGTTATCGGTGGATTGGAGACCGGTGGCGCCGAGCGCCTCGAGTTCTGGCGCAAGTCTATCGGAGTCATTCGCTCGGCGCCGATCGTCGGTCATAGCACCGGTTCGACGAAGGAGCTGTTTGCAAACGAAGCGGCCGGTCAAACCGGCATCAGGGCGAAAATCGTCGACAATCCGCACAATCAGACGCTTGCCGTCGCGATCCAGGACCTTTGCCTTCGGAGGGCACGGGTGATTGAAACGACGGATGGTCCAGAGTGACAGGCAGCAACGAAAGCACTAGGATCATGCGACGAATGGCTGTTTTTGCTCGGCTAAGCCCACTTATGCGATCGCTAAGTGATTGATTCTACTTACCCCGCGGCTGTCTCTTAATCAGCGGGTCCCAGGTTCGAGCCCTGGTGCGCCCACCAAGCCTTTACAATGGCTTGGGTACCCCTCGCGATAGCCATTCCGACAAGCGGTCAGCGGCTGGACTTGGTCCAGTCCGCATTCGCTAGCCGCGAAAATCCTTTCTTTGAGCCTGTTGGCGGACGCTGGGTTGCATGCATTCCCGACGAGCGGAGCCGATCGCTCTGCGTCATCCGAGCCAGCGCTTGCGACGCTTGTAGTGCTTCACGTCGCGGAATGATTTTCGCCTGTCACCGGCAACGCCAAGGTAGAATTCCTTGACGTCCTCATTTGCTGCGAGCGCCCGTGCCTCGCCGTCCATCACCACGCGGCCATTTTCGAGGATATAGCCGTGGCTCGCGTATTTGAGCGCCATATTGGTGTTCTGCTCGGCGAGAAGAAAGGAAACGCCTTCCTTGACGTTGAGATCCTTTACGATCTCGAAGATCTCCTGCACGATCTGCGGCGCAAGGCCCATCGAAGGTTCATCGAGCAGGATCATCTTCGGGCACGACATCAGCGCGCGCCCGATCACGCACATCTGCTGTTCACCGCCTGACGTATAACCGGCGGTGGAACCACGTCGCTCTCTGAGGCGGGGGAAATAGGCATAGACCCGCTCAAGGTCCTGCGTGATCGCCGACTTGCCGTCCTTGCGCGTGAAGGCGCCAGTCAGAAGATTCTCTTCTATCGTGAGGTGAGGGAAGGCACGTCGCCCCTCCATCACCTGAATGCAGCCGCGCCGCACCAGGTCGTTTGGCGACATGGACTGCACCTCGATGCCGTCGAATAGAATCGAGCCCTTGGTGACTTCGCCGCGCTCTGCATGTAGCAGATTGGAGATCGCTTTCAGCGTCGTGGTCTTGCCGGCACCATTGGCGCCGAGAAGCGCGACTATGCCGCCCCGCGGAACCTCCAGCGATACGCCCTTCAACACGAGGATGACGTGATCGTAGACAACCTCGATATTGTTGACCGACAGAACCGGAGCTGCCGCTTCCGTCGCCGGAGCGACCTTGGGGGTTGACACGGCAGACCTCCAGACAGTTGCACCTTCGGGAATCCGGGAGCAGGCAAACCTGCCTCCCGGATCAGTCAGACTGGTTCAAGTTTCTTTCGCGCAGTCGCGCGGCTGGATCTTCTTCTCCGCGGCATACTTCGCGGACACATCGGCGACGAGCGGTTCGATGAGCGATTCGTCTGCCGTGTACCAGTCGGAGATTACTTTCCAGGCCTTGCCATCCCACTGCTGAACGCGCCCGTAGCGCGCACCCTCGTGATCGGAGCAGGAAATGCTGACCGGCTTCAACATCCCCTCAAATCCGAGTTCCTTGATGCGTGCATCGGTGAGGATGAGGTTCTCCAGCCCCCAACGGACCTGCTCGCCCGTCAGCGGTTTCTTGCCGAACTTTTCCTGCGCCTTCCGGATCGCCTCCACGCCGAGCATGGCGTTGACCATGCCACGGTTGTAGAGAACTTCGCCGACCTTGCCAGATTCCGTTGAACCTTTGCCTTTCGCGTAGACATATTTCTCTATGTCAGCATGGACGGGAAACCTGCCAGCACCATGCTGAAGCATCAGTGATTTGTAACCTGTGGCCTGATCGCCTGCCGGCGTCACGTCGGGCTCTGCGCCCGACCACCAAACACCGATCATCTTCTCGCGCGGATAGGCAACGGCCGCCGCTTCCTTGATTGCCGTGCTGTTCATGACGCCCCAGCCCCAGACCAGGACATAGTCCGGTCGATTCTGGCGGATCGCCAGCCATTGCGACTTCTGCTCGACACCGGGGTGCGTAACCGGGATCGAGGTGAACGCAAAGCCGTACTTCTGCGCCAGCACCTGCAGCATCGGAATCGGCTCCTTGCCATAGGGGCTGTCGTGATACAGCAGCGAAATCTTCCTGCCTTTCAGCTTGTCGAAGCCACCGAGTTCCTTGGCGACATGCTGGATCGCGATATCTGCCGCCGACCAGTAAGTGCCGAGCAATGGGAAGTTGTAGGCGAACACCGCGCCGTTCTTGGAATCGGCACGGCCGTACCCCATTGTGATGATCGGGATTTTGTCGGTCGCGGTCTTCTCGGTGAGGGCAAAGGTGATCCCGGTCGATAGCGGGTTGATGAAGGCCGCGCCGGTCGGCCCCTTGCCCTTGAGGCGCTCGTAGCACTCAACGCCCTTGTCGGTCGCGTAACTCGTCTCGCATTCTTCAGTCAGAATCTTGACGCCGTTGATACCACCGTCACGCTCATTGATCAGGTTGTAATAGTCCACAACGCCGTTTGCGTAGGGCGCTCCGTTCACAGCGTACGGTCCGGTCCGGTAGGACAGAATTGGGATGAACTGCTCGTTTTGCGCTGCGGCCGGTGCACTAAACGCCGCGCCCGACAACGCGGCCGCCAGTATCAGTACATTGCGTGGAATACTTGCCATGTTGATATTCTCCTCCTTTGAGCCCCTCTTTTTCCGTTCGGGGGATTGTTTCCTTCCTCCTTTGTCAACAGCCGTCATCCGCTCGAGGCGCGATCGCAACTTCAATAGGGAAACGGCCAAAGTCTGAGCTTCTCCTTGCCGATTGCTATCAGCCGGGCGAACCCATGGGGTTCTTTGATGAGAAGATAGCAGATCAACGACCCAAAGATAATGAACTGCAGGTGAGTGATCGTTTCCGTCGACAGCGGCACGCCGAGCTGGGTTGGAAGGACGTTCAGCATGATCGGCACAATGAGGATAAACGCCGCTCCGACGAACGGGCCCATGATGGATCCCAGCCCACCAATTATCACCATGAACAAGAGCTCGAGCGAACGGTCGATCGAGAACGCGAGCGGCTCCCATGAGCCAAGGTAGACGAACGCCCAGAGTGCGCCCGCCACGCCGATGATAAATGAAGAGACCGCGAAGGCAGTGAGCTTTGCATAGAGTGGCCGGATGCCGATCAGCTCGGCAGCGATATCCATATCGCGAATTGCCATCCATTGTCGGCCAAGGTTGCCGCGGACGAGATTCTTCGCCAAGACCGCGATCACCGTGACGAAGATCAGGCACAGCAGATAGCGTTCGATCGGCGTGCGAACGACCACACCGAAGAAATTCAGTTCCGGCGCATTGACCGACCCTGACGGGGCGTAGTTGGTGAACCACGGCACCCGCAGGAATACCCAGTCGAAGAAGAACTGCGCCGCGAGCGTTGCAACCGCAAGATAGAGGCCCTTGATCCGCAGACTGGGAATCCCGAACAGGATTCCGACACCCGCCGCCATGAACCCGCCAAGCAGAATGGATACCAATACGGGCAAAGGCGGGATCGAAATCGCGAAGCCAAGCGAGGTGAGCGGGACATGAACGCCTGTCGCCAGCTTGTAGGCGGAATAGGCGCCAATGGCCATGAACGCACCGCTGCCGAGCGAGATTTGGCCGCAATAGCCGACGAGAATGTTTGTGCCGATGGCAGCGAGTGCGAGGATCAGGAAGGGCAGCAGAATCGCCCACAGCAGATACTCGCTACCAAACGGCCAGATGTGGAAGCTGGCCAGCACCGGCACCCCAATGAAAGCGATGCCGAGCAAGATCGCGAGCGCAATGCGGTCCTGACGGATCGGGAAGATCGCCATATCCTCTGCGTAGGTTGTCTTGAATTGGCCGACCTCACGATAAAGCAAAGCTAGCTCCTGTCTCAGATGCGCTCGATGATCCGCTCGCCGAACAGACCCTGCGGCCGCACAAGCAACACTGTTAACGCCAGCACATAGCCAAACCAATATTCGATACCGCCGCCGATAGATGGCCCGAGGTACACCTCCGCAAGTTTCTCACCCGCCCCGACAATGAGCCCGCCGGCGATGGCTCCCGGAATGGAGGTGAGGCCCCCGATGATCAGGACCGGCAAAGCCTTCAGCGCGAGAAAGGTGATGGAAAATTGCACACCAAGCTTAGTGCCCCACACGGTCGCCGCAACCAGCGCAACGAGACCGGCAACGAGCCAGACCACGAACCAAATCCAACTGATTGGAATCCCAACCGAGTGCGCGGCCAAATGGTCATCGGCCACAGCCCTGAGTGCGCGACCGGTCTTGGTACGCTGAAAGAAGATCGCGAGGCCGGCGACCAGGATGCCTGCGATCAATGCACCCCAGACGTCCAGCTTGTTGATCAGAATTCCACCCGGGAAGAGGCCCTCAAACACGAACCAGGCGTCCGTCGGGAATAGCCGCAACGGATAAACATCCGATCCGAAGATCATTTCCGCCGCGCCCTCGAGAACGAATGTCACGCCGATGGTGGACATGAACAGCGTGAGGGCGTCCTGGTTGATGAGGGGTCCGATCACGAACCGCTCGATCAGCCAAGCCGTTGTCGCCATGATCACGGCGGCAAAGCCGATGCCGAGAACGATCGCAACCCAAAGCGGGAAGCCGTTGGCCACGAGGAGATCGAGCGAGCGAACCAGCGCCAATCCAGCGAGCAATACCATTGCACCCTGGGCAAAATTAAAAACGCCGGATGCCTTGAAGATCAGCACGAAGCCGAGGGCGACCAGCGAATAGAGCACGCCGGACATCAATCCGCCGATCAGGACCTCGAGAAACTGACCCAATGCGATCACGAACGCACCTCAGTGTGCGACGCCAAGATAGGCGTCGATGACGGCCTGGTTCTCCCTCATCTCGTCCGGGGTGCCGTCGGCGATCTTTACGCCATGATCGAGCACCGCCACTCTATCCGATAGATCCATGACCACGGCCATGTCGTGCTCGATCAGCACGATCGTTGTGCCGTAATGGCTGTTCACATCGATAATGAACCGCGACATGTCCTCCTTCTCCTCGAGATTCATCCCTGCCATGGGTTCGTCGAGGAGAAGAAGGTCGGGCTCCATGGCGAGAGCGCGACCAAGCTCGACGCGTTTCTGCAAGCCGTATGGCAAGCGCCCGACAGGCACCTTGCGGATCGATTCGATCTCCAGGAAGTCGATAATCTCCTCGACCCGGTGCCGATGCTCGACTTCCTCTGCCAGAGCAGGGCCGTAACGCAGCATCTGCCATAAGAGGCCCCGGCGCACCTTCAACGTGCGGCCAGCCATGATGTTGTCGAGCGCGCTCATTCCCTTGAACAGGGCGACGTTCTGGAAGGTGCGCGCGACGCCGCCGCGGGCGGCCTCGAAAGGCTGCATCCTGGCCCGGGTGCGCCCCTTGAAGGTGATGGCGCCACGATCAGGGTGATAGAATCCGTTGATGACGTTGAGCATCGAGGTCTTGCCGGCGCCGTTGGGGCCGATGATGGCCCGAATTTCGCCTTTTCTCACGTTGAACGAAACGTCCCTGAGCGCCCTGACGCCGCCGAAGGCCAGGGCTACGCCCTCGACTTGAAGCAGGATCTCGTTCGTGTCCGGCGCTCTCATGCTGCCTTCCCCAAGGATTCCGCCGAACCAGTGGCTTGCATGTCGCGGATCTTGACACGAGCCGCGATAGTGCCCTTGCGGCCATCCTCAAAAGTGACTTCAGTGGAAATGTCGGCCTCATGCGAGCCGTCGTAGAGTGCGGTGACCAGTGGCGCATAGCGCTCGGCAATGAACCGGCGACGCACCTTCTGCGTGCGGGTCAATTCGCCGTCATCTGCGTCGAGTTCCTTGTGCAAAATGAGAAAGCGACGAATTTGAGCGCCCGCCAGCACCCTTTCCTTGACGAGAGAGTGGTTCACCGCGGCAACGTCTTTCGCTACCATGTCATAGACCAGCGGATGCCCGGCAAGCTCCTGATAGGAGCCATAGGCGATATTGTTACGCTCCGCCCAATTCGCGATAGCGACCGGGTCGATGTTGATCATGGCGCAAACAAACTCTCTTGAGTCGCCGAAAGTGATCGCTTCCTTGATATTGGGAAAAAACTTCAGTTTGTTCTCAAGGTACTTCGGCGCAACCATCGTGCCGTCAGCCAGCCAGCCGACGTCCTTCGCCCGATCGATGATCTTTAGATGTCCGGTCTTCTCGTCGAAAAAGCCCGCATCGCCGGTCTTGACGTAACCGTCGAATGTCATGGTTTCCGCGGTCTTTGCTTGATCCTTGAAATATCCGACGAACATGCCGGGCGAGCGAAATTGCACTTCGCCCGATTGCGCAATGCGGATGTCGACGTTCGGGGCCGCCGGACCAACCGTATCGGGGTAGATCTCGCCATTAGGCTGGCACGTCACGTACAGGAAGGCTTCGGTCTGGCCGTAGAGCTGCTTCAGATTTAGTCCGATCGAGCGGTAGAATGCGAACAAGTCCGGACCGATGGCTTCGCCTGCAGTGTACGCGACACGCACCCGGGACAGGCCGAGAACATTCTTGAGAGGTTCGTAGACCAGCAAGCGCCCGAGCGCATAGAGCAACCGGCCCCGCAGGGGCACCTGTTTTCCGGTCAACACCTGCTCGCCATACCGGCGCGCCACGTCGAGAAAGTAGTTGAACATTCGACGCTTGACAGGCGCAGCGTCCTCCATGCGGATCATCAGGCGCGTCCGCATGGCCTCGAAACCACGCGGCGGCGCGAAATAGAAGGTCGGTCCGATCTCGCGCCGATCCTGCTCGATCGTTTCACTACTCTCGGGACAGGCCATGCAGAAGCCAGCGACAAGGCCTTGCACATAGTTGAGGTAATGATCGCCCACCCAGGCCAGCGGCAGATATGCGAACACCACGTCGTGGTCGGCCAGTCCGTCGAACCTGGTGGTGTCCGATGCGGCGTCAATGCAGCCTCGCGTCGACAGCATGACGCCCTTCGACGCGCCGGTCGTTCCCGAGGTGTAGAGGATGACCGCGATGTCAGAACCATCACCCTGCCGGACGAATTCATCGATCTGTCCACAGAGCGCCGGATCCGCCGTCAGCGCTGCGCGACCGTCCTCGATGACATCGTGGATCGCGATCAGCCGGCTGTCCGCGTAGCCATCAAGGCCGCGCGACTCGTCATAGAGAATCTTTTGAAGATGCGGCACTCGCTCGCATACGGACAAGACCTTGTCCACTTGCTCCTGATCCTGTGCTGCAACAAAGCTCGCCTCAGCGTGCGCGAGAACAAAAGCAAGCTCTTCAGCCACTGCGTCCGAGTAAACCGGAACCGGAATCGCTTGCAGCGCCTGCGCTGCCATCATGGTCCAGTAGAGCTTCGGTCGGTTGGAACCCACTACCGCGATCTTGTCTCCTGGCTGCAGTCCAAGTCGATGCAAGCCCGCGGCGTAAGCCCGGACGATCGCAGCAACCTGGGCCCACGTCCACGTCTGCCAAATGCCAAGATCCTTGTGTCGAAACGCCGGACGCGTGCCGAACTGCGTCGCATTTCGCAGAAGCAACTTGGGGAACGTATCAAACGATCCGCCATCGGCCATGTCGCTCTCGATCCCAAAAACCGACGCGTTGGTTCGCGCCTGCTTATGGTGACGCCGCGCCCTTTATGGGAAGCAGCCATGCGAACGCCGCACGTTCCAACATTACAACGGTTCGAAAGTCCTACAAGTCCCGGTTTGCCGGGCCGAGATTGTCGTGACCGTCCGGGCGTGGGTCAATTTGCCGCCTGCCAATAACCGATTGCGGTGTTGACGGCTAAACTCTCGCGTCCAGATTTATGTTGCGTTGCGATATTGAAGCTGCGCTCCATTCCGACAGGGGAAAATCCTATTCTGCGTAGCGCATTGGTCGGCTGCAAAGGCGGTGGAGGGCTGCCTTGCCGCCCTGACCAACCGAGGCTTCGAGGGCCGGATACATGACATCGGCAGCCTTTTTTGCGCAAAACCGAACGGTTAGCTTCCGCCCTCAATAAACGGTCGACTACGACGGCAAATCGCGTGGCCTTCGTTTCTTTGGCCGGCCGGAACGATGTAGACCCCGCACTTCCTGCTGTTGAAAGAGCTCACCGCACACGTCACGCAGCCATTGGCTTGCCGGGTCGTGATGGAAGCGGGCGTGCCAATATTGCTTCACCGTAAAGCCGGCGATCGCCAGCGGGCAGTCGAGCACGCGCAGTCCGTAATAGTGAGCCAACGTTTCGCCGATGTGCCTTGGAAGGGTGGCGATCAGGTCAGTTGTCCCGACGATTGCGGGTAACCCCAAAAAGCCCGGTAGCTCAAGCGCAACGTCGAGGACTATCCGCTGCTCCTGTAGCGCGGCCGCGAGCAACTGATGTCCGGTGCCGGACCGAATGAGGACGTGCGCCTCACGCCTGAAATCTTTTGCGGTGATGCGGTCGCGGATCCGGGCATGTTTTGCGTTCGCCAAGCAGACCCAATCCTGCGGAAAGAGTGCCTGCTGGAAGTGCCCAGCGTCGAGGTCCGAGATGTAGCCGAGCGCCAGATCGGCCTCGCCAGACTGCAGCATTCGTGGGGTATCGCCGCCGATCTGCGCCGCCTCGATGCGGATGCCCGGAGCAACGCGGCGAACGTAGGCGAGGATGGCCGGAAGCAGCGTGATGTGACTCGCATCCGTCATGCAGATGATGAAGCGGCGCTTTGCAGTCGCCGGATCAAACTCGGGGCGAAGCTCCGCCAGACGACGCAGCATCTCCAGCGCCTGTCTGGCCGTGCCGATGAGAGCCTCGGCGCGCGGAGTCGGCAGCATTCCCTCCGCCGACCGGATAAAGAGCGGATCGTCCAGTTCCTTTCGCAGGCGCGCCAGCCAGATCGAAATGGTCGGCTGACTTTGACCGAGCTTCTCGGCCGCCTTGGTGACGCTACCCGTGGTGAACAATGCATCGAAGAGCTGGAGGAGGCGCGGCTCCAGCAGGTTCGTATCGGAGAGATCCCGGTGCTTCATTGCGTTTTGCAATAATGGATATAAGGATCATAGCATATCCAAATACGGAGCCGACTGCTACCACGCTTCCGACGCCAAAAAGGGCGCGGGAGAAGCGTTCGGATGAGGATCTGCTTTATCGGAGCGGGAGCCCTAGGCTCGACCATCGGTGGCACGCTGGCGCGCGGTGGCGCCGAGGTTTGGCTGATCGATCCGTTCCAGGCTCATGTCGACGCGATCAATGCTGATGGTCTCCGGATGCTCGAAGGTGACGCCGAGACCGTTGTGAAGGTCTCTGCCTGCACCTCCGCGACCCAGGTCGGCATCGTGGCGGACCTCGTCATCGTCCTCGTCAAATCCTATCACACGCGGGATGCGATCCGGGCGGCAGCGCCGATCATCGGGCCGCAGACAGTCGTGATGTCGCTTCAAAACGGTCTTGGTCACGAGGATATTCTTTCGGAGGAAGTCGGTCGTGACCGGGTCATGGCAGGCAAGACCTACGTTGGCGGCGTGCTGCTCGGCCCCGGTCATGTTCGCTCAGGGGTCATCGGCAAGGAAACCATCATCGGCGAACTTGACGGACGCTTGACGGAGCGCGCACAGCGAATTTCCGAGACGTTCAATCGTGCCGGCATTCTCACGCTGCTCAGCGACAACATCTTGGGCACGATGTGGGACAAGTTGTTCATCAATGTCGCCGGAGGAGGAATCACCGCCGTTACCGGGCTGACGTATGGCGGTCTCTATTCGCTGCCGATCCTGGAAGATTGCGCGCTGGCCGCGATCTCAGAGGGCATCGCGGTCGCGCAGGCGGCCGGCGTGAAGATCTCGATCACCGATCCGCGACGCGCTTGGACGATGGCATCCGCTGGTCTACCGCCCGAGTTCAAGACGTCGATGTTGCAGAGTTTGCAGTCCGGCAACCTGACCGAGGTCGACTACATCCACGGCTCCGTCGTGCGTTGGGGCGCCAAGCTCAACGTCCCAACTCCCGTAAATTCCACCCTCGTCGCGTTAATCAAGGGCATTGAATACGCCCGCAGCGACTATCCTGGAAGGTCCTGAGACGATGTCGCCGCCCCGTGCCTATGTCGAACACGTCGCCATCCGTGTGCCTGACGTTGATCGTCACGTCGACTTCTTTCGTGAGGTGCTTGGTCTTGCCATTCGCGACGAGCAACCCGCCGATGGCGCGCGCCCACGTCAGGTGTGGGTGCTCGGAAGCGTGCAACTCATCGAAGATGCGAACTTCGTGGGACCAGAGGGGCGTCTCGCCCATCTCGGCATCATGGTCGACGATTACGAAGGTGTGCTCGCCCGTGCGGCCGCGTGGGGCGCCAAGGCGTTGCCTGCCGGGCCGAACTGGCTCGAGCTACCGGGCGGGCTCAACGTCGAAATCTTGCAAGCCAGTGCAGGCGCCGTGGAAGCCGCCCTGGCGATCAATCCCCGTGCCTAGAGTTAGAGGAAGACGCGACATGACCGGTGAGCGCTACTGGGACGATGCCAGGGTCGGTGACGAATGCGTCACCCCTTCGGTGACGGTCACCGAAGCGATGGTGAATGCCTATGCCGAACTGACGGGTGATTTCACGCCGGTCCATGTCGACGAGGAATACGCCAAGACCACACCATTCGGCACGCGCGTCGCGCACGGGCTGTTCGGTCTGTCGCTGGCCGACGGTTTGAAGACCCGTGCCGACTACCGTTTCCTTCCGGGAATGTCGCTGGGCTGGACGTGGGATTTCAAGCTACCGATCAAGCTCGGTGACACCGTGCACGTGAAGTTCCGCGTCGGTTCAATGCGCGCCACGAAGCGTGACGGATGGGGCATCGTGGTGCTGCCGTCAGAGCTGATCAATCAGCGCGGCGACGTGGTGCAGACTGGTGAGCATCGACTGATGATTCCGATGCGCCCGAAGACCAACGCCGCAGGAGAGCAGGCATGACGGCGCAAGATCTGCCGCTCAAAGGCATTCGCGTCATCGACTACAGCCATTTCCTGGCCGGCCCGTTCATGGGCCGTTGCCTCGCTGCGATGGGCGCTGAGGTCATCAAGGTGGAGCGTCCTAGGCAAGGCGATGCGGGCCGAGCCCATGGGTATTTCAAGGACGGACAATCCGGCTACTTCCTGCAGCAGAACATGGGGAAGCAGGGATTGTGTATCGATCTGCGCGACACGCGTGGTCTCGACATGATGATGAAGCTAGTCGACACAGCCGACGTCTTCATCGAGAACTACCGCCCCGGCGCACTCGACCGCCTCGGGCTCGGTTACAAGGCGCTGTCGACGCGGAATCCGGGACTGATCTACTGCTCGGTCTCCGCCTATGGCCACACCGGTCCCTATGCCGACCGTCCGGGCTTCGGCCTGATCGCAGAGGCGATGTCGGGGGCTCTGGCGCAACTGGGCTCTCCCGGTGAAGCGCCGCCGCTGCTGCGGATGCCACTGGCCGACATGTATACCGGCATTCACGGTGTGGCTGCCATCAATGCAGCGCTGGTCGGCCGCGCGTCGTCCGGCCGCGGCCAGCATATCGATCTGGCGCTGTACGACTGCATGGTCTCGATGCACGACTATGCGGTTCAGCGTTACTTCCTCTCCGGCGGTACCGACCTGCCGAAGCAGACCGGCAGCGGACAGCCGGACTCGACCGTTTACGGGGTCTTTCCGGCCAAGGACGGCAATCTTGTCATCGCTGCGCAAGTCGATGATGCGTGGCGACGATTGGCGGCGCTGATCGGAGGAAGCAGCTTGTCATCCGACGAACGCTTCACCACGCCTGCCGCGCGGAACGCCCATTATGCCGAGGCGATGGAAATTGTGCGCAACTGGACGCTTTCGCAGCCGTCTCGGGATGCCTGTCTTGCCGCACTCGAGCAAGCAGGTGTGCCGTCCGCTCCTGTGCAGACCATCGAAGAGGTCGTGAAGGATCCGCAGATCCACGCGCGCGGCATGCTGGTCGAGCAGGAGCATCCTGTTCTCGGCAGGGTGACTTTGCCGAACCTGCCCTTCCGCTTCTCCAGCTGCGACATCACGGTGCGCACTCCGGCACCACTGCTCGGCCAGGACAATCGCCGCATTGCAGAGTCGCTGGGACTGTCGGCCCAAACCATCGACGCGATGGTGCGAGACGGTGTTCTCTACAACGAAACTGCAGTGCAGGAGTAAGCCATGAGCGATCGTTATGCGGTGATTGGCAATCCGATCGGCTTCAGCAAATCACCCCTCATCCATGGCACTTTCGCCAAAATGACGGGACAGGACCTTGTCTATGAGGCGATCGAGGGACCACTCGATGGCTTCAACGAACGGGTTGATCAATTCCGGACGGAGGGCGCCAAGGGGCTGAACATCACAGCCCCGTTCAAGCTCGATGCTTTCGCCTACGCAAATGAGCTTTCAGAGAGCGCCAAACGAGCAGGCGCCGCAAACTGCCTGAAGTTCGAGGGCGATCGGATCATTGCCGAGAATTTCGACGGGATCGGCCTAGTGCGTGACATCACCGTCAATCTCGGCGTCAAAATGGCCGGCCGGCGCGTCCTAATGCTCGGCGCTGGAGGAGCAGCGCGTGGCGCGCTGCTGCCGTTCCTGCGCCAGGAGCCGTCCGAGCTGGTTCTGGTCAACCGAACGCTGTCGAAAGCGGTGGCATTGGCCGAAGAGTTTGCCGGCTGTGGTCCCCTGATTGTCAGCGGCTATGCTGAACTGGCCGATCTTGCCGAGGGCTATGACGTCGTCGTCAACGCGACGTCGGCCAGCCTGCGGGGTGAAATGCCGCCGCTTCCAGGCAATGTCTTCCGCGGTGCGGCGCTGGCGTACGAACTAGCCTATGGCAAAGGGCTGACGCCCTTTCTGCAAGCGGCCCGCGCCGAAGGCGTAACCAAGCTGGCCGACGGCGTCGGCATGCTGGTCGAGCAGGCGGCCGAAGCTTTTTCCTGGTGGCGCGGCGTTCGACCGAGCACGGCTCAGGTCATCGCCGAACTGACCGTCCCATTGAGCTGACGGGCGATACCGAGCATGCATCCGAAGTCCAGTTTTCTCGTCGGCCTGATCGGCAGTGGCATCGCTGCGTCCCGCACCCCGCCCATGCACGAAGCGGCCGCAGACGCCGCTGGCATCCGCTATATCTACAAAAAGATCGATCTGACAGAGTTGAAGCTCGGTGTGGAGGCGTTGCCGGAATTGCTCACGGCCGCAAGGCGGATGGGCTTTGACGGGTTGAACGTGACCCATCCCTGCAAGCAGGCGATCCTTCCACACTTGGACGAGCTTTCGCCTGACGCAGAGGCGCTTGGCGCCGTGAACACCGTGGTCATCAGGAACGGTCGAATGACCGGCCACAACACGGACTGGTTCGGCTTCGCCGAGAACTTTCGCCGCAACATGCAAGGTGCATCGCTCGGTCGCGTCGTCCAGTTCGGCGCGGGCGGCGCAGGCTCGGCGGTCGCTTTCGCGCTCATGAAGCTGGGCGTGCGGGAACTAACCATCATCGACGTCGACGTGGCCAAGGCGCAGAGTTTGGTGGATAGCTTGTCCCCTCGATTTGTAGAGGGGCGCTTGAGGGCCGGCCAGGATGTCGCGGCGGCCGTCGCTGCCGCAGACGGAATTGTCAACGCGACGCCGATCGGCATGGACAAGTATCCGGGCACGCCGCTGCCGACGGCCCTGCTGCGTCCCGATCTGTGGGTCGCCGAGATCGTCTACTTCCCGCTGGAAACCGCGCTGCTGCGCGCGGCGCGTGCCCTCGGCTGCCGCACCGTCGATGGTGGTGGCATGGCGATCTTCCAGGGTACCGAGGCATTCCGCCTGTTCACGGGCATCTCACCTGATCCAGACGTCTTCTTCGCCACTTTTGCATCCCGGGGAGGGTGACACCCGGCCGATGGGCGAGCGGCACGTACAACGCCCGAGAGGAAACGCAAGATGGGCTACACGCTCGATTTCTCGGTGGTTTGGCATGCGATGCCCGCGCTGCTGTGGGGGTGCGTGGGTACGTTGGGCCTGGCGCTTGCCGGCATGACGCTCGCAATGATGATCGGTGTCGCCGGCGTCGCGGCACGCGATTCGAAGGCGGCGTGGTTGCGTGCTCTCGTGATCGGCTTCGTCGAGACCGTGCGCAATACGCCTTTCCTGGTGCAGATCTTCTTTCTGTTCTTCGCCCTGCCGCTCGTCGGATTGAAGCTCAATCCGACAGCCACCGCCGTCATCGCACTCGGTGTCAATGGCGGCGCCTACGCCATCGAGATCATCCGCGGCGGGGTGCAGTCCATTCATAAGGGACAGGTAGAAGCCGGCTACGCGCTCGGACTGCACAAAGGGCAGGTATTCCGGTTCGTTGTGCTCAAGCCAGCGCTTCGCGCGATCTACCCCTCGCTCACGGGTCAGTTCATCATGCTGACGCTGACCTCGTCGATCTGTTCGGCCGTATCGGCCTACGAATTGACGTCGGTTGCGCAGCGCATCGAAAGCGACACATTCCGCAGCTTCGAGGTCTACTTCTTCGTCACTTTCCTCTACCTCGCGATCTCCTGGCTGTTGATGCTGGGCTTCGCGGTCATCTCTCACCGCTTCTTCTCATATCCGACACGCTGAGGGGGAGATGATGGCACCGCATTTTGGCCTCCCTGAGTTCGGTTTCCTGTTGCGTGGGCTGCAATGGACGATGCTGCTGACGCTGGTCGCGTTTGCGGGCGGCTGCACGGCGGGTCTGGCGGTCGCATTGCTGCGCACCTGTGGTCATAAGGGCGTGGAATGGGTCATCCGCATCTACATCGGGATATTCCAAGGCACCCCGCTGCTGCTGCAGCTCTTCGTCGTGTATTACGGATTGGCGCTGACCGGGCTGAAGCTCGACGCCTTCGTCGCGGTGGCGATCGGCTTCACCGTGAATGCCTCCGCCTTCCTTGGTGAGATTTGGCGCGGTGCGATACAGGCCGTGCCGCGTGGCCAGACCGAGGCGGCGATGGCGCTTGGACTGCACTATTCGTCCCGCATGCGCGACATCGTGCTGCCGCAGGCGATCCGCATCTCGCTGCCGGCGACCATCGGCTATCTCGTGCAGCTCATCAAGGGCACTTCGCTCGCTGCCATCGTCGGCTTCATCGAACTCGCCCGCGCCGGTCAAATCGTATCGAACCAGACCTTCCAGCCGTTGCTCGTCTTCGGCGTGGTCGGCGCGATGTATTTCATCCTCTGCTGGCCACTGTCGTGGTGGGGCAGCCGGATGGAGGCCAGGCTCGCCCTGGCCAATCAAAGGTAGGAACGGCCGCAATCTACCCAATCAAACACAGCCATCACCAGCAGGAGGAAACATCAGATGTTATTTTCGATCAATCGTCGCCAGCTCGGCATCGCGCTGCTGATGCTGGGGGCCATCGCTGTCGCAGGTAAATCGCAGGCGGGCATCCTGGAAGACGTGAAGAAGAAGGGCGTCGTCGTCATCGGCATTCAGGGCGATAATCCTCCATGGGGCTATGTCGATAGCTCAGGAAAGCAGGATGGCATCGATGCCGATATGGGGCGCGCCTTCGCTGAATATCTTGGCGTGAAGGCCGAGTTCGTCCCGCTGGCAGTGGCCAATCGTATTCCGGCGCTGACCACAGGCCGCGTGGACATTCTGTTCGCAACCATGGCGATGCTGCCCGAGCGTGCCAAGGCGGTGCAGTATTCCAAGCCGTATGTTGCCAACGAGATCACCCTTGTCGCTGCCCAGGCAACGCCGATCAGCAGCAATGCCGATATGGGCAAGTACGTTATAGGCGTTCCGAGGTCCTCCACGCAGGACACCCAGGTCACCAATAGTGCTCCAGCGGGCACCGAAATCCGCAGATTTGATGATGATGCGGCCACAATCCAGGCGCTGCTCTCGGGTCAGGTGCAGGCCGTCGGCGCAAATAGCTTCTACCCGCAGCGTCTGAACGCCGCAAAGCCGGAATTTGGGTTCGAGCCCAAGCTTCACTTCACTGCCCTGTACAACGGAGCCTGCACCCGCCTGGGGGAGAAGGAGTGGAACGAGACCGCCAACAAGTTCATCGACCAGATCAAGTCTAACGGCAAGTTGGCCGGCTTCTACGCCAAATGGATGAAGGCGCCCGTGCCGACCTTCCCCGACTCGGTCCCCGGCGTTCCGTTCACAGTCCAGTAAATACCGTTAAGCGGCCGACGCGCTGCGCGCGTTGGCCGCTGTCGATGTCGGAGGCCGAATTCATGCAGGACCAGATCCTGATCGAAATGACGGGTGTGCAGAAGTGGTACGGCGGGTACCAAGCTCTCCGCAACGTTGATCTCACTGTGCGCAAGGGTGAAAAAATCGTGCTCTGCGGTCCGTCCGGCTCAGGCAAGTCGACACTGATCCGCTGCATCAACCGCCTCGAGGCGATCCAGCAGGGCAGTATCGTAGTAAACGGTCATCGGCTGGACGACAGCAAGGCAATCGATGTCGTACGTCAGGACGTCGGCATGGTCTTTCAGAGCTTCAACCTCTTTCCGCATATGACGGTGTTGCAGAATTGCATGCTCGCCCCCATTCGCGCGCGCCGCATCAGCAAGACCGAGGCGGAGGCGACCGCGCGAAAATATCTCGAGCGCGTGCGCATCGGTGACCAGGCTAACAAGTATCCGGCTCAGCTTTCGGGCGGTCAGCAACAGCGCGTCGCGATTGCGCGCGCGCTCTGCATGCAGCCTAAGGTGATGCTGTTTGACGAACCGACCTCGGCTCTCGATCCCGAAATGGTCAAGGAGGTGCTCGATACAATGATAGGCCTCGCCAACGACGGCATGACCATGATTTGCGTCACCCACGAGATGGGCTTTGCCCGCCAGGTTGCCGACCGGGTCATCTTCATGGCTGAAGGCCAGATCATCGAAGAAGGCGAGCCCGGCGCTTTCTTCCGCAATCCACAGCACGCCCGCACCAGGCAGTTCCTTGGTGAGATCCTCGCCCATCACTGAACGGAGTACTTCCATGAGTCGTCTTGTCTACGTCCTCAACGGGCCAAATCTCAATTTGCTTGGCAAGCGCCAGCCCCACATCTATGGCCACGAGACGCTTTCGGATGTGGAGCGAGATTGCCGGGCGCTGGCCGGGGAGCTTGGCCTGGAGATTCGCTTTCATCAATCCAACAGAGAATACGAGCTGATCGACTGGATCCACGAGGCGCGCGAGACGGCGGCCGGTATCGTGATGAATCCCGCGGCTTTCACCCATACGTCGGTCGCCATCCTGGATGCTCTAAACACGTTCGAGGGGACAGTGATCGAGGTGCACATTTCCAACGTGCACAAACGCGAGGAATTCCGCCACCACTCGTTTGCGTCCAAACGAGCTGATGGAGTCATCGCAGGCTTCGGGACCCAGGGTTATCTGCTCGGCTTGCGTCGTGTGGCCAAGCTGCTTGATGAGAAGAAGGGGTAGCATCGTATGAGTGCACCCGTCCGTCGTGATGCGCCAACGTCTCATGCCGATCGCTGCGGATGTTTGGTAGTCTGCGCCGGCGTCGGCGGAGGGCAATAGTGGTCGGAACCGCTCGTTTGATCTGGATCAAGTCTCAGGCCCCCGCGGTCTTCAAGCTGTAAGCTGTCTGGCCTCTGAGATCCGGCAAAGCCTTGAAGACACTTCGCCAGCTTCTGTCCACCGACGGTGTTGTCCAGCTTGTGATCCGGCTGGCGCTGCTCGGCCTGCTGATCCTATGGACATTTCTGATCATCCGACCGTTCGTGCCGATCCTGACTTGGAGCGCGGTGCTGGCGGTGGCGTTCTACCCGGTTTTCGCCTGGCTCGCACAACGCCTCGGCGATCGTCCCCGGATCGCCTCGGCCGTTCTCACCCTCGTCACGCTAGGCATCGTCATCGGTCCCGCCGCCTGGCTGGGCCTGAGTGCGGTTGAAGGGCTCCGGGACCTTGCGGGCCAGATCGGCAGCGGGGATCTCGTGCTTCAGGCGGCGCCAGAGCAGATCAGGGATTGGCCCTTGATCGGTCCGCAGCTCTACGCGTTCTGGGATGAGGCCTACACGAATATCCGTGCTGCGCTGCGCGAGGTGGCGCCGTATTTGAAACCGCTCGCCGGGACGATGTTGTCGTTTGCGGGCGACACCGGCATCGGAATGCTCCAATTCCTGCTGTCGGTGGTCGTCACCGGTTTCCTGCTTCCGTACGGGGCGCAGCTTGTTGCCGCGCTCCGGGGCTTCCTGTTGCGCATCGTGCCCGACCAGAGCGAGCACTTCCTGGAGCTCGCCGGGGCCACCATACGCGCGGTCTCACAGGGTGTCATCGGTGTCGCCATCGTGCAGGCCCTGCTGGCGGGCATCGGTTTCAAGCTCGCTGGCCTCCCAAGCGCAGGGCTGCTCGCAATCATCGTGCTCTTGCTATCGATCGTTCAGATCGGCGCGGCTATCGTGCTTCTTCCCGTGGTCGTTTGGATATGGATGGACAAGGACGTGACCGTAGCCCTGCTCTTGACGGTCTATCTCGTCGCCGTCGGTCTTCTTGATAACGTCCTGAAGCCGCTTCTCATGGGGCGAGGCCTGACGACGCCGACGCTCGTGATCCTGATCGGGGTCATCGGTGGTACGCTCGCGCATGGGATCATCGGCCTGTTCATCGGGCCGATCATCCTGTCGGTTGCTTGGGAGTTAGCGGCTGCATGGATCGGGATCGACCGGGCTACGCCGATTCCGGTGGACCAGGCTGCCGTTGCCGCAACGGAAACCGTCGACGCACCGTTGACCTAGATCAATCGTCCCCTTCGTCGATAGGCGCGAGCATGGTCACCATAGATACGATTCTCATCGTCGATCATAACGAATTGGGTCTGCCGAATTGAGGTCGGGTTCGACGCTATGATGCTACAATTCCTTGTCGGCATCCTGGTCAGTGTGATCAATATCGGGCTCCACGCGCTGGTGACGGTGGTCGCGGTCGCCATCGCTCGCAGTGCAGGCCTGCGTCATACCAATCGGCCGAGGTTGCATCTCATGGGCGTCATGATCGCGGCCGCCGTCGTGTTGAAGATCGCCCACATGCTCGAAATCCTGATGTGGGCCGCGACCTACAATGTCGTCCAGGCTGCTGCCGTCGACACGGACTTGCTCTACTTTGCTTTCGTCAACTACACCACGCTGGGCTACGGCGACATCACGCCGGTGCGCGAATGGCGGCTGATCGGCCCGTTGACCGCCATGAATGGTGTTCTGCTGTTCGGCTGGTCCGCCGCCATTCTGTTCGAAGTCTTGCGCAAGACACTCGAACATCTCGGGCTGACGGAAGCGCCCGGCACAAGTTTACCACGGATCCAACGCAGTCGCGTGGACCCATCTTGATGGCCGTGGATTGTGGACCAGCACTCCGCCGGTTCAGGGCTGCAGATCGAGACTGGCGAGCTGGTGCCGGTCGAGCAGCACGATCTGACGCTGAGTGTTGCCGACGAAGCCGAGAACGCCAAGCTCATGCAGCCGCGACAGAGCGCGCGAGACAGTCTCCAGCGTCAGGCCGAGATAGTCGGCGATATCGCGCCGCGACATCGGAAGTGCCATGACGCCGGCGGCCGTCAGGCGCTTGTCCATTTCAAGCAGGAACGCCGCGACCCGCTCCAGGGAGGTCTTGCGGCCGAGAAGCAGCATGTGGTCTTCCGCATGCTGGAGGTTATCTGTCGTCATGCTGAGCAGGTTTCTGGTTACCATGACATCGCTCTCGGCCACGGTTTCGAGACTTTGCCGTCTGATCAGGCGTACCGTGGTGTCGATGATCGCTTCCGTCGTGAACCGGTGCTCGCTGCCGTTCTCGAGCCCGAAGATGTCGCCAACGAGGTGAAATGCGCCGATCTGCCTGCGGCCATCCGACAGCAGCTTGTAACTTCGTACCGCTCCGGACTTGACCTGGTAAACATACTCGGCCGGCTCTTTCTCGCCGTAGATCTCGGATCCTTTTCGGTACGAGAATTCGCTTAAATTGACCAGCGCATTTGAATGATTTGTCATGCCGAGGTCGCGGAGGGTATTGGGACGCAGGGTGGAATCCGTTGTGATGCGAACGAACATGGGCCAACTCCTCAGCTTGTCGCCGAATTGGTCGGTCGGATGAAATATTCTCAGCTGGAAATGCGCCGCGCTATCCCACTCCCGCCACAGTTGATTTTCGGCCAAGGTGGTAGTTCAATCCATTGTCCCAAGGTTCATTGTACCAAAGGACAGTACTGCTGATTGTTGCGCGGGATGAGAAGCTTGCCGCGGTGGAGATGCGACATATTGCGAAGCAGATATTCCGACTTCCAAACGTGAAGATGACTTGAAGAATGAGAGGGACGTCGAGCCGTCCTCATTAAATTGAGCGAGAGGTAAAAAAGTGCCAGGCCTCGTTCACGTTGTTGACGACGACGAGTCCTTTCGGACCGCGATCGAGCGCAGGCTGAAGCTCGCAGGATATGAGGTCGCGACCTATGCCTCAGCACTGGAGCTGCTGGATTCGGCGCCGGATGACGAGCAAGTGGGGTGTATCCTGCTCGACGTACGGATTCCGGGACTGAGCGGTCCCGACCTGCAGACCCGGTTGATCGCGTCTGGTTCGATGCTGCCGATCGTCTTCCTGACCGGCCATGCCGACACGCCAACCACCGTACGCGCGATCAAGGCGGGAGCGGAAGACTTCCTGACCAAACCTATATCCTCCGAGCAGTTGCTCGACGCGATCGAGCGCGCGTTGGCCAGTCAGCAAACGGCGCGCACCCAGCGCAGCAGACTTGATGCTTTTCGTGGTCATCTGGCCACGCTGACGCAGCGCGAGCGACAGGTGTTTGATCTCATTGTGCGCGGCCGGATCAACAAGCAGATCGCGCATGAACTCGGAACCGCCGAACGCACAGTGAAAGCGCACCGTCATCAAGTGATGGAGAAGATGCAGGTTCATTCGCTGGCGGAACTCGTTTCGATCGCAGAGCGGCTCGGAATACTCGATTCGAACGAGCATTAGCCGCATCGTCACAGCGGTACGGTTCTCCCCGCTGTGACTGCCCCAAAGGACAATGCTGAGGCGTGTTGACAGTGCACGGCGAGCCGTGCGCTATAGTGCATTAGATGTCCGCTCGGAAATGCGGAGCAATCGTATCCAGTATCCCACCATCGTAGCAGTTCGTCATCTCCCGGAAAGGCAGATCGCCTTGCCCCTACGCGAGTCCGTTTTCGTCGTCGATGACGATCCGTCCATGCGTGCCAGCATGGACAGACTTCTGCGAGGGTACGGTTTCGACACCACGCTGTTCGACACTGCGAGTGCCTTGCTCGATCATGGCAAGTTCTACACCGCGATTTGCATCATCCTCGACATCAATCTTGGCGCAAAGTCCGGCATCGAGGTACGGCGAAGACTGGCTGAGAACGGCGTCATGGCGCCCGTGATCTATGTAACCGGTAATGATTGCCCCGCGAACCGTACCGCGGCGATCGCGTCGGGCTGCATCGCTTATCTGACAAAGCCATTTTCCGCAGAATCGCTGATCGAATCGGTAACGCGCGCCACTGTCGCATAGGCCGCGAGCGCTCACTCCTCGACATACTGCTCCAGCGTCTTCGCCGGCGCACCGTTGCGCACGGACGCGAACTGAGCCAGCGGAACCGAGGTCGTGAGGGCCAGGAGATTCGAATCGACGAGCTCGAGCGTCAGCGCCTTGCCTGATGCCATCTCCTTGAGGGTCTTTGGCGCCGCCACGTCGGCTGCGATGCAGAGGTTGGTGACACACCAGGTATAGGGCACGCGGAAGGGAGTGCCGTGGTCGACCGTCAATTTGGGGGCTTGTTGCAGGTACATGCCGACAGGCACGAACAATTGCAGCCGGGCTGTGGAAGCGTCCTCGCGCTCGATCAGGTCGATGCGCACGGCCGTCTGACCGGTCGGGAATTTGCCTGTTATCGAAGTCCGGCACAGCATCGGCGCACCGCCGGCCTTGAAGCAGAGTTTCTGCCAAGCGCCATAGCTGATATCCTTTGCTTCGCGCTGGCCGCGCGTTGCGACCTCGGCGGGCTTGTCGGCTTGCGCGGCCTTCGGCGCGGCGACGCCTGAGCCTGTGGCTGTTCCGACGGCTGCAACCATCAAAAGGCCAGAGAGACAATCAAGAGGGCGAGGCATCGTCGCGTCTCCGGGATATGGCAATCACTTCTGCGCATCCAAGAACCTCGTCACCAGCGGCGACCAGAGCGGGATCGCGTCCGGCGAGCCGATGAAGAAATGACCTTCATTGCCGAACGGCGGCATCAGATGATATTCGGCGCGGCCGCCGGCGGTGGTGAAGGCGGCATGCATGCGCTTGGACAGATCGGGTCCGAAGAACGTGTCGTTCTCGATGTAGATCCACAGCATCGGCACGCGCGAGGTGCGGCCGAAATCCGCGGTGGCCTCGACCAGCTTGTCGGGTGCGCAATTGTTGTTGGGCTTGCCGCCGACCCGGCCGCCGCGGCCTGCGGCGAAGGTGATGATCGCTTTCACCTGCGGCGAGTTCACGCTCGACAAGGCGATCGAAGCCCAGCCGCCGGCGGACTGCCCGACCACGATCACGTCCTTCGGGATGATCCGCTTCTCGACGGCGAGGTAGTCGATGATCCAGAGATCGACCTGGGCGACAGCAAGGCCCGCATCATGAAAGTTGGGATTGGTGCACTTACCGACTTTGGAGAAGAACGGGCCAAACAGTGCGCGCTCGGGAATGTCGATCGCCTGTGCGCCATAACCGCTGCCGACCGGCGCCACCACGAGATAGCCGCGCCTGGCGAACCATTTGGCGGCATCACGGAATTCCACCAATGGAAAGAAGCTGCGATCAGTCGGGTTGAGCGAGACGCCATGGTTCATGATCACCAGCGGGAAGGGGCCGTCGCCGACCGGGCGCACCAGATAGGCGAACATCGGCAGCGGCAGCGGGAGTGCCCAGACTTCTTCCTGGATGCGGACCTCGTCCTCGGCGCGCACGGGCGATGCGACGACGAGAAGGACGAGGAGGGTGGTCGCAAGAGCCTGGAGCAATGCAGGCATGCGATGCATCGCGACCTCCCTCATCCCGAAAACGTTGCGGCCACCACGATCGGACCGAGCACCGTCAGCACGACGTTGCCGACCGCGTAGGGCACGGCGACGCCGAGCACCAGGCGGTGATGCCGATCGAGAAGCCGCGAGCCCTGATGCAGCCGAGGATGGTGCCGATCGCAATCGCCAGCAGCAGGAAGATTTCCGGTGCGGCGGTGATGATCCACCTGACGGTTTCCATGGTCGCGTTCCCCCGGCGCGTTGGTGCGATTTGATTGGCGGTGCGGGGACATTGCTTGATCCAGATCAAGGCTCGGCAGAGACGAGGCGATGCCCTATGACCTCATGAAATGTTTGCGACAGCCGCGATGTTCGTCAAGGTCGAGGGCGAGAACATCTTCGCGGTCGCATCCGGGGGCGCGCCGCTGGGGATGTTGCGCCGCTCGCGCTGGGGCCTGCCGGTGGTCGCGCTGTTGATTGTGCTGCCGCGCTGCGAAGCGTCTCGTTCGGAGGAGGGTCGATGAACACACCGTCCGATCCGACGTGGATGCGGTTCTTTCCGCCGGCCGGCTGGCTTGGCGCTTACAAGCGCGAATGGCTGCCATCCGACGCGATCGCCGGCATCACGCTCGCCGCTTATGCCATCCCGGTCTCGCTCGCCTATGCCGCGCTCGCCGGCTTGCCGCCGCAAGTCGGCGTCTATGGCTACATGCTCGGCGGCATCGGCTACGCCTTGTTGGGGTCATCGCGGCAGCTTGCGATCGGCCCGACCTCGGCGATTTCCCTGATGATCGCCGGCACCGTCGGCGCGCTGGCCGGCGGCGATGCACTGCGTTATGCCCAGATCGCGAGCCTCGCAGCCTTTGCGGTGGCCGTGTTGTGCTTCATCGCCTGGCTGTTCAAGCTCAGTGTGCTGGTCCGCCTCGTCAGCGACAGCATTCTGGTCGGCTTCAAGGCCGGCGCCGGGCTCACCATCATCATGAGCCAATTGCCGAGCCTCCTCGGTGTTGCCGGTGGCGGCCATAATTTCTTCGATCGCGCCATCAAGCTGGTCGGTCAGCTGGGCAGCATCGATCCGCTTGTGCTCGCGATCGGCGCCGTCGCGCTGTTATTGCTCCTGCTTGGCGAGCGGCTTTTGCCGGGCAAGCCCGTCGGCATCACCATCGTTGCGCTCGCGATCATTCTGGCAACACTTCTGGGCCTCCCGGCCCTCGGTGTGCCCGTCACCGGGAAGATACCGGAAGGACTGCCGGCGCTGGGGATCCCGACATTCGGCCTGCTGGAGTTCGACGATCTGTTTCCGCTCGCGGCGGGTTGCGTGCTGCTGGCCTATATCGAAGGCGTATCGGCGGCCCGCAGCTTTGCTGCCAAGCACGGCTACCCGCTCGATGTCCGTCAGGAGTTCCTGGGATTGGGCGCGGCGAACCTCGCCGCTGCCTTAGGCCATGTCTATCCCGTCGCCGGCGGCCTGTCGCAATCGGCCGTCAACGACAGTGCCGGCGCGCGGACACCGCTGGCGCTGGTGATCTGCTCGGTGGCGCTCGGGCTGTGCCTATTGTTCTTCACGGGGCTGCTGACCAATCTCCCCAAGGCGGTGCTCGGGGCGATCGTCTTCGCCGCCGTCTACAGGCTGGTCGACGTTCGTGCACTGCTACGAATGTGGCAGGTCAGTCGGATCGATTTCTACGCCGCGGCGATTGCCCTGATCTCCGTGCTGCTGCTCGGCATCCTCCAGGGCATTCTGCTGGCATCGATCGCGTCGATCTTCCTGCTGCTGGCGCGGGCATCGCGGCCAAACGTCGCATTCCTCGGCCGCTTGCCCGGCAGCGGCCGTTACTCGGACAGTGCGAGGCATGAGGGCGTCGAGCCGCTGATTGGAATCATCGCCTTCCGGCCCGAAGCGTCACTGCTCTACATCAATGCCGAGACGATCCTGGAAACCGTTCTGATCGCCCTCCGGGGGTCGCCGGGCGTCCGGCTGGTAGCCTGCGACTTATCGGCGTCGCCCTATATCGATCTGGCAGGCGCGCGCATGCTGCACGATCTCCACGACGAACTTGCGTCACGCAGGGTGACCTTCTGCATCGTCGGCGCGCATGCGCAGCTCCGCGACCTCTTGCGCGCCGAAGGACTCGCGGCCAAGACCGACAGCGGCCAGTGGCTGCGGTCGCTCGATAGCCTGCTGAGCGATGATCAGGCGAGCACTGCGCAACGAACGGTCTGACGCCTTCCTATTGCGTTGCGAACGGCATGGCATTGCCGATCAGAATGGACACGACCGTTGACTTGGATCAATGGAGCGACCGGCGCCGCACTCACGATCCCGCATCACCTTCGCCCTCAAGGATCGGGACAGACAGATGTCCAAAGAGCCCAAGGCCGCGCACTGCTCTTGGCGCAGCTCACCGGTCCGCTCGCCCTGAAGATCCTTATCGTTGGTTTCATTGCCTGCACCATCCCGTCGTTCATCGTCTGGGCGATCGGATTCCACGTCTTCAAGATCAATGATCCTGGCGCAATGACCAGAAGAGGGGAAGGAAACATCATGAGGAAAGTTACTATCGGCGCCGTCCTGATTGCATCGATCGCAGCCGCTACCGGTGTCAGCACGCCGTCGCGTGCTGACACCGGCCAGGTTGCCGTCGTGTTCACCAAGGGCGGATTTATCGTCGGTGTCGGGGGCGGCGAAGGCGTCCTGCTATACCGGGGCAAGAAATATCCCTTCACTGTGTCCGGCATGAGCGTCGGCTTGACGGTCGGAGCGTCGACCACGAAGTTCGTCGGCCGAGCCCTCAATCTGAAGGGGCCGGCGTCCATCGAAGGCTCTTATGCCGTGGGGGGAGCGGGTGGGGCAGTCGCCGCAGGCGCTGGTGGCGTTCAGTTGCAGAACAGCAATGGCGTGATCCTCCAGCTCAGCGGCCCGCGGGTCGGCGCGGAAGTATCGGCGGCCGTCGGCGGCGTCACAATCCGCTTGAAGTGATCCGAACACGCAACGGGCTGCGCCACCGCAGCCCGTTCGCGTTTCAATATCGCTCGGCGACGAAATTCATTCCCTTTAGGCTGGCTTGGTCGTTGTAGCGTCCCTTCTCGGAGCGCTTCGGCAGCTTGATCGTGTCCTTCTTGATGCGCTTGTAGGGGATCGCGCCGAGGAGATGCGAGATGCAGTTCAGCCGTGCCTTTCGCTTGTCATCGGAGCGGATGATGTACCACGGCGCTTCCTTGGTGCTGGTCTGCTTGAGCATCAGATCGCGAGCTCGCGAATAGTCGTACCAGCGCCGGTAGGACTCCAGATCCATCGGGCTCAGCTTCCATTGCCGCACGGGATCATCGATGCGCGCATGGAAGCGGCGTTCCTGCTCGTCCATGCCCACTTCGAGCCAGATCTTGATCAAGATGATGCCGCCATCGATGACGTATCTCTCCATCTGCGGGCACAGCGTGAGGAAGCGCTCGTGCTCGGCGGGGGTGCAGAAGCCCATGACGTATTCCACGCCGGCGCGATTGTACCAGCTTCGGTCGAAGATCACGATCTCACCGCCGGCCGGAAATCTCTCCATGTAGCGCTGGAAGAAGAGCTGCGTCTTCTCACGGTCGGATGGCGCGGGCAGGGCAACGACGCGGAACACGCGCGGGCTGACCTTCTCGGTGATGGCCTTGATCGTTCCACCCTTGCCGGCGGCGTCCCGGCCTTCGAACAGGACGATGACCCGCAGCTTGTTCTCCCGCACATAATCCTGAAGGTGGCACAGCTCGACCTGGAGCTTTTCAAGCTCCTTCTCGTAGTCCTTACGCTTCATCCGCTCCGCAGATACGTCCTTGGCCATGCCGATCCTTCCTGTTGCTCGTCAATCGTCCCAGGAAATGGTCACGCCGATATCGCCGGGCACACCGCCAGGGAACTCGATGATCTGATAGGAAATGCGATAGCCGCGTGGTTTCAGGTAGTCGGTCCAGAGCTGGAAGATCTCCTTGGGAATGCCGGTTAGGGTGTTCTCCCAGCCCTTTTCCATCTGATTGATAGCGCGGCCTTTGTCGGTGCAGAGGGAGTTGGGAAAACGATACACCAGCACTTCCGTCAGGCCGTTTCGCACCGCACGCTGGATGATGGTCGAGGCGAGCTTGATCTTCTCCTCCTCGGTCTTGCCGGAAGGTTTGCTCAAGCGCTCGATCAGCGCGCGCTTCTCGGCCTCGGCAGCGGCTGCGAGGCGGACATATTCGTCAGCCTTCTCAGCCTCCTTGAGGGCGGCTTCCTTTCGAATCTGGGCGGCGTTGGGGATGAGATCGTCGAGGCCGGGCATGGCTGCGGCTCCTGATGGTTATCAAATCAGCATCCGAGGAACGCTAAGCCCGGCGGAGGGCGTTCCCTTGATTCAAATCAAGCAAACCGGAAGCCTGTCTGAGCAGAGTGGCACACATGCGCATTTGACTGGGAGAGACGTTTGAGCGACCAGCTTCATCCGATGGCCCCGCACCATCTGCCATTCTATCTCGCGCCGGGCAGCGGGACCGATACGCTGATGGTGGTGATGGGCATATTTCTGATCGGGACTGTGCTCTGGGTCGGCACGCTCTATTGGAAGCTGCACAGCCTGCCGGAGCGGATGGCGCACAAATCGCAAAAATTGCAGTTCGAGTTCGTTGCGGTGCTCGGTCTGATCTCGCTATTTACGCACATGCATATCTTCTGGATTGCGGGGCTCCTGCTGGCTTTGATCGATCTCCCCGATTTCGGCACACCGCTGCGCAGCATTGCCGGGTCGGTCGAGAAGATTGCAGAGGCGACGCCGGCCGGCAATGGCGAGGAAATCCCGACAGACGCTGCGGCTACGCCGCCTCCAGCGGAAAAGCCCGGGTCTGCCAAGGAGAAGGAGCCCAGCCATGCTTGAGCTGCTGATCTGCTCCCTTGTCACGATCCTGCCGGACTACCTCTACCGTCGCTACGCCCAGGGCAAGCGCTTTGGCAAGGAGATCACCTTCTTCTCGATCTGGTACGAGCTGCGCTGGGGCATCACCGCCTGCCTGATGCTGACGGTGTCGCTGATCACGATGATCTTCTATTTCCATCCGTCTACGTCGTCGGCGACGCTCTATTTCCGTACCGTGCCGATCCTGCCCGAAGGCTCGGGCCGCGTGGCTGAGGTCAAGGTCGGCTTCACTGCTCCGGTGAAGAAGGGCGATGTGCTGTTCACGCTGGACGCCTCGAAGCAGCGGGCCGCCTACGAGACGGCGAAGCGAAAGGTCGCGGAGGTCGACGCCGCCATGCAGACGGCGCAGGCCGACGTGGTCAAGGCCGAGGCGCAGATCGGGGAAGCGAAAGCCAACTACCAGCAGGCCAAGGACGAACTCGAGGTCAAGAGCGAACTCCAGCGTCGCAATCCCGGCATCGTCCCGCAACGTGATATCGACAAGCTCCAGGTCCTGGTTGACCAGCGCCAGTCCGGCATCGATGCGGCGACGGCCGCGAAGCAATCGGCATCCTTGCAGGTCTCCATCCTGCTGCCGGCACAGAAGGCCAGTGCGGAGGCCGCGCTCGACCAGGCCCAGGTCGATCTCGACAAGACCCTCGTGCGCGCCGGCGTCGACGGGCGCGTCGAGCAGTTCCTGGTTCGCCCCGGCGACGTTGTCAATCAGCTGATGCGCCCCGCAGGCGTTCTCGTTCCCGAAGGTGCTGGCCGCAAGGCGCTTCAGGCCGGTTTCGGCCAGATCGAGGCGCAGGTGATGAAGGAAGGCATGGTGGCGGAAGCGACCTGCATCTCGAAGCCATGGGTGATCATCCCGATGGTGATCACCACGGTGCAGGACTACATCGCTGCCGGACAGTTCCGATCCGGCGAGCAGCTGATCGATCCACAGAACGCCGTCCGTCCCGGCACCATCCTGGTATTTCTGGAGCCGCTTTACAAAGGCGGCCTGGATGGGGTCACACCCGGCAGCAGCTGCATCGTCAATGCCTACACCAGCAATCACGAGGAAATCTCGGCCAAGGACACTCCGACCAGCCGGAAGATCGCGCTGCACGTCGTGGACGGCGTCGGCCTCGTACACGCGCTGCTGCTGCGTATCCAGGCGCTGTTGCTGCCGATCCAGACACTTGTGCTGAGCGGTCATTGAACGGCCTAGGAAGGAAGACGATATGTGTTCACGGAAGGTGGTCGCGCTCGGCACGGCGTTGCTGGTCCCGCTGCTTGTCATGGGTGGCCGTGCCGTTGCTCTCGACCTCAACGGTGCATGGGTGACCGATTCCGACAATTGCCCCAAGGTGTTCGCGCGCAAGGGGATGCAGCTCGGCTTCACCGACATGTCCGATGTTTATGGCGGCGGCTTCATTGTCGATGGCGAACAGATCATCGGCAAGTTCGCCCGCTGCCGGATCAAGGCGCGGAAGGACGACGGCCCGACCGTCAACCTGGTTGCGGCCTGCGCGACCGACATGATGCTCTCCAGCGTTCAATTCAGCCTGAAAGAGCTGGATGCAAACAGCCTCGTCCGGCTGTTCCCAGGCATGGAGGACATGGAGATTCGCTATCACCGTTGCCCGGCGCCCTAGCGACAAGTTATGCCAGCTTTGAATCAAGTCAAACAAGCGGACCGCCAGCGCATTTCAATGTCCTTCATTCTAGGAGGACTCGCAATGAAACCAATAACAGGCTTTGGAAGGACATTGTTCGCTACCGGCGCAGCGTTGCTGCTTGCTGCGACCTCGCCGGCACGTGCGGATGACCCGGCCAAGATCCTCAAGTCGATGACGGACTATCTCGGCAGCCAGACGACACTGTCCGCCTCATTCGACAGCGATATCGAGATCATCACCCCCGAGCTCCAGAAGATCCAGTTCGCAAGCTCCGGCCAGTTCAAGCTGGGGCGGCCCGACAAGCTGCGCGTCAGGCGCACCGGCGGCTATGCCGATGTCGAGCTGGTCTATGACGGAAAGACCGTCTCGCTCTACGGCAACGATGCCAAATCCTACATGCAGGCCGAGATGGCAGGCACGGTGGATCAGATGATCACTGAGATGCAGACCCATTCCGGACTCGGCATGCCCGGTACCGATTTGCTGCTCACCAACGCATTCGAGGAGCTGATGGCCACGGCCGCCGACGGCAAGCATGTCGGGCAGGGCGTGATCGACGGCGTCGAATGCGAGCATCTCGCATTTCGCACGGCCGACACGGACTGGCAGATCTGGATCGAAACGGGTGCAAAGCCGGTGCCGCGCAAATACGTGATCACCAGCAAAACGGTCACGGGCGCACCGCAATACACGTTGCGGACCAGAGACTGGAAGATCGACGCCTTTGCCGAGGATACGTTTGTATTCAAGGCGCCAGCCGGCACCACCAAGGTCGACATCAACTCGGTCGCGATGGCGGATTTCGACGAACTTCCTCCGGGCACACCGACAGGAGCCAAGAAATGATCATGCTGCGGAAAACCTTGATCGGCGCGGCTGCAATGGTCGCTTTTGCCGCCGGACTGTCCTGGAGCGATGCGCCGCGTATCGACGAGAGCGGCTTTCTTTCGGAGGCGCAGGCGAGGGTGGGACGCCCCCTCACGCCCATGAGCTATGCCGGCGTCGCGCGTCGAACGACGCGCCGGGCGGTTGCGGTTGGCGCCGCGGCGGGAGCCGCCGGGGCCTATTATGCGCCCTCCTGCGCGCAGGTCGTGGACGCTTATGGGCGGGTCGTCACGCGGTGCTGAGGCCCGCCTCGGGGCTGTCCGTGCGGTGCAATCCCCGCTAAAATTGCCTGGAAAGCAGCTGCCGGAAGCTGCGAGGGTGTAGCATGAGCGGGGGCGCGTCCATTAACGGGGTGAGGCCGCGGCTCGTGGCCGCGTTACTCTGTCTCGGCCTGCTCGTTGCCGAGTGCCTGTCGCCCGAGCGGGCCGGGGCCGTCGAGCGAAGTCTGCGCGGCGAGCTCAAGCGCGTGCTGGTGTTGCATTCCTTCGGTCGCGAGTTTCGGCCGTGGAGTGAGTATGCGCGTGACATCAAGGCCGAACTGGAGCGGCAATCGCCCTGGCCGCTCGATATCCAGGAGCACGCGCTGCTCACCGCGCGCTTCAACAATCCTGGTCCCGAGGCGCCTTTCGTCGAGTATCTGCACTCGCTGTACCAGGGCGCGATGCCCGACATCGTGTTGAGCATCGGCGCGCCTGCCGCGCGGTTTGCGCAGAAATACCGCGCCAGACTGTTCCCCCACACGCCGTTGATTCTCTCTGCAGTCGAGCATCGACTGATCAATCGCGCCGATCTCGGCGACAACGATGTCGTCGTGGCGATCCGGAACGATTTCGTGGCGGCCTTCGACAACATCCTTCAGGTTCTGCCGGACACCAGGTCGGTTGCGGTCGTCATCGGTGCCTCGCCGCTCGAGAAGTTTTGGCTAGAGGAGGTGAAGCGGGAGCTGAAATCTTTCGGCGAGCGGGTAGAGCTCGTCTGGTATTCGGATTTGTCGTTCGAGGAAATACTGAAACGCGCATCAAAACTCCCGCCGCACACTGTGCTGTTTTGGGGCCTGATGTCGGTCGATGCGGCTGGGGTCGTCCACGAGAGCGACATCGCCTTGCGCAGCCTGCACGCAGTCGCGAATGCTCCGATCTTCTCCTACCAGGAGCCGTTCTTCGGTAACAGCACGGTCGGTGGGCCGATGCATTTGATTGCGGACACGAGTTCGAGGACCGTCACCGCCGCGCTCGGCGTTCTCGGCGGCGCGAAACCGGCGAGCATCCATTATGAGCCGATCGGCTTCGCTGCGCCGAGATATGATTGGCGGGAATTGCAGCGCTGGGGCATCAGCGAGAGTCGTTTGCCTCCCGGCAGCGAGATCCTGTTTCGCGAGCCGAACATCTGGGTGCGCTATCGTTGGCAGATGTTGATGATCGCGGCGGTATTTCTGGTACAGGCAGGTCTCATCAGCGGGTTGCTGCACGAGCGTCGCCGCCGCCGCGTCGCCGAAGTGGAATCGCGCCAGCGGCTCACAGAGCTGGCCCACGTCAATCGCTATTCGACTGTCGGCGAGCTCACGACCTCGATTGCCCATGAATTGAACCAGCCGCTCGGCTCCATCCTGACTAATGCCGAGACGGCTGAGCTGATGCTCAAGGCCAGTTCGCCGGACATCAACGAGATTCGTCAGATTCTTGCCGACATCAGACGTGACGATCAACGTGCAAGCGAGGTGATCCGCAGGCTGCGCAGCGTTCTGAGAAAGACGCCGTTTGAGGTCAAGGACATCGAGCTCAACGATACGGTCCGCGAAGCGATCGGCCTTGTGAAGGCCGTCGCCGACGGACGCCGGATCACGCTGATCTACATGCCTGTGCTGGCCGATCTGCGCGTCAAGGGCGATCCGGTCCAGCTTCAGCAGATCATCCTCAACCTGATCATCAATGCGATGGATGCGATCTCCGATGCGGACACCGGAAAGCGCGAGGTCAGCGTTTCAACCCTCCGTGCCGGCAATCAGGCCGAGATCAGGATCGCCGATACCGGACCCGGAATAGCGGCCTCAGATCTCGCAAACGTCTTCGATCCGTTCTTCACGACCAAGCCGCAAGGCATGGGCATGGGACTCGCGATCGCCAGAACCATCATCGAGGCCCATCACGGCGCAATTGTCGCGGCGAACCAGCTCGCTGGCGGAGCCCTGTTCACGATCCGGCTTCCGATCGCCCGCTGACAGGCGGTACTTTGATGATCATGCCTCTGGATCGGTGGGGGAAAGTCGTCCTGGCCTAAAATCTGGGCGGATGATCGTGCGTCCTCGCGCTGCAGCAGCCGCGACGAATTCGTTTCGTTGATCTCGATCAACAAACGCCTGCGCTCCGGCCTGATCTTCCCACATTGGAAGTCTGAGGGAGGATGTGATGTTTCGCTGTGGCAAGACCCTGATGGCGCTTGCGCTCGTAATGGCGACTTCGGTCGCTGCAACGGCGCAGACCACAACGACACCTGCAGCCCCAAATCCGCAGGCGCAATCAGCGAGCCCGCCTGCGGCGACTGCCGAGCTCTTGAAGCCCGAGCAACTTGAGGCCCTCGTCGCGCCGATCGCGCTCTATCCCGACGAGCTGCTGGCCAACGTGCTGGCGGCCTCAACTTATCCGCTGGAGGTGGTGCAAGCCGACCGCTGGCTGAAGGGGCGCAAGCAGCTCAAGGGTGATGCGCTCAAGACGGAGGTCGACAAGCAGAGCTGGGACGACAGCGTCAAGGCGCTGGCCAGCACTGCCGACGTGTTGACTATGATGAGCGACCAGCTCGACTGGACCAAGAAACTCGGCGACGCCTTTCTCGCGCAGCAACCCGATGTGATGGACGCGATCCAGCGTCTGCGCACCAAGGCCTATGACAACAAGAAGCTGGTCACGACCAAGCAGCAGAAGGTCAGTGTCCAGTCCCAGGAAGGCAAGCAGGTTGTCGTGATCCAGCAGGCCGATCCTTCAGCGATGTACGTGCCGTATTACGATCCGGCGACGGTCTACGGCAGCTGGCCCTATGCCGAGTATCCGCCGTACTATTGGGGCTATCCGTCCTATATCGGCGCCGGCATGGTTGCGGCCGGAATCGCCTTCGGCACCGCTTGGGCGATCGGACGCTGGGGCAATTACTGGGGCGGCGGCTGCAACTGGGGCAACCGCAATGTCTACGTCAACCATCGCACCACCAACATCGGCAATGGCTGGCAGCACAATCCGGCGCATCGCCAGGGCGTTCGCTACAACAACACCAACGTTCAGCAGCGCTTCGGCAACAACAATCTGAAGGCCGGCGTGTCGGACCGGATGGATTTCCGCGGTCGTGACGGAAATCAGGTCTTGCGACCCAATCAAGGTGCGGGAGATCGGGCGGGCGACCGTGCCGGTGATCGTGGGGGTCCGGGTGATCGCGCAGGTGACCGTGCGGGCAACCGCGGCGATCGGCCCGGCGGTGGCGATCGCGCTGGGGCCGCGGATCGTGCCAAGGGCGGCGGCGACCGGGCCAAGGGCGCAAACAAGGGCGGCGGAGATCGCGCCAAGGCTGCCAATCGAGCCGGCGGCGGTGCTGCCGCCAATCGTGGCGGTAGC
The DNA here is from genome assembly GCF_900099855.1 of Bradyrhizobium sp. Rc2d. Classification (NCBI taxonomy): domain Bacteria; kingdom Pseudomonadati; phylum Pseudomonadota; class Alphaproteobacteria; order Hyphomicrobiales; family Nitrobacteraceae; genus Bradyrhizobium; species Bradyrhizobium sp. Rc2d. The sequence continues at coordinate 185,355 of NZ_FNCU01000001.1, read as the reverse complement.
GGCAACCGCGGCGGGGCAATGAACGTTTCCTCCGGCCGATCGGCGGCCGCGGCATCGGCGCGCGGGCGTTCGAGTATGGCAAGCATGCCGCGCGGTGGCGGCGGCGGTGGCTTTGCCGGGCGGGGCGGTGGTGGCGGAATGGCCATGCATGGTGGCGGCGGTTTCCGTGGTGGCGGCGGAGGAGGCGGCTTCCGCGGCGGTGGCGGCGGCCGGCGCTCCGATATCGCGCTGAAGCACGACGTTGTGCTGCTCGGTCAGCTCTCAAACGGCCTCGGCTACTATCGCTTCAGCTACATCGGCAGCGACAAGGCCTATGTCGGCGTGATGGCGCAGGAAGTCGAGCAGGTGATGCCTGCCGCCGTGACCCGTGGCAGCGATGGATATCTGCGTGTCCATTACGAAAAACTCGGGCTGACATTCCGCAGCTATGCTGAATGGCTCGCCGGCGGCGCGAAGATTCCTGCGGAGGTGACGCCATGACGGGCCTGAAATCGTTCCGCCGCGCGGTGTTGCCGGGCATCATGGCGCTGGCGCTTCTTGGCTCTGCGTCACAGGCACAGCAATCCTACAAGACGCCGGAGGACGCGGCGGCTGCGCTTGCGGCCGCAGTCAAGAGCGGACCAAGCGACATTCTGAAGGTGCTTGGGCGCGCTGCCGAAGATATCGTCTCGTCCGGCGACGAGATCGCTGACAACGACATCCGCCAGCGCTTCTCGTCGATGTATGACGCCAAGCACGGCATCAAGGCCGAGGGCAACAAGACTGCGACCCTGATGCTGGGGCCGGACGATTTCCCGTTCCCGATTCCGCTGGTCAACACCAAGAGCGGTTGGGAGTTCGACACCGACGAGGGACGGATCGAGGTGCTGCGCCGTCGCATCGGCCGCAACGAGCTCGACGCAATCCAGACCGCGCTCGCCTTTGTCGACGCGCAGAACGAATATGCCGACAAGGACCGCGGCGAAGGCGCCGGCGTCTATGCGCAGCGCATCGTTTCATCGCCCGGCAAGAAGGACGGCCTGTTCTGGCGCGACGACAGCGACCCGAGCCCGCTCGGCGCGCTGGCGGCCGAAGCCTCGAAGGAGGGCTATCGCGCGGGCGATGTCGGACCTGCGCCCTATCATGGCTACTACTTCCGCATCCTCAAAGGCCAGGGGCGGGACGCACCCGGCGGCGCGCTCAACTACGTCGTCAAGGGCAAGATGATCGGCGGCTTCGCCTTGATCGCCTGGCCGGCGGAGTACGGCAATTCGGGCGTGATGACGTTTCTGGTCAACCATGCCGGCACCGTTTACCAGAAGGATATCGGCAAGCGCACGGCCTTCATCGCCGAGCGGATCACGCTATTCGATCCCGACGAGACCTGGAAGAAGGTCGATGCCCAAAAACCGTGAACGGCGCGCGCACCGGCGCGCATTTCGCCTGATCGCGCTCCTGCTGCTGGCACTCGGGCTGACCATGCCGGCGACGCCATCTTTTGCGCAAGCGGCCGGTCACGTCAGTGCCAAGATCGTCAAGGCCGGTCTCCTCGTCGGCGGTGGCGCCGGCAACGGCGTGCTGACGTACCGCGGTAAGACCTATCCGTTCAAGATCAGCGGCCTGAGTTTCGGCATCACGGTCGGCGCCACGGTCGGCCGTCTCGACGGCTGGGCCTCGGGCATCCGCGAGATCAGTGACTTCGCTGGGACCTACAGCTCCGTCGGTGGCGGTTTTGCGCTGGTCGGCGGCGTCAGCGGCGTTCACCTTCGCAACGAAAAGGGCGTGACGATGGTGCTGCAGGGCCCGAAGGCGGGACTCGAGCTGGCGGCCAATATCAGTCAGATCACGATCGCCTTGAGATGAAGCTCAAGCCGGGCGCGCGGATCCAAGAGTGAGAGTCAGGCGTACTGTCCTCGGATCATCGCTTCTCGCAGGCTTGAAGCCTGACTTCGCGAACACGCCGCGCATGGGCGCGTTGTCGGACAGAACCTCGGCCGTAAGCTCTTGCATCCCATGCTCTTGCGCGATGTCGATGAGGTGCCGCAGCAGCAGGGAGCCGATCCCGCGGCCTTGCCAGGCATCCACCACTACGAAGGCCATCTCGGCCCGTCCGGGATCTGTGACGATATATCGCCCGCCGCCGATGATGGTGAGACGACCCTGTTCTTCGACGAGGGCGGCCAGCGCAACGTGATTGCTGAAATCCACGTCCATGAAGAAGGCGCGTTCCTTCTCCGAGAAGTATCGCTTCATGACGAAGAACCGGCTCTGGAGCGAGCTCGGCCCGGTGCGCTCGATGGCAGCGAGCATATCCGCCTCGTCGCTCGCTCGAAGCGCGCGGATCTGGACCGGAGTTCCGTCCTTCAGTACAGCTTGCGCGCTGTAACTTGCGATTTGTGACATGCCGATGTCGTCCGGCGAAATCAGCTCGTCAAGTGAGCCGTGTCTCATGAACTCGATTGCAGGATAAGAGTCCTTCGAGCGTGCAGATCATCTTGACCTAGATCAACGTTCGTCCTTGCCCGGCGCCGTCAATTGTCGAACCCGACAAAGAGGTCGAAAACATGTCAATAGACAAGGTGCAAATTCCGGGCGGTCCAATGTCGGGGCCGTTCGCCTCGGCGATCGAATATTTGGTCGATGCGGGACAACGCACTGTCCTGTTCCTGGATATCATGCGCCGGCGCGGTGATCAGTACAGGGAACACCTCGCGCAAACGGCGCCGCATGTTCTCCAATATGCGGCCGAACTGATCATGGACGGCCGCAAACTCGTCGAGCCGGTCAATTACGTGCTGGTGCGCATCGTTCCGCCGGACAATGTCGAGATCGACATGAACCGTCGGCCTTTCATTGTGGTCGATCCGCGCGCGGGCCACGGCCCCGGCATCGGCGGCTTCAAGGCGGACAGCGAGATCGGCGTGGCAATGAAAGCAGGCCATCCCTGCTATTTCATCGGATTTCTGCCGGATCCGATGCCCGGTCAGACCATTGAGCGTATCGCGCGTGCAGAAGCCATATTCATCGAAAAGGTCATGAGCCTTCACCCGGATGCCGACGGCAAGCCCTGTGTGATCGGCAATTGCCAGGCCGGATGGGCCGTCATGATCCTGGCCTCGCTGCGTCCAGAACTGTTCGGGCCGCTGATCATCGCCGGTGCGCCGCTCAGCTATTGGGCCGGCGTGCGCGGAAAATATCCAATGCGCTACTCCGGAGGCCTCTTGGGCGGGAGTTGGCTCACGGCGCTCACCAGCGATCTCGGCGCCGGCAAATTCGACGGCGCCTGGCTAGTGCAGAATTTTGAGAGCCAGAACCCGTCAAACACGCTGTGGACCAAGCAGTACAACGTCTATTCGAAGGTCGACACCGAGGCAGAGCGTTATCTCGAATTCGAGCGTTGGTGGGGCGGCCACGTCAATCTGAACGCCGCGGAGATCCAGTTCATCGTCGACGAGCTGTTCGTCGGCAACAATCTTGCGGCAGGCAACATCGAATTGTCCGACGGCCGCAAGGTCGATCTCCGCAACATCAGGTCGCCGATCGTGGTGTTCTGCTCGGAGGGCGACAACATCACGCCACCGCAACAGGCACTGCATTGGATCCTGGATTGCTACGCCGACGTCGACGAGATCAGGGCCTATGGGCAGACCATCGTCTACACCGTGCACAAGAGCATCGGTCATCTCGGTATTTTCGTCTCCGGTGGCGTTGCCAAGAAGGAACATGCCGAGTTTTCCAGCAACATCGACCTGATCGACGTTCTTCCACCCGGGCTCTATGAAGCCACCTTCGAGGCGAAAGGCGAGGACACCGCGAGTTCGGATCTGGTGGTCGGCCAGTGGGTAATGCGCTGCGAGGCGCGGACCCTCGATGATATCCGCGCCATGGGGGGCAACTCGCCCGAGGACGAGCGGCGCTTTGCCACGGCCAAACGCGTCTCGGAGATCAATCTGGCGGCGTACCAGAAATTTCTTCAGCCATGGATCAAGGCCATGGTGACGCCCCAGATGGCCGAATGGGCCCACAACATGCACCCGCTGCGGCTGCAATACGAGCTCTTCAGCAACCGGAATCCCTATATGGCGATGGTGAAATCGTTGGCCGAGAAGGCCGTCGAGGAGCGCAAGCCGGTCGCGAGGGACAATCCATTCCTGGCGTTCCAGGAGCAGATGTCGAAGCAGATCGTGCATGCCCTGGACAGCTGGCGCGATTCACAGGAGGCGCTCAGCGAAGCGATCTTCCTCAGCGTCTACGGGTCGCCGGCGCTGCAGGCCGCAGTCGGAATTGATCCCACTTCCGTGCCATCCCGGCGGCGTGAAATGTCCGTCGAGCATCGCGCCATGCTCGAAAAGCGCATCGACAATCTGAAGTCGCGGATCGGCGAGGGCGGCCTTCGTGAAGCGGCGCTGCGCGCCTTGCTCTATGTCGGCTCGGCGCGGGGGATGGTCGACGAACGAAGTATCGAGGCTTTGCGCCAGATTCGCCGCAAACATGGTGGCGCACGCATGAGCCTTGCCGAATTCAAAATGCTGGTGCGGGAGCAGTTCTTCATGCTGCTGCTCGATCGTGACGGGGCGCTCGGCGCTATTCCGAAGCTGCTGCCTGACGACATGAATCGTCGCCGCGGGGCTTTCGAGGCGATCGAGCAGGTGCTTTCGGCCAGTGAGGATGTCACGGGCGAGCGCGCAATCCGCCTGCGGCAGGTCGCCGGCCTGTTTGGCATCGACACAATGGAAGATGCCGACAAGGCGTCGAACGTTGCCCCTTTCGATCCGAAAGCGAGGGCCTCGTAGCGCGAGTTGCAACGATCGGGAGCGACATCATGCCACTAGATGCGACGGCCACGCACTCTCCCAGCAAGTATGATCGCCTGATCGCCGCGGCCAAGGCGATCCCGCCGGCGCCGACCGTCGTCGTGCATCCCTGCGACGAGACATCGATGCGGGGCGCGGTCGACAGCGCGGCGGCCGGCATCATCCGGCCCCTGCTGGTCGGGCCGGAACGGAAGATCAGGGATACGGCCGCCAGGTTCGCACTGGACATTTCCGGCTATGAAATCGTCGATGCCGCTCACAGCGACGATGCCGCGGCGAAGGGCGTCGAATTGATCCACGCCGCCCGCGGCGAACTGCTGATGAAGGGCAGCCTGCACACCGATGAGTTAATGCGGGCCGTCACCGCGAAGGCCGGAGGCTTGCGGACGGATCGGCGTATAAGCCACGTTTTCGTCATGGACGTGCCGGCCTATGCCGAGACCATCTTTGTCACTGACGCCGCCATCAACATCTTTCCCGATCTGGATGCCAAGCGGGACATCATCCAGAATGCGATCGACCTCTACAACCAGGCCGGCTTCGGCCAGTCGCCGCGGGTCGCCATCCTCTCTGCGGTCGAAACAGTCACATCGAAAATCCCATCCACGATCGAGGCCGCGGCGCTCTGCAAGATGGCGGACCGCGGACAGATCACCGGCGGCGTGCTCGACGGGCCGCTGGCGTTCGACAATGCGATCGACCTGGAGTCCGCGCGGATCAAGGGCATCAAATCCGAGGTCGCCGGCCGGGCACAGATCCTGGTCGTGCCTGACCTTGAATCGGGCAACATGCTCGCTAAGAATCTCGCCTATTTCGCCAAGGCCGACGGCGCCGGCATTGTGCTCGGCGCGCGCGTGCCGGTTGTCCTGACCTCGCGTGCGGACAGTCCGCGGGCGCGGATGGCGTCCTGTGCGGTCGCGGCACTTTATGCTCACGCCCGGCGCCAGAAGGCGCCGACCATTGCGGCGTGACCGCCATGGACAGCATCCTCGTCGTCAACGCCGGCTCCTCGAGCGTCAAGTTCCAGGTCTTCGTGATCGAGGGGGAAGGCACGCTTCGCCGGTTGATCAAGGGGCAGGTGGACGGCATCGGCAGCCGCCCGCGCCTGCGGGCGAGCGGCGCGGGCAGCGATCCCATGGCCGACCGGGCCTATCCGATCGAGGCCATTCCGGACGTTCCGGCGGCGATGAACCTGGCAGGCGAATGGCTGCGGAACGAAGTTCGTATCCATCCCATGGCGGTCGGGCATCGCGTAGTGCACGGTGGACCGGACTATGAGCGGCCGGTTCTGGTCGATCATGGCGTGGTGGCGCGACTGGAGCGCTTCGTCGCCCTGGCGCCGCTGCACCAGCCATACAATCTGGCGCCGATCCGCTCGATCCTGGACAATTTCCCGACCGTGCCGCAGGTCGCCTGCTTCGATACCGCGTTTCACCGCACGCACGGCCCGCTGGCCGATCATTACGCCATTCCGCACCAGCTCCACGCCGAAGGCGTGCGGCGCTATGGCTTCCACGGGCTTTCCTATGAATACATATCCAGAACGCTACCCCAGACTGCACCGGAGATCGCAGAACGGCGCGTGATCGTCGCCCATCTCGGCAGCGGCGCATCGATGTGCGCCATAAAGGGCGGACAAAGCGTCGAGAGCACCATGGGATTCACCGCGCTTGACGGGCTGCCGATGGGCACGCGCCCCGGCCAGCTCGATCCGGGCGTCGTGCTGTATCTAATGTCCGAGAAGGGCATGACAGCCTCGAAGGTGCAGGATTTCCTCTATCGCGATTGCGGATTGAAAGGTCTGTCCGGCGTCAGCAACGACATGCGCGAGCTGGAGGCAAGCACCGATCCGCAAGCGAAGCTGGCAGTCGATTATTTCGTCTATCGCATTGGCCTCAACGCCGGGATGCTCGCCGCTGCGCTGCAAGGTGTTGACGCGTTCGTCTTTACCGCCGGCATCGGAGAGAACTCGAGCGGCATTCGGGCCCGCGTTGCGGCACACCTCGGCTGGCTTGGCGCCACGCTTGATGCAGCCGCGAATGCCCGCCACGCACGGCTGATATCGACGAAGAACAGTCGCATACCGGTCTACGTCATCCCGACCGACGAGGAGCTGATGATCGCGCGGCATACGTTGTCGCTGCTGATGAACGGCCAATCGCCCAACCCCAGACATGAGAGGGTGTCATGATTCCAGTATATCCGGACAGCAAAGTCGCCCTGAAGGGGAAGAAAGGCCTCGTCGTCGGCATCGCCAACGACCAGTCGATCGCCTGGGGCTGCGCCAAGGCGTTTCGCGCACTCGGCGCCGATCTCGCCGTCACTTATCTGAACGACCGCGCCAAGAAGCACGTCGAGCCGCTCGCGCAGGCACTGGGGACGCCGATCTTCCTGCCGCTCGACGTCATGGTTGAAGGCCAGACTGAAGCGGTGTTCGAGCGGATCAAATCGGAGTGGGGGCAGCTCGATTTCCTGCTTCATTCCATCGCCTTCTCGCCGAAGGAGGCGCTGCACGGCCGCGTCGTTGATGTCGGCCGTGATGGCTTCCTGAAGACCATGGACGTCTCCTGCTGGTCATTCCTGCGAATGGCACATCTTGCCGAACCCTTGATGAAGAACGGCGGCACGATGTTCACCATGACCTATTACGGCAGCCAGATGGTGGTGGAGAACTACAACATCATGGGCGTCGCGAAGGCAGCCCTCGAAGCCTCTGTCCGTTACGCTGCCGCCGAATTAGGCCCGAAAGGCATCCGGGTCCACGCGATCTCGCCAGGACCGCTCGCCACGCGCGCAGCGTCAGGCATTCCCGAATTCGACGAGCTGATGGACAAAGCGCAGTCGAAAGCTCCCTCGCGCAGCCTCGTCAGCATCGATGATGTCGGCAATGCCACAGCGTTCCTGGCGCTCGACGGCGCCAAGCTGATCACCGGTGGTGTGCTTTACATCGACGGCGGCTATCACATCATCGATTGATCGCGCCGCCGCGTTGCCAAGCCGGGCATGGCAGTCTGAGCCATGGGCTGACGATGGCATATTGCCACTGTGTTGCCCGACGGGTCAACTTCTTTCGTAAAATAAGAAATCGTAATGCCGTCAACCTCATGGCTACTGTGCATGGGGTTGTTTTTCGACTTTTTTATTCAGCGATAGTGCAGCGCGATCAACTCGGCGACGCAAGCAGGCTTCTTGCCGCCCTCGATCTCGATCACGAGGTGATAGTTGACGCGCAGCCCGTCCGGCGGCACGTCCTCGGCTTCGGCAATCGTGACGCGGCCGCGCAGTTTCGAGGCCGCCGGCACCGGCGCAAGATACCTGATCCGGTCGGCGCCGTAGTTGAGCGTGTTGCGCAGGCCCGTCAGGCCGATGACCGAACGGATGAAGAGTGGGGCCAGTGCCAGTGACAGCAGGCCGTGGGCGATGGTCTTGCCGCCGGGCATCTCTTGCTTCGCGCGCTCCTGGTCGACATGGATCCATTGCTCGTCGCAGGTCGCCTCGGCGAATTGGTTGATGCGGTCCTGCGTGATCTCGATCCAGTCGCTGGCACCGATCTCGGAGCCGACGGCAGATTTGATCTCGTCGAAGTCGCTGAATATCCGCATGAGTTAACCTGCTCAGAGTCTCATTTCCGGAACACTGTCGGGGATGGCGAGCTCGGCCTCCGTTAGCGCCAAGACCTCGCCGACGCTCATGCCGGGCGCGGTTTCGAGCAACGTGGCCTTGCCATCGGGGAAACCAATCACGGCCATGTCGGTCACGACCAAACTCACAGGACGCGCCGAGGTCAGCGGCAAGGAGCATTTTGCCACGATCTTGGACTTGCCCTTCGCCGCGTGCTGCATGGCGACGATCACGCGTTTGGCGCCGCTGACGAGGTCCATTGCGCCACCCATGCCTGGCACCATCTTGCCAGGGATCATCCAATTGGCCAGATGGCCTTGTGCATCGACCTGAAGGCCACCGAGCACGGTGACATCGACGTGGCCGCCGCGGATCAATCCGAACGACATTGCGCTATCGAAGGTGGAGGCGCCCGGCAGCGCACTGATCGGGCGCCCGCCGGCATCGGTCAGTGTTGGATGGGCCATGCCCTGCTCTGGAATCGGCCCGGTGCCGATCAATCCATTCTCCGACTGGAAGAAGACTTTCAGATCGGACGGCACGTAGTTCGCGACCAGCGTCGGAATGCCGATACCGAGATTGACGAGATTGCCGCTCCTCAACTCCTTGGCGACGCGCCGGGCGATGATGATCTGGGGATCCATGATGTCACCCGTTGGTGATGAGATAGTCGACGAGCGGTGCGGGGGTGACGACGTGATCGGGCGCAATCACGCCAACGGGCACAATGTGCTCGGCCGTCACGATGACGGTGTCCGCCGCCATCGCCATGACCGGGTTGAAATTGCGCGAAGTGAGCGCGTAGGCGAGGTTGCCGAGATAATCGGCGAGGAAGGCGTGCACCAATGCGAATTGCGCCCGCAGCGCCGTTTCCAGCAGGAATGGCTTGCCGTCGACTTCGATCTGACGCTTGCCTTCGGCAACCAGCGTTCCGACGCCCGTGGGCGTCAGCACGCCGCCGAGGCCGCATCCGCCGGCCCGGATGCGTTCGACGAACGTGCCTTGCGGAACGAGATCGACGGCGATCTGGTTGGCCAGCATTTGCTGCTGCGCCTTCGGATTGAGGCCGATATGCGTTGCCGTCAGCTTTGATACCAACGCCTGATCGAACAGCTTGCCGACGCCCTTGCCGGGCGTCGCCGCGTCGTTCGAGATCAAAGTCAGGCCTGCCTTCTTCTGGCGAACGACTTCGTCGAGCAGCCGCTCCGGAGTCCCGACTCCCATGAATCCGCCAATCATGACGCTGGCGCCCGCCGGGATCATCGCAACGGCTTCTTCGACGGAAACGGCCTTCATGATTGAAACTCCCGGTCGGCCGACGATGGGTAGAAGGGCGGCAATGCGCGGATGTTGGAGCTCGACGATTGCTCTCCCTTGATCTGCATCAAGGCTTCCAATCATTCGATTCGGGGTGCGTGGATGCCGATGCTTCCGAGTATTTCGTGCCAAAGCTTGCGAACGCCGGCGTGACGCTGTTCGAGGGCCGCACTCACCGCATTTCGATGCGGCGCCAGGTCCGCACCCGCTCCGCCAGCCGATAAGTAGCGAAATTGTGCTTGTTAACCACGCACATCATCGCGATCAATCTGCCCCAATATTACGCGAGCCAGTTCCGACGGATTCTCAACAGCTGAGAAGTGGCCGGTATTCTTGAGCGCCACCATCTGCGCAGCAGGGATCAGCGACCGCGTGCGTTCGCGCTCATTCGGCCGAGACCAGTCGCTGTCGCCATAAATGAGCGTCACCGGAGCCGAGATCTGCCGATAGTAGTCGCGGGCCTTGCTCCAGGATCGCCAACCAGCCAGCACCTTGCGTGCGATCCGCTTGTATCCCGGACGGTGGGCGACTTCGTCGAACTCGGCGAGCAGATCGGCCGGCAGCCTGCGGGGATCGTGATATCCCCCGCCCATGATCTTGCCGAGGATCATCTTGTTTTCGAGCGACGCATTCACCGCGCCGAGCACCGGGATCTGCAAACTTCCGATGATGAAATTCGCGAGCCAGTTGCCGCGTCGAATCCCGTCCCCGTAGCGGGTCTCGTAGTCGTAAGGGTTGATCGCATAGACCCGCTTCACGCGCTGTGGAAGCGACGCCGCCACCGTGAGGGCCAGTGCCCCGCCGATCGACTCGCCCACGATCGTGACGTTCGAGAGATCGAGCTCGCCGATGAAGCCAATGACAGCCCGCCTGAAGTAGGGTTCGTCAAAGCTCGCAGTTGAATCTATTGGTGAGTGTCCATGGCCTGGAAGGTCAATGGCGTACACCGTGTGCGATCCGGCGAGAAGGGGGGCAAGACTGCGGAAATATTCGAGCTGCGTCCGGATCGTATGTATGAGGAGCAGCGGAGGCCCGTTGCCGGTCTTTTGAAAACGTACGCTCAGCGTGTCGGATATCTTGAGCAGACTTGGCTTGATGTCACTCGGGCTAAGCATTCGATCTCTCTGTGCTTTAAGGGGTGATCTTTCAAACGGCAGCGGCGTCGCGAACCTGTTCGACCGCTGCATCCAAAAGCGCCTGAGCCAGATCAGGGTCGTTGACGACGCGCGATAGCATCACCGCGCCGACCATGGTTGAGAGAATGGCCATGGCCTTGCCGCGGGACGCCTCGCCGCCGGTCTCGGCAATGAAGCGGCCGAGCACGTCGAGATGCGCCTTGATTCCCGCTTCGAAGGCCGCCTTCACGTCGGGGCCCTGTCGGGCAGCATCTGAGCCGAGCGCCACGATCGGGCAGCCGTCCATCCTTTCTTCGCGATGGTCGCCGCTGAGGTAGAACGCAATCACCGCGCCAAGCGGATCGTCCGGATTCTGCTCGGCCGCGTCCGACCATCGATGGGACGCACTTTCCAACGCGCGCCTGGACGCTTCTATCGCCAAATCCTCTTTTGACGCGAATTGCTTGTAGAAGGCGCCCTGGGTTAGCCCGGCCGCCTCCATCAGATCCTTGAGCCCGATGCCATCAAAGCCGCGCTCCCTGAAGAGGCGGCTTGCCACATTGATCACGGTTTGGCGGTTCTCCGCAGCCTGAACGCGACTTACTCGCATCAGCATCCTCCATTTTTAGATTACATTCGAACTCTAATATGTCAGATAGAAGCCGAGCGCAATCTATCAAGGGCCCCAAGTGCGCTCTTTTGGGGGGAGACCGCCCTCCAATCTCGCTTGAGGCCTGAAATCACACTTTCGTTGCTCCTCCGTTTTAGATTGCAAACGACATCTAAATGGAATATAGAGTTCGAACGAAATCTAAATCTGGGAGACGGACATGAAGATGCGGGGTTTTGCGGTCTTGGCCGGTATTTTGATCCCGGCGGGGGTGGCCACATTCGTTGCTCTCGCCATTCCAGCTAAAGAAGCCTCTGCCGTGGGCGACCCGAGGCAGGAGCCGCCGATGGTCAGGCTGATCACGGCCGCGCGGGTGGGCGGATCCGAGCGCGGGTTCACTGGTACCATCGGCGCGAAGGTGGAAAGCAACCTCGGCTTTCGCGTCGCCGGTAAGATTGTCGAACGGCTCGTGAATGTCGGTGAGCAGGTCAAGTCCGGGCAGCCGCTGATGCGGATTGACGAAACGGACCTGCGCCTTGCGCTTACGGCGAAGCGCAACGCAGTCGCCGCAGCGCGCGCGACGGTCGTTCAGACGGATGCGGATGAGCGGCGATACGCCAACCTCGTCAACGACGGGTGGACGTCCCGGCAGCGATACGAGCAGGCGAAGGCCGCGTCGGATACAGCCAAAGCGCAGCTCGCATCGGCGGAAGCCGAAGCAGGGGTCGCCGAGAACCAAGCAACTTACTCCGTCCTGGTGGCGGATGCGGACGGAACGGTCACCCAAACGCTTGGCGAGCCCGGACAAGTGGTCTCCGCCGGCCAGACCGTGGTTCGGCTTGCACAGGCCGGTCCTCGCGAAGCCGTGGTGACGCTTCCCGAAACGATCCGGCCGGCGATCGGCTCGCTCGCCGAGGCAAGCCTGTATGGGAACGATGGGCGACGCTATGCGGCGCATCTCCGGCAGTTGTCCGATTCCGCCGACGCCCAAACCCGCACCTACGAGGCCCGCTATGTGCTCGACGGTGAAGCTGCGGCCGCACCGCTTGGGGCGACGGTCACTATTCGGCTTGCGAGCCAGGAGGCTAAGCCGGAGGTCCAGGTCCCGCTGGGAGCCGTGCTCGATAACGGCAGAATGACAGGCGTCTGGGTGTTCGACAGCGCCAGCTCGACCGTACGCTTTCAGTCCATCAAGCTCCTGCGAGTGACCAGCGAAACAGCCGTTATTTCTGGATCGAATTCCGGTGACCAAATTGTTTCCCTCGGTGCTCACCTCCTGCACGAGGGCGCGCGCGTCAGGACTGCCTCTGAAAGCAGGAGCAACTGATGAGCTTCAATCTTTCCGCGCTGGCCGTCCGCGAGCGGGCCGTAACCCTCTTCTTCATCCTCCTGCTGGCGGCCGCGGGCGCCTACGCCTTCGTCATGCTCGGGCGGGCCGAGGACCCGTCCTTCACCATCAAGACGCTGACGGTGACCACGGTATGGCCGGGCGCGACGGCACGCGAGATGCAGGATCAGGTCGCCGAACCCCTGGAGAAGCGGATTCAGGAGCTCACCTGGTACGACCGGGTGGAGACGACCACGCGGCCCGGTTATGCGTACATGACGGTGACGTTGAAGGACAGCACGCCGCCATCGAGCGTGCAGGAGGAGTTTTATCAGGCCCGCAAGAAGCTAGGCGATGAAGCCCGCAAGCTGCCCTCTGGCGTGCTCGGCCCCTTCGTCAACGACGAATATTCGGACGTGAGCTTCGCCCTTTATGCCCTCGAGGCCAAGGGCATGCCGATGCGCGAGCTCGCAAGGCAAGCCGAGACCATTCGTCAGGATCTCCTGCACGTGCCCGGCGTGAAGAAGATCAATATCCTCGGTGAGCGTCCCGAACAGATATTCATCGAGTTTTCCTATGCCAAACTGACGACCCTCGGCGTATCGGCACAAGATATTGTTGCCGCCTTGCAGCGGCAGAACACGGTCACACCGGCAGGCTCGATCGACACCAAGGGTCCGCAGGTCTTCATCCGGGTCGATGGCGCTTATGATAGCGTTCAGGCGATCGCCGACACCCCGATCGTCGCTGCGGGGCGGACGCTGAAACTCTCCGACATCGCGGAAGTCCGCCGCGGTTACGAGGATCCTCCCACCTACCTGATCCGACACCAAGGCGAGCCCGCTGTGATGCTCGCTGCGGTCATGCAAGAGGGTTGGGATGGCCTCGCGCTCGGCAAGGCGCTGGAAGCGAGGTCCGCAGCTATCTCTCGCACGCTCCCACTCGGGATGACGCTGGCCAAGGTCAGCGACCAGGCCGTCAACATCACCTCGGCCGTTGACGAATTCATGATGAAGTTCGCGATGGCGCTCGGCGTGGTGCTGCTGGTGAGCCTGCTCAGCCTTGGCTGGCGCGTTGGCATCGTTGTCGCGGCTGCCGTCCCTTTGACGCTTGCCGTCGTGTTTCTCATCATGTTGGAGACCGGTCGGTTCTTCGACCGGATCACGCTCGGCGCTCTCATCCTGGCGCTCGGCCTTCTCGTCGACGATGCCATCATCGCCATCGAGGTGATGGTGGTGAAAATGGAAGAGGGCATGGATCGCCTATCGGCGGCGGCTTATGCGTGGAGTCACACGGCGGCGCCGATGCTGTCCGGAACACTCGTAACGGTCGCCGGGTTTCTGCCGGTGGGCTTCGCCCGCTCGACGGCTGGCGAATACGCCGGCAACATCTTCTGGGTGGTGGGCTTTGCCCTCATCGTCTCCTGGATCGTCGCGGTGGTCTTCACGCCCTATCTTGGCGTCAGGATGCTGCCCGCGATTAAGCCCGTCGCAGGCGGTCACCAAGCGATCTACGACACACCGAACTATCGGCGCCTGCGAGCGCTCATCACCCTCGCGGTACGCCATAAGTTCGTGACCAGCGCCATCGTCGCGGTCGCTTTCGCGCTTGCCGGGGCCGGCATGGGCGCCGTCAAACAGCAGTTCTTCCCGACCTCCGACCGCCCGGAAGTGCTGGTGGAGGTCCGTCTGCCGGAAGGTACCAGCATCGAGACGACGACGGCCACGGTCGAGAAGCTCGAACACTGGCTTGACCACCAGTCGGAGGCCAAGATCGTCACGAGCTATGTCGGTCAGGGAGCGCCGCGCTTCTTCTTCGCGATGGCGCCGGAGCTGCCCGATCCAGCCTTTGCCAAGATCGTCGTACTGACACCGGACGCAGAGGCCCGTGAGGCTTTGAAGCACCGGCTCCGAGAAGCGGTTTCACAGGGCCTTGCAGCTGAGGCCAATGTGCGCGTCACCCAGCTCGTTTTCGGACCATATACGCCTTTCCCGGTGGAGTTTCGGGTGATGGGGCCTGATCCGGCGCAATTGTACGATATTTCTCAAAAGGCCCTCGGTGTCATGCGTGGCGTTCCCGACGTACGGCAGGCCAATCGCGACTGGGGCAATCGCACGCCCGTGCTCCGCTTCATCCCGGATCAGGATCGACTGAATCTCATCGGTCTTTCGCCAGCTGAGGTGGGCCGGCAGCTCCAGTTCCTGCTCACGGGCATCACGGTTACGCAGGTCCGCGAGGATATCCGCAATGTCCCCATCGTGGCGCGCAGCGCCGGCGGCGAGCGGCTGGATCCGGCGCGTCTGGCGGATTTCTCGTTGATGAGCCGGGACGGCCGCTCGATCCCGCTCGACCAGGTCGGCCACTCGGAAGTCCGACTTGAAGAGCCGATTCTCAAGCGCCGTGATCGCACACCAGTCGTCACGATCCGCTCGGACATCAATGAGGCGACCCAACCCCCGGAGGTCTCCAAGGAGATCAAGACGGCCCTTCAACCGCTGATCGCATCCCTTCCGGCCGGTTATCGTATCGAGTTGGGCGGATCGATCGAGGAGGCAACTAAGGCCAATGACGCGCTGGCGACGATCTTTCCCGCCATGATAGCCGCCATGTTGATCGTCGTCATGCTCCAGGTGCGATCGTTCTCGACGATGGCGATGGTCATGCTGACGGCCCCGCTGGGCTTGGTCGGCGTCGTGCCGATGTTGCTCACCTTCAATCAGCCGTTCGGATTCAACGCGATTCTGGGCCTGATAGGACTGGCCGGCATCCTGATGCGCAATACTCTGATCCTGACCGAACAAATCAAGGAGAACCGCGCTGCCGGCCTTGATGACTATCACGCCGTCATCGAGGCCACGGTGCAACGTACGAGGCCGGTGATCCTGACCGCGCTTGCTGCGGTGCTGGCCTTCATCCCTCTAACGCACTCAGTCTTCTGGGGATCGATGGCCTATACGCTGATCGGCGGCACGGCGGTCGGAACGGTCCTGATTCTGCTGTTCCTTCCTGCGCTTTATGCCGCCTGGTTTCGGATCAAGCCGACCGCAGATGACATCCACGAGGTTTCGCGGGAGAAGCCGGAATTGCGACCAGCATTGGCGGCCGAGTAGGGCTCCGTCAGATCCATGAATCGTCCGATCCGAACGGGGAATGATTCAGACGAGGCGCGCGCGCGCATTCTGGAGGTGGCCGAGGAGCGCTTTCGCAGCGTCGGTTACCACAGGACGTCAGTGGCCGACATCGCCGCCAAACTCGGCATGAGCCCGGCGAATGTCTACCGTTTCTTTCCTTCCAGGAATGCGATCAACGAGTCCATCTGCGGCCGGCTTGTGAACGAGATCGCCGAAATTGCCTTTGCGATCGCCCGCACGAACGGGCCCGCCACGGAGAAACTCGACCAACTCCTGACCGCCATTCACAGCCATACCAAGATGACGCTGGTCAAGGAAAGGTACATGCATGACCTGATTGCTACTGCCACGCGGGAGAACTGGGCGATCGCCAAAGCGCATATTGAGCGGATAGTAGCGATCGTGGAGGCGATCATACGCGAGGGCATCGAATCCGGTGAATTCCAGGTCGAAGACGCCGCGGAAGCGGCACGAGCGGTCAGGTTGGCGTTCATGCCATTCTTCCATCCGATTCTGATCGAGCATTGTGTTCAACAACGCGGAGACACGGAGGCAGACATGCGCGGCCAGATTCGTTTTATCCTGAAGGCGCTCGGCAAGTCTGACCAAGCAGCCTGCCGTATTCCGGCATGATGCACCCACGCGCCGGCCGCGAGGTGGGACGCTCTTCCCCCCGGAATAAACGTTCTGATCCAAGAGTTCATCCTGACCCGTCGGCGATCGTAGATTGAGGATGCCGTTCTGGAACAAAGTCCCGCCTGGGCGTTGTTTTGGTATGGTTCGTGAAGGCCCAGCAGAGCCGCCCCCTCCGCCCAAGGAACCCTATCCGGCAGAGAAGGCAAGGGGCGGAGAGATCATTCTTCGCACGCCGGCGAGAAGAGCGATCTTCTTGGCCGGGCTCATCGGTGCCCTGGTGCTGGCGGCATTCTTCTTCGCTTTGGCCCGCTAGGCGCCGAGATCGGGCGGAGAGTAGCGGATGGCGCAGTCCCGAAAGGCTGGTGGCGGCTCGCCCGCGTTTCTCTTCGTGATGACGACGGGTGTTGTCAACCTGTTTGGGGACATCACCTACGAAGGCGGCGCCAGCATTAACGGGCCCTTCATGGCGACGCTGGGTGCGAGTGCAGCCGTCGTCAGCGTCACGGCCGGGCTGGGTGAGTTTCTCGGTTATGCCTTGCGTCTGCCCGCCGGCTACGCAGCGGACCGCACTGGCCGCTATTGGCTGATCACCTTCGTCGGCTACGTGATCAACCTCCTCGCGGTGCCGGCAATGGCGCTCGCCGGGAGCTGGCAGTTGGCCGCCGCTCTGGTTCTCGCCGAGCGGATAGGGCGGGCGCTGCGGAAGCCGACGATCGAAGCCATGCTCTCCTACACGACGGGTGAGCTCGGCAAAGGCTGGGTCTACGCGCTGAACACCGCGCTCGACGAGATCGGCGCGACCTTAGGGCCGCTTATCGTTGCGCTGGTGCTTCTGCTGAAGGGCGATTTCAGGACGGGGTACGCCTTTCTGACGATCTCGGCGGCGGCGGCGCTCATCACGCTGGTGGTCGCCCGGGTGAACTTCCCGACACCGTCGCATCTGGAACAGGGCCGCACGGCACCGGCTAGAGACTTCTCCAAAGCCTATTGGCTGCACATGCTGGCCGGCGCGCTGTTTGCGTCCGGGTTGATGAGCTTCGAACTGATCTCCTACCATCTAGCCAAGGCGAAGATTGCCTCCGAGCAGTGGATCCCCGTGATGCTTGCGATCTCGACGGCATTCGGCGTTCTTGCGAACCTGGCCTTCGGAAAGATCTACGATCGCATCGGGCTTCCCATCGTGATCGTCGCGGTGTGCATCGCGGCCGCGTTCTCGCCCTTCGTGTTCTTGGGTGGCTTCTGGCTGGTGCTGTTCGGCATGCTGCTCTGGGGCGCCGGCTATGCGATTCAGGACACGCTGCTCAAGGCGCTCGTTGCCGAGGTGCTTCCCGAAGGAAAGCGAAACTTCGCGTTCGGGCTGTACTATGCGGGCTACGGCGTTGGGTGGCTCGTCGGCAGTATCGCGACCGGCCTGCTGTACGAAAACTCCCGAGCCGGATTGATCACGTTCTCGATCGTGATGCAGCTCGCCTCTGTACCGGTGTTTATAGTGGCGGAACGGCAGGGGCGCCCCAACTGATGCTTCTCCGAAAGGGCTCGTGTTCCGTTATCGAGGGTGTCTCCTAGGCGGTGCTGCTTCCGTAGACGATGTTCTTGATCGCATCCACGGACGCCTTCGGTGCTTCGCGAGGGACGAAGTGACCCACACCAGGAAGCAAGTGACGCTCCTGGTGCTGTCCGCGACGTCCGAGATCGGACGAATTCACGGTTCGCAAAGCGTCGCCGATCGCTATCAGCAACACTATGGGCCGATCGGCAACTACGCACTCAATTCCTTCGATGCGACGCGCATGCTGCTCTCCGCAATCGAGTGGAGCGCAGGGGAGTGGCGGAGTTTCCTCGTTCAGGCTGCTGACGACCTTTGCGTCGGCCACAATGATCGGATCTCCTCGGGCAGCGAGTGTCGCACCTTCTCTATCTGATTGGGATCGACATGGTGACTTAGCACGCGGAACACTGCACGCGCCGCTTCGACGGTATCGACCGGTTTCACCGACTTCATCTGTGCCGATACGAGCGCAATAAATTCATCCGCCGACCTCCAGGTCTGTGGCGTGTCGCTCGGACGCCACTGTTCGAAATAACTGCCGCGCACCAAGAGCGGTAGTTGCGCGCCAAGGTGAACGGCGAGGTTGAGCGGAACGCGATCGCGCACGGTCCGTAGTACCGCCCCCAAGGCGTGCCACGCCAATTGCCTGTCGCGCGGCAGTGTCGTCATGATCTCATCCAGCCAGACGTTCGTCAGGTGGATCGTTCTGTCGAATACATCGAGACCTGTGGCGCTCATGGGATCACTCCATCGCTGGTTTGCGAAGGCAATGGAGCGTCCGCGGATACGTTCCAAAAAGGCTCAGCCAGAGTCGAAGATGTGAAGCCTGCGGTTCTTCGCAAGGTTCTGACGGGCCATGCCAACCCGTCGTCAAGCCGCCCGTGGCGCAATGGACGATCCTTGCGACCCGCTGCCCGTCAAACCAATCTTGACACGTACCACCTGATCTCGATCCTGCAATTCGGGCAGGTCGGTGGCTCCAAAATGGGTCAGCGAGCTCCTGAGGCGATGCACGACGCCAGAGTGTGCCCACGCGTCAAGCGCGTTTCTCTTCATTCGGGAATGGTTCGAACGTTCAGCGGCCCAGAAATGTGTCCGGGATGGGTCGACGCAGCACCTCGGCGGCTTGCCTAGCCATTTCGTGCATGCGAGCGAGCTGTTCGGCATCCCCGCGCTTCGAATGGTCGAAGCGATAAATCCGTGTGGCATGCTTCATGATTGGCTCCGCCTATCAGGATCTTCTCCGCCAACACCACCACTCCAGGATGGTTCGCAAGGGAACAGCCATTCAGCGATTCACATTTGGTTGTGCTGTGCTTCGAACGCATCTCGCGAGCTATCCTTCCGGCGGGGCTAGATGGGGGCTGCAAGGAATATTTTCTGAATGTGCGGACGCGCCTGCTGAAGTGACATGCCGGACTCATCCGGTTCGGTCCTCGTCGAGTCACCGCTCGATCGTTCCGGTTCGCCGAATCTTCTTCTGAAGGAGCACGAGTCCGTAGAGCAGGGCTTCAGCCGTCGGAGGGCAGCCGGGCACATAGATGTCAACGGGCACGATACGGTCGCAGCCGCGCACGACCGAGTACGAATAGTGATAGTAGCCGCCCCCGTTGGCGCACGATCCCATCGAGATGACGTAGCGCGGCTCCGGCATCTGGTCATAGACCTTGCGCAGGGCTGGCGCCATTTTGTTGCAGAGCGTGCCCGAGACGATCATGACGTCAGACTGCCTTGGCGATGCGCGCGGAGCGGCACCAAATCGTTCAATGTCGTACCGCGGCATCGATACCTGCATCTGCTCGATCGCACAGCACGCAAGCCCAAATGTCATCCACATCAGAGAACCCGATCGCGCCCATGTGATGAGGTCGTCGAGCGGAGCCACGAAGTAGCCACGGTCACCGAGATGGTCCTGGACATTGTCGAAGGGAACGTTTTCGAGATAGTTCATGGCGATATCGCCTCGCAAGCCCCGCCCGATGCTGCAAGCGCTGCTCCGTCTCGGTGTTCCTAATTCTCCTCCGTCCTAATCGACTTCAAGCTCAAATGTTCTTGGCAGTTCGGCCGGAGGAACAGTCTGGCGGATGCGCTTGCGAAGAGGGAAGTCAACTCCGACGCTCTTGCGGCCTGACTGGAACAGTCGCTTCGGTCGCTGCATTTCGCCCGGGAGCCGCCGATCAAAAAAAGACCCCGCCGGTTACCGAAGTAACCTGACGGGGCTTGTGAACGAATCTTTGGTTTGGTCTATCCGTAGCTTTCGCTCTGGTCTCGCCATTCCATCGATCGCTCACCGAATTACCAACTGATGACTTCCGTGGACGTTCCGGACGGCGGCTATTTTTAATGTTTCAGGTTCCTGCATTGGCGTGAGACTGGCCAAGGCTCAGCGGCTGTAGGTGCCAACGAGCTCGGCCTGTCCGAGCAGGTGCGTCTGGGCTGCCTTCCAGATATCGCCGACCGCGAGCTTGGGTGCCGGCGAGAGCGCTTCGACATCGAGCGCCGCAAGCTTGAAATGATAGTGATGCGTCCCGTGACCTCTGGGCGGTGCAGGTCCCTGGTAGTTTGGCTCGCCGAAATCGTTGATACCCTTGCCGATGTTTTTGCCGATGTCCTCCATTTTCGCCCTACCGCCGCCAACACCTTCCGGCAGGACGGTACGCTCGCCCATGATGTTATAGAGTCCCCAATGGCGGAAAGTACCCGACGGTGCATCCGGATCTTCGACGACGAGTGCGAAGCTCTTGGTGCCCGGCGGTGGATCTGACCATTGCAGGGGCGGAGAGAAGTTCTCGCCATCCGCAGTATATCTGGCCGGTATGCGTTCGCCGTCGCGGAACGCAGGGCTCGTCAAGCTGAATGCCATTGCGGCCTCCTGCTTTGCTAGTTGCTGTGCATCTGGCGACGTTCCTGGTCGGTCGCCTCCGAGATACCTTGCAGAGCATCCCGTGCGGCGCCAACTTCGCAGCGGCCGAGATCGGCAAGTGCGACCACTCCGACCAGCCGCTTGTCGCGATTGAGGACAGGAAGCCGCCTCACCTGGTGCTTTGCCATGATTTGCGCGGCAGCTTGGGCGTCATCATCTTCGAAGCAGTAGCTGATTCCCTCCGACATCACCTCGCGCACTGCGATGTTCCCGGGCGCACGATCGGTTGCGACGCCGCGCATGACGATGTCACGGTCCGTCACCATCCCGATCAGGCGATCATGCTCGCCGACCGGCAATGAACCAATGTTGTCGGCGCGCATCCGGCGTGCGATGTCTCGAACCGTCATGTTGGGATCTGCGATTGCTACGTTTCGCTGCATGATCTGCTGGACTTGCATGGGCGTTCTCCTGAACAAGGGATTGCCGTCTTCTGCCCAACGACAGGTCAAGGCAAAGGTTTCTGCCGTTCCGGTAGACCGATCCGCGAAAACTCCGCATCGGCGTAGGTGTTTCCGCTCAGGTTCCGGCCCAGAAGGTGGCGTTGAAGAAATTCGACCTCGTCAGCGACCACCGCCTC
This sequence comes from Bradyrhizobium sp. Rc2d, assembly GCF_900099855.1. NCBI lineage: Bacteria > Pseudomonadati > Pseudomonadota > Alphaproteobacteria > Hyphomicrobiales > Nitrobacteraceae > Bradyrhizobium > Bradyrhizobium sp. Rc2d. The sequence goes on along the minus strand of NZ_FNCU01000001.1, from coordinate 163,753 downwards.
GTGAGGCGGCCCATCGTAAATATCGAAATGATCGATGCCCGGATAAATGCGGAGCTCACCTTTCGGGGCCCCGCGCGCCGCCTCGATTGCAGGCCCCGGCTTGGCAACCTGATCGTCTGCGGCGACGCAAACCAGCCAGGGGCAATGAAGCGAGGCGCTGTGTTGGATCGGCCTATATGGTGGACCCAGCAGCCACGCCGCCGAGACGCGGTTCCGCCATCGGGATTCGTCGCCGATTGCAACGACACGACGCCAGCCGACCTCGGCTCCCGGCGCGTAAATCAGTGCCGCCTCATTGGGCTGACCAACGGCAGGCAAATAGCGCCCTTCGGCCGCCGCTGCCTTTATCGCCTCAAGGACGTGCTGAGGTCTGATGTAGGATTGGGTTTCTCTGTCGAGCATCGGGACCTGACTGATGGCCGCGGCTATCTTGCGATCCGCCGCTGCCGCGGCAAGCGCGTGACCCCCGCCGGACGAGGAGCCGAGCGTCGCCACGCGTTCGGCATCGACACCGGGCAGAGAACGGGCAAATGCGATGGCAGCGCGCCAGTCGTCCAATTGACGAGAAGGTTCGTATAGGTCCGGCTCACCCGTGCTGTCGCCAAAGCCGCGGTAGTCAAAGACGAGCGCCGCAATACCTGCGGCCGCGAACCGGTCCGCGAACGCGCCGAGACGGTCTCGGCGTGTACCGGTCAGTCCGTGAGCCATCACGATGATTGGCCTTGCACCCTCGTCAACGGCGGCCGGGTATAGCCAGGCTGCGCATGTATCGCTGCTGGAGGAAAACGTTAGTTCTTTGCGCCTCATGCTCATTAGGTATATCCCTCGGATGGGCCGCCGATTTCATGCGCGCAAGCTCGTTCCGTTTGGAATACCTGAGTGGCTATGATGCTCGACGCGGCATTCGTTGTGAACCTCGACTGCCGCAGCCGGTTCCTCGTCACATGATCTGCCAACGAGGTGAGTCTTTCGCCTCCGAAGACACGATGTTGGACTACTTCGCCTTGCCTGACTGGGACTGCTGAGGCTCATGCGGGAGCTGACCCAGCGTCACGTTCAATGAGCTTTGGTTCCCGGCGCGAACCATCGCGAGCTGAATTGTAGAGCCGGGCGCCATCGCGTGAACTTTCTTCGTCAATTCAGTGGCGCTCTTGATCGACTCTCCGTCCACGGACGTAACTACGTCGCCGCTTCGCAAACCGGCCTTCGCCGCGGGACCATTCTGTTGAACGTTGGCGATGATCGCACCATGAAGGTTGTCGGCACCGAGACTATCGGCAATCTCGGGAGTCACTGATTGGACTTCGGCACCCATCGACCCCCGCGTTACGGTGCCTTTTTCCCTCAATTGGGGGATCACTGATCGGACGGTGTCGGCAGGGATCGCGAAGGCAACCCCGGACCATCCACCGGACAGCGAAAAGATCATGCTGTTCACACCGATGACATCGCCGTTGGTGTTAAGGCTTGGTCCGCCGGAATCTCCGCTGTTGATCGGTGCATCGATCTGAATGAAACCCTCGCTCGGACCATTTTCGATTTCGCGGTCGCGAGCCGAGACAATCCCCGCCGTGACCGTACCTCCAAGCCCGAATGGATTGCCAACGGTGAGTACCCAGTCGCCGACGCGTGGCGATTGTTCCGCCATTTTCACGTAGCCAAAGTCCGTTCGTCCGTCGACCTTGATCAAGGCAAGGTCGCTGAGTGAATCCCGTCCTACCACCTTTGCTGGGTAGGTCTTCTTGTCGCTCGTGAGGATCGCAGCCGTGTCGTTGTCCCCCACGACGTGGCTGTTGGTCACGGCGTAACCGTCCGGAGAGATGAAAAATCCTGATCCCATCGCGATCGATTGGCGCGCATTCGAGCCATTTCTCGGGTCCAGGCCATTCGGTCCAGGAGATCCCTTGCCGGGATGGTCTTCGGGAGCGTCCTCGTCGGGTACATCGTCGAACGGTGGGCCTGGCATCAGTTGCTTGGATCCGGCAGATCGAGAGATGACGCCGATAACAGCGGGTTGAACTCTCTCAGCGACGTCGGCAAGGCTATTTGGCCCATTGGGCGTTGCGGCATCTCGAATTAAGTGAAGCGCGCCCTCGGGGCTGACTGCGGGATTGGAGCCTTGGTGCGTGGAGATCGGCTGGGCAACGGCCGCGCTGATTGTCGCTAGTGCCGCCACGGCTGCGCCGCAATTGGCCGATGCTCGATGGTAACGCAAGGTCAGTGCTCGAAACGCTATTTCGATTTTCATTCGTGTTCCCATTGTGTGTTGCACCTGTCTCGCCGGCCGCGCTTCGAACCTTGCCACTAGGATGCTGGCGCGGGCGAACGTCCAAATGTCGAGGGGCCACAGCCCGGCCAGCGGCTTGTCGCGATCGAGGACGGCAGAACGTCGCAAGAGGTGCTTGGTCATGATCTGCGCTGCAGCTTGAGCGTCTTCAAGCAAAAGCCAGCCCCTTCCGACATGACCACGCGAACCGTCGTATCCCCAACAAAAGGTCGGCGCAAAGGTTTCCATGGACCGTTGGGAACAGTCCATCGCGGCCCGAGTTTCCGCTGGACCGAGCGGCTCGCCGTCGTCTTTGCCTGCGGTATGCGATCCACATCGACGATGTGGCCAGCCACCCAATGGAGGGATTCCCATGGCCCTCTCGCGCGAAGCCGAGCGCGTTCACCATGAGTTCAATCGCGAACTCATCTCCCGGTTGCGCGATGCCGGCGAGCACTTGCCCCCGCCGGAGCGCGATGAATTCGGCGCCTTCTTTGCGCGCTTCGCCGACTCCAAGATCGTGTTGCTAGGCGAATCCACCCACGGGACGTCGGAATTTTATCAGGCGCGCGCGACCATCACGCGGCACTTGATCGAGCGGCACGGTTTCAACATCGTGGCGGTCGAGGCCGACTGGCCCGACGCAGCCGCGATCGACCGTCACGTCCGTCAGTTACCCGCCGCGCCCGATGCCGAGCTCCCATTCCAGCGCTTTCCGACCTGGATGTGGCGCAACGTCGAGGTGCGCGAATTCGCCAATTATCTGCATGTGCATAATCAAGCGAGTGCACCGGACAAGCGGGTCGAGTTCCGCGGGCTCGACGTTTACAGTCTCGGTCGGTCCATCGCCGCCGTGATCGATTATCTTGAGAAGGTCGATCCTGAACGCGCCCGCGCGGCGCGGCAACGCTACGGCTGTCTCACTCCCTGGCAGTCCGACCCGGCCGCCTACGGGGCCGCCGTTCTCGCCGGTCGCGACGATTGCGAGAATGCCGTTGCCGAGCAATTGCGCGAGCTCCTGGAGAGGCGGCTTGCCGATGGTGCAGGGGAAGGGGAGGCATTCTTCAATGCGACGCAGAATGCGCGCATCGTACGCGCGGCGGAGCGTTATTATCGCATCATGTACCGTGGCTCGACGGAGTCCTGGAATTTGCGTGATCGGCACATGTTCGACACGCTGCAATATGTGATGCAACGGCGTGGGTGCGGCGCCAAGGCGGTGGTGTGGGCGCATAACTCCCATGTCGGTAATGCGTCGGCCACCGCGATGGGCTGGGCGGGCGAGTTCAACATTGGAGAGCTCGTGCGCAACGCCCATGGCGAAGACGCGGCCCTGATCGGTTTCGGAACCGATCGCGGGACCGTTGCCGCTGCCAGCGACTGGGGCGGGGCGATGGAGATCAAATCAGTGCGGCCGGCGCGTGAGGATTCCTACGAGTATCTGTTTCGGCACACCGGCGTTGCGCGCTCCCTGACTGACCTCCGACCGGGCACCCGACGCGGCCTGCGGGAAGCACTGACCGGACCGCGCCTGGAACGAGCCATCGGCGTGGTCTACCGGCCGGAGACCGAGCTGTTCAGTCACTATTTTGAGGCAGCACTGCCGGACCAGTTCGATGCCATGGTCTGGTTCGAAGAGACGCACGCTGTGACGCCGCTAGAGGCCCCGGTATCGGGAGCCGCCGCGGATACTTATCCCTTCGGTCTGTGAGCGGATATCTCCATCGTGTCAATTGGACGAAGCTGCCGGACGGCCGGCAGCTCACCGACGTCGCCTCCGTCGCGGCCGACAGCAAGGACCAAATCTACGCCTTGAACCGCGGCGCCCATCCGATGGTGGTGGTCCAGCGTGAATAACTCCGACTCGGCGTCGACTTTCTGGCGCATCTGCCGCGCGACTTTTCCATGTCAGCCGTCGTCATTCCCATCCCAGCAGCCAAAGCCTGAGTTGGCACCGTAAGAGGCGGAATTCACAGATATCCACTCCGCGCCAACTCGCGGTTAGTTGCCACCTCGCACGGCGTAGGCCCAGCTTATGTGGAACATGATTCGGGAAAATGATGAATCTGGAGCAGTTCAAGGACATGTCCATTGATGAACTGTGGGACCTCCACAGCGTCGTCGAAGCTATTCTTGCGGCGAGGCTCATTGCCAAGAAGGACGAACTTGAAAAGCGTTTGGGACTGCTCCACACGAAATCCCCGATCGGCCGTCAGTCAGAGCATTGATCTGCCGAAGGCTGCAAGATCGGCTTGGATCGGCGTGGACAACGGCGCCGCGCTCGTCGGAAGTTTCGCACCGTAGCATGGTCGGCATGAAAATCGCCGAATCCGAACGGAGACGGCAAAAATTAAACAATTAAATGCGCAATAAAACTAAAATTAATATAGAATAAACATTTAATTTGGGTTACGATAAGCCAATTGTGCCGGACGAACGCACAAGGACCTCGGAAGAGACGACTCCAGCATCCCGCTTAAGCCCCAGGATGCAGGAGCCGTTTCTCCGAGTACTCGCCTGAGGAGTATTGGATTGAGCGTGCCCCAGGCGCTGGACAAGTTGCGAAGACAAGATTCTTTGGAAGCTGGTGAACACTGAGCGTCACCGGGCTTTATCGCCCAGACTTTGAACCTAACTGGAAAAGAGGCGAGGCTATCTCCTCGATTGCCGCTGGCCATGCAGAAGCAGATCGCAATTGCCCTTTGGTCGTTGGCCGCCGCATGCGTGCTGGCTTTCATATTTGCGGCGATCGTCTCAGGCCGCGAATTCCGTAGCGCCCATAGACGTGCGAGCACGGAAACAATCCAAGTTTCAAGTTCGCTCAGCGGTCGCCTACTGAGGGCGAACGCAACGACCTTCAGTTGTCGGGCCTAGTTCTCCAGCCGTACTCCTGATGCCGGATCGTTGTGGCGATATCGACGTCTTTGCCGGCCGACAGGCGCCAGGCTGCCACCCCGAAGCACAAGGTCAGGGTCAGTGCGAGGGCAAGCAGAAGCATGGAGAGGAAATGGCTCACGCGTGTGTACCCGCAAGATCTGAAACTAACAGCGAGAACGAGCACAGAGGCGCGATTCGGAAAATACAGACGATCTGACCCATCGGCCGTTTTCCCCATCCGGACACTGGCCAAAGGCGCTCACGATCGCGATCGTGATTGAGAGCCTCGCTTTATAGAAGACAAGCGACGATCGCGAGAACTACATCGGCGCCGAGGTCACCCGAATACATCGACACGAGCAACTCGGCGCCAAGAACAACTGCAATTGCTTTGAGCATGATCATTTTGAAACTCCCTCGGCAGCAGAGAGGAAGCTAGACCCGTACGGTTTCCGGACTGCTTTGAGGGAGGCGGTAAATGATTTCGTTCACCAACCCGTTATCTGCGAAGGTATCGCGAGGCTGGCGATGGGAGCACCCGCGAGCCTTCAATCCAAAACCATCTGTTCCGCGGCGGTCCCAGGGGCACGTTCAGGGACGTTTTTGACAAAGCTCTGCTGTCCGCGCAGTGTGAAATAGGTTATTTCCACAACCACAAAATGAGGCTAATATGGCAGTATTAATTGGTAAGGTCATGTTGTTATTATATATTGTGAGGGGCCAATGGATGTTTATAGCGCGCGTCTCCAGCGTGTTTCTTCGGAAGGCCAAAAGCTGAAAGATATAATGCTGGAGATCCAGCGGCTACGCAGGCTTATCAACCTGGCAGAGGCCGAAGTGAGAAGCAGGCAGCAGAACAGCCGGCCCACAAGCAGGAACAACCTCAGGCTCGTTATGGATACGAGCGTCGCAACGAGCGTCAATTCTCACTGACCTCTTTTCGAGGAGGATTCCGATGAGGCTAGCTCTGCCTTATACCGGCCTTGCAGTTTGTCTCGCAGTCGTGGCCTGGCTTACCTTCGTTCACATTTTATAGGACGATCAAAGGCAGGTGCTCCGCCAAAAGCCTCGACGGCGACCAGCCAACAGGCTTGGCTCGCTGCCGCCGCGCACAATTGCGCCGCTAGCCGTTAGCCTCGCAGATAACACGGCAACTGCGGCTCGTCGGGCCAGGGCTCTCTCATGCTCGAGCGACTCTTTGAGCATTTGCAGCGCTCAAGAACCGGCGGAGCCGGGTGTCGAAAGCAGCAAAGCGGGAAGAGGCCGGCAACGTAGAGATCAGCGGAGCGCTACGCAGAGATGGGCGCGCTCGATCCTGCGGTATTCGAATTATCTCCGATTGGCGGGAGCGAGGAGCCGGCCGTGCATTGTTCGACATGCTGACGAAGGGTGTCATTAGCCAAGTGCTCCCAGAACTCAGCCTCGGCGAGAAGCTTCCAGCTTCGGTCAGGATAATGCGCAGAAGTCTGTCGGCACAGCAACGCCATCGCGCGCAAGCGGCGTACGGTCTCCATCCACTCCTCCCATTAGTTTTCCCCCACCTTATTTTCCGTTTTGCGTAGGAGCAATTATTATTATGCCGAATAATCAATTTTAACTTTCAAGGCGATACGATTCGGAGGCAAGCAACTTACGCTTTGCTTTCGAATCGCCTTTCGAGTGCGCAACTGCCGGACTCGGTTGAAGCGACGCCTTAATAGAACGAGCTAGGCAGACATCAGAAGGGATAAGTCCAACTCAGGTGGAGCACATGATCAGTGGCGGTGTGTCGCTGGCGCTCGCGTGGCTCGGTCGAGCAAAGGCACTTGGAAGCCCTCGCTAGGATTGGAGCCGCGTGCGGTAACTCGTCCCAGACCGGGGCCGTCGCATCCGCGACGCCGAGCCCGATCTCCGTCTTTCTCCGGAGCTTCGCGCTTCCGCCCTTCGTACTTTCTCTCGAAGCCTCTCCAATTGAGCAAGCATGCTAGCGAGCGCGATGGCCGTGTGTCGCAGAACGGCCAAGCGGCTGCAAACCCCACTACTCACTACAGTACCCCCAAACACGTCTTTGCTGGATCAGCGATGGGAACCTTGAGCTTTTGATGACGTGCCAGCGTGACGCCTAGCCGAGGGATCGTCAGATCGTCAGTTCGCTTTATGACAATGCGTCGAAATATTTTGAACGTCTCTTCAAGGACCTTCTTCAATATAAGAATTTGATGAACGCATGCGACATGACGCGGGTGAGGACTGAGCGCTCGATGGATCTCGTGAAGCCCGGCCCCCAGCTGAGCCGGTGCATGCCGGCGGCAACGCCGCTCCGGCTGAATTCAGCAAGCGTGGTGCGAGATGAGACCGTCCGCCCGAATTGGCGGGATGCCACTTAGTTCGGCTCTGCGTCCGTGTCGAAATACGCTACGCGTCGGCACAACGCGCGGCACCGAACATTTCCACGGGCCGGACGACCGGCTCCTCGACCCAGGCCTCACGAGCGAACCAGTTGTGATTGGCACGACAGTCCGGGCAATGCGTATTGCCATAAAACACAACGCTCCGCAGGAAGGTCTCACGGTCGGACTTGATACCAGTTGGAATCACACGACCAGTTTGCGGGCATTTGACCATGACCATACCCATGTGAGCCTCCCTTGGAAATTTATTCATTGCTGAAGCGAAGAGGACCGGCCGGCTGGAGTGCGTCGTCATCAGTGCGGGTTACTTGGGGGGCATCGCGCACTGGGGGTCATTTGTTCGAGCAAAGGGCGGCGTGCTCGTGACGGTGCTTCTCCAACCGGCCGGATCGCTGCTTTAGCGATTCCCTGGATGCTGCCGGAATTTGGCTCGGCAGCGCGTGAGTATCGATTATGCGGCCGCGCCCGAGAACTCCTTGGGCGCCGTTGAAAACTGGCCTAGCTGAGCGGATGCGGAATTGTGTCTTGCGACGAAAATGATCATGTCGTCCGTGATGGGCCAATCGGCTAACTCGATCACTGGCTTCGCTCCCACGCTCGTCTACCAGGCAAATATTCGTTGTCGGATTTTAATGTGCAAACTAAATTCGGCGCTGTCGGTCAGGTTTGCGACTCTTGTTCAGATTTATTTTGCGCCGTTGTTCGTGCGGCGAGTAAGGCAATTGAAGGCATCAGGCTCAACAGCGCTGGGCCCTTGATCGACGGCTTCCGTCCCCTCTATCGCTTCGATGCAATGTGCTTCTTTGTCTTTGAATGGTCGCTTCCGGTTCGAAGCTGAAACAAATTTTTATTATATGGTAAAGATATAATTGCGTTGTTAATTGCCGCCAATGGCGTAAGCTGATTTCTTCAGATTTTTTCGGTCGGAGGTGACGATGTGGGAATCAATTCATAAGCACGATTCCGCCTCGGCTGCGCAGCAATTGGCTCAAATGCGCGAGGAATTAGCGAGCATCGGCGAAAAGGAGCGCGTCCTAAGAGAGCGGAGTGCTGCTCGAGAAGTTTATCGGTATTTGCTGGAAGCTCACCGGTTGATCGCGCGGACGAGCTTTCTCGAAGAACAAGTGTTGAATATTCCTCCACCTGCGGCGGGCGAGGGCAGTCAGCTGGCGGCATGACTGGGGTCACAGAGTCATTTTGAAACAAAGCGCAGCCGGGGACGTGCACCCGCGCCGGATGAGGATTTGCATCGCGTAGTGGTCTGGCTGAATTTTCCGGGCAACAACAGTTCGTTTGATCGCGGTGAATAAGGCATCTCAGGAAGTTGGCGCCGCCGCGTCGAGACCACGGCGAGACAGATATCGTTCATATTGGTTGGAGCCGTGCTGGAAAAATCATCGGTAGAGATGGCATTGAGACCGGCCGTGGGTGCAGTCTTCGCGCTGCTGGACGGTCGATCAGTGCTTTTCAGCGAGACAAGTCAAAAGCTCTATGAGCTGGACCAGGTGGGGGCATTCATTTGGTGCGAGTTGGCACAGGGCGCTTCTTTGGAAGACGTCCATCGGGAACTCGGCCGGCTAGGCATTGATGAGCACGCAGCGCGCCAGTTCACGCGGCAGGCCATGAACATCTGGATCGATCGAGCGTTGCTCGACATCGACTGGCGAATGCCGGCCAATTGTACCTTCTCAGCGGATCTGGGGCGGCGCAGGATCAGTGTCCGGGCCGCAAACTGGGACCTCCTGCAGCAGTTGATCCCGCTGTTTTGCGCTCTGGACGACAACGGCGGCGAAGAGGATATCGTGATCGAGGCAATGGTGCTGGACGATCAGGTATTCTTCCGTGGGAACGATGCCAGGGTCCACAGGTGTGAGGCTGGTGCCCTGGCACCAACAATCAAAGCTCACATCACCGAGCGACTTATCCGAAGCGATCGTTGGGTTTTCGCGCTCCACGCCGCATCTCTTGCTAAATGCGGTACGGGCTTGCTGCTGTGCGGCCAACCGGGAGCCGGAAAATCGACTCTTACACTGCGGCTGGTGAACGCTGGATTTCAGTATGCCGGTGATGATGTTGCGCTGGTCGGGGCTGACGGAACGGTCTGTGGAATCCCATTTGCCCTCACCCTCAAGGAGGGGTCGTGGGCGGTGCTGTCGCGACTATATGGCGATTGGAACGACGCGACGCATTGCCGGCCCGATGGCGCTCAGGTGCGGTATTTGCCAATTCCGGATGCGCACAACGGATGCCTTTCCGCAAGCTGGATCATCTTTCTGAACCGGGTTGCAAGCGGCCCCGTCGAGCTGACCCCGTTGGATCAGCTTGGTTCGATGAAGCGGCTCATTGACGGTGCATTTGCCGCGGACGGGAGACTGTCACAGGCCGGCTTTTTCGCTTTGAAGCGTATTGTTGCGGGCGCGCGATCGTTCCAACTTACCTATTCCGAGTCCGCGGAGGCTCGGGGGCTGCTGATGGACTTGTGCAATGGCAAGGCATAGTGCGGCACTGACGAGCCTTTGCAATTGCTTGCGAGGCATGCCGCCCGTCGATGTAGATTGGACGTCCGTAATCGGGCTCGCAAATCAGACGTTGACGACGCCGGCGCTTATCGACTTCGTCGACCAATTCGAACCGGAGTTGCCGGAAGACGTCTGCACGTATATCCGCCAGATCCATCGGCGAAATTCGCTGCGCAACGATCGGTTGGCAGGTCAATTGGAAGAAGCAGTCGTTGCGATGAACGGCCAGGGAGTTACGCCGGTGTTGCTCAAGGGGGCAGCGACACTGGCTACCACGCCCAAGGAGCGACGAGGCGTTCGGCTGATGTGCGATCTGGATATTATGGTCATGCCGGACGAAACTGAACGTGCAGTCGCCGCGCTAGGCGCGATTGGCTATGGAATACGTCACCAGGCTCCTCCCGAAGGCGAGAGATGGCACGTCGACCTGAACCGGTCGCGCGATGTCGGAACTATCGATCTGCAGGGGGCCGCTCCCGGCCCGGCGTACCTCTACCATAGCTCCGGACATGCGCTAAATCATTGTGTCCCTGCGCTGCTGGGTCGGGCAAGCGTATATATCCCAACCCCAACCTACCGAGCGCTCATGTTGATCATTCATGATCAGTTCCAAGACCACGGTTATTGGCTTGGCGACCTCGATCTGCGGCATCTTGTTGAGTTGCGCGACCTGAACAATTCCGTCGAGGGCCTGGACTGGAAGGAGCTTGCTTCTCATGTTTCAGGCGAATTGATGAAGAACGCGGTCGAAACCCAGTTGCTCGCTCTCGCTGTGCTGCTCGGGGTCGAAGTCCCGTACTCGATGCGCTCCCGACTGATTCCTCGTCTGCAGTTCATGCGACAATTGATGCAAGCACGCTTCCCGGCCACACGTGTGCCCTTCCTCGCAATGACGTTCCTGGACCTCAGAAATTACCGGAGGGAGGCGGTCACCCGCTATACGCAAACCAGCGTGCACCGGCCTGGATTGTGGTCCATGCCAAGAGCGGCCACCTTACAGTTTTTGTTGAGGACGGCCACCGCGGCTCGTGTGGGAAAGGTCTAAAGCCAGCGACGGTCAGACGAGCGCTTTCGAGGGATTGGCGGCAGATTTCATGCACGGAACGGTTTTCAATCAGCTGCGGTCCGGAACCTAACCAGGTCGGCATATGGCTTCCGGAATCCGCAGGGGCCGAAACGTTTCAGGCAGCCTAAAGTCTGTGCAGTTGCGCGGAGCTAGGAATGTTCTCGACCACCAGCATTCCGATCAGACGATTCGCCGTTCTCGCGAATTCTGAACTCTTCGAGCGTGTGACCTGATTGGAGCGCCGCAACCAGCCAGCGAGGCTGTTTACCGCGTCCCGACCAAGTCTCCGTCGGCTGGAGTGGATTGAAATATTTCGGCACGACCTTCGGGTATTTGCGGCGCGGCGGCTGGCCCGTTCCCGTTTCGGCAGCACCGCTTTCAGCTGCGGCGAACTGCTCCGGCTGGTTGAGCTGCGCAAGGCGTTTTTCGAGTTCCCGCTTCTCGGCCGTGATCTTTTCGGCAAGTATCTTTGTTAGCTCCTCGTGGAGGAGCCAAAGTTCTTCAAAATCCATGGCTTCGAGATCTTGCCGATGCAGCATTCTCGTCACCGTTTGCCTGACCCCTGATCCATCATCCTCACCTTTCGAGTATCGTTGTTCGAGCGGCGAATGAAACGATGGACCAAAGTCAGCGCTTCAATTGACGCAACAATAAATAAATAGTATATTATTTAATAATTATTGCGAGGATTATTTTATTAATTGGCTCGACGAGTGAGCAAAAAGTGGCGGTAGGCACAAGAGCAAAATGGATATTGTCGATTACCCTCTCAGACGTCTCGAGAGTTCGATCAGCCGGTTTATCGTTCCCTCGGCTGCATTGACGGACATCCGGGCTCTGAAGGAGCAAATTGAGCTTCGACGGCGCGCGCTCAGCGACATCGAGGCCATTCGCTTCCAGTTGCAGCTGACGGAAGGGCGCATCATAAGAAGTTTCCCTAGAAGGGGGAACGGCCGCCTCGCCCGCCGCGCACATTCGCTGAGAGTGCGGCGTGGCAGATTAGCCTTGCGACCCGTCTAATTCATTCCTTCATTTTTGGAAACGCCGCTTGCCTGGGGCGCGCTCCACGTATGACGACACGATGTCGCTTCCCCGCGATTAAATTCTGCGGATAGCTTATTTTTCCGCCTTGATTAGCGCCGATTACTTAGTTAAGTGGAACGCGAATTTCGGTTCGGTTCCATACATTTTTTATGGAAAGCTGACACTCGGGCTTGATTAATCAACTGGGGCGGTATCAAATGGGCGCAACTACAGGATGCTCGCATGACGACTAAGAAGCTTGAACTAGAAGCAATGTCCCTCGACGATCTTTGGTCGCTTCATGAGGAAATTAGCGGAATTTTATCAGCCCGGATTAAGGCTGAAAAGCAGGAACTAGAGAAGCGGCTGGCGGTGCTCGGGGGCGGTATGGGCACTTTTGCCAATTCCTCAACGGGACCCGAAATTTCGCCTACCGGAAAGCCCAGACGCAAATATCCGCGAGTGCTCCCGAAATACCGCAATCCTCAGACGTCAGAAACCTGGTCGGGTCGGGGAAAGCGGCCACGATGGCTGGTTGCAGCTATAAAGTCGGGCCGCAAAATCGAGGAGTTCCGTTTGGGCGAAACAAATTCGAGGGTCAGGCAGCGGGCGTGATTTGATCCGATCGCACCATCCGGTCTCGGGCGGCTGAAAAGGGATTTGCCGGGGTGGGCCGCCAAGAGCAATGCAACTCAACAGGCATTGCGGCCCCGCAAAACCTCAAGAGGAGTCCGCAGCAGGATCTCAAGATCAAGCCGAAGACTCCAATTGTCGATGTACCAGAGATCGTACTCCACACGTCTCTCAACCGTGGTCGCTGTAGGCGTTGGTCCACGGCAGCCATGGATTTGGGCCCATCCGGTCAATCCGGGTCTCACGCGGCGCCGGAAGGCGTATTTCCGGACGAGCTTGTCGAACTGTCCGTCGTGGGCCACGGCATGGGGGCGTGGGCCTACCAGAGACATGCTGCCGTCGAGGACATTCAACAACTGCGGCAGCTCGTCGAAGCTCGTTCGGCGTAGCCACCTGCCGACCCTGGTGATGCGCGGGTCAAAAGGCGTTGCCTGAACGACGACTGGTCCATTCTCGAGCACATGCATCGTCCGAAACTTTCGGATCGAAAATACTCGGCCATTGAAGCCGCATCTTTGCTGCTTGAAGAGGATCGGACCGGGAGAATCTAGTCTGATCGCGACCGCAGCTATCGCGAGCAATGGTGCAAAGACTGTCAAAGCAAGTCCCGCACCGATAATATCAACTATTCGCTTGCTGGCGCGCTCGATTGCAGTGAGGGGGCCGGGCTGGATCTCTACGCAAGCGGTACTTCCCAAGCTCCTCGTCGGATGTCGAAGCAGTTCGGATGCAGCGCCAACCGGGACGAACACGATAGGGAAAGGTAGCACCCTCAGGTCAGAGATGAAGGCACGAAGGTCGGCCCATCGTTCGGGATTGGCCTCCAGCACGATTTTATCGACCTCGGAATTACGAATATGTTCGATCACGCGGGAGCTGAGCCGTTTTCTGGAACCAGGGTCCGAGCCCATCGCGGGCAAACCAAAGCGGCCCTTAACGCGATAGCCGAGGACCGCGAGAGTCTCCGACAGGCCAGCATAAGCCGAGGGTGGCTGATCGGTGATCAGGACGAGATTCGTCCGAGCGAACCTCCTGCCACTGAAGCATCTTATCAGTAGTATCCTGGCAACGCACCGTTGCGTAACCAAAGATGCCAGGCCGAGTGCCGCAAATAGGAGGCCGGTACCTCGGAAGAACTGTGGATTGTCATCGAGCATCTCCACAGCGGCGACCAGGACATGCAACAAGATCCAGGTGAGGCAAATGGCGCGAACTTGGCCTCGGAGTAGGAGGAGTTCGGTCGGCCGATACAGTCCCCTGCCTTTCAGAATGTAGACAAAAGATACTGATGCTGCTGCCGCGTAGGCGCATGTCTGGGCTAGGCCAACTGGTGCCGGGCTGCCGGGCGAAAGAAGCGCGGAAAGGAAGCCGGCGAATAGAATGGTCGCGATATCGGCGCAGATCGCTACAAATTCGACAGAGTCGTACCGGACGGGCCATTTGCCTTCATCAGCAATGGACGATTGTGAGCTGAGGAGAGCTAGATCGCTCTCATGGTCGCCGATATGCCGGTTGATAAAATTCATGGCTAATCAACAAGGAACGCAGGAAGTTAATAATTCATATACTATAAATTTAAATAAATTAATCAACATGAATTCGTCGCGGATGCGATAAATTTAATCTATCCCGTTAAACGCGTTCGCGACATTCAGTCAGGACCGATCCGGGTGCGATCGGGTAGAGAAACGGCTATGGGCCTCGCGACCGCAACTTTTGAACGTAGCCTGGGTCGAGCTCCGAAATAGAGCTCTCGGCAAACGCCCTGCCGTCTGCTGAGGCCGACTGGTATGCGGTGGCGATGGCTGGCCGGAGTGCGGTCCGGCCGGTCATGGCAACTTTAAGATCGCGTCGGATAAGATCTCGAAGCTCAGGCTCCTTGATCGCAGCATCAGTGCCGAGAGCGACGGAAAGCCGTAGTGGAATAAGATCCAGCGCGTTTGGTGCAGTATAGTAGGACATCCTAAGTAAGCTTGTCGTGTCATAAGTCGCCGCGTGCTGCTTTGAAAGCACCGCAAGCATGAGCCAAACGTCGCCTCGAAGAGGTGAGTATTCCAGCACTGCGGAAAAGGAATTCAGGTCCGCGGATCGCCCGGTGTTCTGCGGGTCCGCAGCATTGTCAGACCTAAGGCCCACAGTTGCAGCGAATCCCGAGATCGTCGCGGCATTCTCGCGCGTGGATTGGAGCGCTGAGGCCTTGGCTTCGTTCGAACCGGCAACCGCTGAAACTGAGAGGCGATCACCAAAAGGCCAGCTTTGCGAGACCATCCACGCTGCTTGCGCAGCTAACAGCAATCCGATCACTGTCAGAGCAACGCGTGTCAGAGGCGATGGGGAAGCAATGGGGGTTGTAGGAATTCGTCGCGCTGCCGTGGTTCGGTCGCTGGCTTCCTGCATGAGCTGCCGCAACTCGATGGACTCCACGTCGCGGGCCGGACTGGACAGGCTTTGAGCAAAAGCCAGGCCGTAAACCGCCGCCACCAACAGTGATGCCCATAAATCGAAGAGGCTATTTTCGGCAAACGCCAGTATTGTCAACGATACAGAAGCGCCTGCGCCGACCGCCGGGTATAAGTAAGCGTGATTGCGAGACAGGGCGCGCGCGAACAAGATGCAGGCGCTGATGACCGCAACTATCAACAGGCCGCAGAGGAACGTACGTCCCATCTCGACCGCGACCGCGGCGGCAGCGGTCGGCCGTTCGCGCATTGCGAGCATGCCAACGTCCCCATAGATCGGCAGAAGCGCAACAAACGTGCCTGCGCCGGTTCCGATTGCGTGAGTGTCCTGCAGCATCCGCTCGGTTGCGGCCCGTGGTTGCGTCGATAGTGCAATCGTCAGGTCGGCATTTCGATTGATCGGAATGAAAGTGAAGGCGGCGACGAACAACATGGTGGCGGTCGCGAGAACGCCAACTCTGCCCCACATGCCAAAGAACAGTTTGCGAATAGCGACCACCGTGAGGATGGTTGTCGCTCCGAGCAGAACGGCAATCAGTGCGGTCCAGCCACTGCAAAGCGCGACTGCCGATAGGGAGACGATCAATGATAGAATTGCGCAGGTAAGCATGGCGAGCGGTCCTGCCGGCGAGCGAGGGGACCGTCTAGGCCGGCGCAGCTGGTCGACCGCGCGGATAGCCATTGCAGTGGAGAGAAGGACACCAAGTGCCGCCTCGGTCGAGCCCGTCCAGACTTGTTCGGCCGGCACTGAACCACTCGAGTTGCTTCTTCTCAATATCGAAAATATGCAGATGACAGCGGTGACCGATACAAGGACACTCAGAACCTGCGCCGCCCGCTGCTTGTCCAGGGTAACGACGGCGGTGACGAGGGCCACGGCGAGAACAAGGTTGTAATGTGATAGCGCCAGCATCGTCTCGCGTACATCAACTGAGAACCTGTCCGCGAGAGGTTGGTGTAGGGCTGCCGACGCCATCGCCCAGATCTGATTTCCGAGGCCGCGGAACGGGATCGGAACAACTTGCAATGCGATCCAAAGTACGGGTGCGGCAAGAGCCAGAATGAAGAGGGGCCGCAGAAGCTTCGCGAAGGATGCGAGGGTTGACGACGTGGAGAAGAGGCCGACGCCCAGTATGGCGGCCGCAAGAAAACCAGATAGCACCCCTGGACCCAGTAGGCTCTCGACCGCAGCCAAAGCCGGCGCAATGGCCGCAGGCACAGCGAGCATTGTAGACTGGACAACCATTTTACACCATCTCTGACTCTGACCCGCTCAAAACGGAGAGCATATTTGCAGAAGGCGCTGACTCCATTGTTTGGTCCGACGTATGTCAGAGGGTCATCCTAAGAGTCCGACAAGCCATACCTGACGTAGTGGCTGTCATCGTAGTAATCACTCCGGTGAGCGTCGTACCGTGCCATTGCCCTTATGTCGGTCTTGTTAAGAACAACGCCGATCAAGGAATCGGAGATGGTCGGCGCAGTATGCAGGGCATGCTGGACCACATCGATTTTCGTCCGTCCCCATTCGACGACGAGAACGTAGCAGTCGACCAACGACGCAGTGACGCGTACATCGACTAGGGGCGAGAGTGGCGGGAAATCCACTATGACGTAGTCATAGGTCTGCCGCAAACGATCGAATAGCTTGCTTATGTTCTCGGCGGAAAGAATCTCACTCGTGTGAAGCAGGGGCCCACGCCGGACGGCTGGCAGGAATGCGAGATTAGTCCTGGGATCGTGCCAGAGCGCCTCTTCGAGGGAGCGTTTTCCGTTCGCGACTTCGAGTAAGCCGAATGTAGCGTTTGGAGCCATGGCCGCAGAGAGTGAAGGGTTTCTGAGGTCGCAATCGACGACAATAGCGCGCTTGCCGCTATGTCCGATGAGGTGAGCCAGAGAGGCTGCAATCGTCGTCTTGCCTTCATTTGGCAGAGCCGACGTGATTCCGATCACCTGGTTCGACGCCTTCACCGGGGTGTGGTCTATAGCAAGCTTGATCGAACGGATGGCTTCCGTGAAGCGGGAGAGCGGCATTCCGATGACGGCTCGGTGAAGCGTCGGCACGTTTGACATCGTGTGTGATCGCAGATCTTCATCCGATTGCTGGGATCGGACGGTCGATTTCTGCGCCTTCGGAGATGACAGCAAAGGGACCAGCGACAGGCACGGCAGGTCTAGTGCGGCCTCTATCTGTGACGACGTGCGAAAGACTCTGTCCACAACATCTCTTAGAAGAGCCAAGCCGATCCCGAGTGCGAGTCCGGCGGCTAAGCCGAAGCCCAGCACCAACTTTGCCTTCGGCTTGCTTTTGCGCTCTGGCGGGGAGGCGGGAAAGATCACCCGTGTCTCCGAAATCGGAAAGGTCTCCTGCTGAGTCGCTCCCATGGAGTGTTGCAGAAACGCCTCATGCATGGCGCGCAGACTTTTCGCTCGGCTCTCCAGCTCCCGTATGGTTAGTTCTGCGGAGTTCGTCAGGCGCGATTGCGAGACGGCTCGACCAAGTTGCTTCTCGAGTTCCTGCTGCCGCTGCTGAGCAGCTTCCAATTCGTTTTTGCTGGTTTCGGCGAGCCTCTTAACCTCTTCGAGGATGGATGTGCGAATGTCGCGTATCCGCGTCCGCAGGTTGACAACTGCCAGATGGTCGCGGCCGAACCGGGCTGACCAATCGGCTTCGCGACGTGATAACTCGAGATACTGCTGGCGAAGCGTATTGATAATCGAGCTCTGGAGGACATCGGCGCTCGCCGCGTCAGGAGCGCTGATGGTGGAGGAGCCCGCTGCATTGGCGCGTAGGACCGCGTCGTAGCGGTTGAACTTGACCTGTGCATCCGAGGTCTGGGTTCGGGCAGCTACCAATCGGGCGTTGAGATCGTTGACGGGCTGTTCGTCGATCGATTTTCCGCCGGTCGAGACGATGTTGTTCTGAGACTTATATGCGCTCACGGCGCGCTCGGCCGTCAGTGCTTGCTCATTGAGGTTATGGAGACGTTCCTGCAGCCAACTGGCTGCCGTTCGAGTGGCCTCGAATTTAGCATTCATCTGGTCGTTGATGTACGCGTTAGCCACGGCATTTGCGATCTCCGCCGCCCGCTCCGCGCTGCTCGAATTGTAGCTGACCTCGATGATCTTGCTATATCCGATCCTGTACGCGGAGAGCCTATCCAACAACGCGGCGATCGCGCCTTCGTTAGGCACATCAGCCTTCGAAACGTGCTCCGGCTCCTGGTCGGGGTTTCGAATGCGATGCAGCAGCGAGCTGAAGGACCACCGTGTACTGGTAAGGTCCGGATCGTTGGCGAGATCCAGCTGCGTTATGACTGCCGCTGCAATTCCCCGCGACCTTATCATCTGCAGTTGCGTTTCGATTTGGGCCGCGTCGACGACGGGCTCCGGAACGAGTGATTGCTGCTGAACGAATTGAGCTCGAGGGTTCGACAGCAGAATCTGTACTTGAGCTGTGTAGGTAGGGGGAGCGAACCGCAGGTAGAGCATCGCGGCAGCGAATACGAGAGCCGCGGTGACGATGATCATAAGATATCGACGCCTTGCAAAGATGACCGCGAACTTGACGAGATCGCCGATTCCCCCGCCGTCGATTTGGTTGGACGGGGTCTGCCCGCCCAAAGGCAAGCGTGTTCTGTCGGTCTGTAGAAGATTGCTCTGAAGCATGGGGTACCTGTCTGGGTCGGGAGCACGTCGGTTTGGTCGCCCGCATGCGAGCGTTTGGTATATGATTTATTAAATGGAATATAACTCCGAAAAATATGATTGCCAAATTAAATATTATTCGGATATTAATTGGACGGCAGCCGCGGGAGGGGCCGCTTGGCCAAGGGCGGCGTCGCTGTGGCGCGCCGACGATAATCGACGGACAGAATTAAATGAGATTTGAGTTCTGGTGGTTAAAGGGTAGCCCGGCGGGACTGATCGTGAAGGTAAGAAGCGTGTCGGGTCTCCCCGATCATTCAACGACAGTCGAACGCCTTGAATGGGCCTCGTGTTTGCTGGCACGGCGAGGCGAAGCGAGTCGGCTCAAGGCCTCGAATTCCTCCCGCGCTGCGGACGCGCGGCATGTGCGAGCGCCCATCATGACGGTCCGAATGACGGCGGCGAGAGCAGTTTCGACGAGAGCAATTTCGATCGGTGCTTTGAAGACCTCGTTGCGCCTTTTTGGCGGGACTGAGCACCACGTACCGGAGGACGTTTTCATGCTGGAAGTACGGTGTTTAGAGATCCCAGATATTAAGATCATTCAAACGGATCGAGTATCCGACGACCGGGGTTACTTCTGTGAGACGTTTCGGCGATCTGCGTTCGCAGAGAAAGGGATTCTCGTCGATTTCGTTCAGGACAATCAATCCAGCTCAGATAAGGTTGGGACGGTCCGGGGCTTGCACTTCCAGCGACCGCCGTTCGCCCAGGCCAAGCTCATACGAGTGCTAAGCGGCGCTATTCTGGATGTCGTGGTTGATCTTCGGCGTTCCTCGGCGACCTTCGGAAAGCATATAGCTGTCAAGCTTGATAGCAAGACGGGTGAGCAACTGTTTGTCCCGAAAGGCTTTGCGCACGGTTTCTGCACGCTGCAGCCTGATACCGTCGTGTTCTACAAGGTCGACCAAGTCTACGCTCCAAGTCATGACGGAGGGCTCTATTGGGCCGATTCGGCACTGGCGATCGAGTGGCCGGTGACGACAGTCGAGGCCAAAATGTCGCCAAAAGACAGGTCCCTGCCCAGGCTGGACCAGCTTGCGGCCATTTTCGAGTGACGGAGAGCGGTCAAATGCGCGTTCTGGTGACCGGGGGAGCGGGATTTATCGGCTCTGCAGTGTGCCGCAGCTTGGTGCTGCAGAAGGGCGCCGCAGTGATCAATGTCGACAAGTTGACCTATGCGGCCAACTCAGCCTCGTTGGCGTCTATCGAGGGGCTGAAGTCATACTTGTTCGAGCAGCAGGACATCTGCGACCGCGAGGCCATGGATTTCGTGTTCAGCAGCTACCAGCCTGACGCGATCATTCACCTCGCAGCCGAGAGTCACGTCGACCGCTCGATCACCGGCTCGGCGGCTTTCATTGCCACGAATATCGTGGGCACCTACACGTTATTGGAAGCCGCCAGAAAGTACTATGAAGGCCTCTCGGTGCCACGACGAAAGCGGTTTCGCTTCGTTCATGTCTCGACAGACGAGGTCTACGGCTCACTCGGACTTGCCGACTACTTCCGGGAGGAAACCCCTTACCAGCCGAGCTCGCCCTATTCAGCGAGCAAGGCAGCCTCGGATCATCTCGCGCTTGCATGGTTCAAGACCTATGGCCTGCCGGTCATCGTGTCGAATTGCTCGAACAACTACGGCCCCTTTCAATTTCCAGAGAAGCTCATTCCCTTGATGATTCTTAATGCGATCGAGCGCAAGCCGCTGCCGGTGTACGGCAACGGCCGAAACGTACGCGACTGGCTGCATGTTGAAGATCATGCGGCAGGGTTGATCACGCTTCTGTCGGAAGGCAAGCCCGGCGAGAAATACAATTTCGGCGGCGATAGCGAACGCTCCAACCTCGACGTCGTTACCCAGATCTGCGACGTCGTCGACAGATTGTATCCCGGCCCGGCAACGAGACGATCGATGATTACCTTTGTGCCGGATCGTCCGGGACACGATGTCCGCTACGCGATTGACGCATCGAAAGCCCGCCGTGAGCTCGGCTGGCAGCCCACAAGGACGTTTGAGCAGGGCCTGGCCGAAACCGTCGCATGGTATCTCAGGAGCCGTGCCTGGTGGGAGCATGCCCGCAGCGGGGTCTATGACGGCTCGCGTCTGGGTCTCTTCGCTACACAACATTGAGGCTGCAGATGACGGAAAGGCCCATTTTGATTGCTGGTCGCAACGGTCAGTTGGCAACGTGTCTTCGTGACCTCGCGGCGCTGCACAGCATGCCCGTGGTCGCCCTCGGACGCAGCGAATTCAATCTGGAGGCCCATGGGGAACTCCGCCGAGCGATCGATCCGCTCGCACCGTCCCTAATCATCAACGCTGCCGCTTACACGGCGGTGGACTTAGCAGAGTCGGAGATCGCAAGGGCATTCAGCATTAATCGCGATGCAGCGGCCGCATTGGCCGATCTCGCATGGCAAATGAATATACCGTTCATCCACATCTCAACCGACTATGTCTTTGACGGCACAAAGCTGGATGCTTACGAGGAAAACGATGTTCCTGCGCCATTGAATGTGTACGGCGCGTCGAAACTGGCTGGCGAAGCGGCCGTTCTGGCGGCTCACCCCCTGGCAACGGTAATTCGCACTTCATGGCTATATAGTCCCCATGGCAACAACTTTGTTCGGACGATGCTGCGGCTCTGTGAAGCGCAAACGAGCGTCAGAGTCGTTCAGGATCAATACGGAAATCCAACATCCGCGCTCGACCTTGCTTCGGCGATCCTTCAGCTCTCGGGGCGGCTGCTAACCCACGATCGTAGAACCATGGCCGGCATCTTTCATCTTGCCGGACAAGGTGAGACGACTTGGCATGGGTTTGCCCAAGCGATTTTCGCCTTGCTCGCTCATCGCGGAATCCGAGTGCCTCAGCTTGAGGCGATTGCGAGCGAACAGTACCGGACCGCCGCGCGAAGGCCACGGAATTCGCGCCTCGATTCATCCAAGGCCGAGCGCGTCTTAGGCATTCGATTGCCGTTATGGCCTTGTTCTCTCGAAACCTGTCTCGACCAACTCGCGGAAGGTGGAATCGATGCTGAAAGGAATTGTGCTGGCTGGCGGCAGCGGAACTCGACTGTATCCAATCACGAGAGCGGTCAGCAAACAGCTACTGCCGATCTATGACAAGCCGATGATCTACTATCCATTGTCGACGCTGATGCTGGCGGGCGTGCGCGAGATTCTTATCATAACCACGCCTTCAGACCGGTGTCAGTTCGAGCACTTGCTGGGGGACGGCAGTCAATGGGGAATTAGGCTAAGTTACGCGGAGCAGCCGCGCCCCGCCGGTCTCGCGGATGCGTTCATTATTGGCGCCGACTTCATCGGCGGCGATCGCGTTGCGATGGTGCTTGGAGATAACATCTTCTTCGGCGACGGCTTGAGCGAATTGCTCGCAAGGGCTGCCGAGCGTGAGGAAGGTGCAACGGTCTTCGCCTATCACGTGCGGGATCCGGAGAGGTATGGCGTCGTTACATTTGATGAAGCCGACCATCCGCTACGAATTGAGGAGAAGCCGAAGCAGCCGAGCTCGAACTGGGCGATCACGGGTCTCTATTTCTTCGACAACAACGTCGTGCGCTACGCACGACGCGTCAAACCGTCGTCGCGCGGCGAACTCGAGATCACGGATCTGCAGATGCGCTATCTTTCGGCCAAGAAGCTCCATGTAGAGCGGATGGGGCGAGGGTTCGCCTGGCTCGATACAGGCACGGTGGAATCGCTGATCGATGCGGCGATGTTCGTGCAGACGCTCGAAAAGCGACAGGGGATGAAGGTTGCCTGTCTGGAGGAAATTGCCCTGAGACAGGGCTTCATCGATCGCGATCAAGTCGCCGCGCTCGCCGGGCCCTTGGAGAAAAGCGGCTACGGCAAGTATCTGAACGAAGTCTCGCATTTCATTCGATAAAGCCAGTCTACCGTTCGGAGCCGGCCGCAGATTGGGGGCGCAAACTTTGCGCTGTCCAAATAGTCCCTACGGGAATTTCCAATGGCTGGCATCGGACTATTTAATCCGGTTTCGCGGTATGTGTGCCGTTCGAAAATACGCGGTCGGCGTTTCGTTAATTGCGGTTTTATTTTTGCTATTTATGATTTGATTTAAATGAAATGATGCGATTAAATTGGTTTGGGTTGTTCGACAGCGAGCATGGTAACCGATTTGATACCCTTCTTGGACTTGAAAGCACAAACTCGGACGGTTGGATCGCAAATCGACGCTGCGATCGCGCGTGCCATTCGAGACGAACGGTCCACGTGGAGACGTGAAGCGCGCGCTTTCGAGAAGCGCTTCGCGGATTACTGCAACGTCGCTTGCTGCAGCGCCGTTAACAGTGGCGCATCAGCGCTCCGTCTCGCATTGCTGGCTGCTGGAGTGGGGCCGGGCAATGAGGTGATCACGGTCTCGATGAATTTTGTTGCGGCGACGGCCGCCATTATCAGCTGCGGTGCAACACCTGTCTTTGTGGACGTTGATCCAGTTACCTGGACGATGAACCCTGCTCTGATCGAGGCTGCGATTACGAACAAGACGAGGGCGATCCTGCCGGCCCATCTGCATGGGCTCATGGCGGACATGGATCCAATCATGTCAATTGCCCGCCGCCATGGTCTCTTTGTAATCGAGGACGCTGCGCAGGCGCATGGTGCTGTGTACAAGAGCAGGCGTGCCGGCTCGATCGGAGATTTCGGCTGCTTCAGCTTCTATCCCGACAAGAATCTCGGGGCCCATGGCGAGGCCGGAGCAGTTGTTACCGATCAGCCGGAACTTGCGCGACGCGTGTCCTTGCTCCTCGATCGAACGCAGGAGGACCGCAGTCATGTTTTCGCAAGATGCGATGATCGAATAGACGAAGTTCAGGCAGCAGTACTAAACGTAAAGATCGAGCACATCGAAGCCTGGACCGAGGCACGTCGATCGATCGCAGCACAGTACGATCGGGAATTGTCCAGTTTGGCACTTGCCCGTCCGCGGCCACCCAGCCACAGCCGGCACGTCTATCATATCTACGCCCTTAGGCTTCTGGATCGCGATCAGGCTCTTGCCATGCTGGGCCGCGCGGGGATCGGCGTTGGCATTCATTACCCCGTTCCGATCCACTTACAACCGAGCTACGTAGAACTTGGATATCGCGTCGGCGATCTGCCTGTAAGTGAGAGGCTTGCGCGTGAGTTTCTATCGCTTCCCATTTATCCCGAGCTGTTGCCGGAGCAACCGGGCATTGTTGCCGCCGAAGTGAGAAAGGTCGCGACACAAGAGACGCGAATATTCCAAAGCAACTGGGCATTTCAGGACAAAATGCCTCGATATGGCCGATTAGCCTAGAACCAGGAGAGCGGTCAGGATGGATCTCAAGGGCAAACGCGTTCTCGTTACCGGAGGCGCCGGATTCATCGGTTCGCATATCGTAGAGTTGTTGTGCGACGAAGGTTGCGTCGAGATCGTCGCGCTCGACAATATGACGACCGGCCGACCGGAGAATCTTAGGAAGTCGCTTAATCGAGGACCCGTGCGATTGGTCCGCGGCGATTTGCGCGACACCAAGTTGGTCGAAGCGCTTGTAAAAGGAGCCAACATCATCTTTCACCACGCTGCACCATGCAGCGCCCATTGCATGGCCGAACCGCGTCTTGCCATGGAGGTCATGGTGAACGGTACCTTCGACCTGCTTGAACTTTGCGTCAGGTATGACGTCGAGAAGCTCATCGCCGCGTCTTCCGCTTCGGTGTACGGCGCGGCGGAGGAATTTCCGACGACGGAGCATCAGAACCCATATGGAAACCGTACCGTCTTCGGAACAGCGAAGCTCTGCACTGAAGGCCTGCTCCGCGCTTATAACGATATGCATGGTCTCGACTATATCGCATTGCGATATTTTGACCTGTATGGCAGCCGAATGGACGTGCACGGTCGATACGCCCAGATGTTGATCCGCTGGATGGAAGAAGTGGAGGCTGGAACGCCGCCGGTGATAGTTGGGGACGACCAGCAGACCTTGGACTTAGTGCATGTCCGTGACGCAGCCCGCGCAACCATCCTTGCTGCGAGGGCAAAGGTCAGCGACGAGGTGTTCAACGTGGGGAGCGGCATCGAAACAAGCCTGATGCAGCTTGCTTCAGCCTTGGCTTCCGTTATGGGCCATGACGGCGTGCTCCCGCAAATCGCACCCGAGCACTCGATCAATCCTGTACCGCGCCGCGTGGCGTCGACAGGCAAAATGGAACGTCTGCTAGGCTTCCAAGCCACGGTGCCGCTCGAACTCGGACTGACGGAGTTTGTGAAGTGGTGGCGCTCTGAACAAGGACTTGCGACCGCGCGGCAACGGCAGGCTTTGGCTTCATGAGTCCTCTTGCTGTGCCACAACATCCCGCGAAGAAGCCGTGCGTGCAGCCATCCTGGCACTGCACTTTGCGTGCTCGAGGCGGTCTTCCCGATAGGAGAGCCGGCGCTTGACCGGGCGCAAGCCGAAACACCGAAGCCGGGCAGGATTTCATTCATAAAATTGAGTGCGATGGAGAATGGCAATGCGAGTTCTTGTAACAGGTCATCTTGGCTACATCGGCACGGTCTTGACGCCAATGCTGGTCGGCGCCGGCCACGAGGTGGCTGGAATGGACAGCGACATCTACTCCCGGTGTACATACGCTGCCGGCGGTAGCATTCTCGAGGTCCCGACGATTTGGAAGGACGTCAGAGACGCGGAGGTTGCAGATCTCGTTGGCTTCGACGCTGTGCTGCATCTAGCCGCGCTCTCCAACGATCCGCTCGGTAATCTGAGGCCTGAACTGACTGACCAGATCAATCATCGCGCAAGCGTTCGCATGGCCGAGATTGCGAAACATGCCGGCGTACGTCGTTTCGTGTTCGCCTCTTCCTGCAGCAACTATGGAAAAGCCGGCGAGGAAATGATCGATGAGACCGCCGCGCTCAATCCTGTGACGGCCTACGGAGAATCCAAGGTAGCTTCCGAGCGTGATATTTCGGCGTTGGCCGGCGACGGGTTTTGCCCGGTGTATCTGAGGCCAGCGACAGCGTACGGAGTCTCACCGCGGCTGCGCTTCGATATTGTCCTGAATAACCTTGTTGCATGGGCGTTTACGACAGGAAAAATTCACCTGAAATCGGATGGCTCGCCCTGGCGGCCGATCGTTCACATCGAGGATATTTCTCGAGCTTTCATAGCCGCATTGGAGGCGCCTGCCGAATCTGTTTTCAATGAGGCATTCAATGTCGGTCAGACCGCTCACAATTATCGAATTCGGGATCTAGCCGAGATCGTCGCGAGTGTGGTGCCGAATTCTACGGTAGAGTTTGCGGAGGATGCGAGTCCAGATGAGCGGTCCTACCGAGTGAGCTTCGAAAAGATCCGTTGCAACTTGCCAGGATTCCAGCCGCGCTGGGACGCTCGCATGGGCGCCGAACAGCTTTACAGGGTCTATCGTTCGTCAAATTTGACGTTGGAGGAATTCGAAGGCCCGCGATATCAACGCATCGGCCATATTCGGAAGCTGCTGGCCGAGGGAGTTCTTGATGCCGATTTGCGCCGCATCAAACTGCACCTTCAAGTCGCATCATGACTGGTGAGTTGACGGTTGGCGAAAGGCTGGTCGGGGGAAACCCCGGCGAGGAGATATTTGCCTTTGCCGCCAAGATATATCCGATCTGCCGCAGTATCACTGGCGATGGGGTGCGGAAAACGCTGCATGCGATGCGCTCTCACATCGACCTCGATATCCACGAGGTTCCGACCGGAACGGAGGTGTTCGACTGGGTTGTCCCGCCGGAATGGAATATCCGCGCGGCGTATATCCGCGATCAGCGAGGGCGCAAGATCGTGGATTTTGCCGAGTCAAACCTCCACGTCATGAGCTACAGCATTCCGGTCCATCGATGGATATCATTGTCGGAGCTCAAGCAGCACGTCTACACACTGCCCGACCAACCGGACCTCACTCCCTACCGAACCTCCTACTATGCCGAGAATTGGGCATTTTGCATGCCTCATCGACTGCTCGAGAGCCTCAGCGACGGGCGGTACGAGGTGGTCATCGACTCCGATCTTTCTAGCGGTTCCTTGAGCTATGGCGAATATTTGCACAAGGGCGAAACTGACGAAGAGTTCCTGCTTTCCGCCCACATCTGCCACCCGTCGCTGGCGAACGACAACTGTTCGGGCGTGGCGCTCCTGACGCATCTTGCAAAATGCATGGCGGGTCTACGGACCCGATGCAGCTATCGATTTCTGTTCGCGCCAGGAACCATCGGTGCAATTACGTGGCTCGCTCGCAACGAGGACCAGGTGAAGCACATCAAGCACGGGCTCGTGGTCTCGATGGTCGGTGACGGCGGTGGTCCGACCTACAAGAAGAGTAGGCGAGGAGACGCCGAGATCGACAGGGTCCTTGCTCACATTCTTCGGCATTGCGGCCTGAAGCCGACGATCCTTGATTTCTCGCCATATGGCTATGACGAGCGGCAATACTGCTCGCCCGGCTTCAATTTGCCCGTCGGCCTCTTTCAGCGCAGTCAGTTCGGTCAGATTCCACAGTATCACACCTCAGCGGACAATCTTGATTTGATCGCGCCAGATCACCTGGCGAAGTCCTATCGGATCATCGCCGAGACGATCGATATCTTGGAAAACGACATAGTTTATCGCAACACAAACCCCAAATGCGAACCCCAATTAGGGCGGCGCGGACTTTATGGAACCATCGGAGGCGACAAGGACGCTGCAGGTGCCAACATGGCCATGCTCTGGATCCTCAATCTTTCAGATGGGAGGAATTCGCTATTTGACATTGCTGAACGTGCCGATTTGCCGTTCGCGCTAGTGCGAAAAACAGCGCAGCTATTGCATCGAAACGGCCTCCTGGCGCGACGTGACGATGAGAAGCCGCGCACGACCTGAGTCTTGCAAGAGCACGTCGAAGGACTTTCTTGGGTGGTGTCCGCGAAGTAGCTCTTGCCAGACGACGATACGCGCGATGTCAGGTCAAGCGGCTTGAAGTGGTGGAGATGGCCGCACTGATGCGGATCCCAGGGGAACACAATCCGGCCGATTCAGGAAGTCGTCTCGTAATCTGCGCGAATGCTCCGGGAGGAAATCGGAATATCGGCGACTCCCGCCCGAATGTCTGTGGCGCGCATGTTTGGGGATGTGAGTGTTGCGACGCAGCGCGTAAGCCGCATAATTGACGCTGGTTGCCAGTTTCTCGATATTTCCCTATGTTCATCCTGCGACGACACGCCGCAAGTGCAGATTGAATTCGTCTTTTCAGCAGTTTCAGCCACAATCATTTGACGAGCGATTGTCTGAATTCACGGTGGCTGTGATGGGCAGCACACCATCCATTGCTTCCGCCGTTGTCGACTCGCTGCCCGACGGAGTGCCGTACTTCCTCATAGCTCCCAAGAGCATCTCGTTCCTTCGCCACTCGGCAAGGTACAGAGATCATTTCACCAATGACCTTTCGATCGAAGCATCCAACAAGCAGGATGTCGTTCTGACGATCGAGCGGCTTCGTAGCACACATTCACAAGCAGAAAAGCAGACGCGCTTTACTTTGTGCAGAATGAGGAGCTGGCGAAGTTCGCCAGGACCATCGTCCAAGAGCTGAGTTACACGGGCCACATCGATGCGAGACTGCACGCCACGTCCGGAGAGATTTTTCTAATTGAGGCGAATCCCAGATTCTGGGGCTCTCTCGCCGAGGCGACCTCGGGCGGCTTGGATTTCGTCCGGGCGGGGATTTGCATCTCGATGGGACTTGAGAGTCCCGATCCAACCACGATCTCTGAGGTCATCGTACCTTCGGTAGGGAGGATCTTGGCAGAAATCGCAACGTTCAAGCGGCCCTACTCGCGATTGAATCCGGTCGAACGAAACCGCCTGCGACGTACGATACGCAGCCGCTTCCGGGAAGTGCTGCGTCTCGACTCTTGAATTTGGCGCCGCGGAGGACGGAGCGCCGCGGCCCCGCCAAATGGGTCGGCTAGTCTTTTTCAGGGTTGGTTTCGATCACCAGAACCCAGTCATCGTCGCCGGCGCTGTTCAGCCCCGGTGGAGAAAATTCGCGAACTCCTGTGTTTGCGAGAGGAGACTTGGCGGCTGGACGATAGGTGGCGCTGGTTGGATCGTACCAGCGGGCTGTGGCAGGGGCAGCTAGTTTTGACATATCGATCGTTATAGGGCGGTTCTTCGGCAAATAGCTGACCACGAGCGAGCCGTCCGCCGTGCGCGCGGTTGGGGCATAAGTGTTGGTCGCTATCGATCCAAAATGCGTGTACCGCTTGAACCTGGAGAAGAGCCTTTGGACCGCTGGCTGAACTCGGTAGCTGCCGAGATAAGCAGCAAGCCTCCCGACATGTTCAGAAAGCGCGTCGTAGCCGCTTGTTGCGACGGTATGCGTCTGGTCGGGAACGAGATCGTACCACCTTCGATGAGCGAATAGTTTGCTCATATAGCCCAGCTCTACTACTCCTCGCGTGTCCAAATCCGCCTCCCAACCCTTGTCGAAACGCCAGGCGCGCGATCCATAAAGCTGACCGGTCGCCCCGCTTAGCATGGTCCAATATTCCTGCTTTCGCAGGGTCTTCGCTGTTCCTCCATCCGTCTCGGCATTGTGCTCAAACTCATAATTTGCTTCGGCCAGAAAAACGGGCTTGTGATTGGCGCGATTGTATTCGCTTAATACCTGCGCGTAGGTGGGGAAGTACGTATATGCGGCACTCAGATCCACCAGCGATTGCCAGCTTGGATCATCCAGCGACCCGCTCGTTAGGAAATTCAGCTCCACGGTTTGGAGGTGGTTCGGGTCGGTATCCCGGATGCCCCGTGCGACAGCCCGCACGAGCGCATCATCATCACTGTCTTGCCACGATTGAAAGTCGTTGCCATGCATCCAGACGATGTTTGGGACGTCTCGATAGCGCTCTCCCAGGTATCGGCCATACCTGTAAGCGTTCGCGACGCCATTGACGTGCAAGGTGCGCAGCCACCCTATAGTTTCGATGGGATCGAGGATCACCACCATTCCGAGATCTTCGGCATGGCGGATGATGCTCTCGGCCCGTTGAAAAAAGGCCGGATTCGGTGTTGTGAGATCGTTCGCTACGACGAACGGAACAATGCCGTCGGGCGTCGCGCCATCCGAGCTGCACCCGAGCGCCTCGTTGCAAAGCAGATTTATCCATAGCGCGTTGATGCCATACGCCGCACGATTGGCTATGTACGCCGCGGCTTCCGCTTCCGACAATTTGCCGATGATATTCTGGGGTGAATCGCCGACGATGAGGAATGGCCTGTCGTTCCGATCGACGAGATAGCGATTTCTGGCACCAACCTTAAGCGGAAAAGCTGGCTTGGCGACAATTGCCGCGGAGGCTGCATCCGCATTTCGTCCCTCAACATCGATCGCAAGCGCGTCGGCGCCAAACGAAAGAAGAGTCCAAGCGACGAGAAGCGCCGGCGCTGTCATGCGCGTCCGTCTCGAGGTGCAGACCAGGAGCCGCCGTTGCGGCGCCCCCGTTGATGGGGCCGTCCCGATCATGCTCGCGTATGCCGATTGTTGTTCACGGCTTCCATCGCTATTCGGAGAAAGAGGGCCACCGCAGGTCTCTCTCGGAGATTTCCGTGACCGGCAACGGCCATTCAATTCCAAGCGCGGGATCGTCGTAGCGGATGCCACCGGCAAATCCCGGCGCATAGCGCGTGGAGATCAGATAGCTCACCTCTACCTCATCGCAGAGGGTTTGAAATCCGTGGGCGAAACCTTTAGGGACGTAGAGTTCACGGCAGTTTGTTGATGAGAGCTCAAACGTCTGCCAGCGGCGAAAGCTAGGGGAATTTTGCCTGATATCGACAATGACATCCAGAATTGCGCCCCTTGTGCAGCGTATCAGCTTTGCTTCGGAGTGAGGCTCGCGCTGAAAGTGAAGCCCACGCAGTGTGCCTCTCCGGGCGGAGTACGAGATGCTGTGCTGCGGATATTGAATCTCAAGCCCACGTTCGGCAAAGGCATCCACGCAAAGGGTACGAGCAAAGAATCCACGGTCGTCGCGCGCGGGTTCGAGCTCAATAATGTGGGCGTCCTTGAGCGTCGTTGGAATGAATCGCACTGGCTTTCTCTATTCATATACTGCCGGAATTTCACGATAGTGGCGCGAATAGCGGAGCTCGTCGCTCAGGTCTTGGTCATCGGGCGGATATGGATGTCGGTGACCTCAGCCGTGCGAGGCAGGAGCAGGGCGTTCATGACGACAGACGCAACGTCGGACGGCTGCAACAGAAGCTCGGGTCGATAGGTCTTGTCCTCGATTCGGTGGATCCGTTCCTGCATGTCAGTTGCCGTCCGCCCCGGATATACGCTGAGTACCCGGACGCCATACGAATTGATTTCGCCGCGCAGGCTGTCGGCGATCGCCCTGAGAGCATGCTTGGTTGCGTCATACTGGGCGGTCATCGGCTTGGCCGCAACGCCGCTGCTCGAATTGATGAATACGATCTGTCCCTCCCGATCCTTCAACATGGGCAGGAGTGCCTGCGTGAGGGCCAAGGGAGCGCGAACATTGGTATGGTAGAGCTCGTCAAAATCCGAGAGACCGCCGTCCTCGACCAAACCAGCATTGTGCAGCGCGGCACTGTGTATCAGAAAATCGAGGCGATCGAGGTTGTGCGTGAGGAATTTCGTTAGCTCCAGTTGGCCGCTCGAGAGCGAGAGATCGGCAGGATGGCAGACAGCTCTCACGCCCATGTCGCGCGCTTTTGAAGCGACTGACTCCAACGGCTCCAACCTGCGACCGACCAGATAGAGCCCAGCTCCTTCGCGCGCGAGCGCAAGGGCGATCGCGGCACCGATTCCGGATCCTCCTCCAGTCACCACCGATGTCAGGCCTTCGAGGCTGCGCTTTCGCGGTTCCATACAGTTCAACCCGGGCGATGCATAAAGCGGAAACGTTTGCAGTTAAACGAGCATAATTTAGATGATTTTGATATTGATTATAATAGTTGATTATTTATTTCATTTAAAGTAGGTATATATTATTAAAAATCGGCCCGGGCAGGGGTGCGGCAACAGTTTGCCGGGCAAGTCCTGGCTGGACCTATGCGATTTGTCACCGCGAATCGGATTATCACCATGCATGCCATTTTCAAGGAAGGCGGAACGAGCCACCGGGGCGCAGCGCCATATGGATGTTGCCGCCTATGTGGCGCACCTTTGGCTACGACCTTCGTAAACCTGGGGATGTCGCCGCTGTGCGAAAGCTTCTTGTCCGCCGGCGAGCTCGACAAGATGGAGCCCTATTTCCCACTCCACGCGCTCGTTTGCGACGAATGTTTCCTGGTTCAGCTTCGCGAGTATGTGCAGCCAGCAAACATCTTCAGCGAGTATGCATATTTCTCCTCATACTCGACCTCATGGGTGGAGCACGCTCGTCGGTATTGCGAGATGGCCGTGGCGCGGTTCGGGCTCGGACCAACCAGCCAGGTGTTCGAAATCGCGAGCAACGACGGATATCTTCTTCAGCATTTCCTGCCGCTCGGTGTGCCCGTTATTGGCATCGAGCCGGCGGCCAATGTCGCCGAAGCAGCCCGCCACAAGAACGTTCCGACCTTGGTCGAGTTTTTCGGGCTAGCGTTGGCTCGTCACCTCACATCGCAGGGCCAGCGCGCTGATCTCATCATAGGAAACAATGTTCTAGCACAAGTCCCCGACCTGAACGACTTTACGGCCGGAATGGCCCATCTCTTGGCTCCGGAGGGCGCCATTACACTGGAATTCCCGCACCTTGAGCGGCTCATTGCCGAGAACCAGTTCGACACCATCTACCACGAGCACTTTTCGTATTTTTCTCTCCTCACGATTGATCGCCTCGCGCAACGGCACGGCCTGCGAATATTCGACGTTGAGCAACTCGGCACGCACGGCGGATCATTGCGGGTTTATCTGTGCCGTTCAGATGCGACGCACGGGCGCTCTGCGCGTGTGGATGCGCTTCTGAGACATGAACGGGAGATCGGGTTCGAGGACATCGAAAGCTATGCGCGATTCGCTCGGACTGTTCATCGCACAAAACGTCAGCTCTTGTCCTTCTTGATCGGATGCAAGAAGAAGGGCGCAAAAATATGCGGGTATGGAGCGCCAGGTAAGGGCAATACGCTACTGAACTACTGCGGCATCGGTACCGATTTCCTCGATTTCACCGTTGATCGCAATCCGTACAAGCATGGGCGATACACGCCGGGGATGCACATTCCAATTCACCCAGTATCGGCGATCGATGAACTGCGGCCAGACTATTTGCTGATCTTGCCATGGAATCTGAAGCACGAGATCGTCGAGCAGATGCGGCACGTTACCTCGTGGGGGTGCAAGATGGTTGTGCCGATACCCGATGTGCAGGTGGTCGAGCCACGGGAGTTCGCAATATGAAGGTCGTGCTGTTCTGCGGGGGGCTCGGCACTCGCATCCGCGAATACTCCGATAGCATTCCAAAGCCGATGGTGCCGATCGGTCATCAGCCGATCCTGTGGCACGTCATGCAGTACTATAGCCAGTACGGGCATCAGGATTTCATCCTTTGCCTTGGATACAAGGCAAATGTGGTCAAGGACTACTTCCTGAACTACAGGCAGACCGCAAACAGCGACTGCACGGTGTCGAATTTCGGGAAGAAGGTCGAGATATTGGGCGAGCGTCCGCCGGATTGGCGGGTATCGCTGATGGACACGGGGATCTGGCGCAATATCGGGCAGCGTTTGATGGCAGTTCGTCATCTCGTGGAGAACGAAGAGATTTTCCTGGCGAATTACAGCGACGGTCTGACCGATGCCTACTTGCCCGATATGATCGACCGCTTCAGGAAGAGCGGCAAGATCGCCGCCTTTATCGCCATCCACCCACCGGTCAGTTTTCATCTTGCTGAATTTGACGAGGAAGGCGCCGTGCGGCGGATGCGGGCCAGCCAGGAATCCGACGTTTGGATCAACGGAGGATATTTTATTTTTCGTAGTGCGATTTTCGATTTCATCCGGGAGGGTGAAGAGCTCGTGGTTGAGCCTTTCGAACGGCTGATCGAATGCGGACAACTGATGGCCTTCAGACATGAGGGCTTTTGGCGCGCCATGGATACGCTGAGGGATCGGCAAGTGCTCGAAGAGATGACCGAGCGCGGGCAAATGCCTTGGCGGCTCGATGGCGGAGCTCGGGCCGCGGTAGCACCATGAAGGGATTGCAGCTCGTTCCGCCCGGCGAGCGTTTGTCGGTGCTGTGCCTGGGCGCCCATGCCGACGATATCGAAATCGGCGTCGGCGGAACCTTGCTTGGCCTGATTGAAAGGGGGGGGCCGCTGGACGTGCACTGGTGCGTGCTCAGCGGCGCCGAGAGCCGCGAGCGCGAGGCCAGGGCTTCCGCCGCCGAGTTCCTCTCCGGGGCCTCCACCGCACGAATTGAGGTCATGAAGTTTTCCGACGGGTTCTTTCCCGAACAAGGCGAGCTTATCAAGTCGTGGTTCGAAGACTTGAAGGGACGCGTCCAGCCGGACTTGATCTTTACGCATCGAGGCGATGATGCGCATCAAGATCATCGCGAACTCAGCCGGTTGGCATGGAACACCTTCCGCGACCATGTCATCCTTGAATATGAGATCCCGAAGTGGGACGGGGATATGGGGCGGCCCAATCTTTACGTCCCGATTTCGGAGAAGACGCTGCGGCGAAAGATCGCTCTGTTATTGTCTCATTTTGGCAGCCAAAGGTCGAAGCAGTGGTTTGATGCCGAGACGTTCTCAGGAATGGCACGGTTGCGGGGAATGGAATGCCGCGCACCGGAGAGGTACGCTGAAGCCTTTTGTGCGCGCAAGTTGACTCTGGTCTGAAGAGGCAAAGTGATTGCGAGGCCGGAGGAACGATAAATGGACGACGTAAAGGCAAAGGCTGTCCGTGGCGGCCTTGCAAAGGTCTGCGGCCAAACCGTGAGTTTCGCTCTTCGAATCATTTCTGTGGCGATCTTAGCGCGCCTGCTCGACCCCGGGGAGTTTGGGTTAGTCGCGATGGCAACCGTCGTTACAGGCATCTATGGATTATTCACCACCGCAGGCCTTTCGTCGGCGACTGTCCAGCAGGCAACGATCACCGATGAACAGATATCGACCTTATTTTGGATCAACATGGGGATCGGGTTGCTGCTCGCCGCCCTCTGCGCAGCGAGTGCGCCGGCTCTGGTCAGCTTTTATCACGAACCGCGACTCTTCTGGGTCACTGTTGCCATTGGCACGGGGTTTGTCCTCAACGCTGCGGGTGTGCAGCACTCCGCGCTGCTTCAGCGCGAGTTGCGCTACGTCACGCTGACAATTGTTGAATGTCTCTCCCAAGTGGGAGGCATGGTGGTTGCCATTGGCATGGCTTTCGCCGGCTTCGGCTACTGGGCGCTGGTCGCGGGCGCGATCATCTCGCCGGCGATCAACACAGCTTGCATGTGGATGGCGACGGCTTGGATCCCAGGTGCGCCACGTTGGGGAAGGGCTACTCTTCCGATGCTGCGGTTTGGCGGGACCATTACCCTGAATGGGCTCGTCGTCTATGTCGCGTACAATCTCGAAAAGGTTCTTCTTGGCCGGTTCTGGGGCGCCGACGCTCTCGGGATCTATGGCCGCGCATATCAACTCATCACCATCCCAACAGACAATCTCAATGGTGCGGTTGGTGGTGTTGCGTTCTCGGCGTTGTCGCGCCTCCAGCATGATTCTTTCCGCTTGAGGAACTATTTTCTGAAGGGCTATTCACTGGTCGTTTCGCTGACCATTCCTCCGACTATTTTCTGCGGCTTGTTTAGCGAAGATATCGTCCTGGTCCTTCTTGGGCCGAAATGGCTGGAGGCGGCAGTCATCTTCCGCTTGCTGGCTCCGACGGTCTTGATATTCGGGATGATCAACCCGCTTTCGTGGCTCCTCTTGTCTGTTGGGCTCCAAGGGCGGAGCTTGGCGATTGCACTTGTGATCGCTCCGCTGGTGATCTCGGCCTACTTTGTCGGCCTGCCTTATGGCCCCAAGGGCGTTGCAGTAGCCTATTCGGCTGCGATGACGCTGTGGGTGATCCCGCATCTTGCTTGGTGTCTGAACGGAACGGCGATTTCGCTATCGGCTCTGCTGTTGGCGATAAGCCGTCCACTTCTTTCGGGCGTTGTGGCCGCGCTGATCGCGTACGTCGTTCAGGTCCAAATCGAAGGCTGGGGCCTGCCGCTGATGAGAGTGCTCATCGAAGGTAGTGTAATGCTCAGCATATATTGCTTGATGCTCTTTTTGGTAATGGGGCAAGGAGCGTTCTATTTCGGTCTTCTTGCTGCGCTGAGGAAGTCTTCACTGCCTGAGGGAACGGCTTCATTGGGTTGAAATGGGTATGGTCGTTAAGGGAGCCAGACGAGCATGAGCATGCAACCGGGCGATTGGGTAGAGATAAGAACGAAGGATGAGATCCTCAGTTCGCTAGACAAGTCTGGTCGGTTGGATGGGCTTCCATTCATGCCGCAGATGTTCAAGTACTGTGGACAGCGCTTCAAGGTCTACAAGCGAGCGCATAAGACCTGCGATACTGTTACGGGAAAATTCGTCGGACGTCGCCTATCGGGCGGAGTCCATTTGGATCTGCGTTGTGACGGCAAAGCTTACGGCAACTGTCAGGCGTCCTGCTTGATCTTTTGGAAAGAGGCATGGCTCAAGCCGGTCACAGAAACCTCGAATGCGGAAAAATTCTCGTCGTATCCCGCGGGCGGGCGTCGTGGCGCAGCCGATTGTACAGAAGAGGGTATTTTAAAGGCAACTCATGTCCGCGATGTTGATGGCGAAACAAGATACCTTTGCCAAGCGACCCAGTTGCTCGACTACACCACGCCGCTGCCGTGGTGGGACGTCAGACAGTACGTTGAGGATTACATGTCCGGTAACGCTACTGCAGGCCGCATATTGAGCGGCTTTATCTACGTCAGCTACTACTACGGTTCTCTGGCTTACCGTGGCAGACTTGGGCGTCCCGGTCGTTGGCTTTACGATCGCTTCCAAGCCATACGAGGCGGCGTTCCGTTCCCGCGAAAGAGAGGACATATCCCAGCTGGACAACCGACTCCCACGTGTGACCTAAACTTGCAGCCCGGCGAATTGGTCCGCGTGAAGCGCTACGAGGAAATCCTTGCTTCACTGGACGAGACAAATCACAACCGCGGGATGGGCTTTGACGCAGAACTGGTGCCTTACTGCGGAGGGACCTACCGCGTAAAGATGCGGGTGACAAATTTCATCGATGAGCAGACCGGGAAGATGAGGAAAATGAAGACCCCGGCAATCATATTGGAAGGTGTCTGCTGCCAATCGTGCTACAGCCATAATCGAATGTTTTGCCCGAGGAGCATCTATTCCTGGTGGCGTGAAGTGTGGCTCGAACGAGTTTCGGGAGATCCACAGACGCAAACGGCATCGCCTACAGTCTACCCAAGCAAGGTGAAGGACCCCGTTTAATCGTTGTTCGACCGCGTCGGCCTGAT
Source organism: Bradyrhizobium sp. Rc2d (assembly GCF_900099855.1). Taxonomy (NCBI): domain Bacteria; kingdom Pseudomonadati; phylum Pseudomonadota; class Alphaproteobacteria; order Hyphomicrobiales; family Nitrobacteraceae; genus Bradyrhizobium; species Bradyrhizobium sp. Rc2d. The sequence continues at coordinate 126,275 of NZ_FNCU01000001.1, read as the reverse complement.
GCCGCGTGCCCAGCGCGTTACCGGAGCGGGCAAGATAATAACCGCAAGTGGCCGAGCGATCCTTGCTATGTCGTCCAGTCGAATGCAGCGCAGATAGTTGCGCAATTGCCAAATTGCCGGAGCCATTTGGACGAGGCGGGTTCCTGCTTTCCGGTACGAGGCGATGACTTGCACGGCGTAACGGGCGAAATAACGCTTGGCTGCCGACTGAAGAGCGCGCCGCTCTCGTACATTTGCAATGGACTGGTCAGTCTCGGTTGACACAAAATCGACCAGTTTTCTCAAGCAGTTTAGACGGGTCTCCAACTCCAATTTGGAGGTTTCGTTCGCAGTGTGAACACACACCGTTCCGCAGGACTCGTTGACCAGTCCAGCCCTGCTGCTCAACAGGAGGGAAACCCATGCTATCGTGTCACCCGCAAACGGAAAATCCAAGGGGAATCCACCTTGGGCGCGCAGTCCTTCCGTTCTAATCATGATGCTGCACATGGGCGTCGATATCCTTTCCTCAAAGTACTCTCTCAAGATATCCGCACCATCCCAAATCCCTGTTGCAAGTTTTCGGCTTTGTGGAGCATGCCAAATTCGGTCTTCTCCGCAGAAATATACATCGCTCAGCGCGGCGACGACCTCAACCTGCGGTTCGCGCTTCGCAAGTGTGACACAGCGCTCCAAGAAGGACGGCGCGATCCTGTCGTCGTCGGAGACAAACACGACATAGTCGCCCTTTGCTTCCGCCAGGCAGGCATTCCAGTTTGGAATCTGACCTATGTTGGTCTTTTGAGTTACCGTGCGGACTCTCGGGTCGCGGATCTCGCTCAAGACGTCCGCCGTCGCGTCCGTTGACGCATTGTCCGACACGACAATCTCAAACTGTCGATAGGATTGGGCGAGCGCAGAGCCGATGCAGTCCTTCAACCACGCCGCTCTGTTGAACGTTGGAATCGCAATTGTGACCAGCGGTTTGCTGGTGACCTCCGAGGCCGTTCCGTGCGGGTCCCTCATGGCGCAGGATCTTTGTCTGGCTTATTCCGGGTCTGGCTTATTGGGCTTGGGCGGTCGCCATCGTATTTTAAAATTGTTACTCGTTCGGGTTTATTGTAGCGTACAAATTGATATACGCAATTCAGCATATTATATAGGGAGACCATTTAAATGGAGGGCGGTCGGGCGAGGCGTCCGAGTTTTGTCAGGCGCGTGAAGTTCGTCGGTAATTGCCCGGACCGCGCTGGCCCGGAGAATGCGGAGGTGAGGAATGGGGCGTGCGGCAATCCTCCCCCATGATGGACCGGGCTACTCCCCCGCAATCGACCTTCATCTATCGCAGTCTTTGACCAATAGGCCAGTTGATTGTTGTTTCGGCCTGGCTGTCAGTGAAACCTGAGCACCGTGCCGGGCACGTCGAGAGATTTATCAGAACGAGGCTTGAATGGCTGCCCTCTTCCACGTTTACACCCTCGCGCGGACTAGCGACATTCCCATTCTTCAGAGGGATTTGTGCCGCTCGCCATACATAGCGAACGGTTGTGTCGAGCTCACGGTTCTGTGGAACCAACCGAGCGCAGCCGCTGCCTACGCGCGTGCCATCGAAACGGCGACGGCTGATTTTCTGATTTTTGCCCACTGCGACGTCTACTTCCCGGAAAATTGGTTTGAACGACTTGCGTGGGAAGTGGATCGTCTGACGCGCCTCGATCCCAATTGGGCCGTGGCCGCGACCGCCGGAATCACTTCAGCAGGGGAAATGGTGGGACGCATTTTTGATACCGCATTGGTTCCCTGCTTTCCCGAGACTTCGGGTATTTTCGGTAGACCATTGAACATGCCGGTTCGAATCGAAAGTTTCGATGAACTGGCATTTGTCGTGCGGCGCGAAACGGGCGTGTCCTTTGATCCTTTGCTACCGGAATTTCATCTCTATGCCACGGATCTTGCTCTGGAAGCTGAGCGCAAGGGAAAGACATGCTATGGGCTGGATATGCCTGTTATTCATAATGCAAAGGCACAATTGTCTCTTGGACCCGACTACGTCCGGTCGTATCGATACATGGTCAAAAAGTGGCGCGATCGTCTACCCGTCGCAACGACGTGTGGCCCGGTTACACGAAATCCGTTCTCGTTGCCGATCCGTCGCCTGAGAACTCGCTACAAGGCACTCTTTAAACCTTCGAGTTACTCGACCGAGCGGCTTTCCAACCCAGCTGCGAAGGCGAAAGAGCTGGGGCTCGATCGCGTGCTCGCGGCTCCGTTGGTGGAGGCAGCAGGTGTATTGGAGGGCCAATAATCCTTTGAGTGATGGAGCTATGCAATCGTCGCGGCGGTATGCAGAGACGCACTTGTTCGTTGCTCCAGCGACTCCGCTGAAAGGCTTTAAGGGTAGCTTCAACGGATGCGGAATTGTATCGGTCAAGAGAGATGACGAGTAAAGGCGGGACAGTACTGTTCCTGGAGCACGAGGCCTCGCGAACAGGCGCATCCATATTCTTATTGCGGCTGCTAGATTGGCTGAAAACCGACACCAGCTTTAACTTCCGAGTTCTGGCGGGAAGGTGGGGAGAATTGCTGCCAGAATTTCAGTCTCTCGGAATAGCGGACACATTCGAGCCCGAACCGAACTTTGTTTACAGAGTTCTGCGTCGCCTCAAATTGAACAATCGGCAGCAGTCAGAGCATCTAGACGCTCTCCGGCAGAAACTTGGACGGTCTGATATTCGTCTTATCTACGCAAACTCCGTGGCGAGTGCGAGAATGCTGGACTTCCTGTCGTTCCTGCAATGCCCGGTGATCTGTCACGTGCATGAACTTGACGGAGCTATTCAGATCCTTGGGTCGCAGTACATCCATGTTCTCGAAAAGCATAAACCACACTACATAGCAGTGTCGCGCGCCGTAGCAGAGAACCTCACCAAAAAGTATCTTATTCCGGCCAACAGAGTTCGGGTAATTCACGGGTTCGTACCAGTTTCTGAATTCTGCCGTGCGGAATCCGATTTGCAGGAGAGCGTCAGGCGGGAAATCGGAATTGCTCCTGATGCGAAGATCATTTGCGGCTGCGGTTCGATCGAGCACCGCAAGGGGACAGATATTTTTGTCAAGGTTGCAGACGAAGTCATTCGAAGAAGCGGCGCTTTTCCGGTCCATTTTGTTTGGATCGGCGGGGCGCGTGAGGACATAGAGACTATGTGCAAGCGCCTCGTCAGATTGGGGCTTGCAGACCGGATTCATTTCGTTGGAAGCAAGTCCAACGTTGCGTCCTACTTCGAAGCAGCAGACATTTTCCTTTTGACGTCCAGGGAAGATCCATTCCCCCTTGTCATGTTGGAAGCCGCGTTGCACGAAACCCCGATCATCTGCTTCGATCAGACGGGAGGCGCGCCGGAATTCCTGCAGGATGATTCGGGCTTTGTCGTACCAAAGTTTAATATCGAAAAGATGTCAGACAAAGTGATGGAGCTTCTCGCGTCACCGCACCTTTGCAAACAAATGGGAGCGGCCGGGAGGCGGAAAGTAATCAGCCGTCACGACTTGACTGTGGGTGCTCGAGAAATCGCGGCCGTGATCGGCGAGAGGCTAGAACTCGAAGGGTGATGTGCCGCCCTGGCATTGAACGTGACATTCCGAAGTCGCTGACTTCAGTCCTATGCTGCAAAAGACTTTGATTTCAGCAGACGTTGAGGTTGCGCTTCAGTCCGGTCGGGAGTGGCGGCCGATCAGGTGTTCACCGGGCTCACGCGCTTCCTGCGAAAGCCGCGACACGAACCGTCGAAGCAGTTGCATGCCTCGCTATCAACGCAGTTCACGGCTGAGATCGCCTGCTCATTAACTCAGGTATTGAGTATGAGATCATCAGGAGTTTAGTGGCACCTTGAGACGGCCGCTGATGCGCGAACCCAAACGCAGACAAGGATGCTCAACGAAATGCCATGATAGGGCGGCAAGCCCCAGAGTCAGCGGATAAGCGAGCAAGGCATTCGCCCACCAGGTCATCCCGGATGGGAAGAACGTCACGACGGTTTGCTGCATCGGGAAGGCAAAGACATAGATGCCGTAGGAGTAGTCGTTCCTGGAGAACTTGCCATACATGGCGTTGTCGTAAAACGCCAGACAAAGGATGGCATATCCGAGCGCGAACGGAAACAGCGGATAGATTTGGGCATAGAGGATGATCACTATCATCGCAACGATGGAGCCGGTAAACCACAGAAGATTGACCTGGATGCGGTCCCGCGCGAAGTAGAAGAGCGAGCCGACGAAAAAGAATGGGACCACCGACATGCCGTCAACGAACAGGTAGGTTATGTCGATCTTGATTGAGAGGCTGCTGCGCAAATAGGCGATCGGTTCGATGGCGGCGGTCATACAGGTTGGATAACCGAGCGCGACCAGCCCCAAGGCCAGAACCGCGATCGCCAACGGCGACGATTTCTTTAAAAGCAGGATCGTGACGAGGACGACCAGGTAGCACATCACCTCAAATCGCAGGGTCCATAACGAGACATTGACCCAATCGCCGCTCGGATTGCCCACAAACAGACCGGGCAGCTCGCCGGTCAGGACAAACAGGCAGTTGAGGAAGAACTTGGAAAATTTCGGATCGTGGAAGTAATCCCTGAGCGGGAGCGTCGTCAGAAGCGGCCCCAGGACGAGGGCGGAGAATGCCGTGACGAGCACCAGGCCCGGCATGATGCGGGCGATCCGCTTGATCAGAAACGACCTGGCGTTGGACCTCAAGCAGCTCTGCGTGATCACGAAGCCGCTGATGAAGAAGAAGACGTAGACTCCCAGCGTGCCCAGCTCGAATTTGCCGGTCAGCTGACGAATCCATTCGTCATGCTGCCGATTTTCGCCAGCCCCGAAAGAATGCGAGAACAGCACGGCTGAGGCCGCAATGAAGCGCATGGCATTGAAGCCGGGGACCTTGCCTTTCCACTGGTCCAACAGAACGCCAATGGTGGTTCCGGATCGCATCGTTCCTCGTCCGAAACGATGATGATCGCAAGCGCCGGAATGTGAATCCCGCGGCACGATTGCCTCAGCGCGGTTGCCTATGACAGGGGAGGGACTGCCAAGGGACCGAACTATATGACTGCGTGCAACGCTTGCGGGTGCCGGGCAATCGCCAGATCTGCGGACCACGAGTGGCATCCCTCATTTGAAAGGCTGATCATGTGCCCAGAGCGCATTGAATTAAATTCAGCAAAATATAATACCATGATTTAAATTAAAACGAGCATTTATTTTGAATTGAAGTTCCGTAGCGCCGGCCTTGGTCGGCGCTTCGCGCCTGCGGCCATCGCGCTTACGAGTCCACGCCAGGGATCAATTGATCCAGGATCATCGCGATATGTTTTCGGTCTTTTCCGTCCCCACCTTGTCTTGCCCCTTGAGCGGATCTGCGGAGCGCAGAATGCCGCTGCTGAAGGCGACCTCAAGCTCGTCTTGGCCTTCGACCGTGCGGCGGACGTCGCGGCTCTTTGACCGGACCAGGCATCATCGTGAAACTGTCTTGCTCGAAACGAAATCCGTAAGTGAACCAACGGTCTCGAAGATTTCACCAGTGATTTCACTACCGTCGATTTCAAACCCGAACTGCTCCTCAAGCGTGGTCACCAGCTCGATCACAGCGAAGGAGTCGAGCTCTGGCATGCTGCCGAACAGTGGGGTCGATGCGTTGAGCGTAGCAGCCCGATCCTCGATGCCGAGCGTCTTCACTATCGCAACCTTGACGCTTTCAAGCGTACGATCATCGACGTCCATTCTAGCTCCCAATTGTTGCATCTAGACAATTACCTCGATCGGTGGTGCATGGCCTAAAAAGGCGGTGGGGCTGGCGGTGAGTCCATATGCGCCCGCCTGGAACAGTACGATCAGATCTCCGATTTCGGCGTGCGGCAAGCTGACATTGTCCCCCAGGAGGTCGAGCGGCGTACACAGGCAGCCGACCACGGTCACGGCTTCGTCCGCCGCTTCGCAAAGGCGGTTGCCGACTGCGATCGGATAGTTGCGCCGGATTACCTGGCCAAAATTGCCGGAAGCGGCCAACTGGTGGTGCAGGCCACCGTCGACCACCAGATACTGACGACCCCGGGACAACTTGCGATCAACGACCCGCGTGACGTAGACGCCGCATTCACCGACGATGTAGCGGCCGAGTTCGATCACCACGCGTGCCCCGGGGAGGTTTGGCTCGATTAGAGTCTCGAGCAACTCTGCCAGGTTGGCTCCGATGGCGGGTAGCTCGAGCGGCCGATCCTTGTCGAAATATGGGATGCCGAAGCCGCCACCAAGGTTAACATAGCGGATAGGCGGGGAATTCCTGGCCAGTTCCAGAATCAGCTCAACTGTGCGGCGCTGTGCTGCACAGAGAATCTCAGCGCTAAGGTTTTGGGAGCCGGCAAAGACGTGGAAACCGAGAAACTCGACGTTCGCGGCCACGAGCTTGTCGAGTATGGACGGCACCTTCTCGGCGTCGATGCCGAACTGTTGCGACCCGCCACCCATGCGCATACCAGAGCCTTTAACCTCAAAATTCGGGTTCACACGAATCGCCACCCTCGGGCGTATTGCGAGCCGCTCGCCCGCTCGCACGATCCGGGCAGCCTCGGTGAACGACTCGATCTCGATGATGACACCCGAAGCAACGGCTTGTGCGATGCTTGCCTCGGTCTTGCCGGGTCCGGCAAAGCTCACATTGGCCGCCGGCATTGGGGTGTCCAGAGCGGTCCGCATCTCGGCCCCCGAGGCCACGTCAAAGGAGTCAACCAGCGTCGAAAGATGTTGCACCACCGCTGGCATGGGATTGGCCTTGATGGCGTAACTCAGATGGATGCGCTGCGGCAGGGTCGACCTCAGCAACCTCACACGATCGGTCAGCAGGGCGCGGTCATAGGCGAAAAACGGGGTGCAACCCACCCGCTCGGCCAACCTCTTGAGGGGGATGCCTCCGACGGCGAGTTGCCCGTCGACCTGACCGAAAGCGGCTATGGTTGGTCGGATGGCCAAGATGCTAACTCCTTCCGTAGCATCGCGCGATCGAATTTGCCATTGGGCGACCGCGGGATCTCGTTTCGAACAACGATGGCGGACGGCACCATGTAGAACGGCATCCTCCGTTTCATAACGCTGATGAGTTCCGTCTGATCGAGTCCATTCGATCCGGCGGGGCTGGCGACGAGCAGGATGCGCTGGCCGAGCTTTGCATCATCCATTCCGAGGGCGACCGCATCACGGACCATCCCGGTCGCGTAAGCTTCCTCCTCGATTTCTGTTGGGCTCACCCGATATCCGGAGGTCTTGATCATCTCGTCCTTGCGCCCGACGAAGTACAAGAAGCCCTCCTCATCCGCGACCACGGTGTCGCCAGACCAGACCGCGATCTCCGGCGTTCGCCAGGAAGCATCGCTGCCTGGTGCCGACCGGAACCTCGCCGCTGTGCGCTCAGGGTCCTTCCAGTAACCCATCGCAACCAGCGCGCCGCGGTGAACCAATTCGCCCTCCTCCCCTGGAGCGCACCTGGTGCCGTCGGGCCGGACTACAAGTATCTCGGCGTTCGGAATGGCTTTGCCGACAGATCCTGGCCGGCGATCGATCTCGGCGGGATCGAGATAGGTGGATCGAAATGCTTCGGTCAGACCGTACATCAGGAAGGGCTTGGCCGCTGGAAAGCGGCTTCGCAGCTTGTCGAGCACGGGCTTTGGCATCTTCCCGCCGGTGTTTGCGAAATACCGCATGCTCCGCGCGGCCTCAGCCGGCCATGCATGATCGGCGATCTGGATCCACAGCGGCGGTACGCACGTGAGGCCGGTGACCCGGTGCCGGGCGCACAAGCGCACCACATCGCCCGGCAGAAGATAGTTCATCAGCACCACATGCGCACCAACGCTGAATGCAGTGGTCAGTTGACTGAATCCAGCATCGAAACTTAGTGGCAGTGCAGCCAGAATGACGTCGTCAGACGTATTCTCCAGGTATTGGCTGACACTCTCCGCGCCGACAAGCAGGTTTCGATGGCTGACTACCACGCCCTTGGGCTTGCCTGTGCTGCCAGACGTATAGAAAATTGCCGCCATATCGAGGTCGATCGCGCCGCAGCGTTTGGGAGCAGGATCGCTGGAGGACTGCGGCCAGCCATGGACAATAGGCCCCGCAGTTCGCGGCGCGCCCGCTTCGGCTCCCCCGTCTACGACCAGGACGTGCGCCACCGAACCATTCCCATTCAGAGCATCGCGGAGCAGTTCGAGTCGCTCAGGCGATGTGATCAGGAAGCGCGGTTCGCAATCGGCCAGAATGTGTGCGACCTGGTGCGGGCGCAACAGGGGATTGATGGGCACAAAGACCCCGCTGGCTGCGGAGGTCCCAAAAATTGCCGCAACGGTTTCGAGGCGCTTGTCGAGAAAGATCGCGACGCGTTGGTCTCGCTCGAGACCGAGTGCGGCAAGCTTGGCCGCCACCCCGCAGACCAGTTGCCACAACTCGGCATAGCTCAGCGTGACATTCCTGTACGTCACCGCCGGCGCCTCACCATGCGAGGCCGCGCGGTGCTCGAGCAAGTGATGCAAGTTTGTTCTCATCTCAGCCGGTGCGTTTTCCAAGCGTAACTGCTCCTTGTCACCAAGCCACGCAGGTGAGTTCGCTGTACAGATAGTCGATCTGCTCCGGGCGGAGGTTCGCGCTTCGGTACATCTTGGGCCTCGGCGATCTCAGCATGATCGACGGCCTGGGGCGGACGCCCACCACGCGCAGTTCGGCAAGCGTAAGGGGAATCCCGTGGCGAAGCAGCAGGTGCCGGAAGACGTACTTGGCGACACGCTTGAATAGCGCCCTGTCGCTGACGTACAAGATCGAGGCGAACAGCGGAAGGTTCTTCCGTCGAACCCTCCGGAAGATGACGTAACACGGCACGTCGTCTTTAACGATCACTACATGGCGTGCGGCGGCTGCGTGTGCGTGGTCGCGATAGATATCTAGATCGCGGCCGCGCAGGATCTGCCCGATTTCCCCCGGTTCGGAGATGATGCGAACTCGCGGCGACCAGAATGGCCATGGTAGATTCGGAAGCAGGGCGGACGCCACGTCGAGGTGGAAGAACTTCAACCGGCTGTTGAGTGGCACGACGTTTCCGCTCGGTGACAGATCAGTAAAATGATAACCTTTCTGTGCAAGCAGCGCGTTGAGCAACCGCAAACCGATCGACCGATACTCGTCGATTACGCACCAGGCGGCCAGATTGCAGAACCTCTCCGTTCGGCCTTCCATCCTCCGCTCCGAATAGAACGCCAAATGGACGCCGACTATCCGTTCGCCTGCCCGCAGCAGGAAACCGTGGTTCGGCTGGGCGCATGCCCACGGTGGAGTGATCGCGGCTTCCCACTCTGCGCTCGCGATGCGCGTATTCAAGTGGGCGTGCAGAAACTCCGCGACCGCGTGCACGTCCGCAGAGGTGATGGGGAGAAGATTTACTGATCCCGCCAATTTGTTCAATGCCCACCTATTCAACGAATGAAATATTCGACCGATCACAAGACTTGCGTTTGTCAGGATCGGGTGAGCAGACGAAGGGCGTCAACAAGCGGGTCGATTGGGTCATGATCTCCTCCCCTGCCTGTCGGACGCGACCAGGCCGAGGTGAGCCGCTGGAGATTGCCAGTGGTTTCTCAACGTCCTCTTCAACGCAGACACGTACGGAGCCCAGGCATAGGCGCCGTTGTACTTTAGGAAGAATTCTAGACGTCCGTCGAACGGATCGACTTTTACACGTCCCCTGACAAAACCAGGACCCTTCGTATCTACGGACGTCGGTATGGTGCTGAATACAGCCTCGTATCCAGCTTCTCTGCACAATTCGATAGTTGAAGGGCTGTGGTCGCCGTATGGAAGCGAGAACAGTCGAATGTCTTGTCCCGTTAAATTCTGAAGCTCGATACGCGAGCCTTCGATTTCCGCGCGAGCGTCGCTCAAGGTCAGACGCGAGAGCCGGGGATGGGTGCAGGAATGTGCCCCGAGCGTGACGAGCGGAGACGCCAGCTTGGCTATCTGTTCAGCCGGCATCACGAACTCGCAGGAATCGGGGCAGCCCTCTTCCATGGTCCAGCTTGGGGGCCCGCCCAAAGTCGCAGTCGGAACGAAAATTGTCGAATGAAAGCCACGCGAAGCAAGCTCCGGCAAGGCGTTTTCGGCAACGCTGACGTACGCGTCATCAAAGGTGATGGCGACGTTTGCCTTGCCCGCAGGCAAGCTGCCGCGGTGGAAGGCCGGAAATACCTTTGCGCCACGCCGGATCGACTCCATTTGGCGTACGAATTTGGATCGGTAGGCGTCGGGTATGCCGTGATAGTAAATGACGACCAGCCTGCGGGCCGGTGAACGGCCCGTCAGTTGCAAGGTAAATCGCCAGAATGCTAGCGCAATGTAATAGAGCAGGCTGATCGTAAGCCGTGCCACCCGCTTCGCGCCTTGCCGGATCGAGGCGTGTGCCCGGGCAAACCGTAAGATGTTACCGCGCCAGACAACTCGCACGGGCTCAAGTATTGGAGGAGCATTACGGTGTCCGCTATACGCCCGCGTGCTGCCGATCCGATCGCCTGCGAAACAGCTCATCTAAAACCTGATCACTCGAGTCATTTTGATCGGCACAACCCTACCAAAATAAATAAATTAACTCCAGTTGGATTTAAAGATATTATTTATATTATCTTCGCCTCGTCGCGTGTGCGTAGCGGCGGCGGTCGCGGTTTTGGATGGTGCAGCTGCGACGACGGAACGGGCACACCTGCTCGCCCCGCTATTGTTGCGATGCAGCAGGATGTCGCCGCGGGCCGTTGTTGGACGCCGATAACGCGCCATCACGGACAGCTGCCCTTCTTGCTACCGCCTGGGACGCCCAAGGCCGCCCCCTAATGAAGGTGTTCTGCGTGGTTAGCTCGAGCTCCCAGATTATGACGAAGGGTAGGCGGCGCACGGCGAGACGTATCGTCTCGCTGCCAAACGGAAGCTCTGATACGGGATCGAACCATGGCTTTGCCGAGAGCGAGGATGTTAACCAAGCAATAAATCAGTAGTCCTGGCCACAATCGGCTGTGCTTGAATAGTCCAATCAGCGTCCGATTGTTGCTCTCTCCTTTATTCATGCTGAGCGTGGGAAAGCGGCGCGCCAATTCAAAGTTTCCGGCGTAGGCCCGAGTCCTTACCGCGATGAGTTGCCGGATCCTGCGTGGAGGAAATACCGTAGCACTCACCGAGCTCAGCGTTTCCCGTTCTTCAGGTCCAAACTGCAGGCGAACAAAGGTGTCATCGGCAATAACGTTCGGAAACTGGGCAAAACGTATTCGTCCGGCTTCGGACAAGGCATATACACCCGATCCCCCGAAGCCTTGTCGCGAAGAGGGCAGCCGAGAGCGAATGCCGAAATACAGACGGACCGGCTGCGAACAGCCGGTCAAGTCGATATAGGCTGCCGGTGCCACTGCCAATACGTCGCCCCGCTCGAGGCGCTTTGCCAGCGCTCGAATTGCCTCCAGAGTAACGACGACATCGGCATCAACATAAATCCGCGGAAAGCCGCTTGAAATCTGATCTCCAACGTTCAATGCGTGCGTTTTGCCCGCAATGTCGGACTCGATGACGCGAACAGTGGGGCCGAAGTGCCGTGCGATCGTCGCGGTGTCGTCGTTACAGCCATTGCAAACGACGACAATGCTCAATTCCTCGGAACCAGGTCTATTGACCCATTGGTTCAACGTTCGTGCAATTACTGAACTCTCGTTGTGTGCTGGGACGACGATCGAAATCATGGCCATTTACAAACCCAGAGCATGAACGCATCTGTCGCATTAAATCGGCAGAGTTATTGTAAAATATCCTATTTTATTTTTATTTAATGACAATCTGTTTTTTTTGCGGATTATGGTGATGCTCATCAAATCCGCGATAGCTGGGCTCGGCATTCCGATCCAGCGATTTACGATGGGGCCTCGCAAGGACTGTCTCCTTGGGTGAGCTCTCCTCAAAATCGATGCCACGCAGCGTCGCTTATTTAAATCGGCTCGACAAATTACCAAATATAAATATAATAAGTGACGAATTATAAAATATATATTAAAGGTTGATCGATTTGGGGCAGCCAGGGACTCGGACGATCCTATGAGAAGCAGCCTTCCGCCACAAAGGCTCACCACGCGCCTTGTTCCATCAGATGCGGGCTCGTTGGCGAAACGGAGCGTGCTGTGACGGGCGCGGGCGGCATCCTTGGCGTTCCGGCGACTGGTCGGCGGCTGGTGCAACGTGGAGTTCCTCGCAATACCCGAGTTCAGTCTGGTCCACCTGCCGTTCCTCGCGTCCACCGCGCAGTTGCATGGATTGCTCTGCTGGGGATCGTTCTTCCGCAACAGTTTCAGATTTCTCTAGGACCCGGAGTAACATTCACTCCGGGGCGAATTTCGGCGGCATTGCTCTTCGTCCCCGCTCTGCTTGCATTGTTTCAGAACGGTCGTCGGCTTGTATTGTGCGATTTTCTCGCCACCGCGACAGCGGGTTGGATGATCGTCGCAGCAGTCGGCTCGGTTGGCCCAAGCGCAATACCGGCAGCGGGAGGTGATGCCCTCGACTTTCTCGGCGGCTACTTGGTATCGCGCGCATATTTTTTGGGACGCCCCGCGCTGGACGCATTCGTCCAAGTGTTAAAACTCTTGACAATCATAGTAATCATTCTCGCTGTTGCGGACAGCATCTCCGGTAAGAACGTGCTCCCACACGAGACCATCGCTCTTGCGGAAGCTGTGCTGAGAGATGGTTGGGCGAGGGCGTCGTCGACTTTTGATCACCCGATATTGTTCGGAGTATTTTGCGCCGTGACGGCGGCAATTTTGCTCTATTGGGAGAAGACATTCCTCGGCCGGAGCGGGGCGGCCGGCCTGTGTTTGCTGGGGTGTTTCTTGTCTCTCTCCTCTGCCGCCCTAATGGCCTCTGCAATCATCCTAATTGTTTTCGCATATGACCAGTTGTTCGGACGGTATTCTTGGCGATGGAGCGCCTTCTGGGTAACCCTAGGTGCATCGATGCTGGCGGTCTTGGTCGTTACTGAGCATCCGTTGAACTGGATCTTTTCGCATTTAACGTTCAATCCTCAAACGGGCTATTATCGCGCGATGGTCTGGGATGTCGCGCTGACTTACATCGCTCAATCCCCGGTGATCGGGTACGGCTATGAATTCAATGACGTGTTATTGGATAACACGGTCGATTCCATCTGGCTGGTGCTTTCATTGCGGTTCGGCGTGCCGATGCTCTTGTTGTTCTTTTTGACAAACGTCGCGGCGTTCTTCTCAAATCCGCGGAGTCTTGAAGGAGCCGGTGATGTACATATGGACCGGATGCGTCTCGCATTCACGCTTGTTCTTTTGATGTTCATGTTTACTGGCCTCACCGTTCACTTTTGGAAGTCCATGTTGACGTTCTGGGGAGTGTGTCTCGGGGTGAGGGCTTCACTACGGGAGTCAGCTATTCATGGGATCGGCTAGAAGCGAACGACAGACCGTTCTTTGGATCGGCCATGGTCCTCTACAGGCTCGCGATACGCACCGCAGTGCTCGGGCAAAGCTAAACCTCGACGGTCGACGCAGCGGAAACCGAACTGCGGCTACCGGCGACCTGACTGCTCCCTGGGTTTCCGGGCTGCGGCGGAGGGGAGAAGGATGAAGGTCGGCTTATATATTCTTGTCGCGAGTGCGATCTTTCAGCCGCAGCTAGGCATTGCTGCGCGGTGCGACACGACCGTCAACCCCGGGGAAGACGTTTCGGCAGCCGTTGTCAATGCTTCGTCGGGTTCAACCGTATGTCTCAATACGGGCACTCATAAGAAGCTAATGTTAAGCGGAGTGGCGAAGAATCCGCGAGTGACGATTAGATCAGCCTCAGGGAAGGAGGCCAAGCTCGCCTTTGAAATCCGCAATGGGACCAGCGGTGTCACCTTGGACAGTCTGACCTTAACGCTGGGCTATATCTACGGAAGTGATCCGCACGATATCACCATCAGCCATTCCGATTTTGTCGAGAATGCAAGGATGGTTATCGACGGCGCCGTCCATTCGAACATTCTTTTGGACGGCAACACACACAACAACAGCGATATTCCCGAGAACGGCTTTGCGGGCCGGGTGCAGTTGCCATATGGGGGCGATCTCCATTCCGGAGTCACCATTCAAAATTCTGATTTCATCGGCGGCTGTTCGGACGGAATTAACGCTGGCATCGGCGTCAATATTTACAACAACCGATTCATAAACATCATGGTTGGCAGTTGTCCCAATGATCCCCACACCGATGCCATTCAATTTGTCGGAGCCACGGGCGCCGAAGGCCCTCATATCAAGGGCAACTACTTCGAAAACAATGAGCAAGTGCTGACCGCGTTTGACCGGATTGCGAATGCCATCATCGAAGACAACGTCTTTGTCAGCGGCCCCATAGGCCGACCCTGGCAGATCGAATGGTATTCTGATTCCAATTCGACAATTCGGCACAACACGCTTCTTTATGGAGCAAACTGCGCTTTCAGAAAAGTTTGCGGGCAGATCTATTTGGGCCGCAAGTTGGCCGATCCGGCCGGGAAAGGTACAATCGTCGTTGATAATATCGCGACGTCGATCTCGCTCGGCAATGGTTCAACGGCTGCCAGAATCGATCACAACTTGGTTCGCATTGGCGCCCGCGCCGGCGACACCCCCGGTTCGCCTACCTTCGCTGGTGGCGCAAATCCGGCAACGTGGAGCGGATTTCAACTGGCCCCCACTTCACTGGGTGTGAATTCAGCCAGTGACGGCTCAAATCTGGGCTCACGCATATTTGACGGCTCAGCTTCAGCGTCCGCGCCGGCCCATTAGCCGGCCCCATCGGTAGACGCTGTTTGCGGCGTGTACGGTCGTGGCGGCGTGACCTAGACGGCCATTGGATGTAATCGAGATCGCTGTCGACCTCGCCAGCGCATTGCGCCTCGACATCAGGTGTCCCCTCACTCAGCTGCAAGTGTCCCCTCCAACCCTGACATGGCGGCACTCTTCGTGACCACGACAGGCAGTGCTCGTTCTGACGCAGGCTGCAGTACCATTTGATGCCAGGGCGCTGATCCGCCGAGACACGAGGAACGAGGCAAATTTCCGTCTGCTAGCTTGGCGCCAGATCCGCCGGACGCGACTGGTTGCCCGGTTGGTACGCTGCCGGCCACTCCCACGGCCTAAGCGCTGCTCGCACTGCGGCTCGGTGCGCGGGTGGCCCGCGGAGGGCGCGCATTCCTTCCCCGAGAATGATACCTAGCCTTAGAGCGGCTGTGGATATCGGACCGTGATGCCTGCGGTGGTACCGAATTCGATTGGCTGTCAACAGTGCCCGAAGACGGGGGTTCTCGCGATACTCTCCTCCAATGTGCATCGCTCGCGCATCTGGGACGTACGCGACCGAAAGTCCGCATTCGCGGACCCTTCGCATATAGTCGACCTCTTCCATGTACAGAAAGAATGATTCATCCCACTCGCCGACGATTGCACGCATTCGCCCCGAAACAGCGAGGATCGCTCCAGTCGCCCAATCGATGAGGCCGTCCCGATCGTACACAGCAGGATCGCAGACCATGTCACCCGCGCCGAGACGGGCAGCCAATGTTCCACCTAAAACGGCTTCCGCCCATGCCGCCCCGACGGATGGCTCTCGGCGTATCGTCCAGGAGATCTCTCCATTCGCTTCGAAAATTCTCGGCACTGCGATACCAACGGACGAATCCGCCAGCCGATCGAGGAGCAAACGAACTCCCCCGGGAAATAGACGGACGTCGGGATTTAGAATTAGAAGATCGGTAATTGGGCTCACGGTTGCCGCTGCAGCGTTTATGGCTGCGGCATAGCCCGCGTTTCGGCCCATTCTAATCACTCGGGGTCGTGTTGGGTGGGTGAGTGCGATGTGGACGCTGCTGTCTTGCGAGTCGTTATCGACCACGATCGTTTGGAATTGTTTGACCCCCTCCAGTCCGGCAGGCAATGAATCCAGCAGGCCGGATAGAACAGGCGCACTGTTGTAGGTCACGATGATGATCGCCGGCCCTAAGTCCGAGGGGGGCTGTATCATTGGGGAAGCGCTCCGAACTGGCACTGCGTCCTGCAAAACGGGCAATTGATCGCTCATCATTGGCCTTGCTTGTCGACTGTACTCTCGGTTGTGATGGGTAATAAAATCCAAAGGCATTCTATTTTACCTAATTTAAATCGGTTTGAAACATTTTTTATAATTAAAAATGATGCCTTGAATTGCGCGGCTGCTCCACCGACTGTCCTGATCTGACCGCCGGCGCAATGGTGACCTCCAGAGAGGATGCGAAAGGAGCCGGCGTTGCACCTACCTCAGCCGGGCGAGAGAGCGGCCGCGGTTCGTGACCGGGTGTGAGGTGGCACGATCGTCATCACCGACCGGCAGGGCCTGATCGGCTTGGGTGTGCGCGGCACCCGCCGTGCACCCCTACGGATGTCTGGTACTGTCGGCACTTTTCCCCTCTCGCAGACGCGCTGCCCTCCGACCTACGCTGGCCGCCGCCGAACACGCGCGGAGCGGCGACAGGATGCCGGTCGCGCGCCCGCGCGCACATTGCTGCATGTCCGGTCTCCGCTATCACTGCCGAACTGGGACGGCCCCAGGCTCTGTGCGGGCTGGCCGCGCGCTGCCCTCACCGGCGACTGAAGTTGAGCGGCGGCTTCACGCCAGGAGTGTTGCCATCTTTTGCAACGTCCCTCGACGATAGATTCGAGGGTAGGCCACCAACTTCTTCGGCTTCGCGTTCACCTCTTCGAGCACCTCAGTCGCTTGGCACTGGAAACCTTTCCGGCCCGCCGTACACGGTCCTCCATTTGTGGAAGCCTTCGCTGCTGACCTTTGGGTTTGCAGCAGGGATGCGCCGCCTTCGTGTTTGAAAGGCCACGGTCATTGGCTCTTCCGTGAATCGGTCGGCTGTGTGTTATCCATCCGAGATAACGGGCCGCGCTCATTTTTGGAGGCTAGCGGGGCTCGGGTCGTTTCTCCGAAGGGCTGACAAGACCTTCAGCGTACGATCGGCGCCGAACGGCGATGCGAACGTGGCAGAAATGCGAAGAATCCAGCGCAATGTGTTTGGATTAAAAACTCGGCTGGTTTTGGCGTACCTACGTTGGGAGCCTTGCGGCGATCAGAGTTAAATATGCCTGGTGCTTTAGTATTTAAACGTGGACTTCTCATCGAATATAACGGGCTGTTCGCGTCGTTCGTGGATTGGTATCGCTAAAATTGCCAACTCGGTTCGGGAATCACGTATTCTGAACGCGCCCAGCGTTTCGTGATCAGAGTTGGGGCGTTGTTGTTGTTGTTTTGCGCGTGCTCTCAATCTTCCTCAAATAAATAAGGTGCGCAAAAATGGAATCAAACTCAAAACCCCTGTATTCATCGCCAACAATCCACAGCATTGACCGTCACGAAAAGTCGCGGCTGCGCCCCTATGTGGTCGTAAAAAAGCCCCTGCGGAAGGGGCATACGCAACTGGCCTTGCACAGGGTGGAGATGCGAGGCGCGTGACGCGGCGGCGGCATTAAATCTACATTCGAAGGAGAACTAGTTCACATGACTGGCACCATTGATCCTGCCTTGTTCGGCATGCCGAACGCGAGCAACACGGGCGTTCCTGCTGGCACGACTCTCACTGCCTACACAGGGCCGATGACGATCACCACGCCGGGGACGGTGATTGACGGCGTGATCATCGACGGCACGCTGACCATCGCGGCGGAAAACGTGACGATCAAGAACAGCGTTATTCAGAATTACGGATTCTGGGGGATCGACGCTTCGGCCGCGGCAGCGATCGGAAACGTGACCGTGCAGAACTGTACCTTAACGGCTAGCTCGAGCTACGATACGGACTCTGCCATTGTGGGATCAGGCACGTTCATCGGCAACAACATCAGCAACGGCGAAAATGGCTTTCGCCTGCTGGATGGCGCGAGCGTGGTGAAGGGCAACTACATTCACGACCTGAACGACAACTTTGGCGATCCGCACTATGACGGCATCGCCCTCCAAGGCGGACAGAACAACGTTCTGGTCGAGCACAACACTGTCATCGGCCGGGATACGTCCGATATCTTCATCAAGAACGACTTCGGCCCGATCAGCAACGTCACAGTGACGGACAACCTCCTGCTCGGAGATCCGAAGTATGGTGTTCCGGCCAGCGATGTCTATGTGTATGGGCCCGACACCACAAACGTTACCGTCTCGAATAACTATATGCAAAAGCCCTACTGGGACTACGTTGCAGTCTCCAACGCCAATCCAACTATCTCAGGCAACGTCGAATGGGACAACAGCACAGATCCGACGCCATACCCTAGCTCGGTACCGACCACGCCTTCCACTCCGACCGCCACCGCGCCTTCCGCTCCGAAGATCGCCTCGTTCTCGACCGACAGCGGTGCCGCGGGGGACGGAATTACCAACGACAGCACGCTTGAGCTCAAGGGCTCTGCTGCAGCCGGCAGCACAGTTAAGATCTACGACGGCTCAACCCAGATCGGCTCGACGACTGCGACTTCGACCGGCAGCTGGGACTACATCACCAAGGTTCTGACCGACGCAAAGCACACCCTGACGGCGACCGCGACCAATTCGTCGGGCCAGACCAGCGCGGCGTCGGCTGCGGTGGCTGTCACCGTCGACACCAAGGCACCAGCTGCACCGACGATCGCGAGCGACACCGTCAACTCTGCCAATCAGGTGGTGGTGACGGGGACTGCCGAAGCCAACAGCGCGATCAAGGTGTATGATGGAACGACGCAGGTCGGGACGGCGACAACCAACTCGAGCGGCGCGTGGAGCGTCACGACGTCTGCGTTGTCGGCCGGTTCACATGCGCTGACGGCGAAGGCCACTGACGTTGCGGGCAACGTCAGTGCTGCGTCGACGGTCGTGGATCCGGTCATTGGTTCTGGATCGTCGGGCTCCACCGGTTCGGGTACCTCGGGTACGGGCACCTCCGGCTCGGGCACGTCGGGCACGGGCACCACAGCGCCGGCCGCGCCGAAAATCGCCTCTTTCTCGACAGACAGCGGTGTTGCCGGTGATCACATCACCAACGACAAGACGCTTACCCTGACGGGGACTGCGGCTGCCAACAGCACGATCAAAGTGTTTGACGGCACCACCCAGCTCGGCACCGCTACAGCGGACGCCAATGGAGCCTGGCACTACACGACTGTCGCGTTGCCCGATGGCAAGCATAGTCTCACTGCGACGGACACGGTCTCTGGCGTCACCAGCAAGGCATCAACTGCGCTGGATGTCACGGTGGATGCCACTGCCCCCGATGCTCCGGTTCTGCTCAGCGATGCGACCAGTCATCATCGTGCGACAGTGACCGGAACGGCCGAGGCGGGCAGCACCGTCAAGGTCTATGAGGGGACGACCCTGCTTGGCACAGGGGAGACAGGCGCCGATGGGCACTTCAGCGTGACGACCTCTGGCCTCAAAACCGGGTCGCACACGTTCATCGCCTCGGCCACCGATGCTGCCGGCAACACCAGCGCCTTGTCGCAGCCGATCGATCCGCCAATTGGCTCGCACGGCGGCAACGGCACCTCGACGGTGGAAGTCACCAACGTGCGCCCGCACTGGGATCACACCGCGACGATCAAGGGCACTGCCGATCCCAACAGCCAGATCAAGCTGTTTGACGGCACGACCTCGGTTGGTTCGGTCACGGCGGGCGACAACGGCAAGTGGAGCTTCCACACCTCCGATCTGTCGGGCAAGACCCACGCCTTTAACGCGGAGCAGGTCGACGCGACCGGCCACGTGGTCGGGACCAGCTCGGGCGAGGCGATCATCGGCACGGGCCGCAGCAATACGCTGACCGGCACCACGGGCAATGACATCATGGTCGGCAAAAGGGGGGCGGATACCTTCGAGTTTGCGTCGAACTTCGGCCACGACGTCATCAAGGACTTCGCTGCCCGCGGACCTGCCCACGACACGATCGAGTTCAGCAAGGGCGTGTTCGATAGTTTTGCGAGCGTTCTCTCCCACGCGGCCCAGTCAGGCCACGACGTCGTCATCGCGACGGGGAGCGACACGCTCACGCTAAAGAACACGCAGCTCGACAAGCTGAACAGCCATGACTTCCATTTCGCGTAGCGAAGGGCTTGATCACATGGGGTAGCAACTCAGATCTGCCTTGGGATCGTCTCACCAAGATCTCGTTCAGGCGGAGCCCTATGAGTGATTTTTGCAGGCGGGGGGTAATCCCCCCGCCTGCAAACCGTCATCGAACTTATTCTTTTCGTTTGACGGAATTCTGGGACATCACACGCCAGCGGGTGGAGCTGGCTTTACTGTTGTTGCGAGTCTCGCGGCTGCGGAGATGTCCGACGAAGCCAAACATTGGCTCAAGAGTACCGCTGTACAATTAGTAATGGAGCAATCACATGACTGGCACCATTGATCCTGCCCTGTTCGGCATGCCGAACGCGAGCAACACGGGCGTTCCTGCTGGCACGACTCTCACTGCCTACACAGGGCCGATGACGATCACCACACCGGGGACGGTGATTGACGGCATGATCATCGACGGGACGCTGACCGTCGCGGCGGAAAACGTGACGATCAAGAACTGCGTTATTCAGAACTATGGATTCTGGGGGGTCGACGCTTCGGCCGCGGTGGCGATCGGAAACGTAACCGTGCAGAACTGTACCTTAACGGCTAGCTCCAGCTACGATACGGATTCTGCCATTGTGGGATCAGGCACGTTCATCGGCAATAACATCAGCAACAGCGAAAATGGCTTTCGCCTACTGGATGGCGCGAGCGTGGTGAAGGGCAATTACATTCACGACCTGAACGACAATTTTGGCGATCCGCACTATGACGGCATCGCCCTCCAAGGCGGACAGAACAACGTTCAGGTCGAGCGCAACACTGTCATCGGCCGAGATACGTCCGATATCTTCATCAAGAACGACTTCGGCCCGATCAGCAACGTCACAGTGACGGACAACCTCCTGCTCGGAGACCCGAAGTATGGTGTTCCGGCCAGCGATGTCTATGTGTACGGGCCCGACACCACAAACGTTACCGTCTCGAATAACTATATGCAAAAGCCCTACTGGGACTACGTTGCAGTCTCCAACGCCAACCCGACTATCTCAGGCAACGTCGAATGGGACAACAGCACAGATCCGACGCCATACCCTAGCTCGGTACCGACCACGCCTTCCACTCCGACGGCCACTTCGTCGTCCCTTTCCACACCGACGACTGCGGCGTCCTCGACCGACAGCGGGGCGGCAGGCGATAACACTACCAGCTACAGCGTGACGGCGGATACTGCTGGTTCCCACACTCCGTATCGGCCGAGCGATCTGACGACGTTCAATCCCGCAGCGGTGTCCGGATTGGCGGGGACCGATGGTCGTTCGATCTTCCAAATCTCCGACCTGTGGTCTCATGCCTCTGCAACGCAGCAGGTTGACACGACTGGTCATGTCGAGACGATCCTCGGCATGAGCCGCAGCTTCATGCTAACCGGCACGACTGACCACGACGTCACGGTAGGCAATGGAGGCGCGGATACCTTCGCGTTTACCGCCAACTTCGGCCGGGGCATCCTCAATGACTTCGTCGCCGGTGCGCCGGCTCAAAACACGCTCCAGTTCAGCAACAGCGCGTTCGACAATTTTGCGAGCGTTCTGTCCCGTGCGGCGCTGTCAGGCCATGACTTAGGCATTGCGACGGGGAACGACACGCCTGCGCTACACGACACGAAGCTCGATATGCTGAAGAACCTCGATTTCCGTTTCGCATAGCGAGGAGGTAACGGCGGGAAGTAGCAACCAATCTGCGGTGCAGATCATGGAAGGCGGGGGATGGTCCCCCGCCTTCTTTTTATTCTGGCTGCCTCTATTGATCTGCGCGTGAGCGGCTTCGCGGCGTTCGCGGGATGCAGCGCCCGGACAGGATTGATACGCGCAACTTTAGCCGGTGACGTTTCGCGCGATGGCCATTCTCGGACCGGTCGCAACAAGCAACCGAGCGCCTCGTGTCGCTACGCTTTCTTCGCTCAGATCCGACTGTCTTGCTCGGCTCCCATCGCATTAAGAAAGACCTCGAGCACGTGGAAATAAATGGAATTAAATATGGTGTGAGAGTCAGTCTCGTACTCAGATGGGCTCGCCGGGCGTTTTAAGCAAGCGATTTCTGTGGGCTGAGGCCGTGCCGCAATAGAAGCGTATTGAGTCTCGCTGTCTGGCATGACATCAGAGAAATTCGCGACGGTTTTTAATGGAGGAGAATCGCGCGATTATTTCAGTACCGTGAGTTGACGCGCTGGTTAAAAAAACCTCAGCCCGGCCCCCATCTGGTCCCAAAAAAGCCCATGGCGACCGGCACGTGAGGCCAAGCTGATTAACCATGAGGTGGTGGATACAGATCGCCACGACATCGCGCTCTGCGAACGACTGTGTAGTGGAGTACGCGTCGAAAAGGCTGGGAGAGCAGATTAAATGGCGGGATGGCCATTATGTCACGCTGGTACCGGCAGGCGACACGCTCAAGTTGGCCAGGCTTGGTGCGCAAAATCGATCTGACTTCTACTTCGCGTAACAGTAGCTCGACGACAGGGAAATCAAACTCAGGACTGCCTTGGTGATCTTCTTGGGGATCGTCACATAAGGCACGTTTTCAAGGGCGGGAGTCATGACAAACTTCGAACGGTGGGGGGTGATCCCCCTGCCAGCAGGACGTTACCGGATCCAACTTTCGCAGTTGGCGAGACTTGGGGCCGTCGCACGCCAGTGGGCGGAAGATGCCGAACTGCGGACGCAGGGGCCGATCATCTGGGCAAAGCACCTCGTCGAAGTCTTGCGTCGACGACTGTTCTCCGGTCTTCCGCGGCCGGCTAGCGACTATGATGAGCCGCAGTCGGAGCTGTCGGCTTTCTTGCGGTCCTGCCGCCGGATATTCTGGGCTCTCGCGGCCTTCAGCGGGATGAGCAATCTCCTCATGCTCACCGGCTCGTTTTTCATGCTGCAGGTCTACGATCGGGTGCTGCCCGGGCGCAGCATACCGACGCTGATCGCCTTGATGGTTCTGGCCACGGTGCTTTATCTGTTTCAGAGCGGACTCGACCTCGTCAGGAGCAGGATCAGTGCCCGGGTCGGCCGGTATTTCGATGAAAGGCTCGGCGTTCGCATATTCGATGCGCTTGTTCGCCTGCCTTTGAAGACCAGAGCCGATGGCGACGGCTTGCAGCCGGTGCGGGACCTTGATCAGGTCCGCAGCTTCCTGTCGAGCGGAGGGCCGACGGCGCTGTTCGATCTGCCCTGGATGCCGATCTATCTCGGCGTCTGCTTCCTCTTCCACTTCTGGATTGGCGTCACTGCGCTAGCCGGCGCGCTGGTGCTGGTCGGGATTACGATGCTCACGGAAACACGCACGCGAGGCCCGGCAAAGGCGACCTCGCGCCTCGCCGTTTCGCGAACCGCACTGGCGCTCGAGGGGCGGCGAAACGCCGAAGTTCTGCAGGCCATGGGCATGCGGCAACAGGCGGCTTTGCGTTGGCAGGATGTGAACGCGAAGTATCTCGCGGCCCATGAGCGGGCCAGCGATGTCGCGAACGGACTCGGTGGTGCGTCCAAGCTTTTTCGAGCGATCCTGCAATCGCTGGTCCTTGCCGTTGGCGCAGTCCTCGTCATCAACCAGGAATCGACGGCCGGCATCATCATTGCCGGATCAATCCTCACCGCGCGGGCACTGGCGCCCGTCGAAATGGCCATTGCGAACTGGAAAGGATTCGTCGCCGCGCGGCAATCGGGGCAACGGCTCGATCATCTGCTGAAGCTTCTGCCTCACGAGGAGGAGCGGCTGGCATTGCCTCCCCCTGCTGAGACTCTCACCGTCGAGCATCTCTATATCGGCGCGCCAAACTCGGAGAGGCCCACCATCAGCGAAGTGTCGTTCCAACTGCGGAGCGGACAGGCCGTTGGAATCATTGGACCGAGCGGATCCGGCAAATCAACGCTGGCACGTGCACTGGTGGGGGTATGGCCGAGCATGCGGGGCAGGATCCGGCTCGACAACGCCGCGCTCGATCACTGGTCTTCGGACGCCCTGGGCAAGCACATCGGCTATCTGCCCCAGGATGTCGAATTGTTCGACGGCAGCATCGCAATGAACATCGCACGGTTCGACCCGCAGGCAACCGCCGCCGCTGTTCTGGAAGCCTCGCATGCCGCGGGCGCGCACGATCTCATCCTTTCGCTTCCGGACGGCTACAGCACAAAAATCGGCGAAGGGGGACTGGCGTTGTCCGCCGGGCAGCGGCAGCGGATCGGTCTCGCACGTGCCTTCTACGGCAAACCCTTCCTGGTCGTTCTCGATGAGCCGTCTTCCAATCTCGATGCGGAGGGTGAGGAGGCCTTGACCGAGGCGATCCTGAACGTGCGCCGCCGGGGAGGGATTGTCGCCGTTGTCGCGCATCGCCCGAAGGCGCTGGAAGGTGTGGACCATGTCTTGTGCCTCGGGGAAGGCAGGGTTCAGTCCTTCGGCAAGAGAGAGGAGGTTCTCAGGAAAGTGTTGCGAAATCCGGTACCGCTCAAGGTCGTCGCGGAAGCTCAAGGAGGAGGTCGATGAGCGGTCAGGTAGCGCCGGCACTGCAATCCATCCAGCGTTACATGATCGTCGGAATGATCATGTTCGCGCTGGTGACCTTTGGGGTCGGCGGCTGGGCGACAACGACCCAATTGTCGGGCGCGGTGATCGCCCAAGGCGTTGTCGTAGTGGATTCGAGCGTGAAGAAGGTCCAGCACGCCACTGGCGGGATCGTGGGAGAGTTGCGCGTGCGGGAGGGCGACCGGGTCAATGCAGGCGACGTCTTGATCCGTCTCGACGAGACTCAGACGCTCGCAAATGCGACGATTGTCACCAACAGCATCGATGAGCTGCTCGCGCGGCAGGCTCGTCTCGAGGCCGAGCGCGATGGCGCAGAGGAGCTCAAGTTTCCCAAGGTGCTGCTCGACCGTGCCAAGGAGAACAACTCCGAGGCGAGCCGGGCAGTTACCGCGGAGCGGAAGCTGCTTGAGCTGCGTCGCCAGGCGAGGAGCGGCCAAAAGGCACAGCTGCAGGAGAAAAGCGCGCAGCTGGAAAACGAGATCAAGGGCTATACGGGGCAGACCGAGGCCAAGCAGAAGGAGGTCGATTTTATTCGCCAGGAGCTGGAAGGCGTGCGCAGCCTTTGGCAAAAAAATCTGGTGCCGATCACGCGGCTCAATTCCCTTGAGCGCGACGCTGCCCGCCTCGAAGGCGAGCGCAGTCAGTTGGCTGGCATGATCGCTCAGTCGAAGGGCAAGATCTCCGAAATCGGACTCCAGATCATTCAGATCGACCAGGACCTGCGGACGGAGGTCGGCAAGGACCTGATCGAAACGCGCTCGAAACTCTCCGAACTGGGCGAGCGCAAGACTGCGGCGGTGGATCAATTGAATCGGGTCGATATCAGGGCACCGCAATCCGGCCGCGTCCACGAGCTCAGCGTCCACACGGTTGGGGGGGTAATCTCTCCCGGCGAGCAAATCATGCTGATCGTGCCTGACGCGGATTCGCTTGCAATCGAGGTCAAGATCGCACCGCGCGATATCGATCAGGTCTATGTGGGGCAGACCGCGACGATGCGCTTCGCGGCGTTCAACCAGAAGACCACGCCCGAAATCGATGGGGAGGTCAGCATGGTCTCGGCAGACATTACGCAGGATCAGCGTGCCGGCACGAGTTACTACACGGGGCGCGTCCTGCTGAAGCCCGAAGAGATGGCGAAACTCGGATCGGCCAAGCTGCTGCCCGGCATGCCAGTGGAGGTCTTCATCAAGACGGCCGGTCGGACCGCGCTGTCCTACTTGCTCAAGCCGCTGCACGATCAGGCGGAGCGTGCATTCAAGGAGCGCTGATCAGTCCCCCCTCGTGGATGAGGTGTGGGCGGCCTCCGCCCAGACCATGGGCCACCAGCTGGACTATTCGCGGCGGCCGCTGTGCGGATCAGGCGGTCGCCTAGTCCGGTTTGCGCCGACGGCGCTTCACCATCCAATACGCGCCATAGGCAACCGCGGCGAACGATAGCCCTGCGCCTGCAAGAGGTCCAGGTGCGCCCTGGGCTGTTCCCTGGCCGACATACGTGTAGCTTTGATCAGGAGGAAAGAACAGCGTGGCCGTGAAATAGACGCCGGCCGGCACCGCTGCGGCCATTGCAAGGAAAATAGCGAGGGCCCATGCAGGAATTGTCATTTTCTTGTCCTCTCGAATGTGCCGCGATTGGCTAGATTAACAAACAATGTTTTATTAATCTAATAAAAAGATAACTATGATTTAATATCATGTCAATTCAATCTTAAGTCGAACTCAGGCTGGCGACAAAATGACGCCGGTCAAGAAGAACCGATGCCTCGCTGCGACCGCCGAGAGTTTCCGAGAACAGGTCGTGCCGGGTCAGGTGAGGTGAAGTTCGATCCATGGGAGCCGTTCTGCATTGCAAGATATGCTCTCCGCCACGTCGATGACGGGAGTGATCTGATTAATCAATCCAAGCTCGCGAAGGAATCTGGACCACAGATAATGCAGCACCGTCAAGGCGATCGGTTGCCGGCTGTACACTTTAGCGCGAAATACGACGAACGAGCGATCCATGCCTGTCGCAAGATGTCGAACGAGGTTTCGGTTCGATCCGTCGGGAGTGAGCTTTGCGACCTGCAATTGGCATGACGCTCTGGTGGCTCTAATGATTGGCGCGTCCGTTGCTATCTCGTCGGTCACCACGACGTTGAAGTGATTCCGTTCGAGAAATCTGACCAGATCCTCTTTTAAATAGTTTGGATTCTCGAATGGTACCGCAATCTTCCATCCAATGGCCAGGAAAAGCGCGGCCGCGATGCACCATCTAAATGCGCTGGGAGAGCTCACGCCTCACCCCCAGCATGCAGAAGCCGACCATGAGGCTCAGAATGATTGTGTTCGCGGCCGCGTCACCCCAGGGACTATGGAACATGGCATAATGCCATTGGCTCAATCCCATAAAGCTTATACGGGTAACATTCACCGCTACGACGGAGAAGCAGGCCATTAGAGACCAGTATAGATCGTAAACAGATTTCTTGTGGCTGACCAGCTGGCTCAGGGTAACCCAGCACAGAAATGCGAGTGAGACGTTTGCGAGCGAAGAACACGCCGGCAGAATGACCAGAACGCCGGAGCCATCGGCAAATTCGACAATGTCTCCGGTCCGGCGCGTGCGCAGCAGCCAACCAACGAGCGATGCGTCGATCCGCAATATTGCCTCGGCAAAAAATTGAAAGAGCAGCCGGCTCCAAAGCATGGGCACGGTAGTAGCCAGCAATATAACGGCGCCGCGCCGCAACGATGACACTTCGGCCGTGCTGATGATGTAGAGGCTGAGCGCAGTTACTGCCAGCCAGCTAAGGGGACCGATTGGAAGAAGGGCGAGCAGCACAAAGGCAGCCCCCAGGACGAGTTCTGAAGAACGGATTCCAATACCTTTATCCTGAAGTACGAGAGAGATGCCGGCAGCACACGATGCCCAGACGATTACACTGATCTCGAAAGTGCCGAGAAGCGCATCCATCCATCCAAGCCGGTGGATCGATTGAATGAGACGGGATGCGAGGCCACTCGCACAACCGAGAGCGAACAGGCCCGCAAAGAATTCACCGCGCGTTAGCTCCTTCGCCAATCGCGCTACGGAACCACCGACGGTCGGTTCATCCAAAGCGGTCACAGGAATCCCGTTAGGTAGGCGCTATCGTGATGGCAGCCTACGCTATTTGGTCTGCTTCATAGAAGGATGTAACTGGTGTAGCAGCATTCTGCGCGTGGCGATCGAAAGCATCAATGTGCTGCTTTATTTCTTTGATGTGCTGTTTGCTCGAAGCACCGAAAACAATGGATTGGATGTTTTTCTGTCGACAAACATACTCGATTGCCTCGCGCGGCGTAATCGCACCGGAAGCCAAAACAGACATTGCTACGGGCCTGAACTTACGTGACGCAATTTGCTGTTCGTAAAGCTTGATGCCTCCGCACATTCGAAAACCGATCTTATTTATGTTGGCGCAGACGATCGGATTCGGTAATCCGATCTCCTCGAGTACATCAAGGAGATGCGGCAAATTCATCGTTATGAAGCCTGGCTCCGCGTTGTAGCGCTGGCGCACGTGGTCGGCAAAGATGCGAAACGCGTCCTTGATCCCCATCCCAAGTAGCAGGTCGGTGACCACGTTCTGGAGGAAGATAACGGGTGTTCTCAACCCGCTGAACATTTTCATTTCAGCGTCTATCAGGAGCCGCGCTATGCCTTCCACGTCTCGCGTCGCCACCGATACACCTCCCCTTAAGAGCGCAGCAAGGGCACCCTCGGCCGGCAAAAAGCGCTTTAATGCCTCGATCGTTCCGTACTCGGTCACGGCATTGGCGTACTTGTGGGCGTACGGCATGCAGGGATAAAATTCGAGTTGCGGATATCGCTCCGGATGCAAACGGACGTGCGCGCAGATCTCACCAATTCGATCATGCGTCGTGCACATGAAGACGCGGATTCCACTATCATAGGCGGTGTCCAGCAAATCAATAACTTCCCGGATATCGCCAAAGCGCATGGCCTGCGCCCGCGCTTTTTCTTCGGACATGTGATTGATGCCGAAGAACTGATTGTCGCCAAATAATATTCGATCCATCGGGGCCTCCGCCCTTTGCTGAGAGCGCAATTTCTACCTCAGTGCGCTCTTGACCGAGGACAAGAAGCCTCCGGACCGGCGATGCGGCGCGATCGTGATCCCGGAATCCACTGGCCGTTTCGCGTCTCCGGCATTTTGCAACATCGCGGACACCACTCGATCCGTCTGCGCGGCAGATGCAAAGGACGAGATGTTCTCCCGGCGACCGTCCACGATGGACCGGATGAAGTAGTCGAGCTGCGCTGAATATTCCTCGCCCCGGAGGTAGTACCAAACATCATTATGAAAATCGGTTGTGTAACGAACGTCCCAACCTTCTTTTGGCGGAACAGTGCTCCCCGCCTTGGGGCGAATGAACGTCTTCACTTCCTGGCGATCGACGATCATACGGCCATTGGTGCCCCAGACCGTAACCTGCGTCGACATTCTGCGAAGGCTGTCGTCGCTCCAATTGGCGGCAATCATACCGGTCATTCCATCGGAAAAATGCATTGTCGCGTAGACTTCGTCGTCCACGTCCCGGGAAAAGACCCTGTTCAGCACCGTTCCGCTCACGGCATCGGGCATGCCAACGAGATAATTCACGATATCGATTGCATGGCATGCGTAGTCATAGAGGCAACCCCCGCCCTCGCTACCCTTTGCCCGCCACGTCGCACCTTTGGGCCGCAAGACTACCGGGCCGTAGGCTTCAACCCTGACGTGATGAAGTCGCCCAAGTGCCTGCGTATCGAGTAAACGCTTGGCCTCGTTAAACGAGCCGACGAATCGGTAATGATATCCGACTTGATTGACAACGCCTTTCAAGTCGGCGAGCTCGGCCAGCTCGAGTCCCTCGGCCGCATCGAGGCAAAAGGGCTTTTCGCAGAACACGTGCAGATTTCTGAGGAGGGCCTCACGGACTATTTCGCCGTGAAATCGTGATGGCGTCGCAATGATAACAGCATCGAGTGACTTCTGGTCAAGCAATTCCCGATAGTTGGAAAAGACCTTGATGCCTGTATATTTGTGCAGGATGCTGCATAGGTAGCCGGCAGTATCGCAAACTCCGGTAAGCTTAGCCGTGGGATGCGTGTTGATAATAGCAAGATGGGATAGCCCCATTTTGCCTAGCCCTATCAGCCCAACATTGACCATAGAGGTCTCCTCACTAAGAGAACGGCTTTCAATTGACCAAGAATTGTCGCACCCGCATCAGAAAAGGCTCCGGTGCGAAATTGGCGAAGTCGGCGTCGGCGACATGGCCGCCTGCCATGGCTTTCTCGATTGCAGAATCGAGTTCGTCGTCCGACATGGCAGCATAAACGCCCGGCTTGTCGCGAAGCCACTTGATGGTGTGGAGCTGATGGTCAGTGGTGTGCTCCCGATTCATTGCGAGCCGCGGCAGCATCACGATAGGCTTGCGCATCTTGGCGGCGACGAAGTAGCTACCCATTCCTGCATGGGCGACCAGAACTGCCGCATTGCTGACTGCCTCCTGAAATTTGCTTGGCGAAAGCATCCGTGTCCAGCGCATGTGGCTCGGCCGATAAGCGCCGCCACCAATTTGAGCCAGGACCTCACCATCAGCGTGGGCCAACGCCCATTTGTCCATGGAAAGTATCAGGCGATCGAACGCCATCATTGAGCCAACAGTCACAAAAATCATAAGACTGCTCCCCAAAAATCGGGACCGCCTGTCCGCTGTAGGTGTGCCCACTGGGTGAGCCACACGTCGCAAAAACGTTTCGCCCGCGTTCCTGATAGGGACATCTGTTCGCAATTGGCGATGCTATCGATCCACATCGTTTTGGATCGCAACAGGCATTTTGCAAGCGCCAGGGCGATCATACCGGGGGCCGATCCCGTCGTGACGACCACATGTGGACGCTCGCGCAGCAGAATAGACGTCAGTTGAACGACCAGTATCGCCAAGCCAATGCGGTCCCAGCGCGTCACGTCACGGATGGTATAGAAGCGGCAGCCTGCGACCTCGTCGGCATACGCTGAATGAACACTTGCAAACACAAGCTCCAATCCATCGAATGCCGGTTGGAGGCGACGCATTTGGATCCAGTGCCCACCTCCGGACGCCACAACGAGCACTCTGTTTGACACAATGGCACTCCACGCTGACTCGTCGAACCATTTCGAGGAAATGTTTAAATGAGGTTTGTATTTAAATCAAGTATTTAATATCATAAAAATCACTAAATGTCGGATACTTATTTAATTTGGTTTTCTATCGACGCTTAAAGTCGCAATTGTAGGCGTCGGCCCTTATGGCTTGGCCGTCGCGGCCCATCTGCCTGCAGCAGGGTTGATCATCTGATATTTGGGCGCCCTATGGAGATGCGGCAGCGCCACATAGCCGAGGGGATGCTGTGAAGTCAGATGGCTTTGCTCCGGATCGGTCGAGTACATGTAAGAGCCCTTCGCAAGCCATCGTGCTGCTCTCCGGCACCTCGGTGC
Organism: Bradyrhizobium sp. Rc2d; assembly: GCF_900099855.1. Classification (NCBI taxonomy): domain Bacteria; kingdom Pseudomonadati; phylum Pseudomonadota; class Alphaproteobacteria; order Hyphomicrobiales; family Nitrobacteraceae; genus Bradyrhizobium; species Bradyrhizobium sp. Rc2d. The sequence continues at coordinate 95,034 of NZ_FNCU01000001.1, read as the reverse complement.
GTCAGGTTTGACCAACCAGCCGCAAACGACTGGGGTATGACGTGCGCGCCTTGGTTATTCCAGCGCATTGCTACAGACGAGGTGGCGGGTGACGGCGTTGCCACATACGCCTCGAGACCGTGGCATCCAGACTAACCCACGGCCTTGAAGGTCGCGACCTGCATCACCCATGCCGCAGAGCCCTGGAGAGATGCGGTCGCACTGTAGCTACCCGTCGCGGTTACGAACCGGTCCTCGGCAATATCAAGGTCGGGCGTGGTAATGACACGCGTGGTAAAGCCGCTGCCTGCCGCAGTAAACCCACCCGTCGTCGTTCCGGCACCAATAATGAGCTCATGGGCGGTGGAGGTCGTAACGGCCCCGGTGCTGGCTGTACTGCTGGTGCCGGCCGCCGAGGCCCCGATATCGAACGGATTGATGAGAGAGAGACCGCTGTACTCCAGAGCGCGAATGTCCACGTACTGAGTCGCAGTGTTGAAGGTCACTGTCACGGTGTTCGCGCCGGCAGCGGCTTGCTTGATGTTCGGGGCGTAGTAGATGGCCTGGCTGATGCCGCTGCCTCGCGCTGTCGGAACGGCGAGCTGATAGACATTGCCGGCCGAGTCCGTGACGGACGTGATGTTCGATGTCGTGTTATTCCATCCGATCACGAGAATGTTCGTATTCCCTGTCGTCTGCGCGTTCGTGTAGGAGACCGATACCTGGGTCTGGTTGGTTTGCGGGGTGGCGGAATTCGCCTGGACGAATGCCAATGGTGCCGGCGCCGTGACTGTATTGTACGTGGCAGTGTAGGTGGCACCGCCAACGGGAACGACGATAATGTGGTCCTGAGTGCCGCCATCCGACCACGATGCGAAGTTGTAGGTGGTCGTTCCGACCGTCGTGTTGCGGGCTTCGATTTCGTGATTGAAGCCGATGAGCGTATCGTAAGTGAAAGGTGTCGCGTGCGCGATGCCGTCCAGATACAACGTGAGTCCGCTCGGCGCCGTGGCGAAGTTTAGATTGACCTTGTCGGGGAAGATGGTGACCGATTGGCTCGATTGCAGCCCGCTGGAATCGGTTACGGTTAGCGTTATTCGATACCGCGTGAATCCGCTGAAGTCGTGACCGCTGGTCGGAATCGTGAACGTGCCGCTCGTCACGCCGGTGATGGGAGTCCCGGGATGAACATGGCCTTCGTGGAGGAAGTCGATATTCCAGGTGTAAGCACTTGCGGGGAGTGTACCATCTTCGGCATCGGTCGCGGTGCCGCTGAACGTGATCACGTCGCCCGCCCTGAAGATCGCGCCATCGGTTGGCGCAAGGAGGCTGACAACGGGACTGTTGCCGACGCTGATTGCGATTGGGGTCGATAGCGTGGAATTGACTCCGTCGGAGACCGTCAGTCGGGCCTGATACGGGCCGGCGACCGTATATGTGTGCGACGGGTTGGCCGCGGTGGAAGTCGCTCCGTCACCGAAGTTCCACGAATAGGTGAGAGGCTTTCCTTCCGGATCAGATGAACCGCTGCTGGAGAAGTTGACGGTGAGCGGGCTGGGTCCGTTCGTTGGTGATGCCGAAGCCGTCGCTACCGGGGGCAGATCCGATTGAATGAACTCGATGCGGCGGATTTTGCTTACGCCGAATGTAGCACTGATATCGGAATAGCCGAGGTCGACATAGTAAAGCGCGCCATCGGGGCCTTCGGTCAAATAGACAATGTCGCCGTAGGGGCCATCTACCGAGCCGTCGGGTGGCTCGAAGTTGAAGACGCCGGTGACGTTTCCGTTGGCGTCAAACGTCATGCGCTTGATCCAGTTCTGAGTGTAATCCGCGAAAAAGAAGCTGCCCTGATAGCTGCTTGGGAATTGCGTGCCGTGATAGACAAACCCGGCGACGACTGCCGCGTCGCGGCCATTATGCGGATAATAGTAAGCCGGTGCCGTGTAGGCGGGGTTGCCGTCAGGCGCTTCCACGTTTGGCCAGCCGTAATTGGCACCCTTCGCTCCGATGTCGATTTCTTCGATTGCCGTTGAGTAAACGTTCCCGCCGACATCGCCGATGATCAGCCGCCCGGTGGGGGCGTCGTAGTAGGCGCGGAAGGGATTGCGCAGACCAAGCGCCCATACCGCATCGTAGTTCGGTCCGTTGCCGTCATAGAACGGATTGTCCGTAGGAACGGTGCCGTCCATATTGTATCGCAGGATCTTGCCGCGCGACTTCGTGAGATCCTGCGCTTCGCCGGCCTGGAAATGCTCCCCGGTGGTGAGCAGGATCTTGCCGTCGTTGCTGAAGTTGATTGCTCCGCCGTGGTGCTCGGCATTGGCAATCTCCGAATCCTGATAGATGACGAACTCGCTGCCAGGGACGGTACCCGTCAGCGTTGCGTTCGCCGTGAAGCGCGAGCAGCGATCCACGTTTGGCGTGCCCAGCGTATAGAAGATGTAATAGTAATGATTGGTGCTGAAGTTGGGGTCGAGTGCAATGTCATAAATGCCTTGCTGTACGCCCGCCGAGCCGATGTTGGTGAGTTGCAGGAAAGGCGTTGGATCGGGCGTGGTATAGGGCGGCGGCAATATCTTGATTGTGCCTGCAAGTTCCACCACCAGCATGCGGCCGTCGGGCAGGAATTTGATCGCGGTCGGCAGATTGAATCCCGTGGCTAGGACGTCGTTCTGGAAGAAGCTGCTGTTCGCCACGTTGACGGTTATCGGTGCTGACAACGTCGCATGGCCGTCTATGTCGGTCGCCATCGCCGTGATAGTGTGCGCGCCATTGCTTGCCGTGCGCGTATCCCATGCAAGAGCGTAAGGATTGGTCGTATCGGGGGAGCCGGTTGCCACATTGTCGATATAGAACTGCACATTGGCGATGCCGGTATCGTCCGTTGCATCTGCAGTCACGTTGACGATGCCGCTAACTTGCGCTCCATTGATTGGGGAATTTATCAAGACCTGCGGTGATCCAGCGGTCGGGGTGCCGACAGGCGTCGTCATGTCCGATTGCACTTGCGCCAAAGTCAGCACACGGTTGTAGATGCGCAGATCGTCGAGCGCTCCCTTGTAGAATTGGGCGGTCGACGCATCCGCTCCGATGCGCATGGGATTGCCGCGCGCCGTGATAGTTGCTGACAGCGCCTGCGTGTTGACGAGGGTTCCGTTGACATAGGTCTTGACTTGCGCACCATCGAAGGTGATGGCGAGGTGAGACCACTGGTTGAATGGCAAAGTGGTTCCTGAGGCGGCGACGCGCGCGCCGCTGGATGTCCCAATATAGAAATTGGTCTGATTGCCGCCATGCAGTTCGAGCCCGTACTGGTAGTAGGGCGATGACATAGTTGTATTCCAGAACTTGCCGATAACGACGGAATCGCCGCTCGCGAGCGGCTGGGGATTGATCCACATTGACAGTGTAAGGGCACTACCGGAGATGTTGGTCGAGGCAGAGTTTGGAATAGAGATGTAGTCATTCACTCCGTCAAAGCTCGCGGCCTGGCCATGCGTGCCGGCCACCCAGGCAACGCCGTTGTTGAGTGTCGCTAGGTTTGACTGTCCTGAGGAATCGCCCGCAGTCGTTCCGGATCCTTCATCGAACGAATAGGAAGCAACCAGACCCGGTGTTTGAGTGTTTGACACCGTGATGCTGACTGGCAGCGAATCGCCGGTGTTTCCGGAGGTATCCCGTGCGCGCGCCGTGATCGTGTGCACGCCATTCGCGACTGTCGTCGTGTCCCAGCTGACGCTGTAGGGTGATGTCAGGTCTTCGCCCCCGTCGACCGCGATATTGTCCACCAGGAAGGTCACGCCCGCCACCCCGGCATTGTCGGACGCATTGGCACTGATCGTGATCGTACCTGAAACGGTCGTTGATCCCGTCGGCGCTGTGATCGTGGCCGTGGGTAGTGTCGTGTCGGGCGTCAGCGTCGTGGCACTGGCCGGCGCGGATTGTCCGGAGAGGTTCGCCGCCGCGTCCCTCGCCCGCACGGTATAAGTGTAGGATGTGCCCGGCGACAGGCCGGTATCGCTGAACGTGGTCGTCGTCGGGGTGCCTACTTGCGCACCATTGCGGAAGACCTGATAGCCGGTGACCGCAACGTTGTCGGTCGAGGCATTCCACGAAAGATTGATCTGCGTTGTCGAAGCCGCGGTTGCCACCAGGCCCGTAGGAGTCGATGGCGGCGTGATGTCCTGGGTGGCAGTCGTCGTGAAGGTGGCGTTTGAGCCGATCCTTTCGTTCCCGGCGGCGTCGATCGAACGGACGCGGTAATTGTAAGTAGTGTTGGGAGCAAGACCGGCTAGCGCAACGCTGTGTGCCGTCACCAGGGTCGCATCCAGTGTCGTCGACGATCCGTAGCTGGTCGTCAGTCCATACTCGACCCGCGAAGTCGCGGCTTCATTGGTCGTCCATGTGACTCGTGCGCTGCTGCTGGTAATGTTCGTTGCTGTCTGCCCGGAGACCGTTGGTGCCGTCGTGTCAAGCACGATGGTGTCGGTCGCCACCGCCGACCAGTTGCCCGCGGCGTCCATGAACTGGACATAGACCGTTTTGGTGCCCGTTGCGTTCGACAGTGTCCAAGCCTTGGTCGGGGCAAAAGCTTCCGCCGTCGAATACGAATTCCCGTTGTTGGAGAAGCGCATTTGCTTGACGGAGGTCACGGCATCGGTCGCGGTGAGCGTCAGTGTGACCGAAGTGCTATTGGTCGCTGCGGCACCGCCGTTGATCGTCACCGTGCCCGTCGGCGCTTGATTGTCGACCGTAACGTTGACCGCCGTCGAGGTGGTTACGTTGTTGGCGGCATCGCGTGCCTGCGCGGTCAGCGCATGAGAGCCGTTCGATGCCGTGGTCGTGGTCCACGCGACACCGTACGGCGAGGTGGTATCTTCCGTACCGATCAGGGTGTTGCCGTCCAGCAGGAACTTGACGCCGATAACGCCAACATTGTCCGACGCGCTCGCTGCAAGACTCACCGTTCCGGATACGATCGAGGCCGGAGGCGTAAGGGACACGGTCGGAGGCGTCGTGTCCGCTGTTCCGGCGAGAGGCGTTGCCATGTCGGTCTGGATCTGCGCCTGAGTGAGCGCGTGGTCGGCGATGCGCACGTCATCGATACGACCGGGGAATTCGTATCCGGCGCTGCCGGCCCGGCGGCCGACGTTCACATTGGCTGTCGAATTCTGCTGGGAATTCGTGACGGTGCCGACCAACTGACCGTTGTCGAGCGTGCCATTGAGGTACACGTCCATGGTCTGGTTCGCAGCGTCGTAGACGCCGGCGATGTGGTACCACGTGTTGAGTTGCAGCGGCGTCGCGCCATAGCGGAACATCGGCTGGCCGGCACTGTTGGTGAGCTTGAATCCGATGGTGCGGGGACCAGTATCGGCGGTGATATCGAGCTGATATCCGGACTCGCTCGAGCTGCGCTTGGACACGACCGCGGCATCATCGGAGGGGAACGCACCGACGTAAACCCACGCACCGACTGTCATGCTGCCCGTGAATTGTAGCGCAGTCGGATTGCCGAGATTGACGAAATCATTGACGCCATCGAGTGCGACCGCATTGCCGTATCGTCCGGTTGTGAAGGTCGGACCGTTCGTGAGCGTGCCGACGATGCCGTGACCCGACGCATCTGCCGTCGTGGTGCCCGAGGCCTCGTTGAAGGCGTAGCCGGCAGTGATGCGGAGCGGGTCTGCGGCAAGCAGCAGGCGCGGTTCGAGCGTCTCGAAGATCAGCGGCGAATGGCTAGCATCGCGTTTGCCATCGACGATCGGCTTGCGATCGCTCCTCGCGCTGCTGTGAACGATCCGTCGTGCCAGATGGCTGAAAAGGCCCCGGGAACCCGACATCGTTGTCTCCGAATGCCAGAACCGAAATCGGCTCCTGGATAATGGAGCTGGATAATGGATAAATTAATTTGTCGATTAATAGCACAACGCGACGGCCTGGCTACGGATTTATTAATCAAAATATAATAATATATTTGTGTATGCGTCGGATGGGTGAAATTGCGGGAATTTCCTGGGGAAGTAGTTCGCATAAAGCGAACCATTATTCAGTCCCGGCGAAGCTGAGAATTCTGTTGACACGAAGATCTTCGGCGAGGGCGGTTCGTCTGGCTTGCCCATGAAGGCGCTCGGCCGCGTGTTGGCCATAGCTGCGTAATGCGTGTCCTAGTGCTCCTTGAATTGGCTGTGTCCGTTTCGATCGTTTGCCCAGCAACCGAAGAAGCTTCGGGTTCATAAAGCGTCTGAAAAGCTCATCATCGAGCGCGACGATCGTTTCGTAGCTACCGGGATCACCCTGGCGGCCGGCGCGCCCAAAGAGTTGGCGGTCGATGCGGCGGGATTCGTGATATTCGGTCAGGATGACATGCAAGCCGCCTCGGCTCCGGACCGCAGGATGAAGTTGTATGTCGGTGCCGCGGCCGGCCATGTTGGTAGCGACGGTAATGCGGCCCGGTTGACCGGCGCCCGCAATGATCTCGGCTTCTGCGTGGTCCTGTCGCGCGTTAAGAACCACGGCCTCGAGTCCCGATCTGCCAAGCAACTGCGAAATTTGTTCAGATGCTTCAACCGAGCGGGTCCCGACGAGCACGGCGCGACCTTTGCGAACGATGTCGTGAACTGAATCGACCACGGCGTCCCATTTGAGGTTGGCCGTCGGGAACAAGCGTGTGCCGGCATTCGTTCGTCGCAATGGCCGGTTTGTTGGGATGCGTACAACGCGGAGGCCATAGGTGCCGTACAGTTCCCCTGCCGGCTCGATCGCCGTCCCGGACATGCCACAAAGATGTATGTAGCGCCGAAAGAAGCGCTGATAGGTTATTTGCGCAAGGGTCGTGCGTCGCTCCGTGAAGGTGCAATGTTCCTTGGCTTCGATGAGCTGGTGAATGCCGCCTTCCCACGAGCGGTCCGGCATGATGCGTCCGGTATACTCGTCGACGATCTGTACCTTGTCATTAGCGACGATATACTGGACGTCGCGTCGGTAGAGATGAAGGGCGGCAAGCGCATGCTGCGCGAGTTCTTCGCGCGCGCGCCGGATTGCCCATAGCCCTGGTAGTCCTGCAGCCAGCTGAGCGATCCGGCTCTCGCCGCGGGTGGTCAGCCGCACCGACTTCTCGTTGGCGCGCACATGAAAGTCGTCGCCGGGCACCAGGCGTCGAGCGAGATCTAGTGCGGTCTGGTGCAGGCCCCCGGCATTCTCAGGTCCTTCTTGCGTTCCGGAGAGGATCAATGGCACACGGGCCTCATCGATCAGAACGCTGTCAGCCTCGTCTACGATCGCGAATTGCAGACCGCGCAAGAGCGGTGATTGATGGTGGCTAGCAAGTCTGCTGTTGAATATTGTGTCGAGGGAAAGCCGAGAACGGGCCCGGCGGGAGCCGAGCGCGAGCCGATCGCGGAGATAGTCGAACACAAGCTCCTTGTTGGTACAATAGGTGACGTCACTTGCGTAGGCTCTTTGCCGCTCTTGCCGCGACTGCCCGTGCGCGACGAGCCCGACCGTAAGATCGAGCGCATTGTAGATAGGTGCGAGCTGATCGGCGTCGCGGCGCGCGAGATAATCGTTGACCGTGATGATATGAACCGGACGTCCCATGAGTGCGGCGGTGATCGCCGGCAGCAGCGCCGTCAAAGTCTTGCCTTCACCGGTTTCCATTTCGGCGACCGCGCCTCCCATCATGGCGGCGCCGCCGAGCAATTGTACCGGAAAGAGACGCATCCCGACGTGACGACACGCCGCCTCGCGCACAAGCGCGAACGAACGCGCCATTTGATGCGAGTAGGGGGGAGTTGACAGCAATGATGCGCGCAGCTCCTCCGCGGTTTCGCGCAAACGTCGGTTCGTCAGGACAGCGAACTGCGGTTCCAGATCACCGACCAACCGGACAAAGCGGCCGAGGCGGTCGCGCGCGAGGGCCGGCTGCAGGAAGGGCAAGACCCGGCCCCAAGCGTCGAGCAGGGTAGCATCGAGTGCAATCTCTCGGCGAGCGGCTTGCTCCGCATAGGGTGCGTCCACCGCCACCGAGGTCAAACTGGCGAAGTTTCGTTTGCGCTTGAGCATACGGAGAGCCCTCAGACCTGCAGCTGAGACAGCAATAATTGTCGTAGACGGCGCCAGATCTGCCGGCCCGGCGGCTCCCAGTTGAAGTTGAAGCGGATGTAGGCGCGACCGCCGAACGCGGTGGCTGCCGGTGCATTTTCGGGCAGCACAAGATCAATTTGGAAGACGCGTTGCAGCGTCTTTACGCCTTCGGGATCGCCAGGATCGACGGAGAAAGCGCCGCCGCCGGCGCCCCCCAAAGCTCTGCTGGGGAGGACGTCACGGCCTGCCGGTATTTCGCGAATGGATTCAACGGGCAACGTCTCGTCAGGGCGCTCTGCGAGTTTAACTTCGGCGCTCTGCAGCCGATGGCGAACAAGGTCGATGTCGTCCTGACGGATTGTTGCGCGAACGATGCGTGAACCGGGAGTAAGTACGTAGCCGATCTGTTGCCCTTCGCGCAGGAAGCGTCCAGGCAGATCCTGTGGTTTCATAACGGCAAAGGTGCCATCGCTGCGGCTGTGCACGATGAGGCGCGCGGCGCGATCGGTCGCGGTCGCGAGCTCGGCGCGTGCCTGCCCCAATTCCATCGTGGTGATCTCCGCGCTCGCGCGGTCGGTAAAGCGCTCGGTGGCAAGCCTCGTCTCGAGTTCGGCGACGCGTGCGCGGAGAATTGAGAGTTCGGCCTGGAGTGTTGATTCCGCGCTTTCGACCAGCGCTTCTCCGGCTGTGACGTTCATGCCCGGTTGGACCAGAAGTGCGCGCGCGAAGCCGTCGGTTCTCGCGCGCACGATTGCATTCTCCGGCAACCAGACGACGCCTTCCGTCGTGGTGTAGGAAGGGACCGGAATTAGGAAAAGCATCAACCCGGTGGCCAGGATCGTGCCGAAGGTCGCCGTCACGACGCGGGCGCGATTGCGATGAAGGCTCGGGCTCGCGAGCACGAACCACAGTGCCTTGCCGATCGGAAGCGCAACACCTGTCAGCAGGCTCCAGACCGCGATCGAGACGCCGAGGGCGAGATACTGCGAGGCGACGAACACGGCGATCGCGAGCATCACGACCTGGCGGTAAAGGAAAGCAGCCGGTGCGTAAAGAACGAACCAGATTCGTTCGCCAGTCGTGGCTACGAAATCCTTCGATCCATCCGCGCGAAACGCGTAGCGATTGACAAGGTAGGTCCAGTACCGGGTAGCGCGCAGCGCCAGGTTCGGGATTTCCAGCAGATCCGCGAGAATGTAGTAGCCGTCATATCGCAGAAGTGGATTGCCGTTGTATACCAGGGTCGAGACTCCGGCCACGGCCAGTGCGTCGAATGCGAGCGCGCGGACAAGTCCAGCCTCCACGGTAAGCCATATGTAGAGCGCGAGCGCGGCGAAGAATACTTCGACAATCATTCCGGCCGCGCCGACAAGAGCGCGCCTCCACTTGCTGCGGAATGCCGATGCAACAGAAGCGTCGACATAGGGCAACGGGGCGAACACCAGGATCATGATTCCGAATTCGGGTACTGTTCCCCCGAACGCCGTGACCGCAAATCCGTGTCCAAATTCATGCAACGTCTTGAGCAGGAGATACACCAGCGCGAGCGACAGAAGGTTGTCGGTGGCTAGGATTCGGTCGGAGGCGTCGGCTGTTAGTTCCTGCCAGTGCTGTGCCGCGAGTAGAGGCGCCGGCAACACCACCAGTAGCCACAGCACGGCACCCGGCAAACCGAATAACCATTCTGCAAGCGGCCGCGTTCGCTCGAAAAACCTGATCGGATGCCAGAGCGGAATCCGCAGGGCCAGCGGGTAGAGCACGTTGCCGAGCCACCTGGATCGTTTGGCTTTCGCCGCACGTGCGACCAGCGCGCTTGCATCCGGAGTCACTTCGGTTTGTAATAGGTCGTAAGCGCTGAGTTCGGCCAACAATTGGATGGCGTCGCTTTGGCTCGGCGCCTCCTCTGCAAGAACGGATCCGACCTCTTGCCAGATCTGGTCAACCGTTCGCACGCCGTCCATCGCCGCCACGATCATGTAGCCGGCAGGCGACAAGCGGTGCATGCGGCCGGTCGCGTGATCCTGCACGACGTACCAAATGCAGCCCCGATACCGATGTCGGTAGACCGAGGTGTGGTCGCGAAGCTTCGGCCTGCGTTGCGCGACGCGATACCAGGAAGAGCTTAGAAACGGGGCTGCGGTCATATCGCCCCTCTCACGGCAGGTACTTCCACGCGGCGAGGCGCAGCCAATCGATGACAGGATGCATCCATATCCACGCAAGCGAGCGTCGTCCGGAATTGATCTTTGCAACGCCTTCCATCCCGGGACGCAATGCAAGGCCCGCTTCCGAGAGGCGGGCCTCGATCCGAAAAGCATTGCGTCCTTCCTCGGCGAGCGTAACCGGCGTGATCTTGCTCAGGGTCATCGGCACCGGTTCGCCGGGCCTGCCTGCGAGCGCGACGGTGCCGCTTTGCCCGACCGCCACGAAGCGAACGTCACGTTCGTCGACCTGAACGATCAAGCGATAGGAATTGAGTGGCGCCACCTCGAACAGCGTCTTTCCCTTCTCCACGGGGGAGCCGAGCATCTGGCTCAGGTCGCCGGAGACGACGACACCGTCGAATGGAGCGAGGATCCGGGTGCGCGCGAGCTTCTCTTCGGCGAGTGCCAACTGCGCCTCCGCCTGCCGGATCTGCGGTTCCAGCACCACGAGGCCGTTGCGATTGTGCTTGGCGAGCGCCTCGCGATCGCGCTGAAGCAGCTTGTCGAGTTCGGCTCGCCACTTCAACCGATCGAGAACGAAATCCCGGTCCTCAAGCTGGGCGAGAAGGTCGCCCTGCCGCACCGTGTCGCCAGCCCGTGCCGGGGCCGCTCGAACAAATCCGTCGAACGGAGCCACGGCTGCGCGCTGCACTTCGGCCTCAAGCACCGATTTCGCGGTGACGCGGTGCTCGCCTTTCGCAAAGACCAGGGTCAGCGCAAGCACCATGACACCGCCGACGCAGAGCTTGAGGGTCGGCCGCCGTGTGCCGAACAGTGCCGCGCATCCGTCACCGATACCGTCAACCACACGTCCGCCCAACAGCCGGTTCGCCCGCAGCTGCAATCCGATCTGAGGTCCCAGCAGCGCCGCGATCCCCTCCACCAACTTCAGCGCGTCGTCCGTAAAGGGCTCGGCACGGTGACGTTCGAAGGTGAGAGCGCCGGTCGGTTCTCCATGGGGGCCGACCAGTACAGCTGACATCGTCGACGAGCCGGACGCTTTTGCTTCCTCCGCCAGTGCCCGATGGGCGATGGTCACGACACGTCCGATCCTCGGCAATGGCGGATAAGCGACGCAGCCACGCTGCTCGATCGCCTCTTCCATTGCGCTCTCGATCGCATTGACGAGGCGGCTCTCGCGTTTGAAGCTGGCCGAGAACGAAACCGCGCGCAGGCGGATTGTGCCATTCCGACCGATAATGCCCAGCGATGCGCGCTCGCACCGCAGTCGGGTTGCCAGCTCATTGACCACCGCGATTGCCATACCGCTCAGCCGCGGCTGCGCGTTCACTGTGACGAGGAGGTCGAGGCACGATGCGGCTCGCGTTACATCAGACGAGAGATCCTTAGTGTGCCTGGCCCAGGGCAATGCCTCGAGCCAGCCCGCGCCCCAGCGCAATTGCTCAGCGACGACGGCCGGGGTGACCAGGGGCTTGGCGGCCGTCGTCGTCAATGCGATGGCCACAGCCGCAATCGGCTCGTTCGCAGTGCCCAGCGGCAGGGCGACTATCAGGGCCACAGGTTGCGCGGGCCTGGAATCAGGACCGACGCGACCGGGAGCAACGACCAATCGGCGCTCCGCGTAGGCGGTTTCGGCCAGGCGCTTGAGATCGCTGGTGTCCACATCCCGAGGCGGCCACGTTACCGATAATGACGGCGCAGTGGAATCAACCCGCCGCATGAGCAACAGGCCCGCTGACACGCCGGCAATACGGCTGCATTGCAGCGCCAACCAGGCCGAAACAAATGTCGCTTCGTTTCCCGCGTTCAGCAATCCTCGCCAGTGCGGCGACGTCGTGGCATCTGCGGGCACCCGCCGCAATTGTGGGGCGGGGCCCCCGCTTGCTGTCAAGTCGGGCTCAGACATGTGCCGTCCAAAAACAGCGTCGACCAATGACTTGCGGTGCTATCGGAGGGTGGCCGTCATGCAATCCATTGGCCATATTGAGCTCCGCTATTTTAAATTATTAATTTTCAATTAATGTTATATAAAATGGCATGGGAGCGGAAGCGGAATTCGATGGGAACTCGCATGATGCGTCCGTTTGAGGGAATTGTCCGCAGAGCTCAGCGGATGAACTACATCATGTTGTGCTTGTATCTACCAGTGGGGATCTTGCTTGCCGGTTCTGGTGCAAGGGCAGAGACCCCGGAAATCTCGGCGGGGGAGCGAGAATTCAATTGCGTGATCGAGCCGCAACAAACCGTCAAGCTGGCGAGCCCGGCAGTCGGCATGATCGCGCGCCTCGATGTTGATCGCGGCGATATCGTTCGGCAGGGCCAAATCATTGGCAAAATCGAAGATGGAGTCGAGGCCGCAACGCTGGCACTCGCGCGGGCCCGCGCAACCAATGATGCCCCAATGAAGTCGGCCGAAGCCCGCGTGCAGTTCCTGCGTCAAAAACATGAGCGTCTAAAAGAGCTTCATACAAGGTCCGTCAGTACACTCGCTTCACTCCAGGAAGCCGAAGCGGAGGTGCAGGTTGCCGAGCAGCAGCTCAAGGAGGCGCAACTCAACAAGGAGCTTGCTCGCTTGGAAGTCGCGCACGCCGAAGAGGTTCTGAATCAACGCGCGCTGCGTAGCCCGATCGACGGCGTGGTGGTCGAGCGGCTTCTCGTTCCGGGTGAATATCGAAATGACCAGAGCCCAGTCCTCACCCTCGCACAGATTGATCCGCTGAGGGTCGAAGTGTTCGTGCCCACCGCATATTTTGGTCAAATCCGTGCCGACAGCAGGGCCAAGGTGCGACCGGAGCTGCCCATCGGGGGCGTCTATATTGCCTCTGTCACCGTTGTCGACCGCGTCCTCGACGCTGCCAGCGGAACGTTCGGGGTGCGTCTGGCCTTGCCGAACCCGCGTTTGGCGCTGCCTGGGGGAATTCGCTGCAAAGTCGCATTCGTCTTGGAGGGGGCCAATCCGGCCCTGATGGCTGGTGACGCGCCATCATCCTTTCAGAAATAGAGTGTGTCGATTATCGCGAGAACCTGAAGCGGTTGATCCTGGCGACACCGAAGTGCGGTTCACCAGTCTCAGATGCAATAACTTAAAATCACTGGTGCCAAATTATTGGAGTCGGGACTTTGCGAGATCGAATGAGATGGCAAAGCCATCGTGGTCGGGGCAGCGACCCCATTTGGGCACGTATCCTGCCGAATCCCTCGTGAGACAATCCACGCGCTCCCGATCTATTCGGACGCCCTCGAACGCGAGATCCGTTTGGAGCGGCACCTGATTCTGGAGCGGCTCGCCCCCGCCCTATGCGCGAAAATTTCCACTTCGGGAACAGGCGAACCAGTGGATTTGTGGCCTTGCGAGATCAGCCGCGCACGCGCTCCGACCTTCGCGAGCGCATCACCTACTGATCAAGAGGCCGCCGGTAGACCGCCGGAGGCGATCGGAAGGCGGCAGCCGTCATGATTGGTCAGTGGACTCAATAGTGGGAGTGAGCTCGATACCGACTCGGCATTATTGGGCGGCATTGCGCCGGTGCGCACGCTGGTCGCGCTGCTCAAAACGATGATGGTCCGAGATTCGATGGCACGACCGGCAATCGGATTTGACCCAAGCTCTATCGCGACATTTCGTTCGAAGAGCCGGAGTTTCTGCGGCCCTTTGGATGGAGGGCGCAGAGAGAAGGCGCCCCCTCATACTCAATCTGAATTCAATCGGCTGCCTTGACAAACAACCCGACCAGAGCTCGGCATAAATGGACCTGAACGTCCAACCTGAGCGTTCGGTTTGAACTCCGATTCGAAGGCTCCACCGCAGGCTTCTGTCAGGCGGTACCCGGGCGGGAAGCAATGTTGGGCGATTTCGACTCGCGTCCCCGCCCTGCGCGCAAAATTCGGCGCATAACCGCGAACCGATTGCGGCGTTTCCCTGTTGCAAAAGATCTGTCCGCTCAGGGCATCCATTCGCTTGGTGTGCAAAGTCACCCGCTACGATTGTCGCCGGAACTTTGGGCGGACGAAGTTGGAACCCAGCCGTTGAGCGCTCGCCGGCCTGATATTGCGCGACACTCGCGACCCGAACGCTGCTGCCGGAGACAGACGGCAGAGCCGCGTAAGAGCAGCAGCGCTCCCGGAGAGAAGCAAACCGACGCACATTTTGAAGCGGCTCGTCCACTGGCAGGCCGAGCTGTTTCCGTTCGAGATCGGATTATTAAATTAATTTCTTATTCCAGTTGACGATTATATATAAGTTAAGCTCAATTTAATTATCCAAATTGATTAGTCGCGGCAGTTCTGGGCCACGGAGGTGCTCCATGGGCGGGCGCAGGACACTCGGCGATGCTCACGACCCCTCAAACAGCATTAGGACGGATCGAACTCGGGCGACCACGTTGTGGTTGCATTTAAATAAATAATTTAATATCATAAATTACTAAATGCCAAGAATTGATTTAATTGGGTTTTTCTATGGATGCTGAAGTCGCAATTGTGGGCGCCGGTCCTTATGGCTTGGCAGTTGCGGCACATCTGCGTGCTGCGGGGGTTGATCATCTAATATTTGGGCACCCTATGGAGTTGTGGCAGCGCCACATGCCCGAAGGAATGCTGCTGAAGTCAGATGGCTTTGCTTCCAATCTCTACGATCCTGAAAATGCGTTCCCACTGTCGAGATTCTGTAGTGAGCATTCAATCGAGTACAGCGACACCCTGGTCCCAGTGCGCCTGAAGACGTTCATCGACTACGGTATGGCGTTTCAAGAGCGCTTCGCCCCCGCGTTGAAAGAGACGACGGTTCACTCGCTTCGCCAGCATGGCAACGGTTTTGAATTTGACCTTGAGAACGGAGGCTGTGTGCGTGTCCGGCGAGTCGTCCTGGCCACAGGGATTGGGCATTTTCGTTATTTGCCTGCACCTCTCGCCGCATTGGAAACAGGGCTTGTATCACATAGCTACGATCACCATGATTTGGGCCAGTTCGCAGGTCGTAGCGTGGCAGTCATTGGTGGTGGCGCATCGGCAATCGATCTTGCCGCCCTGCTGAAGGAATGCGGATCCGATGTTACATTGATCTGCCGGCGTGAAAACTTGGTTTTTGCGAACCCGCCCTCAGCAGGGGAATCCTTGTGGCAGCGCATCAGACGTCCCCGCTCCGGTATAGGGCCAGGCCTGAAGTCTCGGATGTGTACCGACGCACCGCTTCTTTTTCACTTCATGCCTGACGGTTTCCGCGGGGAAGTCGTTCGACGGCATCTCGGACCTGCGGCGGGATGGCCGATGAAGGCTATGTTCGACGGTCGCGTCCCTGTCCTCAGTGGTCGCGAATTGGTCAGCGCGTCCGTTTCCGGCGGACGCGTGCGTCTGGAATTGCGGAGCAGTACAGGCGATATCGCAGGCATGAGCGTAGACCACGTTATCGCTGCGACGGGGTATCGCACCGACATCGGACGGCTTAATTATCTCGATCAATCGGTGCTCTCGCGCTTGGCGTACGTAAATGAGGCTCCGCGATTGTCGACGCGCTTTGAATCCTCGCTCGAGGGGCTGTTCTTCGTCGGACCGGTTGCCGCAAACAGCTTCGGTCCGATGTTGCGTTTTGCATTTGGCGCAGGCTTTGCCTCGCAACGTCTGATACCAAGCCTGTGCCGATCGCTTCGCAGGTCGCAAGAAGGCTGGAGGCGGCAGGTCGACGCATGGGCGGAGAGATGACTCTAAGAGTACTGCTCGCGCATAGTGTGTTGTGGCCCAACGTCGCGCGCTTGGCGATGGCGTTTCGGAAGGCGGGCTTTGATGTTGACGTCGTTGCGCTAGCCGGGCATCCGATTCATAGGATGCACTCGCCAAATCGGACATTCGAATATCGGCCGATGTCTCCCTATAGCTCCGTTAAAGAAGCGATAGCAGCGTCACAGCCTGATCTTATCGTACCGTGCGACGATCGTGTCGTCGGTCACTTGCATAGGCTATATAAGGAGACATCAGCAGTCGGCAGTCGTCCCGAGATGCAGCGGACAGCTTCGCTGATCGAGACGTCGCTGGGATCGCCACTGAGTTATCACGTCGTGGCCAAGCGTTCGTTCTTGACGAATCTTGCGCAATTGCCTGATGTACATATTCCGCAGACGTCTGCAATTTACGGATTTCGGGACCTGCTGGATTGGGTCCGGCGGCATGGGCTACCTGCCGTTCTGAAGCTCGACGGCAGTACCGGCGGCAGGGATGTGATCTTGATACGTACGATGAGTGACGTGTTGCCTTGCCTTCTCAGAATGCGACTTCAGAAAAGCTGGGTTCGCCGCATGAAATCATTCCTCTTTGACGGAGATGTCGAGCCGATTTTCGCTCCGAGGAGCTTTTCGACTGCACAAATGTGTGTTCAATCGTACGTCACGGGGCGCCTTGCCAACTGTGTAGTCGCGTGCTGGCGTGGTGACGTTCTGGGTTGGGCAGCCGTAGAAGTCTTGCAGCGTGGCCGCGATTTCGGCATCGCAACTGTGGTTCGTCGTGTAAAAGGGGAGGCGATGATCGCCGCGGCACGCTCAATCGCGCGACACCTGAAGCTTTCCGGCATTGTTGGTTTCGATTTTGTGTTGGATGATGTCACCCAGCGCGCTAACCTCATAGAGATCAATCCGCGCGCAACTCAAATCAATCATTTTCCGGGTTACGACAGCCCAGATTTGGCTACGGCACTGTTCTGTGCAGTTCGCAGTGAGCCAGTAGTCAGTACAGCGAGTCAACAGTGGAAAGAAGAGGTAGCTTTATTCCCGCAGGAATGGGAGCGCGACCCGTCTAGTAAATGGCTGTCGACGGCATTCCACGATGTGCCGTTCGAGGAGCCGGAGCTGGTGCGATATTTTGGCTACGAAACAATCTCACGGGACCTTCATCTGAATTGTTCCGAGCGCGCGCCACCGGGAGCGGTGCCGCCTCATCTGGACCTGTTTAAACCAGGATCAGGTACGTGAACTGTTTTCAATGCATCTGATTGCCCTGTGCTTGGCAAAAGGTCTTGCGCACCGAAAAGCTCTAGTGGCTCTTGATTTAGTAGCAATCTCCGTGTCTGCGCGGCGTTCGGCAGGCTCTCAAACAGAACGAACGCCTCTCGCGCTTGCGCATAGACCTCCAGACTAATTGCAGGCTGCGATTGGGCGGAATGTTGGTCCATGCGCCTCTCTTCATGGAAAGTTCTCTAATCCACTCGGCGTCGTAGCCACGATCAGCAAGCAGCATCGATCCGCGCATCAGGCGAGACAGAAGTCTTCCAGCAAGCCGACTATCGTGAGCCTCGAGGGGGTAGGTCGTCATAGCGCCTTGCTGTTTGTTCGCTATCCGGATTATTGTTTAGTATGGTCACGCCCACTCTTCACCTCACGATCATTGTCGCCGCGGTTTCCATCGTGCTGGCGTGGACAACGAACCATAATGTTCGAGCCGATGAAAGGGTGGTCAGAATTGTCGCGCTCGGGGATTCTCTCACTGCCGGGTACGGTGTTCCTGCCGGCTACGCCTTTCCGAAGAAACTAGAATTTGCATTGAGAGCCAGAGGTCAATCGGCCGCGGTTGCAAATGCCGGTGTGTCTGGTGACACAGCTGCAAGGGGTCTTGCCAGATTGAACCGATCGATCAGTGACGATACCGACGCGGTAATCTTGGAACTCGGTGCGAATGACATGCTTAGGGGATTCGAACCAAATGTCACTCGCGCGGCGCTCGCGGAGATACTGCGCAATCTCGAAGCGCGCCGGATTGTCGTGCTTCTTTGCGGGGTGCGGACGCAACCCAGCCGTGGAGATGACTACAAGCGTGCCTTTGCGGCGATGTTCTCTGATCTTGCCAGAGAGCACAATGTGTTGTTCTACCCGGCTTTCGACGATGCGTTTGTGGATGATACTCAGCTCAAGCTGCCGGACGGCCTACACCCGACAGCGGCCGGAATCGAAGCTGTCGTCACGCGCATATTGCCAAAGGTCGAAGTCCTCATCGACCGCGCGCGTCATAGGGACCGTTGATCCCTTCCAGGTTGTGCCGAATGACGCCCATTTCATTGTCCCGGACGAGGCGATGAATAGCGGCGGGCCGCTTCCGCTTATGGGCCCATCGGCGACATCGGGGATGTCCGCCCTTCGACCATTGTTGGGGAGGGGGACGGACGTCAGTCGGCCAGCCCGCTTAGTGAGTAGATGTGCCAGTGCGCCTTCGGCGAGGCCGGACCGGGGCACGCCGGTTCAATCCGCGTTACTATTGCGAGAGGTAATCCTAAGTGATCGCTTCCGCACGCCAGCCGAGACGATGTCAGCGCTAGCGCATTGGTCGGCGCGATCATTGCAGGCTTCGCGCAGCAACAGAGCCCATTGGATGTGGATGATCTAGTCCGTGCCAACGTGCGGCTGCGTCGCATTCGGCAGATCCGCCATGACATACTTGTTGGAATGCCCAAGCCCGAAGCTAGCGAGGCGTCTTGCTGGATTGGAGCGCTATCAGAGGCCGGTTCGGGCCGCGCAACGGCGCGTCCTGAAGCGCTGGCTGAAGTAGGGACAACAAGAGCGAAGGGCAGGCGCCCCGAGCCGTTGCGTTTGGAGAGCTTGCCGATTTCATGCCCTGTCAATCGCGCGAACGGTGAGGATCTCAATCTTACTCAATCGCTCGCTCCAGCAAGGAGCGCGGCGGCATCATGAACGCGCTGCTGCGTGGTGGTCGAGCGGCTTCTCGTTCCGGGTGAATATCGAAATGACCAGAGCCCAGTCCTCACCCTCGCACAGATTGATCCGCTGAGGGTCGAAGTGTTCGTGCCCACCGCATACTTTGGTCAAATCCGTGCCGACAGCAGGGCCAAGGTGCGACCGGAGCTGCCCATCGGGGGCGTCTATATTGCCTCTGTCACCGTTGTCGACCGCGTCCTCGACGCTGCCAGCGGAACGTTCGGGGTGCGTCTGGCCTTGCCGAACCCGCGTTTGGCGCTGCCTGGGGGAATTCGCTGCAAAGTCGCATTCGTCTTGGAGGGGGCCAATCCGGCCCTGATGGCTGGTGACGCGCCATCATCCTTTCAAAAATAAAGTGCGTCGATCATCGCGAGAGCCTGAAGCGGTTGATTCTGTGATGCCGAAGTACGGTTCACTAAGTTTCTGAAAGAAAATTTTACTTGTATTAATTGTTTTATTTAATAATGTAAATCGATGGCGGAAACTATTAAATTTGGAATTTAATATGACGCTGAATTATATCGGAGACATCGAGTTCGTCGGCGAGGTCGAGTGGGATGGCAAGGCCATCGTGGTCGGGGTAGCGACCCCATTTGGGCACGTGTCGTGTAGAATCCCTCGTGAGACAATCCACGCGCTCCCGATCTATTCGGACGCCCTCGAACGCGAGATCCGTTTGGAGCGGCACCTGATTCTGGAGCGGCTCGCCCCCGCCCTACGCGCAAAAATTTCTATTTCGGGAACGGGCGAACCAGTGGATTTGTGGCCTTGGGAGATCAGTCGCGCACGCCCTGCGGCTGTCGCGAGCGCACTACCCGCTGATCAAGAGACCGCCGGTGGATTGCCGGAGGTGATCGAAAGGTGCAGCCGTCATGATCGGTGGTTCAAATCGGCTGTCTTGACGAACAACTCGACCAACGCTCCGCATAGTTGGACCTGAACGCTCAATCCGAGCGTTCGGTTCGAACCCCGATTCCAAAGCTCCATCGCAGGCTTCTGTCAGGCGACGTCCTGCGCGAGAAGCAATGGTGCTGGTGATTTCGACTCGCGTTCGCGCCCTGCGCACAAATTCGGCGCATAACCGCGGACCGAGTGCGGCGTTTGCCTGTCGCAAAAAAAATGTCTGCTCATTGCAGCCATTCGCTTGGCGAGCGAAGTCATCGCTACGATTGTCGCCTGAACTATGAGGGGACGAAGTTGGAGCCAGCGCTCCTTCGGCGCCGTCCGCCCGATAACAGCGCGACGCTCGCGACACGAACGCCACTGTCGCTGACAGACGGCATAGCCGAAGGGCAGCAGCGCTCTCGGAGAGAAGTAACCGACGCGCATTTGAACCTGCTTGTCCACTGGCAGGCCCAACTTTTCTTCCGAAGTTGGATTATTTAATCTCGCTGTTATTTTGCTTGATAATTAGATAAAATTTAATACATTTAAATACGGCAATTAATCGCGCAGTTCTGGCCATGGCTGGCTGCGGCTGGATCCGAACCTCAGTGGTGTTCGCAAGGGGATCGGCAGATGTATCGAGTCTCCGGCTCCGTGTTGGTTGTAGCGGTCGCCATGATGGCCGGAGGTACTCCATGGGCGGGCGCAGGGCGCCTGGCAATGCCCATAACTTCTCAAGCAGCGCTAGGGCGCATCGAACTCGGACGGCCCACGCTCCCGCCTCTGACGTACACGATGTTCTGCCTGCGCTATGAGGCCGAATGCCGCTCGCGGCGAGGCTTCCGGGGCGGCCCGGTCCGGCTGACCGAGGAGCGGTGGGCGGATCTCTTGGAGGTCAACCGCGCGGTCAATCTGGCCATTGTGCCGGTGCCCAACGACCTCGGCTTGGCCGGCGAGGCGTGGAGCGTCAATCCCGATCGCGGGGATTGCAACGACTACGCTGTAAGCAAACGTCACGAACTGCTTCGGCGTGGCTGGCCGGCGCGGGCTTTGCTACTGAGCGAGGTGATCGTCAGTTCCGGAGAACATCATTTGGTGCTCCTCGTCCGTACCCGGAGCGGCGATCTCGTGCTCGACAATCTCGCCCCAGAGATCAAGCTCTGGTCGCGAGTCCCCTATCGTTGGCTTCGCGTACAAATGCCGAGCAGTCATCAGCTGTGGGCGACGATCGACGGGAAAGGGGCGTAATCGTTACCGGGCGAGCGCGATGCGGATCGCCATTTCCTTTCCCTTGGCGCCGCGCTCCCGTGGATCGGGCTTACTGCTCATCGGTGGACCGGCAGCGGCGATATCCGCAAGTCGGCCCACCATGGCCGTCGTTGCCGGCCCCGTGCAGTTCGGCATTGTGGTCAATGGGCTGCGGCCTCCTGGCGGCAAGGATGGCCCCACCGCGGAGTAAGCCGCCCACGGCAAAGGGCATCGTCTCGGCGCGCGGCGTCGGGATAGGGCCGTGGTGCTCAGCCGGTCCGGCGGCGGCTTTGTCCGGATGGGCGGTTGATCAGTAGATCGGTCAGCTTCTTGCCGGCTCGAAGCTGCGCTTTCAGCCATCGGGGCTGCTTACCGCGACCGGACCAGGTTTCGGATGGGTCCTTCGGGTTCCGGTACTTCGGCAGCACTGGGGGGTAGGGACGGCGCGCACGCTCCGCGTTCGGGGCCCCGGCAGTTCCCTCAATCCTGCGAAGCCGTTCTTCGAGCTTGGCTTTTTCCGCGATCATTCTCCGACTAAGAACAGTCGTCACCTCATCGTAAAGCCGCCACAGCTCGGCCGTGGTCGCGGATGCCCAGTCGTCCTTCTCCATGGAAGCCGTCCCCACTACTTCCGATTTGAAATAGGAGGGGGACTTATCAGGTCGAACCCGGGTCGGGCAAGCACGATCGGCTCGCGCGCAGCCCAGTGTGCAACGCGGTTCTTCTTGACGCTACCGGCCGGGTCCGTGCCTCCGACCGACCGGCCGCCTCTCGGCTGCTCTCCGCCGACGGACCCTTCGCATTGGACCAAGCAAGCGCTGCTCGGCCATCAACACGCGACTACGTAAATTCTGCAATTCGGTGAATTGAACGATCAGCGCCTTATGCGTTTGACGCAAAATAGCCGAAGAATACATGTGACCACCTACTCATGACCAGCGATGAGCCCGTGACTGCAGATTGAATGTTGCGGGTTGACGAAATGCCGCCCCAACTTTGCTGACAAGGTTTTCATCGGTGCTACTACTGAAGCAGTACAGTTATCGTTCGAGATCCCTGATCAATGGTTGGAAATAAATTCGTGCCCCTCATTTGAGCCTCCCGGCTGGCACACGACTGAGATCGGAAGGATTCCAGCCGCTGTCGCGCTTGATGACCAGTCCTCGCATTATCTTTGAATAGTATTACTTTTTTGCGCCTCCTCCTCCTCCTCCTTCTGGGGCCTCCTGTCTGGGACGAGGCTTTTTGCTTCGCTCCGGTGAAACTTTGTCGAATGTTAGATTTGAATCGTGAATGTCCCTATATATCGTTCGTAATAAGTGGCCGGTGACGAGTTAGATGATGTTAACCAACACTGACGAAGCGGCCAAATTACTGCATCAATACATTCTGTGGGAGGATTTTTATGCAACTACAACTCATAATTGCAGTAGAAACTGCAGTTTAGTCGATGAATATGCGGTTTCGGATTTCCTTGAGGAGGCCCCGCATTCTTACGGTGCTGCACGCATTCTCTAAGCGAGTTACGTTGATGCGGCCATCAAGCGTTGCCGATTCGTGCCGTGGCGAAGTCGGCAGTGCGACGTTTTGGCAGAACGGATTGGTTATGCCTCCTGCGCGTCTCTATAGAGGGAATGGTGGATTAAACGGCTGCATGCGGAGTTGTTAGCGATAGGCAAGGGAAGCATGCGCCGCATCAAAGTCGTCATCGCGGATCGGCACCCGATCGTTTTGCAGGGCATCAGCAGCGTCCTTGCGACGCAGCACGATTTTGCGATCGTGGCCTCCTGCGGCGATGCTGCGAGCTGCATCGAGGCGATCCGACTCCTCGTGCCGGACATTGTGCTGGTCGATAACGCAATGCCCAACGTCAGCCGACCGGATCTTCTTGCTCTGGCAAACATCGCTGGCCGAGGAGCCCGGGTCATTTTCTTCGCCGGTAAGGCTGGCGATCGCGAGTTGCAAAGGCTGGCCGCGGACGGCGCGTGCGTCGTTCTCACGAAGGATGCGCAGCCGGAGATGCTGGTCGCGACCCTGCGGAAAGTTGCACAAAACCAAGGACTTGCGTCGGGGTCGACGGGCCCTGGTGGGGAGATCAGTGAGGAGCCTCGCGCAGGTGAGGAGAAGTCCCTGACACAACTGACCGACCGGGAGCGGCAGATCATGAGGCTCGTATCGGAGGGGTTGTCGAACAAGGAGATTGGGCGCCGCCTGAACATTGCCGACGGTACGATCAAGGTCCACCTTCACCACATCTTCCAGAAGCTGGATATCAGCAATCGTACAGTTCTCGCGGCATTGGCGATTTCGCAAAACGAGCAGCATGCAGCTCCGCGTGAATTCGCCCCCTCCGGGCTGCTCCAGCCGGATCCGGTGGTTCGAGATGACGAGGACGCCAAGCGCAACGGTGTCCTTCCGGAACGTACGCGTTAGCTGCAAATCGCACTTGATTGGATATTGTTGCCGTTAACCTCGCTGCACCTTCGGTGTAGGCCTTTGCTGTCGCGGGCGTGCAATGGGGCCGGTGCACGCAGGCAGGACAGGACGATTTTACCCGCGGCCTGCCGGCCCCAGCAGCACTAAAGAGGGAGTTTGACGCCGCAGCCGGCGGCGCTCTCAGAGACCTGCGAACAATCGTCGATTGTTTTCGTGCATCCTGTCCGAGATGCGTCGTTCATTACGTTAAGTGGGGGAGGTCGGTTGTCGCAGCCAGATGCTCAGCCATGTTGCGGCAGGCCCCCTCGGCCTCGGCCAGCGTTCGGAAGGGTGAGCCGCTGATCTTGACCGCGCCGTTGTTCTGGTAGAGCGGTCGCCAACTCGCCAGATAGCCGGAACGTCCGTGAAAGCCTGGACCCGTGGGGCTTCCAAAGCTGATCACAAACGAGAAGCCATCGTTGCTCGCGCTCCATATCTCCATGCGCTCAAGGGATCGATGAAACTGCAGTGGCATGGCAAATCCTGCGGTGTCTTGGTGGTCGCTCGATTAATATAAATCAGAAATAAATACATTAAATCCTCAATTTGCAAGCCCGAAATTCGACGGCCGCCGCCGCGGAGAACCGCAAGTTCAAGAGGATGCGGAAAATGGCGAAGAGCTGCCGGCTCGACACACGCTTAACAGCTGCCCATTTTCAAACAAAAGTCTTGGTTGAATGCGGATTTAATATATAATATGGGGAATAAATATTTAACTCGAGGAGAGCGCATTGTGTCCCGTGACTGCACTGAAGACGACGATCGGCGGGCATTCCTCAAAACCTGCGGAAGATTCGCGGCCGTGACACCCCCCGTCATGACGCTGCTTCTGTCGACCTCCCTGACCTCGACCGCGATCGCACGTTCGGGCGGACAGACCGGTGTAACCCGAGACGACGACGGGGGCAGGTCATTCTTCGACGACGATCGTCCGTCCGGGGCAGGGTCGAGAGCCTCTGGCAGCGGGTCAGCTGGAGGTGGTGGAGCATCAGGCGGTGGCGGTGGCGGTGGTGGGGCCCCCGGAGGTGGCGGAGCATCTGGCGGTCGCCGTGGTGCGTCATCAAGTGCCGGAGGGACCTCCGGCGGTGGCGGATCCGGTGGAGGGGGAGCCGGTGGTAAAGGGCCGTTCGCGACCGGTGGGAGCTCCGAAAACCCGATCGCAGCTGGCGGCGTCGATTGTGCAGATGAAGATGACGAGGCGCGGAGACGCAATCCCGATTGCGAGCGACCCGCCACTCGAGTTTCGACTGCAACGGGATCTGAGCATTAGTGCATGCAGCTTGGTCTATCGAGCAGGAGACCTGCCATGCCTATCCGCGCTCGGGCGGACGACCCTGCTGCCGTTCTTCGCCAGCGTCTCGAAGCGCTTGCCTCCGAACTCGCAGAACTTGAGAGTCTCAGAGGCCGGGTAGATCGGGCTGAGCGCCGTCAGCGCCACCTGCGCAACCGGGCTGTCCTGGGAAAGCGAGCGAGCTCAGAAGGCAAGCAAGCAGTCGTTGCAACCTGGCAGATTTAAATTTCATCCCTGCGCCGCCTGGTCGCAATTCGTCGAATTATTGCAACGAGTGTCCGAAAGCGAACGGATGGTTCGGCTTTGATCGATCATAGTTGGCTTCGGCCGGGGGGAGGCAGTTCATTCGCAGCAGCATCCCACCATGCCGAGAATAGGGGCGCTAGTCTTCTGGCGCAGCACGTGCCGGGCGCTTTGGGGTCTTCAATCCATACCTAGTTTCGCTTGAAAGGATGAATGCTCGTGAATGATGCCAATGTGAAAGTCGAAACGCATGCCGCGAATGAGAGCTCGAACGGAGCAAAGCCAAGGTTCGAGTTGCCGCTTTTAAATTTCCAGGAACTCTTCCGCGGCTTTGCCGAGCAGGGCGCCGCGCAGGCGAGGAAAAATATTGAGAGCATGAAATCCACTTCCGAGGAGATCAGCGACGTTCTCCGTGAAGCCTGTTCTATGAACGTCAAGGGAACCATTGACTACGGCGCCAGGGTGATCGAGATCTCCAAAAACAATACCAGTGCCACCCTGGAATTTTTTTCCCGGCTCGCTGAGACCAGATCGCTGCTGGATATCGTACATCTTTCGACCGCCCAAAGCCGCGAGGCTTTCGAAGCCGCTTCCGCACAGAACCGGGAGCTTTGGGCGCTCGCGCAGAAAGTCGCGATCGATACGACCGAGCCCATCAAGACTGGCTTCAACCGGGTATTGCAAAGGACCGTCGCATAAGACCGTCTGAATCGAGGCTACCGGCCGCGCGGATCGGCTGGACAAGCCTCTCCCCGACAAGGAGAGGCGCGGTCCAGCCGATGGCGGGCGAGTGTGCTCAGAGCCGGCAATAGATTGCAGGAAATCAAGATGGGTATAGTAATGATTAAGTGCCCGGAAACGGGGAGCGCCATTTCGACGGGGATCGAGACCGATCGCGAAAGATTCCGGTGCAGCGCAGTATTCTTCTCGCGCACCTATTGCCGGATTTGCGCCGCCACACACGAGTGGTTCGCGAGGGAGGCCTGGGTCTACGAACCTGCCTTGGATAGTCGGTTACCGGTCGGCTGGCAGGCTCGCGCCGGAGCGGCGTGAAGAACCTCGGCTGCGCCCTGCGAAACGATCCGATCGATCCTGCGGCTCATCACCTTGTAGCACTCGCATGCCACGGCTTCGAGCCGCGGCCGATCAATCTCGAGCTGACCGCGCCGGTTCGATTTCAACGCTCTTGACGCGCGCAACGCGCTCACGACGTGCGTGACGGTGGTGCGGCGGACTCCCAGTAACTCCGACATGGTCTCTTGCGTCAAAGGGAGGAGATTGCCGCCATCCGCCCGGTCGTGAATGTGAAGCAGCCAGCGCGCCATCCGGGCCTCGACGGAGTGCAGGGCATTGCAAGCCGCGACGTACTGGAATTGCGTCAACAGCGATCTCGTGAAAATCTGCACCTTGGATGTGATCGCAGGGCTGCGACGCAGAGCCGGCATGAATTGCGCCGCCGGAATCTGCAGCACTGACCCTGGGACGCGGACGACCGCCGTCACGGGTGAGCGGGATGCGCCAAGCGCCGACGTCAGACCGACGGCACCCTCATGACCGATTACCCCCGTGGCGGCCGTCTGCCCGTTCGGCAAGTCCACGATAAAGGCGATCGCGCCGCCGCAGGGGAAGTGAAGGTGTTCGATCCGATCGCCTGATCGGACCAGTACGGCGTCGCGCTCGAGCGCGACTTTCCGCAAATGAGGTGCAAGCAAAGCAAAATCCGCCGGCGGCAACGCTGCTAACAAACGATTACCAACTCTGGTCGCGTGGTCCATCACGGGATTCACCCCCGACGGATAACCGGCGCTGGGACTCGTGCCGGTCGTGCCGAGCTGCTCTGCAGAGTGACAGCTCAACAGCAAGCCAACCGGCCACCTCAGATATGGTTCCAGCGATGAATGGGCATGCCGGACAGCCGCCCCCTGCGGCCGAGATCCTGTCGCGGCTCCAGTGGCGTCCGGCAGCGCCGCCGCACAACTGATCGCATCAACCTTGTGCTCACCAGGCCTACGCGGGAGCCGAAAGAGGGTTGTGCCAGCGACCACTCTCCGAACAAGCACGTCGGCCGCGATCAGTGACGCGCAAGGTGCGGACTGCAAGCGCGCTCTGAGATTATTCGGGGTCGAACTAATTCCCGCAAGAATGTTCTGACCCGGACCAACACTGGTGCAATGACGAGAGCGCCGAATTGAATCGTATGATCTACTCAGGGCGAGGGAGAGGGAGGTCAACGATCCGCTTCATCAAATCGCGCAGATCGGCGGCTTCCTGTTCGCCCATGGCCTCTTCAAAGGCTGTCTGCGCGAGCCGCCATGCAGCCAGGGCTCGCCCATGCGTCTTATGACCCTGCCTTGTGATCGTAACGATACGCTCCCGTCGGTCATTCTTGCCGACTGAAATCTCGACGAAGCCGTCACGCACGAGCGGCCTCAGGTTATGCCCCGTGGTCGCACGATCCATGGACATCAGCTTGGCGAGCTGGGCCATGGTCATCGGCCCTGACGTTACGAGATAACCCAACAAACTGTATTGCGTCGATTTGAGCCCGCTCGAGGCTAGCGCGAGGTCATAGTACCGGGAGAGACGTCTGGCTGCGCGGCGGACTTGATTGCAGTTACAGCGCGCCGGGTCATCGACCAGATTGGATGCTTTTGTTGCTGCTCTCGGCATCAATACCCCTTCTCAGCGTCCAACATAATCACACGGCTCCTATTTGCTGTCGATAGTTCCAGAACCGCACGCGCGCGCGAGAGCGTTGCGCGCTGACGCTTCCTGCTGTATATCCAAATATAGTTTGATATGCCCCTATTTTGACGGCGATCGGACTCTCAGCGCGTTCGCTCGGCGCGCCGGGCGCAGCCGGAGGAGGAAGACATGGAATCTCCAGTCTTGATCACGGGTGGCGCAGGAACCGTTGGTCATTTACGACGTCGTCCTGCGATACGCCGATGTGTATACGGCTAGAAACCAGGGCTACCCGCCATGAAGCGCATCGTGTGGTCACTGGCCCTCATCATGCTAGCAACGTCTGCGCCGGCGCGTGACGATGGCCGCTACGCCAATTCACCGCTGAAGGAATGGTTTGAGAGCCTGTCCAGCGAGCTCGGACCATGTTGCTCGGACGCTGATGGATATTTTGTCGCCGATATCGATTGGGAATCCGATCACGGCCACTACCGGGTGCGCATCGATGGCGAATGGGTGATGGTGCCGGACGGCGCCGTGGTCGCACAGCCAAACAAGACTGGGCGGACTATGGTCTGGAAATACTATATTGACGGTCATCCGCGGGTCCGCTGCTTCATGCGGGGCACGATGATCTGACATGGGAGATCTGGCTTCAGCAGGAGCGTGATTGTTCGCTCTCCCATGACTGCGCCCCGCGATACCTGGCGTTGTCCGACTCGAGGGCCCGATAGAGCCGCGCAGTAAGATCGCAAGCGTGCCCAAATAAGTACAATAATAGAACTGATGATCTCGACGACGAGGCGCTCCGCTTCCCCACGCGGCATTCCGATTGAAGGCGCTTCGCTGCTTAGTCTATTTGCGTGGAGACTGGCACGTCTCACCGGACGCAGCATGTGCGGTCCGTCCCAAAGCGATGGTCATCAAATCGCTTGACGAGTTCAAAAAAAGAACTGTAGATTTTGTGACAAGATGGCCGAGCTGAACGGCCGCAGGGCCTACCGCGCTGGCCAACCACGCTTGGACGGCGAGGCGCGCAATTCGCTCGGCGCGGTGCCGGGCGGGCGGTCAGCAAAACACAATGGCGTGCCCGGATGGGTGCGCATCAGGGAGGACGGGTCATGTTGGCGAAATGGAAGAGTCTTGCGGCTCTGGCTTTGCTTTTGAGCAGTCCAGCCTTCGCAGCCGACGAGCCGGGAGTTACCGCGACCGAGATCAAGATTGGCGGGGTGTTTCCGTTCAGCGGACCTGCGTCATCGATCGGTCTCGTGGGCAAGGGCCTCATCGCCTACGTTCAATCGGTGAATGACCGCGGCGGCATCAATGGCCGCAAGATCAACTACATCGCATATGACGACGCCTACAGTCCTCCGAAAGCGGTGGAGCACGTCCGCAAGCTCGTCGAGAGCGATGAAGTGGCGTTCATGTTCGGCCAGCTCGGCACGCCCGGCCTTTCGGCCACAGCAAAATACCTGAGGGCGAAAGCGGTGCCCAGCATCGCAATCATCAGCGGCTCGTCGAAATTCACGGACGTTGGCAGTTATCCGCTGACGACGACAGGCCTTGTCAGCTACGACACCGAAGGAAAAATCTACGCCAAATATCTGATCAGGACGCTGCCGAACGCCAAATACGCCATCCTCTATCAGAACGACGATCTCGGCAAAGATTACGTCAATGCCTTCAAGAGCTTTCTCGGCAAGGACTACGACCGAAAGGTCGTCAGCGCGTCCTATGAGGTCACGGAGCCGACCGTCGATTCGCAGATCACAACCCTGAAAAGCTCTGGTGCCGAGGCCCTGATGATCGCGGGAACGCCGAAATTCGCAGCGCAGGCGATCCGGCAAGCTTCTGTGATCGGCTGGAAAGCAACCGTGATCATCAACTTTCCGTCCGGTTCGGTCGGAGGCACGCTCGCGCCGGCTGGCCTCGACAAATCAGTCGGTGTGATCGTCGGGACGATCAACAAGGACGTCGTGGATCCGACATGGAAAGACGATCCCGCCATGCAGGCTTATCGGGCGTTTCTCGACAAGTACCTGGCCGGCGTCGATATCACCAACGGCAGCTACCTGACCGGCTATCAGCAAGGCATCCTGCTCGAGCAGATCCTGAAGCAATGCGGCAATGACCTGTCCCGCAAGAACATTCTGGCGCAGGCCAAGAACCTCAGGGATTTCGTCGTCCCGACCGCGCTGCCCGGGATCAAGGTGAACACCAGCGAATCCGAGAACATGATCTGGACGCAGATGCGTTTGCAACGATGGACCGGATCGACCTGGGAAGCCTTCGGCGAGGTGTTGGACGCCAGGTCCGAATGATTTCGCCCCAGCCAGAGTGACGGACGCGGCATCAGTTGCGTCCGAGCTTGCTCTGCGCCGGCAGGCCGCCGCTGGGCAAGACAGGACTGCACCGCCTGCGGTCGCCTTTCAGCAATTCGGGAGATCATTTTCGATGTCGACGACCGCACTGACGTTTGCACCCCGCGAGGTTTCCATCGAGCGTCGAACCGACGGCACGCTTATCTTGAGCTCACCACTCGAATGGACGCCGTGCGACTGGCGCATCACAGATTTTCTGCCGCGCTGGGCCAATGCCGTTCCGGATCGGGTTTTCCTTGCGCAGCGCAATGCCAAGGGAGGATGGGACGAGATCACCTATGGTGAGGCATGGTCGCAGGTTCAGGCGGTCGGCCAAGGCCTGATCGATTTGGGCGCTAAGCCTGCCGACAAGCTTGCGGTGCTTTCCGGAAACTCCATCGAGAACGCGGTGATCTCGTTTGCGGCGATGTCGATCGGGGTCATCTTGGCGCCGATCTCGCCGAACTACACGCTGATGCCGGGGGGCCTCGCACGCCTCAAGGACATCGCGGAAGTGCTGCGCCCGAGCTTCGTATTCGTTCAAAGCGGACGCGACTTTTCCGCCGGCCGCGCGATTCCCGAATTGGCGGCCGCGACCTGGTTCAGCGTCGATGGCGCGCCGGATACGGTGCCTTTTCAGGCTCTGGCGGCTCGAACCGGGAGCGAAGGATTCGATCGCGCATCGCGTGAGGTGCCTTGCGACGCCGTCGCAAAGATTCTCTTCACGTCAGGTTCGACCGGCTTCCCCAAAGGGGTGCTCAACACCCATCGCATGATGGCAAGCTCCCTGCAAATGGGCAGCCTGCTCGTGTCACCTCCGGCCGTGCCGGTGCAGGTTGAATGGCTGCCCTGGCACCATACGATGGGCAGTAATGTCATCCTTCACGGCATCCTGAAGAATGGCGGGACGCTCTATATCGATGATGGCCGGCCGCTGCCGCAGCTCTTTCACAAGACA
Source organism: Bradyrhizobium sp. Rc2d (assembly GCF_900099855.1). NCBI lineage: Bacteria > Pseudomonadati > Pseudomonadota > Alphaproteobacteria > Hyphomicrobiales > Nitrobacteraceae > Bradyrhizobium > Bradyrhizobium sp. Rc2d. The sequence continues at coordinate 63,967 of NZ_FNCU01000001.1, read as the reverse complement.
GTCGCCAATCTCAGGGAGATTTCACCGACCGCCATGTTCAACGTGCCTGCCGGCTATAACCTCTTATGTGATGCGATCGAGAACGACCTCGACCTTGGCGTCACCGTGTTCAAGCGGATGGACCGATTGAGTTATGCCGGCGCCGCAATTTCGCAGGGCACCCTGGAAAAACTCTATCGATTGACATTCGCGGTCACCGGCCGACGAATTCCTGTCATGTCGGGCTATGGCACGACCGAAACGGCGCCGACAATCAGTTCGACGCATTGGGCAACGGACCAGCCCGGAGAGATCGGTCTTCCCGCGCCGGGGTTGCAGCTCAAGCTCATCCCGGTCTCCGATACCTACGAGGCCAGGGTCAAGGGCCCTAACGTCACGCCCGGCTATCTCGAAAGGCCGGATTTGACGGAAAGGGCCTTCGATGAGGAAGGATTCTACCGCATCGGCGACACTGTCTCGTTTCTGGATCCAGGGAAGCCGGAGCTTGGGCTGCGCTTTACGGGAAGAATTTCCGAGAACTTCAAGCTTGCGAATGGCACCTGGGTCTCGATCGGAAACATGCGCGCGGCAATCCTGGCCGCGACGCGCGGCGTCTTGCTCGACATCGTCGTTGCGGGCGAAAATCGCGAGGCGTGCGCGCTGCTCTGCTGGTTGAATCCGACCGAGGCGACGCGAGTTTCAACGAACCCAGCCGCAGATCTGACCTGCGATCCCTTCGTGATTCAATTTCTAAGGGATTGTTTTCAGAAATATAACGAGACCGTCGGAAGCAGCGAAAGAGTTTGTTCCTTCTCTCTGCTGAAGGATCCGCCATCAATGGCTGCCGGAGAGATCACGGACAAGGCCTATGTCAACCAACGCGCCGTGCTGAAGGTTTGCTCCGAACAGGTTGAACGCCTCTATACCAGCGAACCGGGCCGCGATGTGGTCCGAGTGTAAGGGCGAGTTGAGCGACATCGCGTGTCGGCCTGACGGCGCCCGCATGCGCTCCCTTGCGTTGCTATCCGATGCGCGGACCCTCGAGCAGCATTCCGTGGGCGGCCATCTCAAGCGGCGCGCGAGCGCGTCTTTGTCTTCCGGACCTCCGGCGCCGCCGTCGCGGGGGTGCCGCGGGCACCTGGTCCCGGATGAGTATGAACCTCCTTGGCCGACAGCGGCTCGCCGCATTCAGAGCACACCATGACCGGATCGAAGTCCTTTCCGCACTTGCGGTGCTGGTGCAGCAACGGTCGGCCGCGCTCGTCGACCATGTGGGTATCGCCCCAATGCACGATCGCCATCATGATCGGATAGAGGTCGAGGCCCTTCTGGGTCAGGATATATTCGTGACGCTTGGGGGATTCCTGGTAGGGAATACGGCGCAGGATGCCCTGCCGAACCAGCTTTTTCAGCCGTTCGGCGAGCAAGTGTCGTGTGATTCCGAGCGCCGACTGAAATCCCTCGAAACGGCGCGTGCGCAGGAAGCATTCACGCAGGATCAGAAGAGTCCAGCGATCGCCGATCACGCCGATGGTTCGGGCCATCGAACATGGCTCTTCCTCGAGTTCTTTCCACTTCATTCACCCACTCCAATCGTCCCGGCACAGGCCGTCTCCAATCGTCGCGGAGATCGGCACCGACTCTTGCATTCTAGATAGGTACTAGATTTCAAACAATACCCTTCCCAGTAGCCAAAATCAGCGGATTACAGGCACATTTGACAGTTCTATTTAAGAACTATATGGTTGCCGAAAGTCGCGCTGGCGATCGGACCGCCAGTGACTGCCATTCGCTCTCCCGGAGAAGGCCGAGATGACCCTGAAGGTTGAATTCCAGTTCGATTTCGGTAGCCCGAACGCCTACCTGGCGGAAGTGGCCATCCCTGGCATTGAGCAGCGGACCGGCGTGAAATTCGCGTACGTCCCAGTTCTGCTCGGCGGCATCTACAAGGCGACCGGCAACATGTCGCCGTTCGACTCGCTGCGCGGCATCAAGAACAAGCCGGAATATCAGGCGCTGGAGACCCAGCGGTTTATCCGACGCCACAACATCACGAAGTTTCGCCAGAATCCCTTCTTTCCCGTCAACACGCTGATGCTGATGCGCGGTGCTGTCGCTGCCCAGTTCGAGGGCATGTTCGAGCTCTATTTCCGCGCCGCCTATCATCATATGTGGGAAGAGCCGAAGAAAATGGACGACCTCGAAATCTTCCGTCGCGCGTTTGTCTCCTCGGGCATCGATGTCGATCGGCTGTTGGCGCGCGCGCAGCAGGATGACGTCAAGAAGAGGCTGATTGATCTGACCAACGATGCCGTCAGCCGGGGAGCATTCGGCTCTCCGACCTTTTTCGTCGGAAAGGAAATGTTCTTCGGCAAGGACCAGATCCGAGACGTCGAGGAATCGATCGTCGAGCAGACCAGGCAACCTGTTCCCAAGACGGCCTGACGGCGCCGACTTGCGGGTTGAGTGGCGAAAGCCAATCTCGGACCCAAAGCAAACGTAAATTCAGGGAGAATGCCCATGCCCGGCCCACTTCACGGCGTTCGAGTGCTCGATTTGACCGGCGTGGTGTCGGGCCCGTTCGCGACCATGTTTCTGGCGGATCAGGGCGCCGACGTGCTGAAGATCGAGCCGATCGGCGGCGACATTACCCGCCGCAGCCGCGCCGCCATCGACAAGGAGAGCGAGTTCTCCGCGCTATTCATCTCTTCAAACCGCGGCAAGCGCTCGCTGTCGATCGACGTCAAGAGTATGTCGGGATGCGAGGTGCTCACCCGGCTGGTCGCGCAGGCCGATGTCCTGGTGCAGAATTTCCGGCCAGGCACCATGGAACGTCTCGGTCTCGGCGTTGAGGAATTGCGCCAGCGCCATCCGCGCCTGATCTACGTCTCCATCAGCGGGGTCGGCGATACCGGACCCTATGTAAAGAAGCGCGTCTATGATCCGATCGTTCAGGGATTGTCGGGCTTCGCCGATATCCAGTCGCAGCCGGTCACGAACCGGCCGCAGATGATCCGCACCATCGTATGTGACAAGACCACCGCGGTGTTCACCGCTCAGGCGGTGGCGGCGGCGCTCTATGCGCGTGAGAAGACGGGGCAGGGCGACCACATCCAAGTGGCGATGCTGGATGCGATGATCTCCTACCTCTGGCCGGAAGGCATGATGCAGTACACGGTGGTCGGTGCCGAGGCGGCCACTGTCGATCCGAATGATCGGCCGGACCTGGTGTTCAAGACCAGCGACGGCTACATCACCGCCGGCACCATCTCCGACTCCGAATGGCAGGGCTTTTGCCACGCCTCCGGCGATCCCGAGCTCGCCAAGGATCCCCGCTTCGCGACTCCCGCGGCGCGCTCGGTCAATGCCACCGCGCGGATCAACAAGATGGCGGAATACATCAGTCAGCATACGACCGCCGAATGGCTGGAGCGCCTCGACGCCGCGGATGTGCCCTGCGCACCAATCCTGCGCCGGAGTGAGATCATTCATAACGAACAGGTGGTAGCGCGCGGCATCATCGCTGAATTCGATCAGCCGAAAGTCGGCCGTGTCCGGCAGCCGAAACCGGCAGCCCGCTTCGAGATCAACCAGGCTGCGATCGGCGGGCCGGCCCCCCGGGTCGGCGAGCATTCGCGCGAGGTGCTGCGCGATCTCGGATACGACGACGGCGCCATCGACAAAATGATTGCCGAGCGCGCCCTGCGCGTGGCTGTGTAGGCAGAAGCGTTAGCGCTGCCGGCGATCGCTTGGAGCTTTGCCGGCCCTACCGCAACGGGGCCACAGGAACATTAGCCGCGACCGCTCGCTGATAGGCCTCCCGTCGCTGGATGCGTTCGAGGTAGGGCAGCGCATTCTCGCAAATGCCGACGCCATAAGCGATGGCCCAGTCAAGGCACGTCGTAAGGAGGATATCTGCGCTGCTGAAGCGCTCGCCCATGAGAAACGGCCGGCCGTCAGCCAAGGCGACTTCAACGTGGCGCAGCTGGCCGCGAAAGTACTCCGCGGCTTGAGCGACGACTTCAGGTGCGACGCCATAGATGTGTCCCAGCGCGTCCGCCCGGTGGCGGCGCATGACGTAAAGGCTCGTGGAATCGAGCTCGGCCACGACAAAGAAGCACCATTCGAGCCACGCGGCATAGTCGTGGGTGGACTCCGGAATCAGCGAGCGTTCCGGCGTCGAATACATGCGCGACAAATAGGCAACGATCGCGGCGCTCTCGCCGATGCAGAAGTCGCCATCCTGCAACAGTGGGATCTTCTGGCGGGGATTGAGCCTGGTATATTCAGCGGTTTTGGTTTCGCCTGTCCGAGGTCCGATCGGCTTGACCTTATAGGATAGGCCAAGTTCGTGCATCGCCCAGTGTGCACGAATGGTGCGGCTTGTGCCGGCGCCCCACAGCGTGAGATCGGGTGTCGCGTTCATCACCACTTCTCCACCGACGGACGAAGATCGAGTTCATGGGTCCAGCCGTCGCGGCTCTGCTGGTGCGTGAACCAATAGGCTTCTGCGATAGAGGAGGTCTTCGTCAGGCTGTCCGGCGGGATCGCGCCTGCCTCGATCCCCTTTGCCGCTTTCATGCGCTGGTGGATGGCTTCGCTATCGACGCCGGCATCGATGATGAGATGGACGACATGGATATTCTTCGGCCCAAGCTCGCGCGCCATGGCCTGGGCCACCGCGCGAAGGCCGAATTTTGCCGACGAGAACGCGGCAAAGCCCTGGCCGCCGCGAAGGCTGGCGGTCGCTCCGGTAAAGAAAATGGTGCCGCGACCGCGCGGCAACATGACGCGCGCAGCTTCGCGGCCCACGAGGAATCCGGCGTAGCACGCCAGCTCCCAGGCCTTGAAGAAGAGCCTCTCCGTGGTGTCCACGAGCGGCTTGTTGACGTTCGATCCGGCATTGAAAAGGCAGACCTCGATCGGTCCGATATCGCGTTCAACGTCGGAAAAGAGGTTCTGCACCTCGGCTTCTTGCCGCGCATCGACACTGAAGGCGTGGATACGACAGCCGGCAGCCGTCAGCTCGTCCACGAGCCCCTGGGATTTGGTGGCGTCACGCCGGCAGATACAAACCGTGTAGCCGCCTTTGGCAAAACGTCGGGCGACGGCGGCTCCGATCGCATCGCCCGCGCCCACCAGGATTGCCACGCCCGGACCTTCCATCATGATCGCTTTCCTCCCTATAAGTTCTTATTTGGTACTTATAGCTAACCGTTCGCCGCAGCGTTGTAAACGACGTTCTGCAAGGGCTACGCAAAGCGACAGCTATTCTGCCACTCTGGCGTTAAGTCGCCAAATGGTCATTTAGTAATTGACGAGTTCTAAAAAAGAACGTTAACTTCAATTCGAATAGGCCTCGGCCAAGGACCGGGCTCATCGTTTCGGGAGGTTGGCAGTGGCGGGGTTCTTCAGGCGCGGCCGATATCGCAGGCGACCGGGTGATCATGGTGCGCGAACAGCGCATTGGGCTGGACGCTCCGGCACGGCAGAACAGCTTCAACAGGTCTAATTTAACCGGGAGACGACCCTTGCAAAAAAGAAACGCGACCGTGGCCGTGATCGGTGCCGGCGACTATATCGGCGGCGAGATCGCAAAGAAGTTTGCCTCGGAGGGCTTCGCGGTGTTTGCCGGGCGCCGCAACGGCGCCAAGCTCGAGCCGCTCGTCAAGGAGATCGAGGCGGCCGGCGGCGAGATTCACGCGCGCACGCTCGATGCGCGCAAGGAGGAGGAGATCATCTCCTTCCTAGGAGACGCCGACAAGCACGCGCCGCTCGAGGTCTGTATTTTCAACATCGGTGCCAACGTCAATTTCCCGATTCTGGAAACGACCGAGCGCGTCTTCCGCAAGGTCTGGGAGATGGCCTGCTATTCCGGCTTTCTCGCTGGCCGCGAAGCCGCGCGGCTGATGCTGCCTCGCGGCAAGGGCAACATCTTCTTCACCGGTGCAACGGCGAGCCTGCGCGGCGGAATTGGCTATGCAGCCTTCGCCAGTGCCAAATTCGGTCTGCGGGCCGTTGCCCAGGCCGCGGCGCGCGAGCTGGGGCCGAAAAACATTCACGTGGCGCATCTCATCATCGACTCCGGCGTCGACACCGAATGGGTGCGGCAGCGGCGGATCGAGGCGCTCGGTCCGAACGCCCTCGATAATCCTGATCTGTTGATGCCGCCGTCGTCGGTCGCGGAATCCTATTGGCTGCTGTATCAGCAGCCGCGCAGCGCCTGGACCTTCGAGCTCGAGATCCGCCCCTTCGGCGAGAAGTGGTAGCGGAGACTGTTGCGATGGAGCTCAATCTTTCCAGCGAGGATGCTGCCTTTCGCGATGAGGTGCGCACTTTCATTGCGGAAAACTATCCGCAGGAAATGCGCGTTCCGAATCCCGAGACGGATTTGACCAAGGAGCAGTCGCTGCTCTGGCATCGAATTCTCTACAAGAAGGGCTGGATCGCGCCGCTCTGGCCCAAGGAGTACGGCGGTCCGGGCTGGTCGATCACGCAACGCTTCATCTTTGAGCAGGAAACCTCTCGGGCCGGAACGCTGCCGCCGCTCGCGTTCAGCGTGACCATGGTTGGGCCGGTGATCTACACGTTCGGCAACGAGGCGCAGAAGAAGAAGTTTCTGCCGCGGATTCTATCCGGCGAAGATTGGTGGTGCCAGGGCTATTCGGAGCCGGGCTCCGGCTCGGACCTCGCGACCGTCAGAACCAAGGCGGTGCGCGAGGGTGACCACTACATCGTCAACGGGCACAAGACCTGGACCACGCTGGCGCAGCACGCCGACTGGATTTTCTGCCTGGTGCGGACGGATCCGAGCGCGAAGCCGCAATCTGGGATCTCCTTCCTGCTGATCGACATGAAGTCGCCCGGGGTGACGGTGCGGCCGATCATCACGATCGACGGCAGCCATGAAGTCAACGACGTCTTCCTCGAGAACGTCCGCGTGCCGGTGGAGAACCTTGTCGGCGAGGAGAACAAGGGCTGGACCTACGCCAAGTTCCTGCTCGGCAACGAGCGGACCAGCATGGCGGGCATCGGCCGGTCGACCCGTTACATCGGGAAGCTGAAGCAGATCGTGAAGGCCGAGATACCGGCGGACGATCCGGCACATCTTGAGTTTCTGCGGGACATTGCCCGCATTGAGCTCGATGTGCTGGCTCTGGAGGCGACCGAACTGCGCGTCGTCGCCCAGATGGCGCGCGGCATCGATCCGGGGCCGGCGGCGTCGCTGTTCAAGATCCGCGGCACCGAGATCTTCCAGAGCATCACCGAACTTACTCACCGCGCGATTGGCAATTACGGCCTTGCGATCCGCGAGCATCCGGCCAGTGCCAACCATTTCATGCCGGGTCCCGACTACGGACATACCGCGTCGGAGAAATACCTGAATGCGCGCAAGCTCAGCATCTACGGCGGATCGAACGAGATCCAGCGCAACATCATCGCCAAAGCAGTGCTCGGCCTTTAGGCGCGGGCGCATCGGGAGGATCGGATGGACATCCAGTTCACGGAAGAGCAGGACATGCTGCGATCCAGCGTCCAGCGTCTGCTGCGCGATCAATACGATTTCGACACGCGGCGAAAGATCGAGGCGAGCGAGCAGGGCTTCAGCCGGAAGCAGTGGGAGGCCTTCGCGGAGCTCGGCCTGCTCGCCGCGCCGTTCTCCGAGGACGCCGGCGGTCTCGGCGGCGGCGCGCTGTCGACCATGATCATCATGCAGGAGTTCGGCCGGCATCTCGTCCTCGAGCCTTTCATCGAGACGGTCGTGCTGGCTGGTGGCCTGATCGAGCAGGCGGGCACGTCCGAGCAGAAGCAGGGCTTCATTCCCGGCATCATCGACGGCAGCAAGATCTGGGCGCTGGCCTGGGCGGAGAAGGCATCCCGTTTCGATTTCGCCAACGTCGCGACCAGGGCGCGGCGCAATGGGAACGACTACGTTCTGAGCGGTCAGAAGACCATGGTGATCGCGGCGCCCTGGGCGGATCATCTGATCGTCTCGGCACGGACCTCCGGCGACGACCGCGACGGCGGCGGCGTCAGCCTGTTCGTGGTCGACCGCCGCGCCGCCGGCGTCGATCTTCGGAGCTTCAAGACGATCGACGGGCGCCGGGCCGCCGAGGTCGGCCTGCGTGAGGTCCACGCGCAATTGCTGGGGAGGGAAGGCGAGGGCGTCGTCGCGCTGGAGGCCTGCCGCGAGCGTGCCATCGGCGCCCTCTGCGCGGAGGCCGTCGGCGCCATCGGCGAGCTGAATTCCGCCACACTGGAATATTCCAAGATCCGCAAGCAGTTCGGCACCACCATCGGCTCCTTCCAGGTGCTGCAACATCGGATGGTCGACATGTTCATCGCGCATCAGGAGGCGCTCTCCCTGATGCAGCATCTCAACCTCAGCCTCGCGGCGGGCGATGCGGGACTCCCGCGGCTCGCCTCGGGCGCCAAGTCGAAGATCGGTTATGCCGGCAAGTTCGTCGCCGACCAGGCGGTGCAGCTTCATGGCGGCATGGGAATGACCGACGAGCTCAACGTCGGACACTATTTCAAGCGAATCTCCTCCATCAACATCCAGTTCGGCGATCCCGCGTTCCACCTGCTGCGCTATGCGCAGCTGGATGCAGCCGCGTAAAGAGAAGAGGCCAGCATGACGACTGAAGCAGTCATCGTTTCCACCGCAAGGACCGCCGTCGGCAAAGCCTATCGCGGCGCGCTCAACAACACGGACGGCCCGACCATGGCCGGGCACGTGATGGGCGAAGCCGTGAAGCGCGCAGGCATCGAGCCGGGCGAGGTGGAAGACGTGGGGATGGGCTGCGCGATGCAGCAAGGCACTATGGTGATGAACGTCGCGCGCAAGGGCGCGATCCGTGCTGGCCTGCCGGTCACCGTGGCCGGCACCACCATCGACCGCCAATGTGCCTCCGGCCTGCAGGCCATCGCCGTTGCCGCGCGCTCGGTGATATCGGATGGGGTCGAGGTCGCGATCGGCGGGGGCATCGAGTCGATCAGCCTCGTGCAGAACGACCACATGAACCGGTTTCATGCCGTCGACGATGAATTGATGGCCATGAAGCCGGAAATGTACATGTCGATGCTCGAGACGGCCGAGATCGTCGCCGAACGCTACAAGATCGGTCGCGACAAGCAGGACGAATACAGTCTCGAATGCCAACGCCGCGTCGGCGCTGCCATGCAGGCCGGCCACTTCAACGACGAGATCGTGCCATTCACGACCAGGATGGCGCTCGTCAACAAGGATACGAAGGAGGTCACCTACGAGCAGGTGACGCTGACAAAGGACGAAGGCCCGCGCCCGGAAACGACCGCCGAGGGCCTGGCCAGGATCAAGCCGGTGTTCGAGGGCAAGACGATCAGTGCGGGCAATGCCAGCCAGCTTTCCGACGGTGCTTCGGCCTGTGTGATCATGAGCGATAAGATTGCAGCCAGGAAGGGCCTCAAGCCGCTCGGCATCTTCCGCGGCTTCGTCGCTGCCGGCGTCGAACCCGACGAGATGGGCGTCGGTCCGGTCGCCGCGATCCCGCGGCTGCTCAAGCGCCATGGCCTGAAGATCGACGACATCGATCTCTGGGAGCTGAACGAGGCCTACGCGGTCCAGGTGATCTATTGCCGCGACAAGCTCGGCATTGACCCGGACAAGCTCAACGTCAATGGCGGCTCGATTGCGATCGGCCATCCCTACGGCATGACGGGGGCGCGGCTCACCGGTCACCTCCTGATCGAGGGGCGGCGGCGCAAAGCGAAATACGGCGTGGTGACCATGTGCATCGGTGGTGGCATGGGCGCAGCGGGATTGTTTGAAATCATCCACTGAGCGGAAACGCGGGAGATCATTCGTGAAGACAGCGATCACTGAACTGTTCGGCATCGAGCATCCGATCATCCAGGGTGGGATGCACTATGTGGGGTTCGCCGAACTCGCCGCCGCGGTGTCGAATGCCGGCGGCCTGGGGATCATCACGGGCCTGACGCAGCGGACGCCGGAACTGCTGGCCAAGGAGATCGCGCGCTGCCGCGACATGACGGATAAGCCATTCGGGGTGAACCTGACCTTTCTGCCCACCTTCAGCGCGCCGCCCTATCCGGAGTACATCGCAGCAATCAGAGAGGGCGGCGTCAAGATCGTCGAAACCGCCGGGCGCAGCCCCGAGCAGTACATGCCGGCCCTGAAGGCAGGCGGCATCAAGGTGATCCACAAATGCACCTCCGTCCGGCATTCGCTGAAGGCCGAGCAGATCGGCTGCGATGCCGTCAGCGTCGACGGTTTTGAATGCGGCGGCCATCCGGGCGAGGATGACATGCCAAACATGATCCTGTTGCCGCGTGCGGCCGAGGAACTGAAGATCCCGTTTGTTGCCTCCGGCGGCATGGCGGATGCGCGCAGCCTGGTTGCAGCGCTGGCGATGGGGGCCGCCGGCATGAACATGGGCACCCGCTTCATTGCCACCAAGGAGGCACCGGTGCATGAGAACGTCAAGAATGCGCTGGTCCAGGCCTCGGAGCTCGATACCCGGCTCGTCATGCGCGCGCTTCGCAACACCGAGCGGGTCCTCAACAACAAGGGCGTCGAAAACTTGCTCGAGATCGAGCGAGAGAAAGGTAAAACCCTCAAGATCGACGACATCCATGACCAGGTAGCGGGCGTCTATCCGAAGGTGATGATCGACGGCGATATGGACGCGGGCGCTTGGAGCTGCGGCATGGTCGTCGGACTCATCCGCGACATTCCGACCGTGAAGGAACTGGTCGACCGCATCATGGCGGACGCCGAGCGACTGATCAGGGGCAGGCTTACGGGATTCCTGGACGCCGACAGCACGGCCGCCCTGAAGGTCGCATGAAGCGACGGCGAGCGGATTGGCACCTCGTAGGGCTTGCCAAGCGCGAAATGCATCCCTCCAAAGCGGTTGCAAGACCCAGGAGAACGCCGGTCGTCCGCTTCACCTGATTGCTAGAGCGCCGGTTGCGACGGCGCGTTCACGTCAGCTGCTGGAGCTTCTTCAGCGGATTGAGTTCGCTCGGCTGGCCCTGTTCCTCGCGGCCGCGCTCCGCCTCGGCCTTGCCGTCCTCGTGGAGCTCCTGATCCCCGACGATCTCGCCGACGGCCTGTTTCGCCTTGCCGGCGATCCGCCGCTTAAGACCTTTCACCTTGCCCATGGCAGCCTCCAAGCTCACGCCGCTGCCCCGGCGCCAAACGGGGGAATAAGCGCCGGGGCCTGCGGTTTCGTCCAAAGTGCGTCCGACAGCAGGGGGCAGATGCCGGAGGCGTGGGTCAGACTCCTTGGCGCGCCGATGGTTCCTCCGATCATCGCCGTGCGAGCTCGATGATCACGCCTTCATTGCCCCGAAGCAGGATCGATGCGTCCGGCAATGGCTCGCGCGGCCGGTCCAGATGTGTTGACATCAGCAGGCGGCCGCGGCCGTGCCAGTGCCATCTCCGCGGCTCGCCGGCGATGTTGAGGGCGACCAGCACTTCGCCTCTGTCTGTCACGCGCTTGAAGGCGAGGACGTCGTTTTGCGATCGCAGCGGCGCGTGGCTGCCTTCGCGAAGACAGGCATGCTCGCGCCGCAGCGCGATCAGCGCGCGAAACAACGCCAGGATGGAATGTTCGTCCCGCCTCTGCTGCGCCACGTTGGGCGCATCGCGCGGCCCCAGCGGTAGCCATGGGCTGCCTGTGGTGAATCCACCGCTCTCGCTGTCATCCCAGCGCATCGGCGCGCGCTCGGGATCGCGGCAAAGTTCATATCCCGGCACAAGCTTCTCGAAGGGATCGCGAACGCGATCGGCTGGAATGGGGACCCGTTTGCGGCCGATCTCGTCGCCCATGAAGAAAAACGGCGTTCCCCGCAGCGTCATCAACAGCATCGCGAGCACGCGCATCTGCGCGGCACCGATCTTGCTTGCGATCCGCTGCTTGTCGTGCCCGCCGATCACCCACACCGGCCAAGCGTACTTGGGAATGGCGTTGAGATAGGCGTCGATAGTCGCCTGGAGCGACAGCGCGTCCCATCGCGAGTCCAGCAGCGCGAAATTCAGCGGCAGGTGCAGGCGCGGTCGATCGTTGCCGTAGAAGTGCCCGATCCGGTCGGTCTTGCCCTGAACTTCGCCGCACAACAGCCGGTCCGGATAGCCATCGATCACCTCACGGATGAATTCGATGCACGACATCGTCTCCGGACGGTCGTCGGTAAACACGGACGTATGGCGTTGCGGCGGCGGCTTGTCCTTGGCTTGCGGGTTTGGTGGATTGTCGCGCAACAGATCGTCCTTGATCAGCACGGCGCTGGCATCGACGCGAAAGCCGTCGACGCCGCGGTCGAGCCAGAAGTGCATGACGTCGGCGATCGCTGCCCTCACGTCCGGATTGCGCCAGTTCAGGTCAGGCTGCTCGACCAGAAAGGAGTGGTAGTAATATTGCCGCCGCGCGTCACACCACTCCCAGGCGCTACCGCCGAAACGACTCAGCCAGTTGTTCGGCGGTCCGCCATTCTCGGCCGGATCGGCCCAGATGTACCAATCGGACTTTGCGCTGTGGCGCGAACTGCTGCTCTCGACGAACCAGGCGTGGTCGTCGGCAGTGTGATTGGGGACGAGGTCGAGAATGAGCCGGATCCCTTCTGCGTGCAGGGCGCTGACGAGGCGATCGAATTCGTCGAGCGTGCCGAAGCCCGGGTCGATTGAACAATAATCGAAGATATCATAGCCGAGATCGCGAAAGGGACTGCGGTAGATCGGCGTGAGCCACACCGCATCGATGCCGAGCCATCTCAAATAGTCTAGCCGCGACATCAAGCCGGCGAGGTCGCCTTTGCCGTCGCCATTGGAATCCTGGAACGAGATCGGCGCGATTTCATAGATGACCGCGGATTGCCACCACGCGCGTTCGTCACGGGATTTGGTCATTGCCTCGATTTCACCTCGTTGCAGGTGGCCTCTCGATCAAGCTCTGGAAACGGACAGCGATGGCGCAGCTCGTGAGCTTGATGATGGCGTCGCGCGGGTCCTGGATTTCCGGGTCGGTGATGGTGTCGCACCGGATGTCCGCCTTGCCATGCCAAACCAGCGCCTTGATCTCGGTCCTCCGCCATCAATCATGTGGCATCTAAGTTCAGGCATGAACGATGGTTGCTATGCAGCGCGCAAATTCTTCGCACTGCACCGGACCCGTGCGGGAATAGGAACAGCTGGCCGGTCGAGCGATTTGGCATCATCATCCGAACCCGCGAGGATATGCCCTATGGCCACCAATCAACTCGCCGTCGTCACCGGCGCCTCAACCGGTATCGGCCTGGAACTTGCCAGGTGCTGCGCCCAAGCAGGTTTCAATCTTGTCATCGCCGCGGACGAGGCCGCGATCGAGGGGGTGGCCGTCGACCTGCGTAGGTTCGGCGGCAGCGTGGAGCCGGTCGAGACCGATCTCGCCACCATCGAGGGCGTCGACAAGCTCTGCACCGCGGTCGCCGACCGGCCGATCGACGCGCTGCTGGCCAATGCCGGCATCGGCCTCGGCAGGGCCTTCCTCGATCAGGATTTCCAGCGCGTCAGGCACGTCGTCGACACCAACATCACCGGCACGCTCTACCTGATCCATCGCGCCGGCAATGCGATGCTGCGACGCAACTCCGGGCGCATTCTCATCACGGGCTCGATCGCCGGCTTCATGCCCGGCAGCTTCGAGGCGGTGTACAACGCCTCCAAAGCTTTTCTCGACTCGTTCTCCTTCGCTCTGCGCGAAGAGCTGCGCGATAGCGGCGTCACCGTCACTTGCCTGATGCCCGGCGCCACCGACACCGAATTCTTCCGCCGCGCCGACATGATGGACACTAAGGTTGGCACCGAGCAGAAGGATGGCGCCTACGAGGTCGCCAAGGCCGGCTTCGATGCAATGCTGCGAAGTGAGGCCGACGTCGTCACCGGGCTGAAGAACAAGATCCAGGCGACGGTCGCCTCCATCACGCCGAACGAGATGCTGGCCAAGCAGCATCGGAAGTTGGCCGAGCCCGGCACGGCGAAATCGTAGCGCGAGAGTGCACCAACTCTCGCGGCACGCCGTAGACGGCGTCTGCTGTGATGGCGCTGACCTTCTGTGCGTAACGGCGGGCCCGCCGACCGCAGAGGAGGACTGACCTTGGTGAACATGGCCGCTGCTTCGTCATCGAAGACCACGGTCTATGCCGCACTTGCCGGCAATGTGCTCGTCGCGATCACCAAGATCGGCGCCGCCATCTGGGCGGGAAGCTCGGCGATGACGAGCGAGGCCGTGCACTCGGTGGTCGACACCTCCAACGAGGTGCTGCTGCTCTATGGCTACCGTCGTGCCAGCCGCCCAGCGGACGAATCCCATCCACTCGGCTACGGGCGCGAGCTGTATTTCTGGAGCTTCATCGTCGCCCTGGTGATCTTTGCGCTCGGTTCGGGCGTCTCGCTCTATCAGGGCCTCGTGCATGTTGCCGCGCCTGAGCGGATCGAGGATCCCATCGTCAGCTTCATCGTGCTCGGGCTGTCGTTCCTGTTCGAGGGCGCATCGTGGCTGGTCGCCCTGCGACGTTTCCGCTTCGACGCGGCGCGGTTCGGCTACTATCGGGCCTTTGTCCGCAGCAAGGACCCGCCTGCATTCATGGTGCTGCTCGAGGACAGCGCGGCGCTGGTCGGCATCGTCATTGCGGCAGGGGCAACGGCGGCGGCGGTGTGGCTGGAGCGACCGGTGTGGGACGGCGTCGGCTCGATCCTGATCGGGATTCTGCTGGGGATCACGTCCGTCGGGCTCGCCCGCGAGAGCAAGAGTCTGCTGATCGGTGAGCCCGCGCACCCTGAGCTTGCGCGACTATCCCCGGACGAGATTGTCGCCGCCCTCAGCGTCGAGTTCGCCGACGAGAAGCGCGCCGACGATATCGAGCAATGCGTGATCTCGCTCGAAGGTGAAATCCGCAAGCATCATCCGAGCGTCGCGGCCCTGTTCATCAAGCCGCAGACGAACGCGCGCTTTCACGCCGTTCGGGCGAAACGCAGGCGTGGAAGCTCCCAGAGCCATCAATGACCCGAGAGGCGCTCCCCCCGGTGCCAAAAAGCCATAGCCAGCTCCGGGCCTTGGGAAGACCAGCGCGCCCGCAGTGGTGAGGCTGTAGCCGCTAGGCGATCGCTCGACCAATCGTAGCCCAAGGCGTCCTTCCGGTTCGGTCAGGCGCCGCTGGACGGTGGACTGGTTCACTCCCAGATGGCGTGCGGCCGCGAGCGTGCTGCCGTGATGGGCCACCGCCAGCAGGTACTTGAGATCGTTCCAGTCGAACATCACAGATCCCCAACGCGCGCAGCCATTCTGCATCCTTGCGGCTCCCTTCCGCAATCGTCTTGACTGTCGCGATTCGCGCTCGACCCTCACGGTTTAACGCAAAGGATCTAAATCATTCGCCTTCGACCGCATTCCTGAGGGAATCGGATGAGCTTTGCGTGCTCTGTGCGGGGCAACCATAGGGCTGCTCGTCGACCAAAGCAGTTGGCGGGAATATGCTGTCGTATATTGCGCGAGCTTCCCGAATGAGACGAATTCGCTCGAGCTCGGATTTCGGGACAAATCGAATGACGTCGCCCATGTGTGCTCCCGCTAGGCTGCTTCGTGGGCGCGCCGCCATGTCGGAAACGGGTCTGCGAGCTTTGCCCATTCCGCAACGTCCATTGCAGGTTTTCCCGTGACGAGACATGCGTCCAGGCGGGCGCGGATCGAATCTTCGTCCATGCCGGCCCCGATGAACACGATTTCCTGACGGCGATCGCCGTAGATGCTGCTCCAGTTTTGTCGAAGTTTCTTGCGCCAGAAAGGATCATCCGGCCATCGTTCTGCCGGCACGCCGGCCCACCAGAAACCAAGGGCCTGGGTGCGAATGATCGAACCCGCCTGGCTGAGTTCACCGAGCCATTGCGGCCGTGTCGCGAGCCAGAAGTGCCCCTTGGCGCGAATGACGCCTGGCCAAGGCTCCTTGATGAACCTGTCGAACTTGGCGGGGTCGAACGGACGGCGCGCGCGGTAGACGAAGTTCCTCACGCCGTATTCTTCCGTTTCCGGCACGTGATCGGCAAAGCCGTAGAGCTCCTTGTACCAGAGGGGATGCTGCTGAGCCTTTTCGAAGTCGAACCGGCCGGTGTCGAGAATGCGATCGAAAGCGACCCGGCTGTGGTTGGCTTCGATCAGGTCCGCTTCTGGATTGAGCGCACGAATGATCTTTCGCGCCGCTTCGTGCTGCTCGGGCGAGGCGTCATCAACCTTGTTCAAGACGATCACATCGGCAAATTCGATCTGCTCGACGAGGAGATCGACCAACGTGCGCTTGTCGTTCTCGAGCGCTTCGCCGCGTTGCTCCAGAAAATCCGTCGACGAATAGTCCTTGAGCAGGTTCACGGCGTCGACCACGGTGACCATGGTGTCGAGACGCGCCACGTCGGAGAGGCTTTCGCCGTCTTCGGAGCGAAAGTCGAAGGTCGCCGCGACCGGCAGCGGCTCGGAGATGCCCGTCGATTCGATCAGCAAATAATCGAAGCGACCGTGTTCGGCGAGTGCGCGGACCTCCTTCAAGAGATCGTCGCGCAGCGTGCAGCAGATGCAGCCGTTCGTCATCTCGACGAGCTTCTCATCGGTCCGGGATAGATTCGCACCGCCATCGCGAACCAAATCCGCATCGATGTTCACCTCGCTCATATCGTTGACGATCACCGCCACCTTCAGGCCGTGCCGATTGTTCAGGACGTGGTTCAGCAAAGTGGTCTTTCCAGCCCCGAGGAAGCCGGACAAGACGGTGACGGGGAGTTTCTGCATGGCGATCGAAGAGCCTTTTCAAGGGGAGAGGGCGGCGCTTGGGGCTGGGCATTTCGGCTGACGAGATGTAATGTTATAACATTACATCTTCGAAGCTTGGCCATCTGTCAAGGCGCTTTGGGTCACCGCACGATCGGAACCACCTTGAACGCGCTGGTGCGGTTAGCATCGAACTCGTCGACGCGTTCGCCCTGTCGATTGAGCAGATCAGGGAGAGTCAGGCGCTCACGGAAGAGCTGGAGCGGCCGATGATGCTGCTCGTGTCGTCGAGGCGATCGGATGCCGATCTCGCCATTCGATCTGCATGATGGCGGCAGACTCGAGGCTCCGCGCTCGCTCTGCGGAGCGGACCGTTCAAGCCGTCCGTATCAACTCCCCTGGCCGGCCTTGGCCGAATAGAGCTCTGCAAAGCGCTCCCGCAGCAGGTTTTTCTGTACCTTGCCCATGGTGTTGCGCGGAAGCGTCTCGACGAAGATGATGCCCTTGGGCTGCTTGAATTTCGCCAGCCGTCCGGACAGCGCCGCGAGAATGGTGCGTTCGTCCAAGGACGAGCCCGGCGACCGGACGACGGCAGCCGTGACGCCCTCGCCGAAATCGGCATGCGGCACGCCGACGACGGCACTTTCTGAGACCCCCGGGATGGCGTCGATCTCCGTCTCGATCTCCTTCGGATAGACGTTGAAGCCGCCGGTGATGATGAGATCCTTGCCGCGGCCGACGATGTGCAGATAGCCATTTGCATCGAGCTTGCCGAGGTCGCCGGTGATGAAGAAGCCGTCGCTGCGGAATTCGGCCGCGGTCTTGTCCGGCATGTTCCAGTAGCCCGCAAACACGTTCGGCCCCTTCACTTCGATCATGCCGACCTCGTCCGCGGGCAGCGCCACACCGCTTTCGGGATCGGCGATACGAACTTTGACCGCGGGCAGGGGGCGACCCACGGAGCCCGGAATGCGCTGGCCGTCATAGGGATTGGAGGCGATCATGCCGGTTTCGGTCATGCCGTAGCGCTCCAGGATCGCGTGTCCGGTCCTCGCCTGCCAGGCGCGGTGAGTCTCGGCAAGGAGCGGCGCCGAGCCGGCGACGAACAGCCTCATGTTGGCGGTCGTGCGCTCGTTCAGGTTCGTGCTCTCGAGCAGGCGTACATAGAAGGTCGGCACGCCCATCAGCACGGTGCTGCGCGCCATCGTCGCCAGAATGCGCTCGGCGTCGAACTTTTGCATGAACAGGATGCGCCCGCGCGCGGCGAACGTGACGTTGCAGGCCACGAAGAGCCCGTGAACGTGGTAGATCGGCAGCGCGTGGATCAGCACGTCCTTCCTGGAATAGCGCCACTCTTCAACCAGCGTCAGGGCGTTCGAGGCCAGATTGCCGTGCGTCAGCATGGCGCCCTTCGAGCGGCCGGTCGTGCCGGAGGTGTAGAGAATGGCGGCGAGGTCGTCATTCCCCCTGGCCACGGTGTCGAATGCAATCGGGAAGTCCGCCGCGGCATCGGCGAGCGAGCCCTTGCCGTGGTGATCGAGCGTCTCGACCCGGCCGCCCGCTTTGGCAGCAATGGCGCGCAGGTCGGCTTCTTCCTTCGGATCGCACACGATCAATGTCGGCTGCGCGTCGCGGACGAAGTACTCGGTTTCGGCCGGCGTATAGGCAGTGTTCAGCGGCAGATAGACGGCACCGGAGCGGAGCGTTGCGAGATAGAGGGCGATGGCCTCGACGGATTTCTCGACCTTGGCAGCGACACGGTGGTTCGGGCCGATGCCAATCCTGGCGAGCAAGTTCGCAAACTTGCCGCTCAGCGCAGCGAGTTCGGCGTAGCTCAACGTCTCGCCGTCCTCCTTCTCAATGCAGATGGACTGATCGGACTCCGCAGAGCCAAGCAGGCGGTCGTACAGGTTCCAGGTCATGACGAGATCTTCCGTTGAGAGTTGGATTGGGGACTCGGAACGAGGTCGCGCGATGACAATTTCGCGCGAAGGGCCTTCTTCACCTTGTCGGACGCCACTACGGTGCCGGCTTCCGCAAACGCTTCGTGGTTCGCCTCGATGTGCTCGAGCGCATAAAGATAGTTCACCATCAGTCCGTAGGACTGCTTCATGCCCTTGGGCGAAGCATCCCCCAGGAAATTCAGCCGCTCCAGGCGCGCGCCGTTGCCGAGATGGAAGCGGGCGACCGGATCGACCGGCTTGCCTGACGGCAGCTTCGCCTTCAGGAAGTAGTAGGCCGCAAGCGCGGTGACGGCCTCTTTCGCCTGCGCGATGTCGCCGCCGTCATCGAGAGCGGCCAGCGCGCGTCGTGTCTCCTCATCGATCGCGCCGGAGGCCTCTGTCTTGAGCTCGCGCCGCACCCAACCGGCAAAGCCGGGAACGGGCGACAGCGTGACGAAGGTCTTCAGGTTCGGCAGCTCGCGGGCGAGATCCTGCACCACCTGCTTGATCAGGAAATTGCCGAACGAGACGCCGGCCAGGCCCTTCTGCGTATTCGAGATCGAGTAGAACACGGCAGTGGTCGCCTCACGCGCGGCAATCGCCTGGCGCGATTTGTCGAGCAATGGGCCGATCGCGCCGGGAATCTCCTTGGTTAGCGCGACCTCGACGAAGATCAGCGGCTCGTCGACCAGCTGCGGATGAAAGAACGCGTAGCAGCGGCGATCCGGCGGCTCGAGCCGGTTGCGCAAGTCCTCCCAGTCCTGGATGGCATGGACGGCCTCATACTTGATGATCTTCTCGAGGATGTTGGCAGACGTCGTCCAATCGATCGGCCGCAGCACGAGGAAGCCCCTGTTGAACCACGACGAGAACAGATGGACGAAATCGTCGTCGACCGGCTGGAGCTCGGGATGCTCGCGCAGCAGCGAGAGCAGCACCTCCCGCATGCGAATCAGCGACGAAGTGCCGCCGGGCGCCAGATTGAGGCGCCGGATCAATTCCTGCCGGCGCGGCTCGGCGACGGCATGGAGCGCCTCGAGCTTGCTGCCGTCGCCGCCCTCCTTGCGTTGGTAGGCCGCGATCGCGAGCTCGATCGCGCGACGGTCGGGCCCGAACCGGTCCGCGAGCGAGGCGAGGAATTTCAGCCGCTGCGGCTCGCCGGCCTGCTCGAAAGCCGCAAGCAGCGATTGCGCGATCGCAACGCCGGAGGCTTCGCCGCGCCTGGAGAGCAGCGCTTCACCCAGAAGGGCGAGATCGCGATCCTCGCCTGGCTCGCGATCAGGCTTGATGCCCAGAACCGCGCGACCACGTTGCGTCAAGGTATCGATGAGCCCTTGCAGGAATTCGGGCGCCGTGATGCGTCCGGATCTCGTATCGTTCAGCATCGTTCATGCCTCCTCGGTTAACGCGACGGGGCGCCCATCACCAGGTTGGGCAGAAAGGTGGAGATCGAGGGCGCCAGGCAAAGCAGGACGACCGCGAACGCCATCAGGAGCACGAAGGGCAGCGTTCCCCAGATCACGTCCCGCAACGGGATGTCCGGCGCGATGTTTCTGATGACGAAGATGTTGAGTCCGACCGGTGGATGAATGAGGCCCATCTCCATCACGATCGTCATCACTACGCCGAACCAGATCAGGTCGAAGCCTGCGTCCTTGAGCGGCGGCAGGATGATCGGCGCAGTCATCAGGATGATCGAAACCGGAGGCAGGAAGAAGCCGAGCACGACCACCAGCACCAGGATCGCTGCCAATAGCACCCAGCGCGACAGCTGCATCGCGACAATCGCCTGCGCCGCCGCCTGACTGATGTGGAGATAGCTCATCACGTAGGAGTAGAGCAGCGACATGCCGATGATCAGCATCAGCATGGTCGATTCCTTCAGCGTCGATTCCAGGATCGGGCCGAGATCCCGCGGGCGCCACACGCCATAGATCGAGGCGATCAGGACCAGCGCGAGGATGCCGCCGAGGCCTGCGGTTTCCGACGGCGTCGCATAGCCGCCATAGAGTGCGATCATGACGCCGCTGAGCAGCACGACGAAGGGGAGCACCCGCGGCAGCGCACCGAACCGCATCGCCATGGTGAAGCGCTCATTCGAAAGGATCGGATGCTGCGCAGGGTCCGCGGCATAAGCGCGCTCTGCCGCGGCGTATTCGGACTTGAATCTCAACACCGCATACGTCGCAAACAGTAGCACCAGGAGAAGGCCCGGGCCGATGCCGGCGAGGAAGAGACGACCGAGCGACTGCTCCGCCGCGACCGCGTACAGGATCATGGTGATCGAGGGCGGCAGCAGGATGCCCAGCGTGCCGCCGGCCGCGATGACGCCCGCAGCAAAGCCGCCGGAATAGCCGCGCTTGCGCATTTCGGGAATGCCGGCCGAACCGATGGCCGAGCACGTCGCCGGAGATGATCCGGCCATCGCAGCGAACAGCGCGCAGGCGAAGACATTGGCGATGCCGAGCCCACCGGGGATGCGGCCCATCCAGACGTGCAACGCGCTGTAGAGGTCCTGTCCCGCCTTCGACTTGCCGATCGCGGCGCCCTTCAGGATGAAGAGCGGGATCGCCAGCAGCGTGATCGAGGCCATCTCCTCGTAGACGTTCTGCGTCACCGTATCGAGCGATGCGGCGGGCATGAAGAAATACATGAAGACGACGGCGACGGCACCGAGCGCCAGCGCGATCGGCATGCCCGAGGCCATAACGGCGAGCGTGGCCCCGCCATACATCAGTCCGACGGCAAACGTGCTCATTTGCTCCTCCATCCGTCGACGCGCGAGGCGAGCTGAAGCGCGATTTGAACCGTCATCAGCGTCATCCCGAGCGACATCATGCTGTAGGGAATCCATAGCGGCGGGGCCCAGGTCGATCCGGACACCTGTCCGTCGACCCATGCCTCGTGGAACAGCGTCCAGGATTTCCAGGCGAAGAAGCAGCAGAACAGCAGGCTCGCGGTGTCGACCACGAGCATGCGGATCGCATTGCCGCGCTTCGACAGATAGCCGGTGAGGGCCTCGATGCCGATATGGCCGCGTCCGGCTTGCACGAAAGCGGTCGACAGGAACGTGGCGCCGACCAGCAGGAACACCGCGGCCTCGTCCTGCCAATAGGTCGCCGCGTTGAAGAAGTAGCGCGCGGCCACGCTGTAGCTCAGGATCGTGCTCGCGACGATGAGTGCGATCGAGCAGAGGACGACGATCGTCCTGTTGAGCAGGATCATCGCGCAATTGATCCGTCCCACCGTGGAGCCGGGTCGCGCTGCCGTCATGACGACGGAGTGGCCGAGATCGACGCCGTGCGCGCTCATGATCCGGCCTCCATGGCGAGCTTGATCAGGCGGGCGCAGTTCTCGTTCTTGTTGGCGTAATCCTTCCAGGCCGTGTCGCGCGCAAGCTCCCGCCACGCCTGAACCGTCTTGTCGTCGAGATCATGCACGGTCGCGCCGGCGGCCTGGTAGACCTTGGCCACGCGGACGTCGTCTTCCATCGCCGCGGTGCGGCCGAACGCTTCCAGCTCAGCGCCGACCGAGACGATGATGTCGCGCTCCTCGCTCGAAAGCCGATCGAACACCGCCTTCGACATCACGAGCGGCTCGAGCATGAACCAGTAGCTCTTGGCCCGGCCGGTCGTCAGATGCTTGGCGAGCTCTTCCAGGCGGAACGAGGTCAGGCTGGTGGACGAGGTGAGGGCGGCATCGCAGGCACCGGTCTGCATCGCCGCATAGAGTTCGTTGGAGGGAAGCGACAGCACCGAGGCGCCGGCGGCCTGGAGCACGAGATCCATCTCGCGCGAGCCGCCGCGGATCTTCATGCCCTTGGCATCGCCGACCTCGACCAGCGGACGCGCACGGCTGGCGACGCCGCCGGCCTGCCAGATCCAGGTGACAATGACGATGCCTTTGGCGGCGAGAAACTTGCTGAACTCCTGGCCGATCGGCTTGTTCTTCCAGCCGAGGCCTTCGTCGTAACCGGTGACGAGGCCCGGCATCAGGCCGATGTTCAGTTCGGGCAGATCTCCGCCGGCGTAGGAGATCGGAATGAGGCTCATGTCGAGCGCGCCTTTGCGCATTGCCGAGACCTGCGCGTTGGTCTTCATCAGCGACGAGCCGGGATAGATCTCGGCGGTCATCGCGCCCTTGCTGCGCTCCTGGATCAGGGCCGCGAAACGCCGGCAGATCCGGTCGCGGAAATCGCCCTCGGTCGCCGTGCCACCCGGGAACTGGTGCGAGATCTTGAGGGCCGTGGCCGCGCGCGCTTCCCCGAACCGGAGCAGCGCCGGGGCTGCGATTCCCAAGGCCAGGGCTTGGCGTCTTGAAATCCTCATTCCATACCTCCCGTTACTGGATTGCATTTTTTATTTATAATCTTGCATACAATTAATATATGAACTGCATGCTATTAGTCTTGTCAAGTATATGATATGGAATTGTGGATCAGGTGTATGCAATGAGCCAGGCCTTCAGACTTAAGCAGTCGATCGAAGACGCTGTGATTGCAGGAGAATTCCTGCCGGGCGATCGCCTGGACGAAGCCTCGCTGGCGCAGCGATTCGGGGTGTCGCGCACCCCCATCCGGGAGGCGCTGCTCCAGCTCGGCGCCGAGGGCTTCATCGATGTTCGCCCGCGCCGCGGCGCGATCGTCAGTGTCCCGTCACCGACCCGGCTGTTCGAGATGTTCGAAACGATGGCGGAGATCGAAAGTGCTTGCGGACGCCTAGCCGCGCGTCGGCTGACCCCGGAGAACGATGCGGCAATGGAGACTGCTCATCGCGCCTGCGAGATTGCCGCGCGCGAAGGCGACAGCGAGCAGTACTACGCCGACAACCGCAATTTTCACGAAGCGATCTACCGCGCGAGCCGCAACAGTTTTCTCGCCGATCAAGCCTTTGCTCTGCACAAGCGGCTGAGCGCCTATCGCCGTATCCAGCTACGTGCGCGCAACCGCCTGCTGCAATCGCTCCAGGAGCACGCGGGGATTCTCGAAGCGATCCGCGCCGGCGATGAGCAACTCGCGGCAACGCGACTTCACGATCATGTTCTGGTCCAGGGTGAGCGGTTCTCGGACATGGTGCTTGGCCTTGCCGCGGATCGACGATCCGACGCGACCGGAAGCAAGAGCGGAACGGCGAAGTAGAGGCTGCGTCAGCGCCAGCTAGAGCATGATCCGGAAAAGTGTGCAGCGGTTTTCCGAAAAGATCATGCTAAAACAATAACCTAAAGCGCGATGACGATTCATCCCAATCTCATCGCGCTTTAGCGTTGAGTCTCGCCGTAGCCATTCGTCACTCCATTCAGGGTGTCCGCGCTGTGCTGCCGGTCGTGCCGCCACCGAAGAATGCCACCCAACCCAATCTGGCCCCAACTGGGCTCGGCTTCGATGGTTCCGAGGAAGCCCGAATGCTGCTTCGCCGGAACTCGCCGCTTCAAATCCTCCTCATCAGCGAATGTCGGCGGCACGCTGCTCGCTAGTTGCTCTTCGCATGTAGGCGTGCGGACTGGATCCCATTTCCGTCCGGAATGCGTAGACGAACGCGGATGCGGATCCGTAGCCCAGTTGCATCGCGGTCTCCGTGACTCCCGTGCCGCTGCTCAACAGCTCGATAGCGCGCAGCAGCCGCACTCGCCGCCGCCATGATCGCAGGCTTGAACCCATTTCCGCTTCGAACTGGCGCGTCAGCGTGCGCGACGACATGCCGAGCGCCTTGGCCCAGTCATCCGAAGTTCGGGAATCGGCTGGATCGACGTAGAGCGCTTCGCAAAGACGCAGCAGGCGTTCGCCACGCGGCCACGGCAACCCCGCCGTCAGCGCGCGAGCCCTGCCGAGCTGATCGAGAATGAGTGTCGCGACACGATCGGGGTAGCCGTCGGCATCCTGACTTCCTTCGATGACGGCGGCCTCCACGATCAACGCCTTCAGCAAGGGGGAGACGGCGAGCACTGTCGGAGCCGATGGCAGATTGCTCCCGGCGTCGACGGCAATCCACAGGCTGCGAAACTCCGCGCCGAGAAGGGAGCCCACCCGATGGCGAACGCCGCGCGGCAGCCAGACGGCTTGGTCGGGCGAGATGACGAAGGAACGGTTCTCCGCGGTCACCATCAGCACGCCGTCGATGGCGTAGACCACCTGGTGCCAGTCGTGCGCGTGCTCCGGGAATTCGTGCCGCGCCGGGATCGACTGGGCGCGCATGGTGATCGGGCGCGGCGGCAAGGCATCCGGCGGAGCCGATAGTGGGGTCCAGGTCATGTCGTTTCCGATTGGCCGATATTCTATATAAATTGGCAAAACGTCGAAAGACAGCCGCTTTTCGCTCTGCTAGCGCTCCAGTTCAAGGCCGGCCACACCACGGACTTCGTTGGCCGGACCCGTCTCGTCCCTCGTATCAGGAGCGGAGCATGGCCGAGTGCGACAGCCGGGGCCTGCCGATTTCGACAGATTCGCCGCAAGCCGCCGGTCAATATCGGGCCGGCATCGATCTGCTTCTGTCGGCGTGGCCGGGCGCAGATGAGGCGCTGCGGCAAGCCGTGGAGCACGATCCGCATTTCGCGCTGGCGCACGCCGCCCTCGCACGTCTGCACGCGATCAAGGCCGAGCCCGCGGAGGCGCGCGCAAGGATCGCGATTGCGCAGGAAATCGTCGCGCGAAACGGCTCGCCGCGTGAGATCAGCCATGTGGCGGTCCTCGCGCTCGCGGTGACCGGTCAGTCCGCCAAGGCGTTGGAGCGCGCGCTCGCGCATCTGGACGCGTGGCCGCGCGACGTCCTGATCCTCTCTCTGCCGCTCGGTGCGTTCGGCCTGTTCGCGTTCTCGGGGATGATCGGGCATGACCAGGCGCGCGTGGATCTCTGCGAACGCGTCGCGGGTCGCTACGACACGGACGACTGGTGGTTCCTGACCTATCGCGGCTGGTCACATGCCGAGAACGGATCGGTCTCGAGAGGTCGCGACCTCGCGCAACGTGGTCTCGAACGGCGCCGCGCCAACGCGAACGCCGCGCATGCGGTCGCGCATGCGATGTTCGAGCAGGGCGCCAAGGACGAAGCCGAAACGCTGCTCGAAGGCTGGTTGCCTGATTATGATCGGGCAGGGATGCTTCACGGTCATCTGGCCTGGCACGCGGCGCTCTCGGCGCTGGAGCGCGACGATCCGCAACACGCCCTGGCGATCTACTCCAAATACGTTCGACCTTCGGCCTCGCTCGGTCTGCCGATCAACGTCGTGAGCGACACGGTTTCCTTGTTGTGGAGGCTTCAGGCGTATGGCCATGAGGTGCCGTCCGGCATGTGGGGCGAGGTCGAGAGCTACGCCGGATCCCACTATCCGAGTCCCGGTCTGGCATTCGTCGAAGTGCACATGGCCTTGTTGGCCGCCGCGACCGGAAAACACGCCACGGCCGTCGACCGCATCAAGGCGAATGCGCAACGTGTCGCGGACGGCGCGCTGCCGGCTGGTCCCGTCGTGCCGGCCATCGGGCGGGCGGCGCTCGCGTTCGCGAACGCCGACTACGCCGAATGCATGCGGATTCTCGAGCCCGTGGCCGCAGACGTCGCCCGGGTCGGCGGCAGCGGCGCCCAGAGGGAAATCATCGAAGACATGTTGTTGCTCGCTTTCATGCGAAGCGGCGATTCCGCCAAGGCACGCGATCTGCTCGATCGCCGCCTTCACCGCCGTCCGTCGCAGCGCGATGCGCGCTGGCGCGGCCAAATCGAGGTCTGAATGTCAGAAGTTGCCGTGCAAGGGCGGGTGGAGGCTCCGCCCGCGTTTCGTTTCGAGCGCAGCAATGTCGCAAGGCTCGCCGTCGCGCAGGCACTGGCCGGCGCGAATTCGACGATCGTCTACGCCACCGGCGCCGTGATCGGCGACATGCTGGCGCCCAGCAAGGCGCTGGCAACTCTCCCGATCTCGATCTTCGTGGTCGGGATGGCCGCCTGCACCTTGCCCGCCGGAGCGGTCGCGCAACGTTACGGTCGACGCGCGACCTTCATGATCGGCACCGGCTGCGGTGTCCTCTCCGGCCTGATCGGATCGCTCGCGATTCTATACGCCTCATTCGGCCTGTTCTGTGCGGCGACGTTTCTCGGCGGTGTCTACGCTGCGGTGGTGCTGTCCTTTCGCTTCGCTGCCGCCGATTGTGCGGCGCCGGAGCGGCGGCCGCGCGCGCTATCGGCGGTGATGGCAGGCGGTGTCTTTGCCGGCGTGATCGGGCCGCAACTCGTCACGTATACGATGGGTCTGTGGCCACCCCATCTGTTCGCGGCCACCTATCTGGCACAAGGCGCGGTCGCCGCGATCTCCTTATCGGTTCTCGCCGGGGTCCGTCTGCCGATGCCGATCGCGGCCGACAGAGGCAGAGGCCGTCCTCTTTCCGTGATCGCGCGCCAGCCGCGTTTCATTGCCGCAGTGGTCTGCGGTGTCGTCTCTTATCTGCTGATGAACTTCCTGATGACGGCGGCGCCGCTCGCGATGAAGTTCTGCAATCTGTCGCAGGAGGCTGCCAATCTTGGTCTGCAATGGCATGTGATCGCCATGTACGGCCCGAGCTTCTGGACCGGCAGGTTGATCACCCGGTTCGGCGCATCGAGGGTGGTGGCGACAGGGCTGCTGCTCACCGCCGCCTCTTCGGCAGTCGGTCTGTTCGGCATTCAGGTCGGGCACTTCTGGGCGACACTGATCCTGCTCGGCGTCGGCTGGAATTTTGGCTTCGTCGGAGCTTCCGCGATGGTGCTGGAGTGTCATCGCGCGGAGGAGAAGGCGCGCGTCCAGTCGCTGAACGACTTCATTGTATTCGGCACGATGACCTTCGGCTCGTTGCTGTCGGGTGGACTGCTCTCCGCCTATGGCTGGAATACGGTCCTGTGGGTCTCGTTTCCGCCTCTGTTCCTGGCCGTCGCCGCGCTGGCGCTGGCATCACCACGATCGCGCCGCGGCGATGCGGCGTCGTGATATGCTGGAGCGCGCCGCGGAGGCCGTCGCACGGATGCGGTCCGGCCAGGCCCGTTTCAGAATGGTGTTGACCATGAGGGAGAAGAGCCATGCGCATCAATGATAATTTGACGGTTCCGGTGATCGTCCAGGCCGGGCAGCTGCCGTGGACCCAAAGCCCGGCGGCCGGTGTCGACCGGCGCATGCTGTTCCGCATCGGTGACGAGGTCGCGCGCGCCACCTCGATCGTGCGGTATGCCCCACACAGTGCGTTTCCGCGCCATACGCATGGCGGCGGCGAAGAGATCGTCGTTCTCGATGGCGTCTTTCAGGACGAGCATGGCGATTACCCCGCGGGCAGCTACTTCCGCAATCCGCCCGGGACCTCGCACGTTCCCGCATCGGAGGCTGGCTGCACGATCTTCGTGCGCCTTTGGCAATTCCGGGATGGCGATCGCGATCAGATCGTGCGACGGCCCGCGGAAGGTCGTCAGCGCGAGCCGCGATCGGGGGCGGCGAGCGCGCTCGAACTGTTCGACGACGGATTTGAGAACGTGCGTTTCGAGAGCTGGATGCCGGGCAGTTCCGTCACGGTCGAGAACGCACGCGGGCTCGAAATGCTCGTTCTCGCCGGGAGCCTGTCGATTGGTGATCAGACGCTGCTCCCGCAAGGCTGGGTCCGCTTGCCGGCCGGACAGCCCCTGCGCGCCGTCTGTGGTGCGGACGGCGCGAAAGTCTGGCTGAAGGACGCTCCCTTGCTGCATCCGGACGTCTGCCAAATGCCGTGAAATGCGAGGCGACCTGCACGTCGTTGAAGCCTCATCGACAATCGCCGGGCCTCGATGACGACGCGGGATTGATTTTGCAAGACGATCGGTCTAATAAATTGCCATGAGAGCGATTTTGCCGTCAGCCGAACCGCGTCGCCGTGGCCGTCCGCCCAAGGACCAGACACGGCCAGACGCGCCGCGCGCACGGCTGCTGCGCACCGGCGTTGCGATCCTGACCGAGAAGGGCTTCAGTGCCGTTGGCGTCGAGGAGATCCTGGACGCTGCGGAGGTGCCAAAAGGCTCATTTTACCACTACTTCGACAGCAAGGAGGCCTTCGGTCTCGCACTGATCGACGCCTATGCCGACTATTTCGCGCGCAAGCTGGACCGATGGTTCGACGACACCGAGCGTGCTCCGCTCGACCGTCTGCGTGATTTCATCGCGGACGCGCGCTCGGGCATGGCGAGACATCGCTACCGGCGCGGCTGCCTCGTCGGCAATCTCGGACAGGAGATGGGTGTTCTGCCCGAACCGTTCCGGAAGCGCCTCGCTGCTGTGTTCCGGGATTGGGAAGCGCGGACGTCGCGTTGCCTGCGGTCGGCGCAAGAGGCGGGCGAGATGTCCAGCGAGCTCGACTGCGAGGATCTCGCGCAGTTCTTCTGGATCGGCTGGGAGGGCGCGGTGTTGCGCGCCAAGCTCGAACGGCGCCCGGATGCGCTCGACGTCTTCGCCGAAGGCTTTCTTGCGATGATCCGGGCGAAAGGTGAGGGGCGATGACTGTCATGCCAATCTTCAACGAGGAGCCAAGCTCATGACCGAAACACGGGCCCTCAGCCGCTTCCCTGTCCCCGATCTCGCCGATATGCCGGACGATATCCGCAGCCGCATCCTGGCCGTGCAGGAGAAGTCCGGCTTCATTCCGAATGTCTTTCTCGTGCTCGCCCACCGGCCGGAGGAGTTTCGCGCGTTCTTTGCCTATCACGACGCGCTGATGGACAAGCCCGGCAATCTGACCAAGGCCGAGCGCGAGATGATCGTCGTTGCGACCAGCAACCTCAATCAGTGCCAGTACTGCGTGGTGGCGCATGGCGCGATCTTGCGCATCCGCGCCAAGGACCCGCTGATTGCCGATCAGGTCGCCGTCAACTACCGCAAGGCCGACATCACCGATCGTCAGAAGGCGATGCTGGATTTCGCTGTTCGGGTCTCGACCGAGGCGCACAAGACGTCTGAAAGCGACTTCGCCACGCTGAAGGCGCACGGATTCACCGAAGAGGACATCTGGGACATCGCGGCGATCTCGGCCTTTTTCGGCCTGTCGAACCGGCTCGCGAACGTGACGAGCATGCGTCCGAATGCCGAATTCTATGCCATGGGCCGCTGAGAAGGAGCGGCGCCATGGAGCTGTCATCCCGTCAATTGGCTTTGAAGGAAAGAGCCGCCGCCTTCTCGAACGGGCTGCTGCGCAAGCGCGGCGCCGAGATCGATCAATCGCGCGAGTATCCCTTCGACGTTGTCGAGGCGCTGAAAGCCGAGCGCTTCATGGGCATGACCATCCCGAAGGAATATGGCGGGCAGGGCCAGAGCTTCCTCGATACGGTGCTGGTGATCGAGGAGATGGCGCGCGCGTGCACGGTCTCGGCGCGTATCGTCGTCGAGGCCAATATGGGCGCGATCTCCACCGTCATGGCCTACGGCACCGATGCACAGCGCAGGCGCGCTGCCGATCTCGTCCTGGCGGGCGACAAGCCGGCCATCTGCATCACGGAGCCCGAGGCGGGCAGCGACGCGAGCGGTATGAAGACCCGGGCCGACAAGCGCGGCAATCGCTACGTGCTCAACGGCAGCAAGCATTGGATCACCGGTGCCGGCGTATCGCGCCTGCACTTGATCTTCGCGCGGGTCTTCGATGAGAGCGGTGAGGAGCTTGGCGTCGGCGGCTTCCTGGCCGTGCGCGGCGAGGCCGAAGGGCTGCGCATCGGCAAGCGCGAAACGACGATGGGACTGTGCGGCATGCCCGAGGGCGAGCTCGTGTTCGAGGATCTGGAGATCACGCCGGACATGGTGCTGCTGCCTCCGTCGGGCTTCAAGCGCGGCTTTGCCGACCTCATCAATGCCTATAACAGTCAGCGTGTCGGCGCAGGCACTGTCGCGATGGGGATCGCAGCAGGTGCGCTGGAGCACGCCGTCGAATGGGTCAAGACGCGCGAGCAGTTCGGGCGCCCGATCGGCGAATTCCAGGGGCTGCAATGGATGCTCGCCGACATGCAAACGCAGCTCACCGCATCCCGCCTGATGCTGCATGCAGCCGCCGCGTCGCGAGGCCCGGGCGGCAGCGCATTTCCCGATCCGACCCTCGCGGCGCAGGCGAAGATCTTCGCGTCCGAGGCGGCGATCAAGATCGTCAACGATGCACTTCAGATGTTCGGGGCCCGCGGCTATTCGCGCGACTTCCCGCTCGAGCGCATGGCGCGCGACGTCCGCATGTTCACGATCGGCGGCGGCACGGCGCAGGTGCTGCGCACGCTCGTCGCGAGCAAGGTTCTGGGTTGGAAGCTACCGCAGACCCGTCATTGAGCAGGGTCATCCAGACTGCTTCAGCCAGTTCTGGGCTCGGCTCGCGGTCGGCTTGCGTCTGCGATCGCTAGCTCGCGTCATCATGGCTGCTTCAGCGGCCCTGACGCGCCGACGCAGCTCTAACAATTCGCGATATGCGGCACGAAGCGGATCGTCAGAATCGAGCGTCGGCGATTGCTTTGAAGAATTCGTCGTGCCGTAGGATGAGTATCTGATCATCTTGAACACGCTGCGTTTGATATGCGCAGAGCGTATCAGGGCATTCCCTTCGCGCAACGAAAGTCGCTCGTTAACATTGATGTCGGCGCAAAAAGTTAAGACCGGTACATGGATAGGCTCTCCCAACCGCTATTGTCGCGCAGCGATCGCGGTCATCTCGAGCTTGACGCCCGGACCGAGATCGGCGACGCCGATTGCGGCGCGCGCCGGCAGATGAGCTTCTGAAAAATGCGCCTTCCAGGCGGCGGCCTTTTCCTTCAGGTTGGTCATGTAGATGGTCACCTGCAAGACGTTGGCCAAATCGGATCCGAGGGTCTTCAGCAGCTGCGCCAGCTGCCGGAGGACGTCGTTGGCCTGGCCCGACATATCGAGGCTCGTGTCTTCGGGGACAATTCCGCCGATGTAAAGCACGCCATTATGCTCGACCACTTCGTGGAGCAGACCTTCGTAAGGCAAGATGCGCTTGATCATGATGAGACCGATGTTGCTGGTGAGGAAGGGGAGGCGTATCGCACATCTGCACCACCAATACGAGGCCCTGTGGCGTACCGAGCGGCACCGTCGACATCGGCGTGAGTCTTGACCTCGCTATTCGGCGGCGTCGGGTGCAACAGAGTGCACGGGAGCCCAGCGTAGACGTCAGCCCCGATCTCGATGACATCGCAGTGTGGATCGGTATACTGCCACCACGTACTGGAACAAGGATCAGGCGATGGACGATACGATTGGCTTCCCCGACCCCGGCCTCGACCTGTCCGACGGCTTCAAGCCGCACACCTCGCATTGGGGCGTGTTCTCCGCGCGCCAAGGCGCGGCCGGGCTCGAGGTCAGGGCCTATGCAGGGGATCCCGATCCCAACGGCATCATCGACAATTTCCCCGGCGCGCTGCGCCATCAGGCGCGCATCGCCCAGCCGGCGATCCGCCGCGGCTGGCTCGAGCGCGGTCCCGGCCCGGACGATCGCCGCGGCCGCGATGAATTCGTCTCGGTGAGCTGGGAGAAGGCGCTCGACCTGCTCGGCGACGAACTGGCGCGCATCCGCGACACGCGTGGTCCCGGCGCCGTGTTCGGCGGCTCCTATGGCTGGTCGAGTGCGGGCCGCTTTCATCACGCACAGAGCCAGGTGCATCGCTTCCTCAACATCGCAATGGGCGGCTATGTGCGTTCGGTCAACACCTATTCTTCCGGCGCGTCCTCGGTGCTGCTGCCGCATATCCTGGCGGGATACGAGGACATCACCAAGCGCAACGTCACCTGGGAGCAGATCGCGGCTGATACCGAGATCGTGCTGGCGTTCGGCGGCATGGCGCTGAAGAACTCCATGGTCGCCGGCGGCTCTATCAGCAAGCATGTCGAGCGCGGTGCCATGGCGGCGGCGCGCCGGCGCGGCTGCGAGTTCGTCCTGGTCAGCCCGCTGCGCGACGATCTGCCGGTCGAAGCTGGCGCCGAATGGATGAGCTGCGTGCCCGGCACCGACACCGCGCTGATGCTCGGCATCGTCCACACGCTGGTGAGCGAAGGTCTGCACGACCAGGCCTTCCTCGATCGCTACACGGAAGGCTGGCCCGTCTTCCTGCGCTATCTCACCGGCGAGAGCGATGGGCAAGCAAAGCATGCCGGATGGGCCGCCGCGATCTCAGGCGTCGAAGCGGACACGATCCGCGCGCTGGCGCGTCGCCTCGCCGGAAAACGCGCGCTGATCACCGTCTCGCATTCGCTCCAGCGCGCGGAGCATGGTGAGCAGCCGGTGTGGATGGGCCTGGTATTGGCAGCAGCGCTCGGCCAGGTCGGTCTTTCCGGTGGAGGCTATGCTTATTCGCTCGGTGCGATCGGCTATTACGGCCGCCGCGTCAACGACGTGCCGGGGCCGACGCTGGGGCAGGGCCGCAACGGCGTTGCCGATTTCATTCCGGTGGCACGCATCGCCGACATGCTGCTCAACCCCGGCAGCACCTATCGCTACAATGGCGAGACGCGCACCTATCCGGACATCCGCCTCGTCTACTGGGCAGGCGGCAATCCCTTCCATCACCACCAGGACATCAACCGTCTGCGCAAGGCGTTCGCGAAGGTCGACACGCTGGTCGTGCACGAGCTCGGCTGGACCGCGACGGCCCGGCACGCCGACATCGTGCTGCCCGCAACGATGACGCTGGAGCGCGAGGACATCGGCTATTCCACCAACGACCCCTTGATGGTCGCGATGCACCGGATCGCCGAGCCGTTCGGGCTCGCGCGCGACGACTATGACATCTTCGCCGATCTCGCCGAGCGTCTTGGCGCGCGCGAACCCTTTACGGAAGGTCGCACCTCCCGGGAGTGGCTCGAACATCTGTATGAGCCAACCCGCGCCTCGCTCGCCAAGCGTGGCCTGGAAGCGCCCAGCTTCGACGAATTCTGGCAGCGCGGCAGCCTGGTCGTGCCGCAGCAGCCCGATGACGGCGGCCGGCTGCGCCGATTCCGTGAGGATCCCGCAGGTCACGCCCTGCCGACGCCGAGCGGCCGCATCGAGATTTTCTCGGCGAAGATCGCCGGCCATGGCGATGCGGATTGTCCGGGCCATCCGGTCTGGCTCGACAAGACCGATATGCCGAGGCCTGGCGCACCCTGCTTCCTCGTCGCCAACCAGCCGGTGACGCGGCTGCACAGCCAGCTCGATTTCGGCGGCCATTCGCTCGGCTCAAAACATCGCGGCCGCGAGGTCGCGCGCATGAACCCGCGCGATGCGGCCGCGCGCGGCATCAAGGATGGCGACATCATCCGCCTGTTCAACGACCGCGGCGCCTGCCTTGCCGCCGTCCACGTCACCGACGGCATCGCGCCCGGCGTCGTGCAGCTTCCGACCGGAGCCTGGTATGACCCGATGGATCCCGAGGACGACGCGCCGCTCTGCGTGCACGGCAATCCGAACGTGCTCACCCGAGACATCGGCACCTCATCCCTGGCGCAAGGCTGCACGGGGCAGCTGACGACGGTCGAGGTGGAGAAGTTCACGGGCAATCTGCCCCCGATCCGGGCGTTCGATCCGGTGTAGGGCTTGGCTCAATAGGTGGAGCGACGAAGCTCTGGTGAATCAGCCGCGAGGATGTGGACGCGTGTCTGCACCACACACTCGGTGTCATCGCCCGGCTTGACCGGGCGATCCAGTACTCCGAGAGGGTTGTGATTGAATCGAGAGGCCGCGGCGTACTGGATTCCCCGCTTTCGCGGGGAATGACAGTGGTGATTGGAGGATGAAGCTCGTGCCTCATGCTCCGTCATTGCGAGCGCAGCGAAGCAATCCAGAGTCTTTCCGCGGAGGGATTCTGGATTGCTTCGCGGAGCCTGTCATCGGGCCGCGCTTTGCGCGGACCCGGTGGCTCGCAATGACGATGGGGAGAGTGTGTATGCCGCACTTTCCCCTTCGTGCCCCGGACGCAGCAGCGTGTGCTGCAGAGCCGGGGCTGATCTCGCCGCCTCGCTACGCGGCCACGCTGGCGATCCAGTCCCTCTCCCGAGCAGCACGCCGCTGCGGAGGCGCTTCTGCCTCAGTTCGCTCACCCTTGCTGGCGAGGCGCCAGCGTGCCGGAGACTGGCCGCTGATGCGCTTGAAGACGGTGGAAAAATGCGCCTGCGTGCTGAAGCCGACGGCAAGCGCGATCTCCGCCAAGGGCCGCTCGGTGGTCGTGAGCAGCGCCTTCGCACGTTCGATCCGGTGATTGAGAAGATATTCGCGGGGACGGTAACCAGTCGCGGCGCGGAATTGGGCCGCAAAGTGCATTCTGGACAAGCCGGCGACATGGGCGAGCTCGGCCAGGCTGATGCAGCGGTCGAAATGATCGGCGATATAGTGTTCGACCCGCCGCAGCCGCCATTTCGGCAAGGCATTGACCCTGACGCGCGGCGGCTCCAACCGGGCGAGATGCATCGCAAGGGTCTGGCCGAGGCAGCGCATGAACTGGTGGTCCGCGGCGTGACCACGTTCGATCAGCGCCTTGGCAAGCTCCGCGGCGAGCGGGTCGCGCAACAGGACGAGGTCATTCAGTCCTTGGGTCGCGGGCAATTGCGCCGGAAAATGATCCGTGGAGATGTGAAAGTGGAGGAAAGCGCATGGCGATTCGAATTGCGCGCGGAGAGGCTTCGACGGTGCGGTGACATAGAGCGTGCCTGCGGGCATGGTACCGTCGAAAACGATTTGACGGTCCCGGGTCAGTCTTGCGCGCGTGGTCTTCAGGGCGATGCCAACGAAATAGCGATCCTCGGGGGTCGTCGCTTCGTGCGACGAAGCGCCACGGGAATCTTCCCATCGCGAGATCGTGATGTCCTCGCTTGACGTCTCCGCGCTGCGGTCGATTTGACGCCATCGGCTTTCCCGGGCGAATGCCTGCGTCGCTCGAATGGCTTCGCGATTCCGGTTGACGGCTCGAAGATCGGCCCAGGCGTGTGCCTGCATGTCGGTGAACATCGTTCGTTCTCTCTCGTCTCATCGGCGGCTTGCGAATGCGCAAGTTCGCTATGGTCCGAGAGTACGCGTGTGCGCGCCAGGACGCCCGTTAGTGGTGATTAGGAGTTGTTAGTTGTTGTGTGAGCGCGAGCGCTGTGACAGCTCGCCGCAGGAGGCTCTATGAACGTCCCAATTCGTCGCATCGGTTGGCAATCGTCGGCGCAGTCCAGGCCTGGTTCGAGCACGTGACGTCGTTTGCGCGCTCATGCGCCGCTACTCGAAGACGGCGTCGAAGATCTCGACGTCCATCAGCACGGGCTTGACGATCACGGTTCCATCGGGCCGCAGCGTTTGCGCCCGTCGAAGCGTCGGCACCACGATGCCGCCGAAACTGTCATGAGCCCAGGAGGAATGTGCGACCTTCATCCCGAAGAGATCGTGATCTGTCCGTCGTTGCAGGGCGCTCTCGTCGAAATAGAAGATCTGCTCGGGAGCGAGCGTGACCAGGCGCGGGGGGAATTGCGCCCGCAGCCGCCGCCAGGTCTGGGTGCTCTCGCGCCACGGCGTCAGCTCTTCCACCACGACATCGGGGTCGGCGAGCAGGAATGGAGTCGTCAGGTAATTCCAGATCGCCACGCCGCAGAAGAAGACGAGGTGCAGTTCGTCCGCGAGCGCAGCAGAGCCAGCCTCGGCAGACGCGAAGCTCGGGTTGCGCCAGGTCCGCAGGACCTCACCATCCAGGCTCTCGATCGTGATCGCGTCCGGTTGAAACGACCCGGAATGTTCGCCCCCGGTGATGCCGGTGAAGCGGATCGATTGCGTCCGGGTCGAGCCTTCTGCGGTCACGTCCTTGAATTCCCGGGCGTGCCCGGCGCTGGAGAACAGCGTCCCGCCGACGGAGAGGTGGAGCGTGAACCCCTTCAAGCTGTTCCAACGGGCCATGCCGCCGTTGGCATCGATTACGTCGTCAAGAAGCGCCATGTCCCGCCATATCCACCGTGAAGTGCCGCCACCATGGCGGGGCGTGTGCGGCTTGGCGTGTTAGAAGTTGTTAGGACTTGCGAGCGCGCGGGATGGCGGTATCTCGTTGAAGATGCTCTCAATTCAAGGCGGCAAGGAAGCCTCTTGCGGCAACCAGATCGCGGGTCTGGAGGCCCTCCTGATACTGCGCGACGAGCGGGGTGAGCAGGTCGCGCGCGTCCGCGGCCTTGCCGGTGCGCTCCCAGATGCGGCCGAGGCTGATCGCGCCGCGGAGTTCCCAGCCGACCGCGCATTGGCGCCGCGACAGATCGAGCGATCTGCGCAGGACGCTCTCGGCCTCCGCGGTATGGCCCGCCCGTACGAGGATGTCGCCCTTGACCCTGAGCATCTCCGGCATGTCGAAGGACTCGCCATGATCG
Organism: Bradyrhizobium sp. Rc2d; assembly: GCF_900099855.1. Classification (NCBI taxonomy): domain Bacteria; kingdom Pseudomonadati; phylum Pseudomonadota; class Alphaproteobacteria; order Hyphomicrobiales; family Nitrobacteraceae; genus Bradyrhizobium; species Bradyrhizobium sp. Rc2d. The sequence continues at coordinate 26,937 of NZ_FNCU01000001.1, read as the reverse complement.
GGGATTTCCGCGATGGCCTCATCGATGGTCCGCAGGGCCTCGTCGGGCTGGTTCTGGGCCAAGAGCCCCTCCGCGAGCGCCGTCGCCAACACCGTCGTCATAATCCGGTGCCGCGTGGCGTACAACGTGGCCTGGCTGCGGCGAAGATGCTCCATGCCGGCAGCGACGTCGCCGCGGCGCAGCAGCAGCTCGCCTTTCTGGCCGATGCCGACCGCATGATAGGGGCCGAGGAAGTGACGCGCGGAATGTTCGATCAGCCGCTCGATCAGGATTTCCGCATTGGCCCAGTCGCCGACCCAGAGGAACACATAGATCGTCCAGATCAAGGAAATACCGAGGGTCAGCGGCTGCTCCAGCAGCTCGGCCTCGCGAACGGTGTACTTGGCCGCCTCGATCGCGCGATCGGGCCGGCCGGTGAGCCAAAGCCCGCGCGCCAGTGCCACCAGCGCCACGATGCGGTCGTCATAACCGAGATGCCCGATGTTCAGCCGCTGCGAGCCGGGATTATGCATCATCGCGCTCTGGCAAAACTGCACGGCCTTGTCCTGATTGCCGATCAGATGATGCGCAACGCCCAGCATCCATTCCACGTTCAGCGCGGCGGCGGGATCGTTCAGCCTGCGCGCAACGCTTTCGCCCTGTTCGCCCGTGCCGAGCGCGCCGTGAAAATCTCCAACCCTGGTGAGATAGATGTGCAATCCGCGCAACAGCCAGAGCTGCCAGTGCAAATCCTCCAGCTCCCGTGCAAGCTGGAGACTGCGCGTGAACGCCGCCCGGACCGCTTCCGTATTGCCCTGCGTGAACATCACGGAGACGCCGAGCGCCGCCTGCAACGTCATCTCCTGGCGGCTGTCGATCGAATCCGTGTCGAGCGAGGCCAGCGCCTGCTGGGTCCAACGGTAGCATCCCGTCAGCAATGTCAGCTCGAGGAAGAACTGGGCTGCCGAGGCCGCCAGATCCACGCAGATTGTCCGGTCGCCGCCGTCCGAAAAGCTCCAGGTCAGCGCGGCCCTGACATTGGGCAGGTAGTCGGCATAAGGAAGGAAGCCGCCGGCGCTCTGCATGCCCGCTGATTTGACAGCGATGTCGCGCAGGACATCGCGAAAATATTCGGCATGGGCGCGCGCAGCGCGGGCCGCTTCTCCGTTCTCGACGAGCTTGTCCGCGACGAAGGCGCGTGTCGTATCGAGCAGGCGATAGCGCAGCCGCCGCTCCGCGGGCGACGTCGCGACCAGCGATTTGGAGAGCAGGTTCGAGATCGTCTCGACCGCTTCGGATTCGCTGATGCCCTGGCTGGACGCGACAGCAATTGCGGCTTCCAGCGTGAACGGGCCGACGAACACCGACAGTGCGCGCAGCGTCGCGCTTTCGGCCGGCGGCAGCAGGTCGTAGCTCCAGGCGAGTGCCGCGCTCAGGGTCTGGTGTCGCGGAATCGCAGTGCGTCGTCCTCGCCACAACAGCGAGAAACGGCTGTCCAGCAGCGAGGCGGTCCCGGCAACGCCATACGCGTTCACACGTCCGGCCGCGAGCTCGATCGCAAGCGCAATGCCGTCGAGACGCCGGCAGATCTCGGCGACGAGCGGGGCATCCTCTTCGCTGAGCTCGAACTCGCTCAGGCTCTCGGCAATGCGTTCCACGAAGAGTTGGCTTGCGGGATAGGCAAGGATGTCGGCGATGCTGAGACCGTCGCGCTGCGGCGGGCAATCCAGTGGAAACAGCCGGTGGACGCGCTCGCCTTCGGTGCGAAAGGACTCGCGGCTGGTGGCGAGAATATGCAGCTCTGGCGCCTCCTGGACGATGCGTTCGGCCAGGGGGGCGAGCTCATCGAGAATATGCTCGCAACTGTCGAACACCAGCAGCATCCGCTGGCTGCGCAGGAACGTCAGCAGGCCCGGCATGGGATCGTCGGAGTTGACGGTCAGGCCGAGTGCGGCCGCAATCGTCCCGGGCACGAGGCGGGCATCCGTCAGCGCACCGAAATCGACGAAGCTCACCCGACCATCGAAGGCCCCGAGCTCGCGGTGCGCGACGGCGAGCGCAACCGAGGTCTTGCCGATCCCGCCGGGGCCGACGATGGTGACGAAGCGGTGCTGAGTCAGCTCTGCGGAGATCCTCTCGACCTCATCGTCGCGCCCGATCATCCTCGCAAGCGGCGAGGGAAGCGCGTGGGGCGAAGCGGCAGGCAGGCTGGTGCGGTCCTCGAATGGTGCTGTCCGGAGCAGCGGGGCGGCGAAGCAATAGCCACGTCCGGGGACGTTGACGACGTAGCGGGAGCCTTCGCCGGCACCGCCCAGGGCTTTGCGCAGATTCGTGATGTGGAAGCGCAGGCTGCCTTCGTCGACATTCACGTCGGCCCAGACGCGCCGCATCAGCTCCCGTTTGTCCACGACCTCGCCGGCGCGCTCGGCGAGAAAGATGAGGATGTCGAGCGCGCGGCCACCGAGGTGAAGCGGCGCGCCGTCCTTCTCAATCAGCCGCGACTTGGGAAACAGCCGGAACGGCCCGAAAGCAATGGCCGAATCCTGGTCGTTAGTGTCCGGCACGAGCAATGGTCCGCTGAAAAAGGCTGATGTCTGCACGTTGATCTATCAGAACGAGACGTCCAGTAAACTGACCGAAAATGGCGAAATCGCGTGGCGATCACCGAATGCACGGGGAATAGCCGTCACAAATTTTGCTTAAAGGCGAGCGATTTACGACGATGACTGCGACAATTCGTCAGCATGCTTGACTGTCGAGGTCGCAGTGTCCGCCGCCAGATTGCGATGCCGCCGATCATAACAGAATCTTGCAACGTCTAACGGGCAAAACCCGAGCGATGCATTCAGTATGGCCTTCGAGTTAAATCCTACTCCAACGGGGAGGTTATCATGGCCACTATCGAAATCGACCGTGACGTCGCGACCAAGCCTTCGACATCGCGTAGCCTTGATCTGAAGCTCGAAGTCGTCGTCATCCCCGTCTCCGATGTCGACCGCGCCAAGGCATTCTACACGTGTCTCGGCTGGCGACTGGACGCCGACTTCGCGTCGGGCAGCGAATGGCGCGTGATCCAGTTCACGCCGCCGGGCTCGGCCTGTTCGGTGATTTTCGGCAGGAACGTCACGGCGGCCGCGCCTGGTTCGGCGCGCGGCCTCTACCTGATCGTCTCCGATCTGGAGGCTGCACGACAAGATCTGCTCGACCGCGGCATCGCGGTCAGCGAACCCTTCCACGGTGCCGGCGATGTTCACGCCGGTCCGGACGAGCCGTACCTGTTCGGCAGCGTCCGGGTCAGCGGCGCTGACCCGAAGCGCGGCAGCTACAGCTCGTTTGCCTCGTTCAGCGATCCCGACGGCAATGGCTGGCTGTTCCAGGAAGTCACGACACGATTGCCCGGACGCATCACGGCAGACGGCACGACGTTCGCCTCGCAGAGCGATCTGGCGGCGGCGTTGCGCCGTGCATCGGTTGCGCATGGTGAGCACGAGACGCGGGTCGGCGGACACGACGAGAATTGGGCGGATTGGTACGCCGACTACATCGTGCGCGAGCAAGCCGGTCTGCCGCTGCCGTCCTGAGTTGAAGGCAGTCTTCCATCTTGCGCCAATCATCGGACAAATCGGCGATTGACGGAACCTCGGCGCCGCGTGACCGGTTGGAGAGACGGCAGGCGCGAGGCCGCCGCCGTCTTCCACCGGCACGAGGTGCCGGGATCGGGCTGAACGATCCACAAACAAACAAGGAGAACCAGGATGATCCGCAAGGCAAAAGCAGTATGGAAGGGCACCGGTCGTGATGGCACGGGCTATCTCTCAAGTGAATCTGGCGTGCTCGCTGAGACGCCCTATTCGTTCAAGACCCGCTTCGAGAACGAGAAGGGCACCAATCCCGAGGAGTTGATCGCGGCGGCCCATGCCGGCTGCTTTACGATGGCGTTGGCCTTCGGCCTTCAAATGGCAGGCTTCACGCCGGAGGAGCTCTCGACCGAGGCAGCCGTCACGCTCGAACCCGAAGGCAAAGGCTTCAAGATCAGCAAGTCAGCGCTCACCTTGCGCGCGAAGGTGCCGAACCTGGATGAAGCAGGTTTCGCGCGCCTCGCCGGCGAGGCCGAGAAGAACTGTCCGGTATCCAAAGTGCTCAACGCCGCGATCACGCTCGACGCCAAGCTGGGCTAGCGGCGAGCTTTCAATTCGTGTCCATCCGGTTCTGGTTGGGAAACTGAAGCTGTCGATGCTTTGGGCCCATGAGAGGACCGGGTGGACAAATACCTGCCTTTCGGCCAGGCAGCCGAAAGCATATGATGCGACAGGCGCAGAACGGACAGAGCGATCAATTGGGAGCGGACTGATGACGACAGAGCGCGCAGTTTTGGCCGGAGGCTGCTTCTGGGGCATGCAGGATCTGATCCGCAAGCAGCCAGGCGTGGTCTCCACACGCGTCGGCTACACCGGCGGCCAGGTGAAGAATGCCACCTATCGCAATCACGAGGGCCACGCCGAAGCGATCGAGATCATGTTCGATCCCGCAAAGACCAGCTTCCGGACCATGCTGGAGTTCTTCTTCCAGATCCACGATCCCACCACGCTCAATCGCCAAGGCAATGATCGCGGCACGAGCTATCGCTCCGCGATCTTCTATACCAGCGAGGCGCAGAAGCGGATTGCCGAGGACACGATCGCGGACGTCGAGGCGTCGGGCCTGTGGCCCGGCAAGGTGGTGACCGAGATCGCGCCGGCCGGCGAGTTCTGGGAGGCCGAGCCGGAGCATCAGGATTATCTCGAGCGCTATCCGGACGGCTACACCTGCCACTTCATCCGGCCGGGCTGGAAGCTGCCACAGCGCGCGGCCGCTGCCGGAGGCTAGAGCGTTTTCGAGCGAAGTGGATACCGGTTCGCGTGAAGAAAACGCGTCAAACAAGAATCTAGAGCTTCGGTTCTGATTCAATCAGAACCGATCATGCTCCAGGCCGCCGCGGCGTCAGCGCGCGGTCAGGCGCGCAATTGCGCGATCAGATCGCGGGCAGTGCGCATATCGGCGATGTCTGCGCCCTCGGCGAACCTCCCGCAGACAGGGTCGAGAACCGCCAGTGCTTCCGCGCTCCGGCCAGCCCTGAACATGAATCGCGCGAGGCTGATCGCGCAGCGCAGCGCCCAGAAGCGGGCGCCTTGCGCAACGGCCATGTCCATAGCCTCGCGCAAACGTGCTTCGGCGTCCCCCGGGTGCCGCACACTCCTGAGCATCAATTCTGCCTTGATGCGGGTCAGTTCTGGCAGATACCAGAGCTCCTGCCGGTCGTTGCAACGGGTCAGGACGTCGTCGATCACGTCGAGGCCGCGGTCGATCTGGTCGGTCTCAAGGAAGGCCGCCGCGAGTTCGCCGAGCAAGGGAAGAAATCGCGGCAGGAAGCGCGCATCGCCGGCGCGATTGAGCTCTTCGCGCAGCAGCGGCAGGCCCGTCGCGACGTCGCCTCGCTTGGCAATGACCGCTGCGTTGAAGGCCTTTGCCCACAAGCCCCACAGCCGGATCGCATGGCGCTCGGTGTGCTCGAGCAACTCGGTGCCGTGGCGCTCGGCGGCGTCGAAATCGCCAGCCCAGAAGGCGATCGGGCAGGCGGCCTGTCCGAGCACGCTGCAGAAGGTCAGGGCGTGGCCGTTGGCGCGGCCTTCCTCGATGTTCCTGGCGGCGAGCGCCTGGGCCTGATCGGCCAGGCCTTGCAGCCACAGGATGCGGGCGCGGAAATATTGCGTCGATATCCTGAGGTCGAGCGGGAAAATTTTCGGCTTCTCCGCCAGCACGTGCAGCGACACGTTGACCCGATCGATGCGCGCGCGCGCCTCGTCCTGGTCGCCGAGATAGTGCAGCGCGACGGCCATCAGCCGGTCGCCCAGCATGACATCGGTCCTGTCGGGTGAGTTCGCTGCCGCGGCGGCAAAGCGCTCGGCAAGCGCGCGGGCCTTGCCGAACTGCCCGTTGTTGAACTGGTCGATGCACAAACCCCAGAGCGCGCGCAGCCGGAAATCCTTGTCATCGAGCCGGTCCGCCAGCTCGAGGGTCGTCTCCAGAATCGGACGTGCCTCGCGCGCGCGGCCTTCGCCATACATCAGCGACCAGCCGAGCGCCGACAGCAGCTGCATGCGGACGCGGTCGTTGTCGCCGGCGTCGCCGAGCGCGGCGAGGGCCGTTCTGGTGCGCTCGCGGCATTCGGCGAACAACGAACGGCGCACCCACAGTGTGACCGCAGCTGCGGTCAGGGCGATACCCAGTGCAGCGTCGCCCTCGGGCGCGAAGGCCCAATCCAGCGCCGCGCGCACATTGTCCAGCTCTGCGCCGTAGATGTTCAGCCATTCGGGCAGCGGCGTTGTCGTGTCGGCCTCGGCGCGCTCGAAGAAATCGCAAAAATGCTCCGCATGGCGCCGCGCGAGCTGCCTGTTTTCGCCGAGCTCGTGCAGCTTCGCAAGCGCATAGGTGCGCGTGGTGTCGAGCAGGCGATAGCGCAGCGTTCGCGAACCGGACGGCGAGATCAGCGATTTGGTGACCAGGCTGTCGATCGCCTCCAGCGTCTCCGATTCGCTGAGGCCATCGCCGGCCGCAACGGCGGCGGCCGCTTCCGGTGCAAAGGGCCCGGCGAAGACGGACAGCCGTCGCAAGGCGGCGCTCTCCGCTGCGGGCAGCAGATCGTAGCTCCAGTCGAGCGCGGCGGCGAGGGTCTGGTGCCGCGGCACGGCGGTGCGGCGCCCCCGCCATTGCAGCGAGAAGCGGCTGTCGAGCAGGGACGCGGTGCCGGCAATGCCGTAGGCATTGACGCGGCCTGCCGCGAGCTCGATCGCCAGCGCAATGCCGTCGAGGCGCCGGCAGATGCTGGCGACAAGCGGCGCCTCTTCGGCGCTGAGCTGGAACGGACCCGAGCTCTGCGCGATGCGCTCGACGAAGAGCTGAGCGGCGGGGTAGGCAAGGACATCGGCGACATCAAGGTCCTCGCGCTCCGGCGGACAATCCAGCGGGAAGAGCCTGAATATCCGCTCGCCTTCGCTGCGGAACGACTCGCGGCTGGTTGCGAGAACGCGAAGCTGCGGTGCTTCGCGAACGATGTGCTCGACCAGCGGCGCGAGCGCATCCAGCACATGCTCGCAACTGTCGAAGATCAGCAAGGCCGGGCCGGTCTTCAGAAATGTCAGCAGAGCCGGCGTCGGATCCTCCGAGCTGATGGTCAGGCCGAGCGCCGAAGCAATGGTGGTCGCGATGTGGCTGGCGTCCCGTAACGGACTGAAGTCGACAAAGAAGACGCGCCCACCGAAATCCTGGGATCGGCGATGCCCGACGGTGACGGCGACGGCGGTCTTGCCGATACCGCCCGGGCCGACCACGGTCATGAAGCGATGCAGCGAAAGTCCGTTGGAGATCTTCTCGATGACTTCCTCTCGTCCGATCATCTTCGCAAGCTGAGCGGGCAGGGAGCGAGGAAGCGCGGTTTCGGCGGAGGGTGGGGCGATTTGCGGCGCCGCTTGCGCGAACGAGGCGACGAAGCAATAGCCGCGGCCGGGTACATTGACGACATAACGGGCCGACTTGCCGGTATCGCCGAGCACCTTGCGCAGCGCTGCGACATGAAAGCGCAGACTGCCTTCGTCGACATTGACGTCGGCCCAGATGCGCTTGACCAGCTCGCGCTTGTCGATGACTTCACCGGGACGCTCGGCCAGGAAGATCAGAATGTCGAGCGCGCGGCCGCCGACATGAAGCGGCGCGCCCTCCTTCTCCAAGAGCCGGGACTTGGGAAACAGCCGAAATGGCCCAAATGAAATGGCTGAGTCTTGGTTACTATGTGCTGGCACGCGCCATTGCCCCCTCGCGGGAGTCAAAAGGTATTTCGTTCTGGTCTAGCAGAACGAGGCGCCGAGTAAACTGGCCGAAAGCCGCATGACTGGCAGACCTGCGCAGATGGCTTGGGTCGACCTCGGCTCATTGAAATAATTCTTGAAAAGGAATGGGTTAGACCAACATGACGCGGCGGTCATGCTGCCGCTCGATCGGACCGGAGCATTGACGGTGGTTACGGATTGCTGCGATGGGATGACAGGGAGCCGGTCCCGCCTCGACTGTAACTACCGCTTCCGGAATTCGAACATGCCTTCCTTCTCGCGGCGACGGTTCGTCTCTGCGCTATCGGGCGCAGCGGCGCTGGCGACCATCCCACGCAGCGGACAAGCCGCCGACTATCCGTCCCGTCCCATTCGACTGGTGATTCCCTACGGGGCTGGCGGATCGGGTGACCAGATCGGGCGCCCATGGGTCGACAAGATGTCAGCGCTGCTCGGCCCGACCTTCGTCGACTATATCGGCGGCGCAGGCGGCGCGATCGGGACTGCCGCGGTCGCGCGCGAGGAGCCCGATGGCTATTCGCTGCTGCTCGGAAACGGCAGCACGCAGGTCATCATTCCCTTGACCTCGGCAAATCCCGGCTATTCCGTCGGCGATTTCCGCGCCATCTACCGCCTGATCAACAGCGCGCTGGTTTTCGCCGTCCATCCGTCCGTGCCCGCGGCCAATCTGCGCGAGTTGATCGCCTATGCGAAGGACAATCCGGGAAAGCTGTCCTACGGGACGCCCGGCGTCGCGACGGGAAATCATTTGGTCGGCGAATCCTTCAAGCAGCAGGCCGGCGCGCTCGACATCGTCCACGTGCCCTATCGCGGCATCGCGCAGGCGACCAATGATCTCGTCAGCGGCCAGATATCGCTCGTCATTGCCGTCATGTCGATCCAGTTGCAGCAGCTGAGCCAAGCCGGCAAGATCCGGCTGCTCGCGGTCACCACCGAAAGGCGGCTGAGCGGCGCGCCTGATATCCCGACGGCGGTCGAATCCGGCATGCCGGATCTCAGATATGAGGGCTGGTTCGGGCTGTTCGCGCCCAAGCGCACCGATGATGCGATCATCGATCGGATCGCCCAGGCTACGCGGTTGGCCATGGCCGATGCCGCGCTCCAGGCAAGCTACCGTGCTCAAGGCATGGAGCCGGACGCCGATTCAAGCCCCGAAAAATTCCAGCGCATCGTCGAGGCGACGACGGCAAGCCTGGCGCCCGTGATCAAATCGATCGGACTGAATCAGTTGTGAGGCCGCTCACGCGCTGACGCGCGATGTCCGGCGCTGCTCCTTCGTCACGACGCCTGCCGACAGCGTGACGAGACCCATCAGCGCGGCCAGCAGCCAGAACGCCGTTGGCAGCCCACTGACGCGAGCAACGAAGCCGACGCCGGCGGGGCCGATGAGGATGCCGGCATAGCCGGCGGTCGTGATCGCCGCCACGGCGAGGCCCGTGGGCATGGCGGTCTGCTTGGCCGCCCGGCGGAACAGCACCGGCACCAGATTCGATGCGCCGAGGCCGATGAGCAGGAAGCCGGCTATGGCCACCGCCGCAACGGGTGCCGTGAGCAGGACCACGAAGCCCGCGATGGCGATGAGGCTTCCCCACAACAGCGTCGTGCGGTCGCCGATGCGCGCGACGACGGCGTCGCCGCCGAGCCGCCCCACCGTCATCGCGATCGAGAACACGATATAGCCGGCGCCGCCCTGCGTCTCCGAGACGAGGCCCGCGCCGATGACGAGCAGCGCTCCCCAATCGAGCATCGCACCTTCGACGAGGAAGGTGATGGCGCCGAGCAGCGCGAGCAAGAGCACCGATCCGTGCGGCAGAACGAACAGCGGACCCTCCTGCACCTGCGCCGAACGCAGCAGACGCGGCCAGGTTACAAACATCGCGATCAGCATCAGGATCGAGCAGATCAGCGTGCAAGTGAGCGCGCCGAGTTGCAGCGAGAGCAGTGCCGTCATCAGCGCGGACCCGGCGAAGCCGCCGATGCTGAACAAAGCGTGGAAGCCGGACATCAGCGGGCGTTTCGCGGCGCGCTCGACCTCCACCGCATGGATGTTCACGGCGACGTCGATCGAGCCGAGCGCGGCGCCGAACGCAAAGAGCGCCAACGCCAGCGCTGCTGGCGAGCTCGCGATCGCGAGCAGCGGCAGGACCAGGGCGAGACCGAGCCCGCCCGCAATGATGATCGGCCTGCTGCCGTAGCGCGCACTCAGGACGCCGGTCAGAAGCATGGCGAGGACCGAGCCGATGCCGAGGCTAAGCAGAAGCAATCCGAGGATGCCGTCGTCGACGCCGAGGCGCGTCTTCGCGAACGGCACCAACGGCGCCCAGCACGCGATGCCGAAGCCCGCGACGAGGAAGGCGAGCCGAGTCGCAAGGCGCGTCGCCGGCCGGTCGACAGAATGCATGGGAACTCCGGGGAAGCAGGCAAGGGTGGGATGCTCCAGAGGCCCCAGAATTGCCGCGCCTTTATGTCCGAGGCTTGCCCGAATTGTCGCAGGCAGCGCTTGAAAGCTGCAAGCGGACGCGCAGGCCGCTGGGCTTATTGTCGAGCAGCTGAAGCGTTCCATCATGTGCGATCACGATCGCCTGCGCGATCGAAAGGCCGAGGCCGAATCCGGCCCTCTCGTCCATGTTGCGGGCGTCCTCTCCGCGCACGAAGGGCTCCAGCATCGCCGCCTTCCTCTCATCGGGAATGCCGGGTCCGTCGTCGGAGACGTCGATGACGATCTCGTTTCCGGGCGTCGACAGCTCGACGCGGACGTCGGTTCCGAATCGCGTTGCGTTCTCGACCAGATTGGTGACCGCGCGAATGATCTCGTCCGGCCGCATGACGAACGCGGCACGGTCGGGGCCGGAATAAGTCACGGCGTGTCCGCAATCCGAGAACTGCTCGCAGACCATTTGAAGGAGCGCGGCAACGTCCACCAGGGTCGGCTTGACAGAGCTTTCGTTGCGCAGCAACGAGAGCACCGATTCGAGCATCGATTGCATCTGGTCGAGGTCGCGCACGGTCTGCATGCGCTGCGCCGCATCCTCGATATATTCCGAGCGCAACCGCAGCCGCGTGATCGGCGTGCGCAGGTCATGGCTGATGGCTGCGAGCATGCGGGTTCTGTCGTTCATCAGCGTGGTGATGCGCTCGCGCATCCGGTTCAACGCTCTTGCCGCGGACCTGATCTCCTCCGGACCGTTTTCGGGCAGCGGCGCAGATGATCCGTTCAAGCTGAAGTCCTCTGCAGCGCGCGCGAAGGCCGACAACGGCGAGGAGAGCGCGCGACCGGCCCAGACGCCGAGCAGCGTCACGCTCGCCACCAGGAACAGCAACGTAGAGGTCCAGAGGCCGCTGACGAAGGCCGGCATTTTGGGCGATCCGATCGTGGCCTCGAGCACGTCGTCCTTTGAGAGGTGAAACCACACACGATCGTGTTCTGACGTGCTGCCGCGAATGAGGTCGACCTCACCGTCGAGCGGCGACGGGACGTTCAGTGTCCGCTCCGGCAATGGCACGGTGGAGGCGGAAACGCCTTCCAGCAATTGAAGCTTCAACGCGGGAAAGGTTCGGCTGACGTTCTCGAGAACGAGAGCTCGCTCGGCTTGTGGCGTGTTGGCGATGATCCGAACGATCAGCGCAAACTGCTCGAGCGGCCTGTCAGCCAGAATTTTCGGACGGTTGAGCAGGAAATAGCCGGCGATCAGGACATGGATGAGGATCAGCGACACCAGCACCAGGGCCGCGATCTGGCCGCTGATCCGCCTGAAGCTGAACAGCGTGACGATGTCGGCGGCGCGGCTCATGCTTCCTCCACCACAGGCGTGAAGATGTAGCCGCCGGTGCGGACGGTCTTGATCACGGACGTCCCTTCCGTGCGGTCGAGCTTGCGGCGCAGCCGGCTGACCAGCACGTCGATGCTGCGGCCAAAGCTTGCGCCGGCACGTCCCCGCGTCATGCTGAGCAGGCTGTCACGGGTCAGGATGCGGCCGGCCCGTTCGCAGAATGCCTGCAGCAGATCGAATTCGGCGCTGGTCAGCGGCACCTGCGCACCCTCGGGATCGCGCAATTCCCGCAGGCGCAGATCGATCGTCCAGCCCTGGAATTTCAGCCGGCTCGCCGTCGCACTGGCCGCAAGGCCGCTCGATTGTCGGCGCAGGACGGCGTTGATCCTGGCGAGGAGTTCGCGCGGGTTGAAGGGTTTCGGCAGATAGTCGTCGGCCCCCATCTCGAGGCCGAGGATGCGGTCGAGATCCTCGCCCTTCGCGGTGAGGATGATGATCGGGGTCTTGGAGTCCATGCGCAGGCGACGGCAGAGGCTCAAGCCGTCCTCGCCCGGCAGCATCAGGTCGAGCACGATGAGATCGACGCGGTTCTGCGTCAAGTGACGGTCCATCTCTTTGCCGTTCGTGACGGCGTCGACCGAGAATTTATGATCGCGCAGATAGCGCGCGATAAGGTCGCGGGTCTGCTGATCGTCCTCGACGATCAGGATGCTCTGCGTGCCGTTTGTCATGATTGAGATCGCATCGGGGCTGCCGATCGTTGGTCGATGTGCGGACGAATGTCTCGTCCGAAGAACTACGGTCATGGGGCAATCCTACGGTCAGTCACGGCTCAACGCCACCACGGGGTCGAGGAAGGCGGCCCGCCGGGCCGGGAAGAAGCCGAAGGCGATCCCGATCCCTGTCGAGGTCAGGAACGCCGCGCCGATCGAGAACGGCGAATAGCTGACCTGGAATCCCGGGATCGCGATGTTGATCACGGTCCCGAGCAGGATCGCGACGAGAATGCCGGCGATGCCGCCGATGGACGAGATCAACGTCGCCTCCACCAGGAACTGCTGGAGGATGTCGCTGCGCCTGGCGCCGACCGCCATGCGCACGCCGATCTCGCTGATCCGCTCCGAAACGGACACCAGCATGATGTTCATCACGCCGATGCCGCCGACGATCAGCGAGATCACCGCGATCGCGGCCACGAGGAAGGCCAGGGTCTGCGTCGTGCTCGTGATGGTGCGGCGGATGTCGTCGGTGTTGAGGATGACGAAATCCTTGACGTTGTGCCGCCGCGTCAGCAGCGTGGTCACCGCATCCTGCGCCAGCGCGGTCGAGATCTCGTCGCTGATCCGGAGCAGGATGCTGCGAAGCGAGCGGTCGCCCGTGAACTGCGCCTGCACGGTGGTGTACGGAAGATAGACCGAGAGGTTCTGGTTCGAACCGAAGCCGCCCTGCTGCTGGGCGATGACGCCGACGATGCGGCAGGGCACCTTGCCGAGCCAGATGACGCGGCCGATGCCTGAGGTCTGGTCGTCCGCGAAGAAGGTCTTGCGGGTATTGTCGTCGATGACGGCCTGCCGCTCGATATTGCGGACCGCATCGGTGTCGAACAGGCGTCCTTTCGCCAGCTTGGCACCCTTGACTTGGAAATAGCTCTCGCCGACGCCGTTCACCAGCACGTTGGATTCGTTGCCGCGGTACCGAACGGTGGTGCTGGTGGAGACCGTCGGCGTGACCCCGGCGATGAAGCCCTGGCGGTCGAGCGCGCGGGCATCGTCGAGCACCAGCGTCTTGATCTTGCCGGCACGGGCATCGCCAAAGTCCTTGCCCGGAAAAACCTCGATCGTGTTGGTGCCGAGGCTTGCGATATCGGACAGCACCTTGCGCTGCGAGGCGTTGCCGAGCGCGACGACGGACGACACCGCCGCGATGCCGATGATGATGCCGAGCATGGTCAGGAAGGCGCGCAGCCGGTGCGCGGCCATCGCCACCAGCGCCATCCGCGATGCTTCGCGCAGGCGTCGCAACGCACCGGACCAGCCGGCGTCGCCGTCCCAGGACGCCCTGACAATCGGAGCGGACGGCTCCGCGATGACGGCGGTCTCTGCGCGGCGGTCGGCGACGATCCTGCCGTCGCGCAGCTCGATGATGCGCTCGGCCTGCGCGGCGACGTTGGCATCGTGGGTAACGATGATGATCGTCCGCCCCTCGCGGTGCAGTTCGGCCAGGATGCGCAGGACCTCCTCGCCGCTGTGCCGGTCGAGCGCGCCGGTCGGCTCGTCCGCCAGGATGACCTCGGCTCCGTTGATCAGTGCGCGCGCGATCGAGACGCGCTGCTGCTGGCCGCCGGAAAGCTGGTTGGGGCGATGGCCGCGCCGGTCGTTCACGCCCAGTCTTGCGAGCAGCTTCTCTGCGCGCGTGCGGCGCTCCCGGGCCTTCATTCCGGCATAGACGGCGGGGATCTCGACGTTCGCGCCGGCCGAGAGGTCGCCGAGCAAATGATAGCGCTGGAAGATGAAGCCGAAATGCTCGCGGCGCAGCGCCGCCAGCGCATCGGCATCGAGCTCGGAGACGTTCTTGCCGGCGACGCGATAGGTGCCGGAGGTCGGACGGTCGAGGCAGCCGAGGATGTTGAGCAGCGTCGATTTGCCCGATCCGGACGAACCGATGATCGCGACCATCTCGCCGGGCTGGATGCTGAGCGAGAAGTCGTCGAGTGCGATCACACTGGTGTCGCCGGCCGCGAACTCACGCTGGACGTTCTGAAGCGCGATGATCGGATCGGTCACGTCACGGACCTCCCGGCGGGCCGCCCGGCATGCCGTGCGATGCGGTTTGCTCGTTCGCTTCTCCGGTAACGACCCGTTCGCCATCGTCGAGGCCGGACCTGATCTCGACCGTGGTGCGGTCGTTGAGGCCGGTCTTGACCTCGCGCTCGCGAACCTCACCCGACGCATCGAGGGTGCGGACGGTGCTGCGGCCATCGGATTTGCGCGTCAAGGCGAGCGCGGGGATGACCTTCACGCGTTTGGCCTCGCCGGTGACGATATGTACCTCGGCGGTCATGTAGGTGCGTAGCGCAAGGTCCTTGTTCGGCACGTTGAAGACGCCGATGTAGTAGATCGCCGTGCTGGTCGAGCTCGACGAACTCGTGCTCGAGGTCGAACTGGTGGTGGTCGAAGAGAAACTGGCGTCGCTCTTGATCGATTCGGGCGCCGGCTCGATCTGCTCCAGCCGGGCCTCGTAGCGATGGTCCTGGTCGCCGAGAATGGTGAAGTAGAGCGATTGCCCGGGCCTGACCTTGACGATGTCGGCCTCTGAGATCTCCGCCCGCACGGTCATCGTCTCGAGTTGGCCGAGCACGACGATGGTCGGCGCTGACTGCACCGCGTTGACGGTCTGTCCCTCCTGCACCACGGTGGCGAGCACGGTGCCGTCGATCGGTGCGGTGATGCGGGTGTATTCGAGGTTCACCCGCGCCGTCTCGACGCTGGCCTCGGCACCCACGATCAGCGCCTCCAGGGCCGCGATCTGGGCCCGGGTCTGGCGCACGGTCGAATCCGCGCTGTCGAAATCGCTGCGCGACGTCGCACGCTGCGCCAATGTCGCCTGCTGGCGTGCCAGGTTGGCCTCGGCCAGCACGAGCGCGGCCTCCTTCTCGACCTTCTGTGCACGGTAGTTCTTCAGCGACGCCTCCGAGCTCCGCAAATCGTTCTGCTTGGTGACGGGATCGATCTGGGCGATGACGTCCCCGGCCTTGACGCTGTCGCCGACGCGCACGTTGAGCGCGGTGATCCGGCCCGACACTTGCGCGCCGACGGCGGTCAGTCGCGCCGGCTTTAGCGTGCCGCTCGCGAGCACCTCCTCGCGCAAATCGCTGACGGTGACGGGCGCGGTGATGTAGGATTGCGCCTTGTTCGATGTGCCCGGAAAGCGCGTCGCCGCGACGACGCCGGTGACCACGGCGGCAATGAGCGCGGCAGTGATCTTCAGCCGCCTGGCGGTGATGATGGCAGTCACTTGACCGTCTCCCGCCGGTGAGGTCCCGTGTCCGCGTCGACGATGATCGGCGCCGATACATCGATCGGATCGGCCCAGCCGCCGCCAAGCGCCTTTGCCAGCGCGATGTAGTCCTTGGCCGTCGACACCTTGCTCTGGATCAGCGAATCCTCGGCTGAATAGAGCGAGCGCTCGGCGTCCAGCACGTCGATGAAGCTGGCGCTGCCGGTCTCGAACAGCGATCGCGACAGGCGCGCAGCCTCGCGATAGTTCTTGGCCGCTTCGGACAGCTTGGTGGCGCGAATCCGTTCGCGCGACAGCGAAACCAGCGCGTTCTCGACATCCTCGAGCGCGGTGAGCAGGCTCGAATGGAAGGTGGCGAAGGCCTGGTCGCGTTGTGCTTCGGCGATCCTGACCGCCGCCTGTCGCTTGCCGGCGTCGAACACCGGCACGGTGACCGAGGGGCCGACCGACCAGCTCACGCTGGAATATTTGGCGAGATCGCCGGCCCGCAGCGCCGACGTGCCGACCGAGCCGGTCAGCGACACCGCCGGGTAGCGGTCGGCTTCGGCTTGCCCGATCTTGGCGGTCGCCTGCGCCAGCTTGCGCTCGGCACTCGCCACGTCGGGACGGCAGGTCAGGAGATCGGCGGGTATGCCCGTCGGCAACGGCATCCGCGGCGCAGGCACGGGTGCGGACTGCGCCAGCAGCGAGGCGACACCATCGGGCGGCCGTCCGAGCAGGATTCCGAGCCGGTGGATGTCGGCCGCGAGCGCGGCCTCATAGGTTGGAACGTTGGCTTCGGTGCTGGCGGCTTGCGCAGTGGCTTTGGCGAGATCGACGGCGTTGCCGCTGCCGGCCTCATATTTGCTGCGGGTGAGTTTTTCGGTGTCGCGCTGCGAGACCGAGGTGCGCTGCGCCAATGCGATCCGGGCCTGATAGCCGCGCGCGTCGACATAATAGGCGGCAACGTCGCCGATCAGCGTGACGAGGCTGTCGCGCAGATCCTCGACGGCGGATTGCTCGGAGCGCAGCGCCGCCTCGATGCTCCGTTGCGTGCCTCCGAACAGATCGAGCTCCCAGCTCGAATCGAAGCTCGCCTGGTGCAGCGCGTAGGGCGCGCTGTCGACGAGGACAGAGCTGGATCCCGCACTGGTCTTGTTGTCCGTCACCGAGGCCGTTCCGCTCACGGAGGGAAACAGGCCTGCGGTCGTCTGCTGCAACGTGGCGCGCGCCTCGCGCACGACCGCTTTTGCCTTCGCGACATCGGGGTTGGCCTCGACGGCTTGCTCGATAAGCCGGTTGAGCAGCGGGTCGCGCAGGCGCAGCCACCAACGATCGAGATGGCTGGTCTGCCGTCGGGAGAGGGATTTGACGCTCCAATGCGAAGGCAGGTCCAGCCTGGGCGGACCGGCATAATCCGGCCCCACCGCGCAGCCCGTCAGTGAGCCGATCATCATCAGCGCGACGCAAATCGATCCGGCGTGCGAACGAGCTGCGTGCAGCAGGCGGGGCGTCGAATGATGGTTCTCCTTTGCGGATGGCATGGGAACGACGAAGAACAAGTGTGACGGCATCAAATCGGCTGAAATCCATTGGCCTGACCCCGGGAAAGGGCTCCGGCGACCTTCCGAGGGGAAGGACGAGACAGGGGCCACTAGCCGGGGGATCGTGGCCTTTCGACAGGCGGAATGTTGCTGGATATGAACAGATGTTGCCCGACATCTCGGCGCCGGGCGAGACTGCCCGTCGGGCAAAACACCGCGCTATTCCGACACGCATCGGTGTCAAGCCGCGCCTGCAAAAAAATTATGCTTTACCGAAATTCGGATTTATCGTATGTGTTGCCCATCCTGGCTTACCCTTGAGGGGCGATCATGTGTCGTGATGATCGCAGAGCCGGGGAGCGGTGGACGCGGCAGTGTCGGGCGCGAAAGCTAAGGGCAGGGCGGATTGCTCTCCGTGAGCCCAAGGCTTCGTGCGGACGAACGGCGCTGTCAGGTTCGTCTCGCCAGCAAGTTTCCGGCTCCGTCGACAGGGGTTGGAAAAACTGCTGCGAATAGCGAACCGTGCGTACGGCAAAACCGTGTGGTCCTTGCTGCAAGTCTTATTTCTGTTAACCCAAAACTGGATAAAACGTAAAGAGACCAAAGGCTTAGGTGATGCTCGCGGCCAAAGAAAAAGGCCCGCCGAAATGCGGCGGGCCCCAATAGGCCCCAGTCTCATCAATAGGCGCTAGTCGGAGCTACCCGAAGCCCGACGGCCGCGCCCCTTGCCCCGGCGACGGTTCGGAACATAGGCGTCAACCTCGCGCTGCCAGCGCGCGATCTCGGACGAAAGCCAAAGCCTGCGGTTCGGGCTTACGAAAGTCCCCTTGGGAAACGTGCCATCTCGCATCATCCTATAAAGCGTGGCTCGCCCGATCGGAATGAGTTGCAGAAGTCGTTGCTCGTCGATCATCTGGCGCGGCTCGTCGGGATCGTGCTCGCGTCGAGACCCTGCCGTATCGAGTGGCGAAGCGCCGCTGTCGTCCAACTCAACGAGATCGGCGCCGCTCGGGGCGATCGGTTTCGATTTGCGATCGATCATTGAACCAACTCCTCACGCAAACTCTTACTCGTCCTTCGCGCGCCGCTCGTGCTCGACCGGGCGGGTCCTAACCTTCGCGTTCGAGAGCGGCCAGCGTTCGCAAGCCGTACCGATCAATGCCGCGCTCGAGCGTCTCAATTGAACGATACGTTCCGATGATCCGTTTCTCGTCGTAGCGCTCCACGAGCTTGAGCGCGCCGCTGCCACTCCCTCGAACCATGAGGCCAAGGTGATTTGCGTAAGCCCGAACCCTTTGCTCTCGTGTCATGTCAGTCCTCCCACCTTTCATTCGAGCGGTGGCGCAGCCTCAATACCCTCGCGGTGAAGCTTGAATGACAGGCGGGACAACACGGTATCGATGCGCTCCAACTCGCGCACCGCGATGCCGAGATCGCTGTCGTCAACGATGGAGCCCTCCTCATCACGCCGAAGATCGGTGCCGAGAGCAGCGGTGATCTCGCTGATCCCGTCGCCGATGTTGATGAGCAATTGCCTAATGTCGTCTCGGGTCATCATGGTTCAGCTCCCCCGAAGGCAGGTCCGGCCGGATCGCGCATCAAACCTTCGCGGCCATCGACGTTGACTTGCCAACATTGCCCTTCGGTCGCGCCGCGTTCTCTTGCTCGGCGATCCACGCGCGCAATGTGCTGCGCCGGGCGTAGATCGTTTCGCCCAAGCGAAAGACCGGCAGACCTGAATTGGCGATCAGGTAATAGATGCGCCTCCGCCTGCCTCTCGGGCCGAACAGAAACCGGGCGATCTCGTTCGCGCCTTCGAGCAAGTCGTCGGCAATACGGTCATTGTCCTGCGCCTTCATGGCTCACTCCTGCGTGCGTAAAGCATCAGCGACAGCCAGGATTGTCCGATCGGTGATTGTCGTCGTGACTTTGCGGTCACCACGGACCTTGGGTTCAGGCTGTCGTTGATCTTTGAAGGAGACAAAATCCATGGTGCTGCTCCGAAAGATCGAAATTCCGAGCAGGATTGATGGAATGTTGTCGAACGCGATAGAGAAACGATACGCCTCATTTGGGAAGGGCTTTCGCCCCAAAACGTGGTTCCGGCTCCCGAACAGGGAGACCGTTTTCATGACGTAGTTGGCGAGGCATTTTCGCCGTGCCGACCAGATCAGTTCTTCGAATTCGGTGCCGAATTCGCTGCCAGCCTCGCTGGCCCTCTGATTTCGCTTCGCTCGAAGCGCCCGATATTCGGCGACGGCAGCCGGTGCGGTGCGCGCTGTATCCGCCACATTGATGCCGATCAGCAGGTTCGCCACATCACGTTCGTCCATTTGCGTGGCCGAACGTCCTCGCCCGAAAGTCCTGACAAGTCCTGCTTCGCGGATGGCCCGGGCCAGCGCGTTGACGCGCTCCACGTCAATCGCTTCCTCAGTGGAAATGATAGCTACCAGTTGGGCCAACGTCGCCATGCAAAACTCCTAACGTAAAGTTTGCCAACCGGGTGCCGGTGTGTCAACCTCGTCCGGAAAAATTGCGGACGGTGTCGGCGGTGAGCACCACCTGAAACGACAACGCCGCCCCGGCAGGGGGCGGCGCTTCACAGTCTGCCGACCGGGCAGGGTCGGGCCGTCGTCACGGTGCCGAAATATGCCGGGTCGGTGCGTCTCGCAAGAGGCCACGAAATGACCGGTAAGCTCCTCACGGCCCGCGACGATTGGCTCGACCGCGCCCGCAGCGTGACCGTCGCGTCGGTCTTGCAGCAGCGCGGCATCACCTTGAAAGGCCGCAACGGCCATCTCGCAGGCCCGTGTCCGAACTGCGGCGGCCGGGATCGCTTCGGGGTCAACCTCAAGAAAGGCAACGGCGGCGTCTTTCATTGTCGCGGCTGCGGCGCCAGCGGCGGCGACGCGATCAGTTTGGTGATGTTTCTCGATAGCGTCGATTTCCTGCGCGCGGTCGAGACGCTGGCCGGGCGGCCACCCGACGGCAGCACGGAAACCGACGACGAGCGCCGCGCCCGCGAAGCGCAGGCCGTCGAGAGGCGCGAAAGGTTGGAGCGCGAGCGGATCGAGCGCGAAGCGCGCGAGGCGGCGGAGTTGCGGGAGACGATCGGATATTGCGAGCGCCTTTGGTCCCAGACGGTGCCGCTGCCGCCAGAGGCCATCGCCTATTTCGCCCGTCGCGGCATCACGCTCGACGACGTGCCCGATCAAGGCGGACTGCGCTTCCTCTCCGCGTGCCCCTTCGACGGCGTCACCCTGCCGTGCATCGTGGCTCGCTTCACCGATCCGGTGACGAACGGACCTGGCGGTCTCTGGCGGCGTCCGCTGAGCGGTGAGAAGCCGAAAAGCATCGGGCCGATCCGGGCGCGGGTAATCCGCCTGTGGCCCGACGAGTATGTCGAACAGGGCTTGGTCATCGGCGAAGGCATCGAGACCACGCTCGCCGCTGCCACGCGCGCGATCCACTGCGGCACGCTACTGCGTCCGGCTTGGGCATGCGGTCACGCGGACAATCTCAGGAATTTTCCGATCCTAACCGGCGTCGAGGCTCTTACGATCCTTTGCGACAATGACATGAGCGGCACGGGTCAGGACGCCGCAAGCGAATGTGCGGAGCGGTGGGAGGCGGCGGATCGATGGGTTGAGGTGCTGACACCGATCCAGATCGGTGCCGACTTCGACGATCTCGCAATGCGGGGCCTGATATGACCGACGCCCCGTTTCGCAGCAAAATCTATGATGGATCATCGCGTCAACGTGACGAAGCGCCCGACGCGCGCGAGATAGCGACGAAATCGATCGCAGCCACGCCCTTTATCTACTGCGATCCGGCAAGGATTCCTCCGCGCCAATGGCTCTACGGCCGCCACTACATCCGGCAGTTCCTGACTTGCACGATCTCGCACAGCGGCATGGGCAAGACCTCGCTGGCGATCACGGATGCATTGGCAATGGCGAGCGGCAGGCCGTTGCTTGGCGTTGCACCGACCGAACGCGCCCGCGTCTGGATTTGGAATGGTGAGCACCCACGCGACGAACTGGATCGTCGGATCGCAGCGGCCATGCAGCAGCACAAGCTAACGGCGCAGGACATCGGCGATTACCTGTTTCTCAACTGCCGAGAAACGCCGATCACGCTTGCAACGCAAACCCGAGCGGGGATCGTGATCGCGCAGTCGGTGGCGGAGGAGATCATCGCGACCATCAAACAGAACCGGATCGACGTGCTCGTCGTCGATCCCTTCATTCGCAGCCACCGGGTCGGCGAAAGCGATAACAGCGCGATCGACAGTGTGGTGTCGCTATGGGCGACGATCGCCGACAAGACAAATTGTTCAATCGAACTATTGCACCACTCGCGCAAGACAGGAAATGCGGAGGCCACGATCGAGGACGCTCGCGGCGCATCGGCGCTCATTAGTGCGTCGCGCTCGGCGCGGGTGTTGAACCGCATGACCGAGAACGAGGCCAAGCGGGCTGGCATCAGTCCGAGCGAGGCATGGCGCTATTTCCGCGTCGAAAATGGCAAGGCCAGCATGGCGACACGGCCCGAGAAGGCCGATTGGTACAGGCTCGCCTCCAATATACTCGCCAATGGCGATCACGTCGGCTCAGTCGTCGCGTGGTCATGGCCGGACCCATTCGACGGCGTGAGCGTCCACGATCTCCGGGCAGCACAACAGGCGGTCAGCCAGGGTGGACCTTGGCGCGCCGACATCCGGGCGGACATGTGGGTCGGCAAGCCCATTGCCAAGGCGCTCGGGCTCAACGTCCGGAAGGGTGCGGATCGGGAGAAGGTGAAGCGCCTGCTCAAGACATGGACCGAAAACGGCATGTTCGAGCACGTCGAGCGGAAGGACACCGACCGGCACTCGTATGTTTTCGTCGAGGTTGGGCAATGGGCCGACGACTAGCGAAGCGCGGCAGTAAGTCAGCGGAACCGGGGTGCGGAAGTCAGTCAAAGGAACTTCCGCAAAACTTCCGCAAGACTTCCGCAGTGCTAGTGACGGGAGGCTGCGGAGGTAGTTGTTTTTCCCTATAGGGAAAAACAACCTCCGCACCCCCGCACGAAAGCCTGCGGAGGTCGTCGAGCCGAAACTCCCGCACGGGACTAGCGCTGCCGCAATGATCGCCCGCTTCTCGGCAGACGAGTTGGCCGCGCTGAGGGCCGCGTTGCACACCGAACCCGGCCAGCGGCGGCCGGAGACGCAACGGGCGATCCAAGAGCGCGACCGCTTGCTCAGGCGGTTTGCTGCTCGGTACTATCCCGGCTTCACGCGAAATCAGCAGGCCAAAGCGATCCATGCCGAGTTGCGCCGCTACGCTGGCAGCACATGGCTGCGCAGTCGCGTCGATCGCGAATGCCGCCACCGCGACGATCGCCGCCGCTTGATCTGGCAAATTCTGCAACTGCGCGGCGGGCACGTCCCGGCGGTCCGGACAATCTTCGGCATTCTCGTGCCCGACTAGGCGGAAGGCGCGCGGCGTCCCGACGAAGGAATTGCGCTCGCTCGTCAAGATCAGGTTGAACGAAGAAAAGAACCGCGAGATTTACGAGGACTTGGAAGCCGATCAGCAGCAAATCCTTTCGATGCTGGCTGGCGAAGCGCAAGGCCGATGCTGCTGTTTCAAATGGGACCATCTCATAACGATCTTTGCAACGAGCTAGGACTATTCGCTGCAAATGAACCGCGCTGTGATCGCGTCGTCGATCATCGAGCGAGGTGACACCATGGCGGATCGGTATCAGCACTATGGTTTCGGCCACGACCGGCCAGCGATCAGCAACGAGGCGATGGGCTTCGCGGCAGGCGATGCCAGCGCGAGCATTGTCTCCGGCCCGATCCCCGGCATGCTCGTGATCAACACCGGCGATCCGCTGGACCTGCTGCCCCCGGCAGCGCGCGAAACAGTTGAGGACCTGAGACGCCGACGCGAAGAATTCACACTGCTGTACCGCGTTGATTTCGAAAACGAACAGGCGCTGCGCGCCGAAATCTTCAAGCACGAGGCTCGCATCGCCGAATTGCAAAAACCGCGCGGCGAAGGCGGCTTCAATCTCGGTAGCGACGCGCCGCAGGTCGTCGCCGAGCAAGAGAAGATGGATCAGGCGCGCGGCAATCTCAACCGGCTTTTAGCCGTTAAAGAGGCGCGGTCTGCCGAAGGCAAGCACCTAGGCGAATTGCTGCGAAATATCGAGCAGGCGATCGCCGTGCGTCCGGCGGGCACTGTCGCCAAGATGGTGGACGGTGAAATACCGGCTTTCAAAGGAGATGTCCTCAACGCCGTCGAAAATCGTCGCCGCAGGCTGCGCGAGCTTGAAAGCGATCTGAACCGCGTCCGCTGCGCGCCCCATCCGAGCGCGGTTCGCAAGGCGGCCATGATCGCTCAAGTCGAGGCGCTGGCGGAGCAGGGACGGCCGGACGCGGCCAGCAGCATCGAGTGCGGCGAGCCCATTCGTTGGCCTCTCGAACGTTTCCAGTGCGATATCTTCAACGTCGCTCCTGGCGCTATCGGCTTCGGGCAGCTAACCAACGTCGTCGCGTTCATGTGTTGGTGGGATCGAGAAGGCATGATCAAGCGGCTGTCCGGCGAGATCGACGAATGCGCCGACGATGCCTCCGCCCTCGATGCCAAATCCCGCGCCGAGAAAGAAAGCGAGGTGCTGGCCGATATTCTCGCGGCTTCGCGCGAGGAATGCTTGCTGATCGCGCTCGCGCAGTCGCAGGGCCTGCCCGTGGCTTATCGGCCTGATTGCGATCTGCGCGCGATCCTGCAATTCGAGTGGGTCGCCGCGCCTTCGCCGGAGCCGCGCGAGGGCGCGGGCGAGGCTGGCGTCATTCGCCATTTCGGTCAGTGAGATTTTCGAGATGCGCCGCCGGTTTCGCGCATGGGCAGGCGGCGCTTTCGGCGCGGCGGATGGGCGGTGCTCCTCCCTGTCCGCCGCGTACCATGTCGAGTGCAGCCCCTCGCAAGAGCGGGCTGTGCTGATTTCAGACGTACGACAGGATCCCGCGAGAGCCCGCGTATTCGGCGCGCTCTTTGCAAATGCTTCTCCCAACTGTGCATCAAACAGCGGCGGAGAATATTGCCAATGCAAACAACCCGACCGATACCGCGCCTGCCAAGATCGCTGCCGCCATGAAAGCGACATCATTCTCTCCGCGCGGAGGCCGAGCCGGACCTGCCAACATACTCATGACAGACCTCCCCGGCGAACCTGTCCAGTCTCGCGCTGTGCGCAGCCGCCTGCAACCTCAAACACTTCTTCGATTTGGACAACGTGGCTGACTATCTAATGACCTCCTGTCCGCGTTGGGTTCGAAAATGCGAAGAACTCAGGCTGAGCACATCAAGTCCGCTACTGTCCACTGACCCGACTTCACCGATCAGAGAGGTCGTCGAGACTTTCGTGCCTAAGCGACCGCCACTTGCTCTTTGCCCCGGTAAATGGGGTACGAGCCGTTTACCGGCGCGTACGCGAGCCTGCGCAGTCCTCCATAGGCCCCGCCGACAGCGCACAGGCGGCGCTCCCACGTAATCAAACTGCAAAATCGTCCAGGTGAAATATTCTCAAAGAGGGCGGTCGCGCGTCCCCCCCGGTCCTCGCCGCAATCGGTAGGACCCGATGAAATGGCGCAGATCGCATGCTGCATCGCAGGGCCAGTTGACACTTAACGTTTTTGTTCTGGCGCTGCTCAGTTTCCGGGCGCACACTATGCTGTCGCCGCGCGAAGCCTTGGCAGTTATCGGTGATGAGAACGCCGGTTGCGCTCCCGCCAGTGCTCGAAGGGATGGAGCAAATGCCAGAGCCTCATCGTTTGACACAAACAAGTCCGCTTGACGAACGCCTTGCAGAGCAAGCACGACGGCTGCGCAAGCAGGCTCAAGGCACCCCGCCGGGCATTGACCGCGAGCGCCTTGTCCGCAGGGCCCGCCAAGCCGAGACAGGTTCCCACATATTTGAGTGGCTGAACTCACGCGGGCTACAACCACCAAAATGAGTTCGGTTAGCAATGGCGGTTCCAGCTTGAACCCCTCCGCCGGCTTGTTCGTTAACGGGCATCACCGGCAAACTAACTTGGCCGCCGGTGGCTGAGAGATCAACCGTTCTCCCGCCGAACGTTACAGAGGCGAGAGCGATGCATCGCAAGCGCTCTATCCCACACACGTTTCGCGAACTCTTGTCCGCTGAAAAAGCTTGCCTCGAAGTGCAATTGGAAAATACGAGCCAACAACAACAGCGCGAATTGATCGAGCGGAGACTGCGCCAGATCGAAACGGTGTCTCGGATGGATAGGTGGATGGCGTCGGCTGAATTACAGCCGCCCCGTTAGGCACCGCCTCAATTCCGGCCAAGATTTTTCAAAGTTCAAGCAACTCACCGACGTTACAGCCTGTCCTGCCCCGGCAAGGCTGGCTGCTTTCGGGAGTGTCGATCGAGATTGCTCAAACCGATGTCCGCGAACCGGCGGAGATCGCGGCTCTCCACTTTTGGGACAGAACCACTTTGGGACAGAGCCACGATCCGTGATAGGCTTCTGGCCGGAGACGATGCCGGAGAGCGGCCATGCCGAAGGCTTACGTGATCGCTGAGCACCTCATCACCGAGCCCGCCGTATTCGAGGAGTACCGGGTCAAGGTTGGGCCGATGATCGAAAAATATGGCGGGCGCTATCTGACCAAGGGCAACGCGCATCAATTCCCCGAAGGCGGTCACTGGGAGCCAGACCGCGTTGTCATCATCGAATTCCCGGACAAGCAATCGCTCGACGCTTGGTACAACTCGCCTGAGTATCAGCCGCTCATAAAATTACGCAAAGAGAGCACGAGTGATCTCGATATGCTGATCACGCTTGAGGGCGTGTAGCCTACACATCCACGAATTCTCCGATAAAGCCGGTTTGCACCAACTGAGCGGCCTCACTGCTATAGCGGCTCGACCTCAAAGGTGAACTTCACCTGCAACACAGGACTGGAGCCATCCCGAACCTCGATCGCCATGTGGCGCTTGCCGGGTGCCGGAAGGAGGGAGGTGTGCACCGCATCTCTCGCCATATCGGCAAGTGACTTCGCCGCCTCCGCTTGTACGGCGGGGAAGCCAGAAAGCTCCAATCCCTCCTCATCGGGGATCAGTTCGTTTTCGTCGCGCAAATCGAAAAAGTAACGTGGCATGGCTCGGCATCCCGTATTTCTTCAAAGCCCAAAGCAGTGCACCGGAAGGTGTTCCTTATCGAATTGCTTGGAACCTCGCAGACGGCTCAACGGCGAGATTTGTTCCCATGCTCAGTACCGGGAACGATTGTCGGTGCGCGCTCCTCTAGTTTCCGAAGCCGTTCGATTTGCGTTTTAAGGCTCTCTGGTTGGTCCGGCTCAGGCTTCAGCGCCGCGCGCAATTTCTCGCCGATCTCTTTAGCGATTGCCCGGCTGTATTTATGGTCTATGTCGATGGGGCGGGGCATAACGGAACTCCGTGCCTACCCCTTTCTCGCAGCTTCTCCGCCTGCGAGTACGGCTGCCCTAATCAAGGAACCGGAGACCGTCGCTTTTGGCTATCTACGCGAGCGCTTGCATTCAGAACAGCGGACCGCTCGCAGCGGCCTTTGGCTATCCCGCGATCTGCGCCGTATCGGTAACGGCGAGCGGCGGTCTCGTGTTCTTCCAAAGCCTTGGCAGGCGCTTTCGTTCCTTGGGATCGCGACGCAGGCCTCCATTCGAACGAGGAAACGAACAGCACTCGGAACCATTTCTAAGAGCACCC